>NZ_JPOC01000001.1 GCF_000738775.1 Prescottella defluvii
ACTGCCAGGTGGGGGCCCCGGGGTGCGGGGCCCCCACCTGGCAGTCCAGCGGATTCGGCTGGGGGTCAAGCCCGGCCGAAGGCGAGCGCGACGTTGTGCCCACCGAAACCGAACGAGTTGTTGATTGCGAAATCGATGTCGCCGTAGCGGGGTTCACCCTTGACGACGTCCAGGTCGATCTCGGGATCCTGGTTGTCGAGATTGAGCGTGGGGGGAATGACGCCCTCACGCACACTCAGGACGGTGAGCACTGCCTCGAGGGCGCCGACGGCGCCGATCGAGTGGCCCAGTGCCGACTTGGGCGCGTACACCGCAGGATGCGTGCCGACCGCCGCCTTGATGGCGATGCTCTCGGCGATGTCGCCGATGGGGGTTGCGGTCGCGTGTGCGTTGACGTGCTTGATGTCGGACTTGGCGAGACCAGCGGTCTCGATGGCGCGGGTCATGGCGCGTGCCGCGCCCGTGCCTTCCGGATCGGGCGCCACGATGTGGAAGCCGTCCGAGGTGATGCCGGCACCGAGCAGGCGCGCGTGGATTGTCGCCCCGCGTGCCTTCGCATGTTCCTCCGTCTCGAGGATCATCAAGGCTCCGGCCTCACCGAAGACGAACCCGTCCCGGTCCTTGTCGAAGGGGCGCGAGGCCGCCTTCGGGTCGTCGTTGCGAGTGCTGAGTGCACGCATCATTGCGAAACTCGCGATCGGTACCGAGTCGATGCTGCCCTCGACACCACCCGCGACGACGATGTCCGCGTCTCCCATCGCGATCATGCGGAACGCATGAGCGATGGCTTCCGACCCGGACGAACACGCCGAGACCGGCGTGATGACACCGGCGCGCGCGCCGAGTTCGAGTCCGACGGTGGCCGACGGACCGTTCGGCATCACCATCTGAACCGCGAACGGCGACACCTTGCGGTATCCGCCCTCGCGCAGCTTGTCGACGGCGTCGACGAGAGCTTCGCCGCCGCCGAGTCCGGTGCCGATGACAACCCCGAGTCGATCCTTGTCGACCTCGGGGCTGCCGGCGTTCTGCCAGACCTGTCGACCGAGAACGAGAGCGAGTCGCTCCACGAAGCTCATGCGTCGAATCTCGACCCGGCTCAGCGCGTCGTCGAACGGGACCTTGAGTTGGCCACCGAAACGCACCGGGAGATCGAATTCTTCGACGAACGAGCCGTGGAGAACGTCGATGCCGCTCTCACCGGCCAGCAGGCCCTTCCACGTGCCATCCACATCTCCGGCTACCGACGTCGTAGCCGCAAGGCTGGTGACGACGATGTTCGGTAATCGCCCTCGGGCAGAAGCGGAAGTCACGGTTGGCTCACTCGTCGTCGTTCTTGGCGGCCTCGAGCTTGGCCTTGACGGTCTCGGCGGTGTCGCCACCCTCGGCTTCGAGCTTCTGGATGTACGCGACGATGTCGCCGACGGTGCGCAGGCCCGCGAGGTCCTCGTCCGGAACCTTCACGCCGTACTTGTCCTCGGTCTGCACCGCGATCTCGACCATGGACAGCGAGTCGATGTCGAGATCGTCGACGAAGGACTTCTCGATGGTCACCTCGGACGGCTCGATTCCGGTGACCTCCTCGATGATCTCAGCGAGGCCGGCGATGATTTCTTCCTGGTTGGTGGCCACTGAGTGGCTCCCTTCTTCATTCGATGTGTCGTTTTCGATGGTCCGGGCCGACCGGGGCCGACCCGGTGCGCGCATCGTGAGCGCGCAGCAAGCTAACCGACTTCGGTGAACTCGGTCAGTGCGGACAGATCCCCGGGTTCCTTGAGCGCCGTGTTCGGGGTACCGCGCATTTCGCGCTTGGCGATCCCGATCAGGGTGCCTGCCGGGGGGAGTTCCGCGATCGCCGAGACCTGGGCGGCCCGCAGGCTCGCGGTACACAGGTCCCAGCGCACAGGTCGGGTCACCTGCGCGGCCAGCTTAGTCAGGGCATCGGCGCCGGAGGTCACCGGCGCGCCGTCCGAGTTGGAGAGCAGGGTGCGGGACGGATCGTTGGGTGTGATCCGCGACGCGGCCTCGGCCACGGCGTCCTGAGCGGGCGCCATGAACCGAGTGTGGAACGCACCCGCCACCGGAAGCGCCCGCACGCGGGCCTTCTCCGGCGGGTTCGCGGCGAGCTGCTCGAGGGCATCGAGCCGCCCGGCCGCCACGATCTGGCCCGCCGCGTTGCGGTTGGCCGGTGTGAGATCGAGTTCCTCGAGCCGGGACAGGACGATGTCCTCGTCCCCACCGAGGACCGCGAACATCCCCGTGGGCTCGAGAGCGCAGGCCTTCGCCATCTCGCCGCCACGGATCGCGGCGAGCATCACCGCATCGTCGGAGGAGAGGACGCCGGCGACGGCTGCCGCCGCGAGTTCGCCGACGGAATGACCGGCGGCGACGGTGTCGGCGGGGATCAGGCCGCGACGTTCGAGCTCCTCGTAGGCGAGGAGCGCGGCAGCCACGACCAGAGGCTGTGTCACTGCTGTATCGGTGATCTCGTCGGCCGAGGCGGTGGTGCCGAGGCGTAGGAGATCGAGGCCGGAGGCCTTCGACCACAGGGCAACGCGATCGTGTGCGCCCGGCAGCTGCAGCCAGGGGCTGAGCATGCCGGGGGTCTGAGAGCCCTGACCCGGGGCTAGCAACGAAATCACGCATATAAGGGAACACCGTCGCCCGGTGGCGCGAGATGTTGTCGGGAATGAAACCTGGACACGTGTTTTGTAGGTTTCCTACAAAAATGCACGTCGGGCGCCGCTATCGAAAACGGGCGCCCCCGTGTTACGTCCCGACATTCCTAAATGTGAATTTTGTGACTGATGTGTCGGAAGTCGACGTTTCGTGACGTGTTTGGGCAAGTCGGCCCACCGTGGTTGCGACGCGGAGCACATACGCGTCCCGCGAGTTGGTCGGGTCCCTCCGGGTTACTTCCGCAATTCGCTTCAGCCGATACCGGACAGTATTTGGATGAACAAACAGCTGACGGGCACAAGCCTCTACGGCCCCACCGGAATCCAGGTACACGTCGAGCGTGTCCGACAGCGCGGAGCCGGCGGCCGACAGTGGCTGGATCAAACGTTCGTTCAGAGCGACGACGGCCGCGGTGTCGCCGAGCAGCGCGCGTTCGGGTAGTAGGTCGGCGGCGAACACGGGCCGCGGAGCGCCGCGCCACCCCGCGACGGCCTCCATGCCGGCCAGCGCCTCGGTGGCGCTGAAGTGCGCGGCCCCCAGACTCGGGGCGGTCGGACCGATCACCACCGGGCCGGCGGAGAACGCGGCCATCAGATCGGTCATGAACTCGCGCGCGGCCTTGCTGCCGTGCAGTTCGCCGCTGACGACCAGGACGAGCCGGTCGCCCTGGATCACCGCGAGCGCCCCGCGGTCGTGCCGCTGCGCCGTGCTGTGCACCGTGCCGATCACCGACACGCCCACCTCCGGTGGCGGCGTCCCGACGATGACGGTCGCCGGCGCGGTGGCGTCCCAGTTCAGGGTCGCGGCCCGGGACTGTAGATCCGCGCCGGTGTCGCCGCGCACCACCGCGTCCACGACCAGCGCCTCGAGCCGGGTGTCCCACGCGCCGCGGGACTCGGCGGCGCTGGCGTACACCGAGGCGGCCGCGAAACCGAGTTCCCGCCCGTAGCGCAGGATCGCCTCGGTCAGCGCCACGAGTTGTCGGTCGTTGCGGGCGAGCGCCGGGAGACGCTGCTCGAAGAACTCCATCGCAACCCGCACCATGTCGACCGTCTGCCGCAGTGTCAGTCGGCGGGCGAGGTCCTGCGGAATCACCTGGTAGGCGTCGATGGTGAAGCGGATGTCACTGTCGGAGTCGGTGAGCCACTCGAGGAAATTGACGACCGACCTCTGGACGATCATCTGGACGCTCGCGCGCTGCTCGGCATCGAGGTCGGTGAAGAACGGCAGCTGATCCTGCATCGAGGCGATGGCCTCGGTGGACAGCCGCCCGGAGAACTGCTTGACCCGGCGCAGCAGCGCGTCGGGCAGGGAATCGCGGGTGGGCCGACCTCCCGTCCCGGGGGTCGGGGGTTGATAACGGACACGCCGCGCCGGGGTCGGCGCCGGTGCCTCACGCAGGGCGGGCGGCTCCGCGGAGCCGTTCGACGTCTCGGGCTGATCCTCGGCCATGAAAGGAACTTACGCCCGCCGCTTGCACGGCGTCCTCGGGACACTCGTGCAGGCGGCGGGCGTGGTTCAGTTGCCGATCAGTGGCCTGATCGCGCGGATTCAGGCGACGCCGGGATCCGACGTCTGCTTCGGAGCGGCGAGCACGTCGTCGATCCGGTAGCGGGCCGCCGCCTCGACAGCCCGGGCGCGGTCGATCTCACCGGACTTCGCCAGCGCCGAGAGCACCGCGACGACGATCGACTCGGCGTCGACGTTGAAGAAGCGTCGCGCTGCCGGGCGGGTGTCGGAGAAGCCGAACCCGTCGGTGCCGAGCGTCGTGTACGCGCCGGGCACCCACTGACGGATCTGGTCCGGCACCGCGCGCATCCAGTCGGATGCGGCGACGAACGGGCCCTGCGCCTGCGAGAGCGCCTTCGTGACGTACGCCTCCGGTGCGTCGACGCCCGGATTGCGCAGCGCCTCGCGCTCGCACTCGACGCCGTCGCGGCGCAACTCGCCCCACGAGGTCACCGACCACACGTCCGCGGCGACGCCCCACTCGTCGGCGAGCAGCTTCTGGGCGCGCAGGCCGTCCGTCATCGTGACGCCCGAGACCAGGATCTGGGCCCGCGGCCCGGAAACCTCGGCCGGCTTGAACAAATAGATGCCCTTGAGCAGGCCCTCGACGTCGAGGTTCTCCGGCTCGGCGGGCTGCTGGTACGGCTCGTTGTAGACGGTCAGGTAGTAGAAGATGTTCTCTCCACCGAAGCCGTCCACGCCCGGGGTGCCGCCGTACATGCGGCGCAGACCGTCCTTGACGATGTGCGCGATCTCGTACGAGAACGCCGCATCGTAGGTGACGGCCGCCGGGTTGGTCGACGCCAGCAGCAGCGAGTGGCCGTCCGCGTGCTGCAGGCCCTCACCGGTCAGGGTGGTGCGTCCGGCGGTGGCGCCGAGCACGAAACCGCGGGCCATCTGGTCCGCCGCCGCCCACAGGCCGTCGCCGGTCCGCTGGAAGCCGAACATCGAGTAGAAGATGTACACCGGGATCATCGGCTCGCCGTGGGTGGCGTACGACGTGCCCACCGCGGTGAACGACGACGTCGAACCGGCCTCGTTGATGCCCTCGTGCAGGATCTGGCCGACCGAGCTCTCCTTGTACGCGAGCATCAGTTCGGCGTCGACGGAGGTGTACAGCTGACCGTTGCGGTTGTAGATCTTCAGCGACGGGAACCACGAGTCCATACCGAACGTGCGGGCCTCGTCGGGGATGATCGGCACGATCCGCTTGCCGATCTCCTTGTCCCGCAACAGTTCCTTGAGGATGCGCACGACGGCCATCGTCGTCGCCACCTCCTGCTTGCCCGAACCCTTGCGGACGACGTCGTACGTCTTGTCCGCGGGCTGCGGGAGCGGCGCGGCATCGTTGCGGCGCGACGGCAGGAACCCGCCGAGTGCCTTGCGGCGCTGCAGCATGTACTGGATCTCCGGTGAGTCCGGCCCCGGGTGGTAGTACGGGGGCAGGTACGGATCCTTCTCGAGCTCGGCGTCGGAGATCGGGATGCGCTGGATGTCGCGGAACCGCTTGAGATCGTCGAGCGTCAGCTTCTTCATCTGGTGCGTGGCATTGCGGCCCTCGAAGTGCTTGCCGAGGGTGTAGCCCTTGATGGTGTGCGCCAGGATCACCGTCGGCTGGCCCTTGTGCGCCATCGCCGCCGCGTACGCCGCGTGGATCTTGCGGTAGTCGTGCCCGCCGCGCTTGAGGTTCCAGATCTCCTGATCGGAGAGGTCCGCGACCAGAGCCTTGGTCCGCGGATCGCGGCCGAAGAAGTGCTCGCGGACGAACGCGCCGTCGTTGGCCTTGTACGTCTGGAAGTCGCCGTCGGGCGTCTCGTTCATCAGGTTGACGAGCGCGCCGTCCTTGTCGGCGTGCAGCAGCGAGTCCCACTCACGGCCCCACACGACCTTGATGACGTTCCAGCCGGCGCCGCGGAAGAACGACTCCAGCTCCTGGATGATCTTGCCGTTGCCGCGGACCGGGCCGTCGAGGCGCTGCAGGTTGCAGTTGATGACGAAGGTCAGGTTGTCGAGGCCCTCGGTGGCCGCGACGTGCGCGAGGCCGCGCGACTCCGGCTCGTCCATCTCGCCGTCGCCGAGGAACGCCCACACGTGCTGATCGGCGGTGTCCTTGATGCCGCGGTCGTCCAGGTAGTGGTTGAACCTCGCCTGGTAGATGGCGTTCATCGGGCCGAGGCCCATCGACACCGTCGGGAACTCCCAGAAGTCGGGCAGCAGACGGGGATGCGGGTACGACGGCAGGCCGCCGCCGGACTGCGCGTGGCTGGCCTCCTGACGGAAGCCGTCCATCTGCTCGGCCGGGATGCGGCCCTCGAGGAAGGCGCGGGCGTAGATGCCCGGCGAGGCGTGGCCCTGCACGAAGATGTGGTCGCCGCCGCCCGGGTGGTCCTTACCGCGGAAGAAGTGGTTGAAACCGACCTCGTACAGCGCCGCGGACGATGCGTACGTCGAGATGTGGCCGCCGACGCCGACGCCGGGCCGCTGCGCGCGATGCACCATGATCGCGGCGTTCCAGCGGATCCACGCGCGGTAGCGGCGCTCGACCTCTTCGTCGCCGGGGAACCACGGCTCGTTCTCGGTCGGGATCGTGTTGACGTAGTCCGTCGACGTGAGGGCGGGGATCGCCACGTGCTTCTCGCCGGCGCGCTCGAGCATGCGCAGCATCAGGTAGCGGGCGCGGGCGGAACCCGATCGGTCGAGCAGGCCGTCGAACGATTCGAGCCATTCGGTGGTCTCGTCCGGATCGATGTCCGGCAGGTAGGAAGCCACGCCTTCGCGGATGACGCGGACCCGGCCGTCTGTACCGGGTTGCGCGTTCGCGGCGGGTGACGAGGCCGCTCCGGAAACGCCTGGTGTGTCGGCGTTCGGTTGAGACGCGGGCCCCTGGATCAGGTCTGACAAGGTGTGCTCCTCATTGTGGTGGGACGCGCGGTATCGCGTCCGCTCCATCCGGACGGTCCTTGTTAGGAACGTCCGAGTTTCCATATGAATATGGCGCAGCCCTCATCTTTCACCATCGGGCATACGAAGGCACCCCCCGCTCCTGCTGTTCGGTCCCCGGCGCGTCGCGGGATACGGTGGGGGCAGGATTTCGTCCCTACAGCCGTCGCCGAGGCGACGCCGATCACATTTTCTCGAGGTTTTCGGGGACGTCGGCTTGCGCGAACGGCTTCGACCATGTTCGCTTTCACCTATTGATCGACAGACGCTCGATCGTCACTGGAGTCGGTCGGGCCCGTTCGGGCCCTGCCACTCACCGAACAGAGGAGGACACCACCGTGGTCGCCGCGGCGGACGCTCAGAACTACGCTCAGAAGCTTGGCATTACCCACGACATGGTGGTTCAGGAACTGGGCTGGGACGAGGACACCGACGACGACATTCGTTCGGCGGTGGAAGAGGCCATCGGTGGGGAGATGGTCGACGAGGACTCCGACGAGGTCATGGACGTCGTGCTGCTGTGGTGGCGCGACGGCGACGGTGACCTGGTCGACGCCCTGATGGACGCGATCGGACCGCTGTCCGACGACGGGTTCGTGTGGGTGCTCACCCCCAAGACCGGCCAGTCCGGGCATGTCGAACCCAGCGAGATCGCCGAATCCGCACCCACCGCCGGCCTGACTCAGACGTCGGCCGCGAACCTCGGGATGTGGAGCGGCAGCCGCCTGGTGCAGCCGAAGGCTCGCGCCCCCAAGCGCTGATCTCGTCGAGACCACATTCGGTTCATCCGTGCGGCGTACGTTTGTCGTGACGGATGCGTCGACGTACCCGAGTTAGGACCAGGTATGCCACTCGAAGTGGGTGCCACTGCGCCCGATTTCACCCTCAAGGACCAGAACAACCAGGAAGTCACGCTCTCCGACTTCCGTGGCAAGAAGAACGTTCTGCTCGTCTTCTACCCACTCGCCTTCACGGGGGTGTGCCAGGGCGAACTGTGCCGTGTGCGGGACGAGCTACCGAAGTTCCAGAACGACGACGCCGAGATCCTCGCGATCTCGGTGGGCCCGTCGCCGACCCACAAGATCTGGGCCGCCGAACAGGGCTACACCTTCCCGCTGCTGTCGGATTTCTGGCCGCACGGCGCCATCGCCGAGGCGTACGGGGTGTTCAACGACAAACTCGGATTCGCCAACCGCGGCACCTTCGCGATCGACAAGGACGGCATCATCCGCTTCGCGGAGATGAACGGCCCCGGCGAGCCCCGTGACCAGGCAGCTTGGGAGAACGCGCTCACCGCGCTAAAGTCCTGAAGCGATTCCGGCGGAACTTCTCCGCCGGAATTCGGGCGTGTAGCTCAGTGGTAGAGCTCTGGTTTTACACACCAGCGGTCGGGGGTTCGAAACCCTCCGCGCCCACCGCATCCCCTGAACGGGAAATCACGGCACACTTTCGCGCTGATTGCGTGCCGTGAGTTCCCGTTCGGGCGTGGTTTTCGAGCAGTGCCTCTAGCATTCACCCTTCGCGGCCGCGTAGATGGCCTTGCGGATCTGCTCCTGATCCGACTTGCTCAGTTGATCCCATTCCTCGTTGTCCACGGGACTGCCAGATTCTGCGGCCATCGCCTGGAGATCCGGGTAGTTCTCGGGATGCTCGATCAGATCCATGAACTCATCGGCTGCCTTGTCCCGATCCCACGGTTCGCCCATCATCTCGGAGAGTTCCTCGGCGCCCTGGAAGAACTCCTTCGAACCTGCGCAGACTTCAGCGAAGAGAGCCTTCCCGGTGGGCATGTCCGCTGTGGCTGACGCATCCACCTGTTCGGAGGTCGACGGGGCAGTGGTCGAGGACGTGGCCGACGCGGTGGTCTCGGGCCCGTCGGAGGAGCATCCGGCTACGACGAGTGCAAGTGCTGCGATGCCGGTCAGAAGAGTTCTACGCATGGCACATGAATAGCAGACGAAGCGGACACGTCAGCCGGATGCGCCCCGCGGCCGGCAGGCCTGCGGGGGTGAAACGCGGAACGCCCCGCGCAGGGCGGGGCGTTCCGGGGAGCTCGATCAGGAGCCGAGCGAACCCGTACTCAGTGACCCGAAGTCGAGTGAACCACCCGACGTTCCGCCGTCGGCGCCCGGCTCGACGACGGGATTCCACCCGCGGCAGCCGGCCGTCTCGAAGCCGTCGTCGTCCGGCCCGATCGTGACGGTGACCGGCCCGTAGGAAACCCCGCGTTCGATCGCGTTGATTCCGCCGAGGGGCAGTGTCTCGATGCGGGTCCACGAGCAGGGCAGCAGGCTGCCGGGCCAGGCGCCGGCCGTCCTGTACGTGCCCGGCTGAACGTCGAAGCCGACCTTGTAGACGCTGTCCGCCAGGATCCGCGACGGGGATACGTCGAGCGATCCGGACGAGCCGGCCTCGGCGGCGGACGCCACCCCGGCCCCGCCCGCGGCGATCGCGACAGCGGCCGCAGCGGCGACCGCTCCCGCAACCCAATTCGTCGGCTTCCGCGCGGGCATGACTGATCGATCGGGCATTTCGGACCCCCAGGTTGTTTCTCGCGCTCAGGCTGCGCGTCGGGGGGAGCCTAGCCCGAACCCGACCGCGGGATCGCCGAAACGGCCGGGGAAATCTCCGGGCACCCGACGATCGGGAACCGGGCGATACTGGAATCTCTGGCTGCGAACCCCTGCCTGCGATAGTGAACGGACACCGAGCGTGAACGACGACTCCGTCGATCCCACTGCGATCGACATAAGCCTCGACCCGATGCGGCAGCATCTCGTCGGGATCACCGCGCACGGACACCTGCCCTTCGATGTTCCGGTGATCAGCGAGATCGCCCCGAACCTGTGGCAGGGCGGGTGCCGCGACGGTCTGCTGCTGCCCACGTTCGTCACCCACCTGGTGTCGCTGTACCCGTGGGAGCAGTACGAGATCGCGCACAGCGTCGACTCGGAGGCCTACGTGCGGATGTACGACAGCGCCGATCAGGGTTTCGAGCAGGTCGACGCCCTCGCGGCGTGGGTGAACGCGTGCCGCAAGACCGGCCCGGTCCTCGTCCACTGCCAGGTGGGGCTCAACCGGTCGAGTCTGATCGCCGCCCGGGCCATGGTGCTGTCGGGGGAGGCGGACCCGGCCGGTGCGGTGGCGTTGCTCCGACTGCGACGCTCGCCGGCGTGCCTGTGCAACCCGTCGTTCGAGGAATGGTTGCTGGGAGGCGAATCCGGTGACGGTGGGGACGGGCCGGCCGGTACCGCTCGGTAATCTTGCGGGCACATCGCATCCAACTGTGGGGAGACCCGTGCTGACGCTTGTCCTGATTGTCTTGGTAGTCCTGGTTATCGTCGCGGGGATCGCGGTGTTCGTCTTCCGGACCCGCACGCCGTCGGGACCTGCGCGACGAGTCGACCCGCTCGCCGACTACCCGGAGGTCTACGACCCGCACAAGATCGGCGTCGGCGACATCGTCACGTACGCGGGCATCGACCACGTCGTGCGCGGCACCATCGTCCTCGACGAGGAGGGCTACCAGTGGCGCGAGCACCTGCTCGACGGCTCCACCGGTCGCCGCTGGCTCACCGTCGAGGACGACGAGGGCGACCTCGAGCTGACACTGTGGATGAGGCGTGAGGGCACGGGCCTCGAACCCGGTGGCGACGTGATCCTCGACGACCGGGTGTACCGGAAGATCGAGTCGGGCACCGCGCGGTTCACCGCCGAGGGCACCACCGGGACGGCGTCGTCCGGGTCGATGGACTACGCCGACTACGAGACCGCCGACAAGACGGGTCTGCTCGGGTTCGAGCGCTGGGCCAGGACCGCGTCGTGGGAGGTGTCGACCGGCCGGGCCGTCACCCGCGGGGAACTCACCGTCATCCACTCCGGTCCCGCGCAGTGAGCGTCCACTTACTCGACGTGCTTCCCACCGACGTCTCCGCAGATGCCCTGGGTCTGGTGCTCGACGCACCCGTACCGGAGACGCTCGTCGAACTGCGACTGCACGACGCGGACGCGGGGGAGCTGACCCTCGGAATCATCGGCGCGTCCCACGTGGTCACCGCAGCGGCCGCCGACGGCACTCTGACCGAACAGGTCTCGTGCGACGCGGTCCGGTCCGGCGGCCGTCGTCTGCCCGCCCTCGAGGAACGACGCGGCTATCGGTTCACCTCCCGCACCGAGCGGGTCGGCGCCGACGAACTCCGGCATCGCGCGCAGCAGCTACGGGAACAGTCGGCACTCGGCAACTGGCTGTGCGCGGCGTTTCCCGGCGACGGGGACGCCCTCACCGTGCTGACCGGGCTGGCCGACGCCGGCGAGTGGCGTTGGCGCACGTGGCATCTGTACCCGGGCGCCGCCGATGGTGTGATCGTCGAGACCGAGAGCCGGTGGCGGCCGTGAGGCGCGGCGCGGCCGTGGCGGTCCTGGTGGCCGCGGCACTGCTCACCGCGGGATGCGGTGGCAGCGTCCGCGATCATCTCGCCGACAAGTTCGAGAGCCGGGGCACGCAGGGCGATGTCACCACCTATTACTCGCCGGACCCGGTCGGCACCACCGTGAACCGCATCATCGAAGACGACGAGCCGGCTGCGCGGAAGGCGGACGGCAACAACGAGTACCTGCGCTACAACGACGACATCGTCACCGTCGGCCCGGCCGCCGAAGGCGGCAGCACCGTCGCGGTCGAGGACCTCGACGGACGCTACCGCGGCGGGCACTTCGTCTACCTCGGTCCCGGGTTCACGCCCGGATCGCCGGCAGCGGGCAACACCTCCGGCGGTTCCGGAGGCGCGAAATGACATCCACCACATACCTATCGGGGAGCGCGAACATGACCGTCACGAACCTGGCCGCCGCCACCGAGGTCGGCACCGTCGATGTAGGCCTGCTCTTCGGCGGGGTGCTCGCCACCCTGGCGTACTTCGCGGTGGGAGTTGCGGTCCTCGCCACCGGCTTCGCGATGCTCGACGCGCTCACGCCGGGGAACCTGCGTCACCAGGTGTACGTCGAGAAGAACCCCAACGCGGCGCTGCTGCTCGGCGCCAACCATCTGGCGCTGGCGGTCATCGTCGTCACCGCGATCCTCACCAGCTCCGACGGATTCGCGCAGGGACTGGTCGACTCGCTGGTGTACGGCGTCGTCGGTGTGGTGTTGCAGGCGGCCGCGCTGGCGATCATGAACGTGCTGCTGCCTGGGCGCCTCGTCGCCCTGGTGGCCGAGCCGCGCATGTGCGGTGCGGCGTGGGCGGTCGCGGTGACCCTGTTCTCGGTGGGCCTGGTCAACGCCGCAGCCCTGTCGTGACCGCGGCGGCACACCCGGATCCGGTGCCGGTGGAGTCCGCGCCCGTGCTGGGCCGGCGCTCCCGGGTGCTGCTGTTGGCGGCCGTCGCCGCCTGCGCGGCGTGTGGGCTGGTGTACGAACTCGCGCTGCTGACGTTGTCGGCGAGCCTCACCGGCGGCGGCATCACCGAAACCTCGCTGATCGTGGCGGGTTTCGTGGCGGCGCTCGGACTCGGTGCGTTGGCCGCCAAGCCGCTGCTGGATCGGCCCGCGCCCGCCTTCGTGGCGGTCGAGGTGGTGCTCGGGCTGGTCGGCGGTGTCAGTGCCGCCGCGCTGTACGTGGCGTTCACGTTCCTCGGTTCGTCGACCTGGGTGCTGGTGCTCGCCACCGCGGCGATCGGCATGCTCGTCGGCGCCGAGGTCCCACTGCTGATGACGCTGCTGCAGACCGGTCGCCGCGGCGATGCCGCCGACACCGGCAAGGTGCTGGCCAACCTCAACGCGGCCGACTACGCGGGCGCACTGGTCGGCGGTCTGGCCTGGCCGTTCCTGCTGCTGCCGGCGGCCGGGCTGATCCGCGGCACCGCGCTCACCGGCATGGTGAACCTGGTCGCCGCCGCGGTCGCGGCCCTGTTCCTGCTGCGCGGGCACCTGCGGCCGATGGCGCGGGCGGTGTCGATGGTGGCTCTGCTGCTCGCTTCGGCGCTGCTCGCGACGCTGCTGGTGCGCGCGTCGGACATCGAGACCACGTCCCGGCAACGGCTCTATCCCGACCCGGTGGTGCACGCACAGCGGTCGCAGTACCAGGAGATCGTCGTCACCGAACGGTCCGGCGACGTCCGGCTGTACCTCGACGGCGACTTGCAGTTCTCGAGTCGCGACGAGCACCGCTACACCGAGGCGCTCGTGTACCCGGTCCTCGCCCGGAACCCGGAGCGGGTCCTGATCCTCGGCGGCGGAGACGGCCTCGCCGCGCGGGAGGTACTGCGGCAGGACGGAATCCGCGAGGTCGTCCAGGTCGAGCTGGATCCGGCCGTCATCGACCTCGCGAACAGCCGACTGCGGAACCTCAACGCCGGCGCGCTCGACGACGAGCGGGTGACGGTCGTGGTCGCGGACGCGTTCCGGTGGCTGCGCGACCAGCCGGGCGGCGGATTCGACGCGGTGATCGTCGACCTGCCCGACCCGGACACCCCGACGCTGGGGCGGCTGTACTCGACGGAGTTCTACGGGCTCGTGTCGACCGTGCTCGCTCCCGACGGACTCGTCGTCGTGCAGTCCGGCAGCCCGTACTCCACCCCGGACGCGTACTGGCGCACGGTGTCCACCGTCGAATCGGTCGGTCTGGGCGTGACCCCGTACCACGTCCTGGTGCCGAGCTTCGGTGACTGGGGATACGTACTCGCGCAGGCGGGCCCGGCTCCGGGACTGGAACTGTCGCCGACGGCCGCGCCGCGGCAATTCCTCGACGAGGCGACCCTCGCGGCCGCATCGGTGTTTTCCCTCGACCGCCAACGCCGTGACCTCGAGCCCTCGACCCTGGACCGGCCGCGGATCGTCGACGACATGCGTCGCGGGTTCGAACGCTGATCTGTGCGGTGATAGAACTACCGTCGTGCTTCGCAACTCCCGTCAGGACCCCGCCGTTCGCCGTTCGAGCTCCACCGCGAGGGCTGCCGGCCTGATCCTGGGTTACGCCGCGGACCGGGTGTTCGCGGACCCGCGCCGGTGGCATCCGGTCGCCGGATTCGGCCTGGTCGCAATGGAACTGGAGAAGCGGACGTACGCCGACAGTCGGCTGTCCGGTGCCGCGCACACCGCGATCCTGGTGGGCGCGACCGCCGCCGTCGGAGTCGTCGCCGACCGCCTCGGAAGACGCGCCGGGTGGGTGGGGGAGGCCGCGGTGACCGCCGCGGCGACGTGGACCGTCCTCGGCGGCACCTCGCTCGCCGGCACCGGGCGCACCATGGCCCGACACCTCGAATCCGGTGACCTGCACTCGGCGCGCGCGCTGCTGCCGTCGCTGTGCGGACGCGATCCCAGCGTGCTCGACGCCGACGGCCTGGCCCGCGCCAGCCTGGAATCGGTGGCGGAGAACACCTCGGACGCGACCGTCGGCGCCCTCTTCTGGGGTGCGGTGGCCGGAGTGCCCGGGCTGCTGGCGTACCGCGCATCGAACACCCTCGACGCGATGATCGGCTACCGCAACGACAGGTACGGGCGGTTCGGCTGGGCCGCGGCGCGCTGGGACGACGTCGTGAACCTGGCGCCCGCCCGTCTCACCGGCGCGGTCACCGTGGCGGTGGCGCCGCTCGTCGGCGGCTCGGCCCGCGGAGCCCTGGACGCGTGGCGGAGCGACGCGTCCAATCATCCGAGCCCCAACGCCGGCGTCGCCGAGGCATCCACGGCGGGCGCGCTCGGAATCCAACTGGGCGGACGCACCGAATACGCGCACGGCGTGGAGATGCGGCCCACCCTCGGCTCGGGTCGGCCGCCGGTCGTCGCCGACCTCGAACGAGCCGCGCGGCTGTCGTCGATCGTCCAGACCGGTGCGGCCGTCACCTCCGCGGCCTTGGCCCTCGTGTCCGGTGGGCGTCGCGGTCAGCGCTGAACACCGGGTGGCTCCGAGAGGCAGTGAGGATCAGCAGGACATCTCCGTCCTTGTCCTGCTGCGCTGTCGGCACGAAAGGCCGGTGGCGGGCCCACCTCGGTGAGGGGTGGGCGGCCACTGTATTCGTGCGGCGGTACCGGCTGCGGGTCAGGAGGTCCAGGTCACCGAGCCGAAACTCCCGATCGACCCGGCCGGGTCCGGGGTGGTGTCGGTGATGTCGAGGACCACCGGCAGCACGGCGTCGTCACCGATGCCGTTGGAGGCGGTGACGGTGAACTCGAAGCGGCCGGCGGTGGTGGGGGTGCCGGACAGCACGCCGCCGTCGGTGAGGGTGAGGCCGTCGGGCAGGGCGCCGGCGGTGACGGTCACGGTCGGGGTGGGCCGGCCGGTGACCCTTCCGCGTGCGGTCCGCACCCCCGGGGCGCGCAGCAGCCACAGGGGCGCGGCCAGCAACGGAACCTAACGAACATTCGTTCAAACCTTGGACTTGCAGCGAAAACCCGGCGCCGACAGCTCCGCCATTCGGTGACCAGCCGAACCGGCGGCACGATTCGCCGACCTGCGCCGCAAAATGGCATCGTCTTCAGTAGGCGGCGCGAAGCTGTCCTCGGTGCTGGGGCCGGGGATGCCGGGGTGGTGCCGGACATCGATGTGGAGCCATATCTCGAATCCGTCGTGGAGGCTGCCCGGGAGGTGCTCGACGACAGCGAGGATCCGTTCGCGGCCCGG
>NZ_JPOC01000002.1 GCF_000738775.1 Prescottella defluvii
CAACGTGCCCGGGCATCACATCTAGCCCGGGTTGCCCGGCTGATATCGGGGATTACGACGTCGGCTCCGCCGGCATCAGCCGGCACATGACCCCCGAGTGGTCGCTGAGCCGGAGTTCGGCGGAATGCCCGGGCCAGGTGCGCAGTTCGGTGCACGTCAGGTCGGGGGCGATGTGGTCGATCAGCGGACCGTGTTCGACGTCGCCGGCGGTGTGGATCGTCCACCGGTCCATCACCTCGGCGAGTCGGGCGGCGACCCGGACCGGCTGCCGGCGCCTGGGGATGCGCTGGTTGAAGTCCCCGGCCACCACCGTCGGGACGGCCGGGTCGAAGCGGGCGGCGAGGTCGTCGAGCTGGTCGAGGCAGTCCAGGTGCTCCGACCATGCCGTGGCGTCACCTCGCCCACCGTTCACATGCGCGTGGGTCCACGGAATGCACACGGCGACAATCCGAATCGGCCCACCGGGTGCCGCGGTCAGCGCCGTCACCACCCGCCCGGCCGCGCCGCCCGTGGTGAGCCGGCCGACGTCGGTGAGCGGCCAGCGGGACCACAGCACCACCTTGCGGCGGTCAGGCCTGTGCGGGTACCCCCAGTCGTCGCCGGCGTCGACAGCGTGCCCGCCATCCTGCAGGAGTGCCCGCCGTCCTTCGGTGACCACGAAGACGTCCGCGTCGGTGGCGGCGAGCCGCCGGCGGACCATTGAGCCCCGCGGGCCGTCGGCCGGCGCCCATGCAGTGTTCCAGGTCGCGACAGTGATCTCGGCGCTGCTCACGTCCAACACCCTACGGGCGCAATCCGACTGACGGGTGTACCTCCGGCAGCCGACCAGATGGCACCGCCGCTCGGTCGACAGCTAGCCACCCGGCGCCCTATCCGGAGGTCCGTGGATTTCGACGCCGACTCCTGTTCGCTCATACGGGGACCACTGTCACGAACCGTCGGGCGTACCGCCTGGCCGAGAACCGGCGATCTCACCGATGTGTGCTCTAATGTGCCTGTGATGACCTTCGCGCAGCTCTGGTGGCCGCTTTCCCAGCGGCCTTGAACTGTGTTTTCCGGCCGCCTCCCGCGCGGCCGACGATCCTCGCCTGTATGACGGCATTCATCCCGGTTGACGCGGTGGGGTGGCCCCGCATCGAGAGGACCACCCCATGACCGTCGACGACGATCCTGTTCGCACCACCGGCATCGGCGAGATGCTGATCAGTTCCCGCTCGCTCGGCGAATACCGCGCCATGTTCAACCTCACCGACGATGACCTGGCCGTGCGGATCCTGGACTGCCCCGGCGGTGCCGCTGGGTTCACCAGTGAAGTGAACAGGCTCGGCGGCGACGTGACCGCTTGCGACGTAGCATATTCCGCGCAAGCGGCCGACGACCTCGCCGGCATGGCAGCGACCGAGACGGATCGCGGAAATCGATACGTCCGCGCACATACAGAGCAGTACAAGTGGACGTTCTTCGCCGATCCCGACGAGCACCAGCGCACCCGGCAACAAGCCGCCCGGCAGTTCGCCGCCCACATTCGCCAGTACCCGCACCACTACGTCGCCGGGCGGTTGCCTTCGTTGCCGTTCGCAGACGCCAGCTTCGATCTGGTGCTCAGCTCGCACCTACTGTTCAGCTATTCCGACAGACTCGATCACACCTTCCACGTCGACGCGATCGGTGAGCTGATGCGCGTCGCCCGCGACGAGCTGCGGATCTTTCCGCTGGTGGCCGCGGGATCGTCGGCGCCCTACCCGCGACTCGACGAGCTACTCGCCGAGCTGCGGACCCGCGGCATCACCGGCCACGTCGTCGAAGTCGACTACGAATTCCAGAGAGGCGCACACCAGATGCTGACGTGCCGCAGAACCCCTGCCACAGACCAAGCTCGGGCCGCCGTCGACTCGGACGGAGAGGAATCGAACCGGCTACGCCTCGATCGGCGCGTACCAGTCGGCGTTCCCGAGCAGCACCCGCGTACCCAGGTCGCCGTTCCATTCCGGCTCGATGCCGTGCCGCCGTAGAACGGGAAACACCACGTCGTCGAGTAGGCGCTTCACATCGGCAGCGTAGAGAGCTTCCTTCGCTTCTTCGCTGAGCGCGTCATAGGCGGCCTCGTCGTGCGTTTCGGGCGGAAACGCGCCGTAGCCGATGTAGGTCTGGCCGTCCTCGACGAGACGGTCGGTGTCCTGCTGGTGGAAGTACACATAGCCCTGCCAGTGGCGGCTGTCGTCACGCTCGCCCCAGATCTCACCGGATGCGCAACTGCCACAGCAGGAGAAGTCCACACGGGCGACCACGCCGTTGGCATTGAGTTCCTCGAACGCGGCGATCGTGCGGGACGTGTACGCCCCAATCTCCGCCTGCTGGCGCAGCCGGGCCGCGCGGAACGCGCCGAACGCCGCCTCGAGCTGCTCCTCGGTGAGGTCGTAGTCCTCGCTGTAGAAGTCGATGAAGTCGTCGACGTCGTCTCGGCCGGTGACGAGCTGAGCCCAGATCTGCTGGCCGAGCTCGGTGCGGTCGTCCTCGTCGAGGGGCAGATCGGGCAGGATTGCATAGGGCGGGAGCGTGTTCGGGTCGGACAACGCGCTCACGGCGCCACCTCCGGATAGCTGACGGAACCAGGCGAATCACCCAGCAGCCACGAGACTACGACCTCTCCTGCGCCGACACTGAGTAGGGTCCGTTCGTGACGTTACGACGACCGCCCCTCGCCATCCGACGCACCCGGACACTGCTCGTCGCCGCAATGATCGCGATGCCGATGGCGTCCGGACTCTCGGTGCCGGCACTCGCATCGGTTCCCGCGACAGGTCCCACGACGCCGGCGGCTCCCGCTGCACCGGAACGGCAACCCGTCAGCGAACGTTACGCCGCCACCGGCCTCCACGCCGTCACATCGGTTGCGGTGCCCGGATACCAGATCTTCCACCCCGCCGACATCGCCACCAGCACGGACCGCCATCCGGTGGTCACCTTCGGCAACGGAAGCTACGCAACGTACGAGCAGTACGAGGAATTGCTCCGCCACCTGGCCTCGTGGGGCTTCGTCGTCGTGGTCGCCGACAGCAGCGTCACCGGCGACGGGACCGAGATCCTGGCGGCAGCGCGCTACGTTCTGGCGCAGAACGACAACCCGGAGAGCGTCTTTCACGACCGCATCGACGTCGCGCACGTCGCCGCCGTCGGGCATTCGCAGGGCGCCGGCGGATCGATCAACGCCAGCACCGACTCCGACGGACTGATCACCTCCACCGCCGTGCTCGACCTGCCCGATCCGTGGTGGGCCACTCGGCCCGTCGACGTGATCGACGTGGCTCTGCTGACAGGTCCGGTGTTCTACGTGACCGGCGCCGAGGATCCGGTCTCGACGGCCATACCGCAGGCCGCGTATCACGCGGTGAGCCCGGGGCCCGCCGCCCGCGGCCGCCTGCTGGGGGTGGGGCACAACTGGCCCACCGACGGCGGTGGATTCCGCGGCTACCTCACCGCATGGCTGCGCTTCACCCTCACCGACGACATCGATGCCGCGCGCGCCTTCGTCGGTCCGGCACCGGAACTGTTGTCCGATCCACTGTGGGACGGGACTGCGGTCAAGGGTTGGTGAATCGACGGTTCCGAGGAACCGTCAGCGTCAATTCTTTTCGAGCTGAAGAACCTTCCGGATACCGTGGCAGATCTGCCGACACGCGCCGAGCCGATACAACAGGCCTTCCGTGTCCGCGGTTCCGGACCCAGCCGTTCGCGTGACCACTAGGGTGACCAAATGCGGCATCCAGGGCAAAACCGAGCCGAGCGAACGTCGTCCGAGCGTTTCCTCGGCAGTCGGGCCGGCACCGCAGTTGCGGCGGCTGCCTTGGTCGCGTCCGCCGCGCTGACGCTCGTCCTGCTCGCCGGGAACGACTACATCGACCTGCTGGTGTACCGCATGGGCGCGACGGTGCTGCTCGACGGCGACGACATCTACGGTGCGCTGCCTCCGGTCACCGGCGACTTCGGACTGCCCTTCACCTACCCCCCGTTGTCGGCGATGCTGTTCGTGCCGCTGGCCTGGCTTCCCCTCGGGATCGGCAAACTGCTGTTCGCCCTGGTGTCGATCGCCGCCCTGGTGGTGACACTTCGGCTGGCACTCGGTCGGGTGTGGCCCGAACTGGAGCCGCGGGCCGCGTGGACCGTCACCGGCATTGCTGTCGCGGTCGCGCTGCAACTCGAACCGGTCCGCGAAACGATCAGCTTCGGGCAGATCAACATGGTTCTGATGGCGCTGGTGGCGGCCGACGTGCTCACCGATAAGCCGCGCTGGCCGCGGGGTCTGCTGATCGGCTTCGCCGCGGCGATCAAGTTGACGCCCATCGGTTTCCTCCTGCTGTTCCTGATCAGGAAGGACTGGCGAACGAGCAGAACCGTCGTCGTCTCCGCCGTGGGTTTCACCGCACTGGCGTTCGTCGTCCTGCCCGGCACCTCGTGGAAGTACTGGTCGCAGACCCTGCCGGACACCGGACGGATCGGTCCCGCCTACTTCGCCAACAACGAATCCTTCAAGGCCGTCATCGCTCGGTTCGGTCCGCCCGAACAGATCGGATCGGTGCTGTGGTTGGTCGCAGTCGCCCTCATGCTGCTGGTCACGGTGATCGCCATCCGACGGGCGCTCGAGCGTGGTGATCTCGTGTCGGCGCTGCTGGCCAACGCGACCGCCATCCTCCTCGCCTCGCCGGTGTCGTGGTCCCACCACTGGGTGTGGGCGGCACCGGCACTGCTGGTCCTCGCACTCGGAACGCTGCGTGCTCCCACCGCGCGAAATATCATCGCCACCATCGGTATCGGCGTCGTCTTCCTGATCGGCCCGCAGCACCTACTGCCGATCGGAGCGGACCGCGAACTGGACTGGGCGCTGTGGCAGCACCTGCTCGGCACCCTATACGTGACCATCGGAGTCGGGTACCTGGTGTGGCTCGCGTGCACCACCCGTGATCAGGAAGGCAGGCCCGCAACACCATCCAGGAAAGGCGCACCGCGAAGCCGCGCGTAGAGAATTCAGTTGAATGGCCCCGGTGTTGGAATCGTCGGGACTGTCCGCCGGCGTCCGTAATCATCGGGGTGGTCGGATCGGGCCGCTCCGATCAGGTGTCGGGGTGTCGTCGCCCGGTCGTGCCGGGCCACGACACCCCGGAAAACACTGCGGTTACGCCATGTTGGCGGCGTACCTGGCCGGGTCCGAGTCGAACGCGGGGCCGCAGCCGGGGCAGCAGAGGTAGTAGCGCTGGCCTTCGAAGTCACGGACCAGGCCGGCGGCCTCAGCGGCCTTCTTGCTCACCGGGGTTCCGACCATGACCGGGCAGGTCGTCATGTCATCGGCGTCAGCTGCGGCAGGGCTCGGTACGGTGGTACTGCAGCAGCTGGAGGCGGCCTGGGGTTCGTTCGTCATTGTCGGTGAATACCTTTCATCGGAGTGATGGGGCGGGTGTGGTTCGTGACGTCACCGCTGGGCGACGCTCTTGAACCCGCGCAGGCGGAGGCTGTTGCCGACGACGAAGACGCTGGAGAACGCCATCGCCGCGCCTGCGAGCATGGGGTTGAGCATTCCGAGTGCTGCGACCGGAATCGCGGCGGTGTTGTAGGCGAATGCCCAGAACAGATTGGTTTTGATCGTCGACAGCGTCTTGCGTGAGAGGCGGATCGCGTCGACCGCGCTGCGCAGGTCACCACGCACGAGGGTGATGTCGGATGCCTCGATGGCGACGTCGGTGCCGGTGCCCATCGCAAGGCCCAGGTCGGCCTGCGCGAGAGCGGGGGCGTCGTTGACGCCGTCGCCGACCATGGCGACGATCTTTCCCTCCCGCTGGAGGGAAGCCACCACATCGACCTTGTCCTTCGGCAGCACCTCGGCGATGACCTGCTCGATGCCGACCTCGGCGGCGATCTGGCGGGCAACCGCTTCGTTGTCGCCGGTGAGGAGGACCGGGGTGAGGCCGATTTCCTTGAGTTGGGCGATCGCCTCGGCGCTGGTGGGCTTGACGGTGTCGGCAACAACGAGGATGCCGCGGGCCTGGCCGTCCCAACCGATGGCGACGACGGTTTTGCCCTCACCCTCGGCGCGCACCTTCGCGGAGGCGACCTCACGGGACAGCCGCTGCGACCAGTCCGCGAGCAACGACTCCCGTCCGACGACCACCGGGGTGCCTTCGACGATGCCCTGCACGCCCTTGCCCTCGACGTTCGCGAAGTCCTCAGGCGTCGGCAACGCGCCGACTTCCTGAGTGGCGCCCTTGGCGATGGCCTGCGCGATCGGGTGCTCGGAGGCGTCCTCGAGCGCGCCGGCGAAGCGCAGCAGCTCAGCCCGGTCGACGCCCGGCTCGGTGATCACGTCGACGAGGGTCATCTTGCCGGTCGTGACGGTGCCGGTCTTGTCCAAGACCACGGTGTCGACGTTGCGGGTCGATTCCAGCACTTCGGGGCCCTTGATGAGGATGCCCATCTGTGCGCCGCGGCCGGTGCCGACGAGCAGCGCGGTGGGGGTCGCAAGTCCCAGGGCGCAGGGGCAGGCGATCACGAGGACCGCGACTGCGGCGGTGAAGGCAGCAGCGACAGGGAAGCCCGCACCGAGCCACGCGCCGAGCGTGAGGAACGCGATCACGATCACGATCGGCACGAACACACCGGAGATGCGGTCGGCGAGGCGCTGTACCTCGGCCTTGCCGGTCTGGGCGTCCTCGACGAGCTTCGCCATCTGCGCGAGCTGTGTGTCAGAGCCCACTCGTGTCGCACGCACCACCAGGCGGCCGCCCGCGTTCACGGTGGCGCCGGTGACGGCGTCGCCTTCGCCGACCTCGACGGGCACTGATTCGCCGGTGAGCATCGACGCATCGACTGCGGAGGTGCCCGAGGTGACCACACCGTCGGTCGCGATCTTCTCACCAGGGCGAACGATGAACTCATCGCCGACCTGGAGGTCCTCGACCGGGATCTTGACCTCCGCGCCGTTGCGGAGCACGGAGACTTCCTTCGCGCCGAGCTCGAGCAGGGCACGAAGAGCAGCCCCGGCCTGCCGCTTGGAACGCTTCTCGAAATATCGGCCGGCGAGGATGAACATCGTCACGCCCGCACCGACTTCGAGATAGATGTTCGCCGCACCGTCAGACGGTGCAATCGTGAACTCGAACGGGTGCGTCATGCCGGGGGTGCCGGCGGTGCCGAAGAACAGCGCATAAATCGACCACAGGAATGCGACCGAGGTACCCACCGAGATGAGCGTGTCCATCGTCGCCGTGCCGTGCTTGAGGTTCGTCCACGCGGCCTTGTGGAACGGCCACGCCGCCCAGAGGATGACGGGGGCAGCGAGGGCGAGCGACGCCCACTGCCAGTTGACGAACTGGAGTGCCGGGATCATCGCCATCGCGATGACCGGCACGGTCAGTACGACCGAGCCGATCAGTCGCTGTCGCAGCGAGATGAGCTCGGGATCAGGCTCGTCCACGTCGCCGTTCGATGACACGGCGGCAGCCTTGGCGGCCTTCGGCTGGGGCAGCGCGGCGGTGTAGCCGGTCTTCTCCACCTCGGCGACCAGAAGTGCCGGGTCGTAGCCCTCCGGCACCGTGACCTTGGCCTTCTCGGTGGCGTAGTTGACCGTCGCCGAGACGCCTTCGAGCTTGTTCAGCTTCCTCTCGATCCGGTTCGCGCAGGAGGCGCAGGTCATCCCGCCGATCTCCAACTCGATGCCCGGTCCGCTCGTAGGCGGTGCTGCTGTGCTCATCCTCTTCCTTCTCCCTCAGCTCTCTTTGCGACGACACCTCCCGTACGGGTCAGTGACCGCCAGTGTGCGAATCGTTGTCCGACTGGGCGCCGTCTCGATCCCCGGCATCGAGCACGAACTCAGCGGTGTGGACCTCGCCGTCGACCTGGAAGTCCAGATACAGCAGGTAGCGGCCCGCGGTCGGCGCCTCCGCCATGAAGCCGATCTCGGGGCCGGCCGTGTCGCCGGCCTGAGGGTCCTCTCCTTCGGCGTGGACGTGCAGATAGGCCATGTCGCCCTCCCGCAGCGCGACCAGGTGGCCGAATGCGCCCAGATAGGGCTCCAACGCCGTGACCGGTTGCCCGGCGCGCTCGACCGAAATCGTGAGGTCGCTTGATGCGCCCGCCGTGAGATCGCCGTCGAGGGTGACGGTGAAGCCGTCGACCTCAGCGGTGTGCCGCACCGCGGTCTCAACCGGGGTGAACACGCCCGCCACCTCGACAGCGCGCGTCAGCGTGACGCCCGATGTGCCGTCACCCGCGGGGGTGAAGTCGGCGTACACCCGGTAGGTGCCTGCCTCCTCCCACGCCCACGGGGCGGACCAGGTACCTGTGCTCGTATCGAGTGTCGGGTGCAGATGCCGGAACTGTGCGCCGTCCGTGCGGACCACGATCAGGTGCAGTTCCTTCTCGTGCGCCTCCGCGAACCGGGTCACCGACTCGCCGGCCTCGGTAAGGATCTGGAAACTGAGCTCACCCTTCTCCCCTGCGGCCTTCGGGGCCTCGACGGGCGAGAGCACGAAACCGTCGGCATCGAGAGAGAGCCCCTTCAGCGTGTGGCCGACGGCCTCCTGCTCGTCGGTGCCGTGTCCTTCGTTGTGTGTGTTCATGTCACGTCCTTCCGTCCACGCCGCTACGACGCTGTCGGGGATGACGGCTCCGGCGGTGCCGAATGCGCCGCCGAACGCCACCACGAGCCCGGCGCCGTAGAGCGCGAGTTTCGTACCGGCCTTCATCAGATGCGCACCGCCGAGTAGCCGGCACTCTCGACCGCCGCGAAAACCTTTGCGTCCTCGACCTTGTCGTCGGCCGTCACGACGAGCCTGCCCGTCTGCGCACTGACCTGGATGTCCTGAACGCCGGCGATCTCGCCGACCTCTTCACGAATCGACAACTCGCAGTGCCCGCAGGTCATGCCCGTCACCTGATACTCGTTCGCAGTCATCAGTTACCCTCCTCCATACCCCTACCGGGTATATGTACCTAAGTTATACCCCCCATGGGTATCCGACAAGGAGAGTGAGCCTTCGAATGAGCGTTGTCACACGCATGGCCCGAGCCATAGTTGCGCCGACAGAGGTCCGCATCGTCATCGATCGTTGCTGCGGTGCGCTCCACTGGCTCGTCACGGTGAGCATCGGAAAGTAGGAGCACGACAAGCCACAACCGGAGATGCGCTGGCGCCAGTCGGCATCGCCGACGACCCACTGCGTAGCAGCGTCGGCGGTACAGGCGCGATCGGCGTCGCGTCTCCTCCGGAGCCATGTCCGACACAGTCGGTTCGCTCTCCGCAACACCGGATGCTCCCGTGCAGCGGGGAGAAGAAGCTCTCCATGGCGGCATTGTCGAGCGGTGCCGACTCACAGATCGTGGACGGCGGAGGTGAGAAGGGCGGAATTCCGCTCCTTTCCACTTTCAACTTATAACGCACAGGGGGCCTTGCGGCAAGGCCCCGGTGATGCCGCAGAATCGCTGGCCGAAGCCAGGACCAGCAAGGGAAGTACCGGGGTGCGCATGTCGATTCAGGAGTACGACGACGAACTGCAGCTCGAGCAGGGCTACGTGAACGGTCTCTACGCACGGCTGGACGCCGAACGTGCGCGGGTGAAGGGCAGGTATCGAGCGGCGTTGCGGGGACACGACGGGGCGCTCGTGGATCGGGAGGCCGAGGTGCGGGCGCTGGCCACCGAGGTGCAGCGACTGGACGTCGCCGACAACGGATTGTGTTTCGGCCGAATCGACTCCGTGTCCGGCGATCGTTCGTACATCGGCCGCATCGGGCTGTTCGACGAGGAGAACGAGTTCGAACCGCTGCTGCTCGACTGGCGGGCGCCGGCGGCGCGCGCGTTCTACGTCGCCACCGCCGCGAGCCCCGAGGGCGTGCGCCGGCGCCGCCAGTTCCGCACGCGAGGGCGTCGACTGACCGGCTTCACCGACGAGGCCCTCGGCCGCCCCGACGGCGACGAGCAGGCCGACGGCCCGCACCGGGGCGACTCGGCTCTGCTCGCCGCGGTCAACGCGCCGCGCGGCGACGGGATGCGCGACATCGTGGCGACGATCCAGGCCGAGCAGGACCGGATCATCCGCCTCGACCACCCCGGGGTGCTGGTGATCGAGGGTGGCCCGGGCACCGGGAAGACGGTGGTGGCGCTGCACCGCGTCGCCTACCTGCTCTACACCCAGCGGGAGCGGATCGAACGCCACGGCGTGCTGGTGGTCGGGCCCAACCCGGCGTTCCTCGACCACATCGGCCGCGTCCTGCCGTCGCTGGGCGAGTCCGACGTGGTCTTCATGACGACGGGCGATTTCGTCCCGGGTCTGCGCGTCACCGCCGAGGACGACCCGGAGGCCGCCCGGCTCAAGGGCTCACTCGAGATCGTGGACGTGCTCGCCGCGGCGATCGCCGATCGGCAGCGACTGCCCGAGGATCCGCTGCTCATCGAACTGTCCGACGTGGTGGTGCGGATCGATGCCGGCACCGCACAGTGGGCCAGGGAGGAGGCGCGCGCGAGCGGACGGCCGCACAACGAGGCCCGCGCGGTGTTCGCCGAGATCGTGACCTACGTGCTCACCGAGCGCGCGATCGCCCGGATCGGCCGCGGCTGGTTGACCAGAAAGGACGAGCAGGCGTGGGAGGAGTTGCGGGCCGACCTGGTCGCAGAGCTCGCCGGCAACGATGCGTTCACCGCTGCACTCGACGATCTCTGGCCGATCCTGACGCCGGAAACGTTACTGGCACAGCTGTACACGTCGCCCGATCGACTGCGTGCCGCCGGTGCGGCACCGGCGCTGTGGCGGGCCGACTGTGACGCCTGGACGGTGTCGGACGTGCCACTGCTCGACGAACTGGTCGACCTGCTCGGCACGGACCCGTCCGCCCGGCAGGCCGCCGACCGGGAACGGCAGGCCGCGGCCGGCGCGGAGGCCGCCTACGCGGCCGGCGTGCTCGACCTCATGGTCGGTCGCGAGGACCACATGGACGACGACGACCACCTGTTCGCCACGGACCTGCTCTACGCCGAGGACCTGGCCGACCGGTTCGTCGAGCACGACACCCGGGAACTCGTCGAACGTGCTGCCGCGGACCGGGACTGGACCTATCGGCACATCGTGGTCGACGAGGCTCAGGAACTGTCTGAGATGGACTGGCGGGTGCTGATGCGGCGCTGCCCGAGCCGGTCCTTCACCGTGGTGGGTGATCTCGCCCAGCGCCGGTCGGCGGCCGGCGCGACCACGTGGGACGCGATGCTGGAACCGTACGTGCCCGGCCGCTGGGTCTACCGGTCACTGTCGGTGAACTACCGGACCCCGGCGGAGATCATGGCCGTCGCCGGGGCACTGCTCGCCGAGTTCGCGCCGGGCGTCGAGCCACCGGAGTCCGTCCGTGCGTGCGGCGTCCCGCCGTGGTCCCGACAGGTGACCGAGGACCAACTGACCACTGCCATCGACGAATTCGTGCGCAGCGAGTCCGCCCGAGACGGGACGAGCATCGTCATCGGCCCGCCGGGAGTGCCCGGCGCGGTGACGGCGTCGGAGACCAAGGGCCTGGAATTCGACGCCGTCCTGGTGGTCGAGCCGGAACGGATCCTCGCCGACGGCCCCCGGGGCGCCGCCGAACTCTACGTCGCCCTCACCCGCGCCACCCAACGCCTCGGCGTGCTGCACCGGAACCCGCTGCCGCAAGTTCTGAGCGGCCTCGTCGAGGCCAGTCCACCACTTGGACAATTGACCAATTTCGGGAGTGGGCGGGGCCGGCGGCGTCTAGGGTTTCCCGTCGTCCCCGACTGAACGGAAGTACCGGTGTCCCCACAGCGACTTGCATGGCTCGCCACACTGACCTTGGGCCTGCTGGTCGTCGTCCAGGCCGCCGCCGACCCGAGCGGACTGCTGAGCCTGGTCGGCTGGACGGGCGCCGACCTCTGGCCGATCCGGGCGCCGTGGCAGATCGCGCCGTTCGTCGTCTACCTCCCGGTGCTGCTGGGGGTCACGTGGTGGACGGTGCGCTCGACCGCCGGTTCCCGCTGGCTGTTCGCGGCCGCGACATCGGGCGTCGTGCTCGCGGTGATGCTGGCGAAGTTCGCGATGTCGCTCGTGGCGGTGCACGACCTCGGGACCGCCGCGTGGGGCGCCGGATTCGCCGCCGCCAAGGCACTTCCGGCGGCACTGATCGTCGCCGGCGCCGTCGCTGTCGCCGGACGCAACCGCCCGATCCCCGACATGCCCTCCGACGCGCCGCCGGTCTGGATCGGCGCGCTCGTGTTCGGGGCCGCGGCCCCCGTCCTGGCCGGACAGTGGTGGTCGGGAGCGCCCTACGACCGTGTGATGCCGGCGCCGAATCCGATGAACGGGCCGGTCGCGACCGTCGGCGGCGTCGCTGTCCTGGTGCTCGGCACGATCGTCTGCCATCGGGTACTCGCCCGCCGGATCTCCGGTGGCGCCGCCGCAACCGTCCTCACCGGATGGTTCGCGGCGATGGGCGCCGGCGCCGTACTGGCGCTCGTGGCCACGATCGTCGGCCTGTTCTCCGACGACGGCTTCGCCGGCGATCTGTGGCCGTTGATGTCCGGGTACATCCGGTTCGCCGACGGCCTCTCGTACGGCGCCTGCACGGGGTGGATCGTCGGACTCGCCGCGCTGTGGGCGGCGCACCGCAGGGATGTTCCGGCGCCGATCCCCCGCACCGCCGTCCGGGTCGGCTCGGTGGCCCTGGTCGCCGTCGCGATCACCGTGCCGCTGCTCGCCCGTCCCGATGCCGCCCCCACCTCCCCCGTCTCTCCCATCTCTCCCGCGGCCGTCCAGGCTGCCGACGCCGGAGAGCTTCTGCCCCTGCGGGTCTCAGGTGACGTGATCGCCGACTCCGCCGGCCGCGAAGTGCTCCTGCGCGGCGTCAACGTCAACCAGCTCGTCGACTTCTATGCGCCGCGGCCCGAGGTCCCGTCGACCCTGCCGCTGACCGACGAGGACTTCGCCGGCATCGCCGATCACGGGTTCAACGTGGTCCGCCTGGCGTTGTCGTGGTCGGCCCTCGAACCCGAGCGGGGACGGTACGACGAGGCCTACCTCGACCGGATCCGGCTGGCCGTCGCGCAGGCGAAGTCGCACGGCCTCTACACCGTGCTCGACATGCACCAGGACGGCTGGTCTGCGGCACCCTCACCGGACGACGTCGACTGCCGGCCCGGCACCTCCCCCATGTGGGGCTACGACGGTGCCCCCGAGTGGGCGACGATCACCGACGGCGCGCCCCGCTGCCAGTTCACCGGCCGCGACATCTCGCCGGCCGGAGGCCGTGCCTTCAACAACTTCTACTACGACACCGACGACGTGCAGGAGCACCTGGTCCAGGCGTGGGCGATGCTAGCGACCGAATTCAAGGACGAGCCGGCCGTGGCCGGGTACGACCTGTTGAACGAGCCGAACTTCGGTGAGTCCGCGCCGCTCACGTCGTCGCTGCTGCTGGGCCGCTTCTACGACCGGGCCATCGACGCCGTCCGCGCGGCCGGCGCCGAGCAGATCGTCTACTTCGAGCCGAGCATCCTGTGGTCGGGCCTGGGCTTCGACAGCGGCCCCCCGGCCGACTTCACCGACGATCGGAACATCGTCTTCTCGCCGCACCTGTACGCGGAGTCGATCACGATGGACGCCTCGCTCGGGCTGCCGGTGATCGTCGGCATCGAACGGGGTTTCACCCTCGCCGAGCGGGTGGCGGACAAGTACGGCGTCCCCGTCTGGAGCGGCGAGTACGGCTACTGGGGTGACGGCCTCGTCGACAAGGCGACCCGCTTCTCGAAGGAACAGGACGCGCACGTACAGGGCGGCGCCTACTGGGTGTGGAAGCAGTCGTGCGGTGACCCGCAGAACGGCATCCAGGAACTGGGCGACGGGCTCATGCCGGTCCTGTGCAGCACCGGCGCCGACGCGCCCCGGAACACCGCACTGCTGGATCAGCTGACCCGCGCCTACCCGCGTCTCGCGCCCGGCCGGATCACCCACCTCGCGGCGGACGGGGATCGGCTGGAGCTGACCGGTCGCGCCGGCGACGGCAGCTGCCGCCTCGAGGTCTGGTTCCCCCGCTCGATCGACACCGGAGCCTCGGTCGTCGACACCCTCGGGATCGACGACGTCACGTGGACGCCGCTCGGCCGGGGCGCCCTGCTCACCGGATGCGCCACCGGCGACTACGAGGTCCACGCGAGCGGCGCCTGAGCTGCACCGAACCCCTCTGCCGACCCGCAATTGGGCCTTCCGACCTTGACCGATGCAGTGTCTCCGCGCCACGCGGCCGCCCGCCCCGCGCCATATGATGCGAGAGCCCAACCGCGGGTCAGCGCGATCGAAGCACGTCGACGCACCCCTGACCTGGCCCGGAACACCTCCGGACCCGTGGACCACGAGGCCGACGAATCCTCGGATCCGCAGGGCAGCCTCCGCCGCTCACCTCACCCGGTGCGCGGCACCGCAGCGTCGTCGCAAGCCACAAGCCACAAAGGAGTCACATGAACAACGAGTTCGCGAATCCGGCATTCGCCGCGATCGCCACGGGTGACGTCGTGTTCATCGGGAGTTCGGCCGCGCTCGAGGACGCGCGCATGCTGGCCGCCGTCCTCGGCCACCGCGGGACCGACACCGTGGACGGAGACGTCGACTGCGCGGTCGTCGACGACGACATCCTCGACGGCATCTGCACCGCGACCCAGGCGGCGCTGCTGGTCCAGGTGCGAGCACTGGACGTACCCGTCCTCACCGTCCACGACGCGCGCACCCGCTTCCGGGCGGCAGCCGGGGCCGGGGTCCTGTCGCCGACGTGAGCTGACTCTCAGCCCAACCTTCGCTTTTTCACAGAGTCCGGTGCTAGAAAAATAAGCATGTTGTGGCTGTGGGTCGTACTGGGCACGTGGATCGTGCTCGCCTGCGCGGCGGCCGTCCTGATGGGACGGTCGATCCGTCGTGCCGACCGCGAAGAACTCGGGTCGACGCTCGACTGGAACCTCGCCGACCTCGAGGCCGAGGACGCGGAGAATCCGCGCGATTCACGGCACTGACACCCCCACACCGAATCTCGGATCAATCCGACAATTCGATTCCGGTTCCGGACAATAGCCGAAAAACACCCATTCACCTGGACATTCGCACAGGTAGCGCAGGCATCGACGATCCCGTACAACTGACAACACGATCGCGATCTGCAGCACGCCTGCCCCGGGTTTCGCGGGCACACCACCTACCGAAGGGTGCCCTCGATGCCGCTCCCCATGCCACCGACGGACTCGGTCTTCCTGCTCGGTGAATCCAGGGAGCATCCCATGCACGTCGGTGGCCTGGTACTGCTCCAGCCTCCGGACGGCGCCGAGGCCCACGACGTCCGGGAGATGCTCGACACGGCCATCGCCCGCAACGAGGTCGCCCCGATGCTGCGCAAGCGCGCCAGAAGGTCCGTTTCGTCGCTGGGACAGTGGAGTTGGGAAGCCGACACCCAGTTCGACATCGGACACCACATCCGGCACGACGCACTCGCGTGCCCCGGCGGGATGCGCGAGTTGTCGGCGTTGACGGCACGCCTGCACGGGACGCTGCTGGACCGCAACCGACCGCTGTGGGAGATGCACCTGATCGAGGGCCTCGCCGACGGCCGTTACGGCGTCTACACCAAGATCCACCACAGCGTCACCGACGGTGTCGGCGCGATGCGGCTGCTGCGCCGCGCGCTCAGCATCGACGCCGACAAGCGCGGCATGCCCGCCCCGTGGGAACCCCGTGCACCGCATGCACACACCCCCCACGACACCGGCCTCCTCGACGTCCCGCTCGCCGCTGTCCGCACCGCCGTCGACGTCCTCGGGGAAGCCACCGGCCTGGTCCCCGCGCTGACCGGAACCGTGCTCCGTGCCCTGCGCCGCCAGGGCGGACCGGTGTCGTTCGCCGCGCCGCACTCCGCCCTCAACGTGCCGATCACCGGTGCCCGCCAATTCGCCGCGCGCAGTTGGTCACTCGACCGTCTCCGACTGGTCGCGAAGTACGCCGACGCCACGATCAACGACGTGGTGCTGGCAATGTGCTCCGGCGCGCTACGCGGCCACCTGACGGACCGGGGCCTGCTTCCCGACTCCTCGCTGATCGCGATGGTTCCGGTGTCGCTGCGGGACCCGCGAGAACGCCCCGCGTCGATCGCCGATCCGAACGACAAGAGTGGCAACGAGATCGGCACCCTCATGTGCAACCTCGGCACCGACCTCGCGGATGCCGGCAGCCGTCTGGCACGCGTGCACCGGTCGATGGCGGAGGGCAAGGCCGCGCTGCGCGGGATGAGCGCCACCCAGATCGTGGCGATGAGTGCGCTCGGCTCCGCACCGCTGGCCCTGGACCTGCTGCTGGGCCACCACGGCCCCCTCCGACCGCCCTACAACATCGTCATCTCCAACGTGCCTGGCCCCAACGCGCCGCTGTACTGGAACGGCGCCCGACTCGACGCGCTGTACCCCCTGTCGATTCCGCTCGACGGCCAGGCGCTCAACATCACCTGCACCAGCACCGAGGAGTCGATCGCCTTCGGCCTCACCGGGTGCCGCCGCGCGGTACCGCACCTCGAACCGATCCTCGCGCACCTCGACCACGAACTGGCCGCGCTCGAGGCCGCCGTCGGCATCTGACACCGTCGGCGCGGACGCCTCACGCCTCGAACGGGATCACATTGCCCGCGGCGTCACGCGCCCCGGCACCGGCCACGATCGCTGTCGCGAGATCGCCGACCGACTGCCACGTGGCCGGCGGGTCGTCGTCGAGATTGCCGATCGTGAGCCATGTTTCGGTGTCGCGATAGCGGACGAGGCCTCGGCCCTGCCCGTCGAGCATGACGTCGAGAGCGCCCGACACCGTCCCTTCCTCCTCGGTCATGACGGCGGCGCTCACGGCGATCTCGACGATGTCGCTTATGCGGACCCTCCCTGGCTGACACAGTCGTCGACGGCGGTGCGCAGTGCCGCCTGCTCGGCGGTGTCGACGGCCAGCCCGTACTTTACCTTGACCTGCAGGTATCGATCGACGTACGCGCACCGGAACTTCCCCGGCGGCAGATAGGTCGCCGCGTCCTGATCGCCCTTCGAACGGTTGGCCGACGGATCGGAGGCCGCCAGATTGACCGCGTCGTTCGCGATGCGGCGACGGGTGTCCTCGTCGAGATTCGCCGCGCCCGACCGCCACGCCTCCGCCAACGCGACGATGTGTTCCGCATCGACGGCCGACGACTCGGTCATCCACTTGTACGGCTTGAGTTCACCGGTCTTGCGGTCGAGGAATCCGTACTCGTCTCGCCACCCACCGCCGGAACCGATCGACAGGTCGCAGCTCTTCGGATCGAGCCGCACCGGCCCTTCCGCGTCGCGCAGCAGCATCACCTCGCGGGTCGTGCACCGGCTGTACTGCTCGAACTCGGGGCCGAACCCGTGCTCGGGCCGGTTCGCGTCCCAGTGCGGAAACTGCTCGCGGCTGTAGCCGGTCATCGGCAACTCGGGAGCGACGGTCACCTGCGCCAGCAGTTCGGCGAGCTCGCCGACGGCGACCGTGTCCTGCGGGGAACCCGCCCCGGGACCATCGACGCTCAACCACTCCTCGACCAGCACATAGCCGACGGCCAGGATCACCGCGAAGCAGATCGACGCACCCACCGCGAGCATGCGGCGCACCGAACTCGATGCCCGGGACAGCGCCCGCTTCATGCGGTCGCTCCCCGAGACGCGCCACCGATAGCCGCACCGGAAACCCGCGCGGGCACCGTCAGTTCAGCCGTCGCGGAGGATTGTTCGGGGGCGGCGGATGCGGCCGGCCATGACTCGTCGATTCTCACTGCACTCACGGGCGACCGGATCCTCTTCTCTCGTACATATGTTCGCAGGGAAGATCCTAGACGGCACGGAAAATGGAGCGACCACCTGACCTGTTACCACACACCGGAATTCGCCCTCGCGCGCTGACCCGAACCGGGCGTAGTGTCCGGACCGGGCAGCTCACCGCCCGCTCGAGTGCCAGTGTCAGGAGTTCGATGTCCACAAACATGCAGTACGTGACCCTCCCCGGAACCGATCTCGTCGTCTCGACGGTGTCGTTGGGCTGCAACAACTTCGGTTTCCGAACCGATGCGGCCGGGTCCCAGGCCGTCGTCGATGCGGCTTTGGAGCAGGGCATCACGCTCTTCGACACCGCCGACATCTACTCCGCGGGCGAGTCCGAGAAGTTCCTCGGAGCCGCGCTCGGCAGCCGTCGCGACCAGGCCGTGATCGCTACCAAGTTCGGCGGACCGATGAACGAGGAGGACAAGGGTTCCTCCCCCGACTACGTCCGACGCGCCTGCGACGCCAGCCTGCGCCGACTCGGTGTCGACCACATCGACCTCTACTACCAGCACATGCCCGACCCGACCGTGCCGATCGAGGACACCCTGGGCGCGCTCGACGAACTGGTCCAGGCCGGCAAGGTCCGCCACGTGGCGTGTTCCAACACGTCCGCGAAGGGCATCGCCGAGGCAGTCGCCACCTCCCGTGAACGTGGACTCCCCCGCTTCGTCGCAGCCCAGATCGAGTGGAATCTGCTCGAGCGCAAGGTCGAGAACGACATCGTGCCGACCTGCACCGAACTCGACCTCGCCGTGATCCCGTACTACCCGCTGGCCGCCGGACTGCTCACGGGCAAGTACCGCCGGAACATCGAGTTCCCGGCGGGCTCACGCTTCGACAAGTCGGAGTACTTCGCCGCCACCGCGACCGAGGCGGCACTGACGCGCGTCGAGGAACTCCTCACGCTCGCGAGCAAACTCGACCGCAAGCTGTCCGAGATCGCCGTCGCGTGGCTGGACGCCAAGCCCCAGGTCGCGTCCGTGCTGATCGGTTGCTCCACCCCCGACCAGGTCATCCGGAACACCTCGCACCTGCGTCGCCCGCTCGACGAGGACGAACTGGCCCTCATCGACGGGTTCCTCGCACAGCACTGACCCGGCACGGTCCCGGTCCCGAAAACGCGGTGGGCCCGCTCGATTCGATCGAGCGGGCCCACCGGGACAGTCGAGAGCGTCTAGTCCTGCGCGAGCGGCGGCAGGGTGACGACCTGACCCGCGTACGACAGGCCGGCACCGAAGCCGACCAGCAGCGCCAGCTCGCCCGGCTTCGCCTTGCCCGTGCGGATCACTTCCTCCATCGCCAGCGGGATCGACGCCGCGGACGTGTTGCCGGTATCGGCGATGTCGTCGGACACGGGCACCGACTCGGGCAGCTTGATGCTGCGCGCGATGACCTCGTTGATGCGGCCGTTCGCCTGGTGCGGGATGAACGCGCCCAGATCCTCCATCGCGACACCGGCCCGCTCGAGCGCCTGCGTCGCGACCTTGCCCATCTCGAAGGCGGCCCAGCGGAACACCGCGGTGCCCTCCATCTTGATCCACGGACGCTGCGACGGGTCGTTGGCGAACGAGAGCCAGTCCGGCTCCTGGCGGATGGCCTGCGACTGCGAGCCGTCGGAACCCCAGACGACGGGGCCGATGCCCGCGACGTCGCTCGGGCCCACCACGACCGCACCCGCACCGTCACCGAAGATGAACCGCACCGAACGATCGGTGGGCTCGGTGCTGTCGGACATCCGCTCGACGCCGATCACGAGGACGTACTGCGAGGTGCCGATCCGGACCATGTCGGACGCGACCGACAGCGCGTAGCAGAAGCCTGCACACCCGGCGGTGACGTCGAACGCCGCAGCGCCCCCCGTTCCGAGGGTGTCGGCGACGATCGCGGCGCACTGCGGCGTCTGCGACGGGTAGGTGGAGGTCGCGACGATGACCGCGCCGATCTGCTCGCCGGTGAGGCCGCTCGCCTCGAGTGCCTTGCGACCGGACGAGATCGCCATCGCGAGGACGCTCTCCTCGTCGTTAGCGAATCGTCGGTTCTTGATCCCGGAGCGCGACTGGATCCACTCGTCGGTGGAGTCGATCAGTTCGCAGATCTCGTCGTTGCTCACGACCCGCTGCGGGCGGTAAACACCCAGACCGAGGATGGCGGACTGCCGGACCTCGGTTGAGTTCGAGATCTGCGCACCCATGTTTGGTCTCCTCTACTGCGTACTCTCACGACGACGCCCACGCGGCGACGTTCCCCCCGACACGGTACTTCGCCCCACCTGCAGGCTGTGTTACTCGGGTCCCTGTATTTGAATGCGGCGCGTCGGCGGTCGACACACGCCGGCCGGCGACCGGCCGACCCCCTGGGCAGGCGCGACGACGACGGCGGCACTCCGGAACCCCGTCGAACGAGACGGGGACAAGAGGGGAACAAGGGTCGGACAAGACCCGGACAAGACTCGCGATCCGTGACATCTCTTCCCATTCCGGCAATTTCGAGATGGGTGCCACGGCCCTTATTGCAATTCCGGAATGACCATTCGGAGAATGGGCATTCCTGTTAGCCTTTTATCCGCCCGCCGGAGCGCCCGAGCGACCGGCGTAGTTTCGTAACACCTGGCAGGGGCCGATTTCCACCGAGGATGGGAACACCCGTGAGACGAACCCGATTTCGATCCGTCATCGTGTGCGCACTGTGCTCGACCGCGCTTCTCGCCGCATTCCCCGGCCCCGCCGGCGCCGACCCCAATACGGTGAATCCCATTCCGGTGTTGAACGGAACGACCGGACTGCCGATACTCCACGGGCGCAGCCAGGCCGTCGCGCAGGCCACCGGCCTGCTCAGCGCCAACCGCACCCAGGACTACAACGTGCTCGGCACCGACCTCGGGATCATGTGGGACAACGGCGACGGACAGGTGCTGACCGCCTTCGGCGACACGGCCGGCCTCGGCCTCCCGAATCTGCTCGCGGGCAGCCTGTGGTCCTGGCGCAGCAACATCCTCGTCCGCAGCACCGACCGCGAGCTCTCCGACGGAATGACCTTCGACAACTCCCCACGCGACATCCTCGGCCAATCCAAGGAACTGGTGCCGAGTCCGAAGATCCCGTTCGTCGAGATCAGCCGCATCCCGACCGCCGGGGTCGCGGTCGACTCCGTGCAGTACATGAGCCTCATGTCGGTGAAGCAGTGGGACGAGCCGGGCAAGTGGAAGACCAACTACTCCGAACTCGCGTTCTCGACCGACAACGGCGAGAACTGGGTGGAGGCGCCCGAGACCCGGCGTCCGCCCGTCGGCGGAAACGCCAACTTCCAGATGGGAGCGTTGGTCCGGGACGGCGGCTTCGTCTACCAGTACGGCACGCCCGCCGGCCGGGGCGGTCTGGTCTACCTCGCCAGGGTCCCCGAGAAGCACATCCGCGATCTCGACGCCTACGAGTACTGGGACGGCGGCAAGTGGGAGCCCAAGAACCCCGACCTGGCCACGCCCATCGTCTTCGGCGGCGTCGGCGAGATCTCGGTGCAGTACAACTCGTTCCTCGGGCAGTACGTCCTGCTCACCACGGACCACCGGAACTCCGTCGTGATGCGCCGCGCACCCGCCCCCACCGGACCGTGGGGCGCCGCCGAGGTTCTCGTGGACGGCAACGAACTGCCGTCGATGTACGGGGCGTACATCCACCCGTGGTCGTCCGGGCCGGACCTCTACTTCCTCACCACCGTGCACTCCAACTACAACGTCCTGCTGATGCGCACGACGCTGCAGCGGTGAGAAACGTCGGCGCGCTCGTCACGAACCGCTGCTACCGTCCCGAGCAAACACTTGGTTTGTATTGCGAGGAGACGACATGGAGCAGCAGCAGCAGAGCACCGATCCACGCGGTGAGATCCAGGACCTCCTGGCCCGCATCGCGCAGCTCGCCGACGACGGCACCGTCGAGGAGTACCTCGAGAACTTCACCGCCGACGCGGTCTGGGAGTCACAGCCCAACCCGGTGACCGGCATGGCCGCGCAACTCCGCGAGGGTGTCGCGTCGATCGAGGAGGGCGTGCGCGAACGCCGGGCCGGCAGCGTCCAGGGGCCGGGCACGTCCAGCCGGCACGTCATCACCACCGTCGCGGTCTCGCTCGACTCGGACGTCGCGGCGTCGTCGACGGCGTACTGGCTGTTCTTCCGCGACACCACGACCGAACCGCGCCTGGCCGGGGTGGGCCGCTACGACGACACCCATCGGTTCGAGGACGGCCGCTGGAAACTCGCCCACCGCCGCATCACCGTCGGCTGATCTCCCCGCGTTTTGCGCACTTGTCGCGAGTTTCCGGGTCCCTGGAGCGCGACAAGTGCGCAAAACGCGAGAGGGGCGGGGATACGGGGGCGGGGATACGGTCGTAGCCATGAACGCTGAGGACTGGGACGAACGCTATTCACAGGCCGACATGGTGTGGGGCACCCCGCCGAACCCGGTGGTCGTCGAGTTCGTGACGTCGCTGCCCGCCGGCCGGGCCCTCGACCTCGCGTGCGGCGAGGGGCGGCACGCACTGTGGCTCGCGACGCGGGGCTGGGAGACGACGGGCGTCGACTACTCGAGGGTCGCGATCGAGAAGGCCCGCGAGATCGCCACCCAGGCTCCGCGACGGGTGCGCGAACGCCTCACGTACGTCGTCGACGACATCACGTCGACCGACGTCTCGGACTACGACCTGGTCCTCATGATCTTCGCCCACCTGGCGCCGCCACAACGGCGCGCACTTGTGAGTCGCGTCATCGACTCGCTGAAACCTGACGGAATCCTCATGATTCTCGGCCACGACGCGCTCAACCACACGCAAGGCGTCGGCGGCCCGCCCGATCCCGAAATCCTTTACACCCCTGAAGATCTGAAGGATGATCTGAACGGGCGCCTCGACGTCACGGTGGCCGAACGACGCTTCCGCGACGTCGAGGGCGGGACGGCGATCGACGCACTCCTGGTCGCGCGCAAGCCCACCCTTGGCAGCCAACTTAATCGCGGGTAACATCGGCTAAGTTACCGACGAGTAGCTACTTGGGCGGTACTAGACGGAAAAGCAAGACCGCACCGACGCAGTGCCACTTCAGGGAGAAAACATGGGCCACTACAAGAGCAACGTCCGCGACCTCGAGTTCAACCTCTTCGAGGTACTGGGTCTGGACAAGCTACTGGGTGAGGGCGCCTGGGGCGATCTGGACGCCGACACCGTCAAGGACATGCTGTCCGAGGTCGCGCGGCTCGCCGAGGGCCCGCTGGCCGAGGCGTTCGCGGACGCCGACCGCAACCCGCCGGTGTTCGATCCGGAGAAGCACGAGGCGACCCTGCCGGAGTCCTTCAAGAAGTCGTTCAAGGCGATGTGGGACGCCGAGTGGTACCGCATGGGCCTGAGCGAGGAGATCGGTGGCGTTCCGGTTCCCCGTGCACTCGTGTGGGCCATCTCCGAGATGATGCTGGGCGCCCAGCCCGCTGCGTTCATGTACCAGGCCGGCCCGTCGTTCGCGGACGTCCTGTTCCACAACGGCACCGACGAGCAGAAGCAGTGGGCGGCCACCTGCGTCGAGCGCGGCTGGGGCGCCACGATGGTCCTGACCGAGCCGGACGCCGGTTCCGATGTGGGCGCCGGTCGCACCAAGGCCATCAAGCAGGACGACGGCTCCTGGCACATCGAGGGCGTCAAGCGGTTCATCACGTCCGCCACGTCGGACGACCTGTTCGAGAACATCTTCCACCTGGTCCTGGCCCGCCCTGAGGGCGCCGGACCCGGCACCAAGGGCCTGAGCCTGTTCTTCGTCCCGAAGTTCCACTTCGACTTCGAGAAGAACGAGCTCGGCGACCGCAACGGCGTCTTCGTCACGAACGTCGAGCACAAGATGGGCCTCAAGGCGTCCACGACGTGTGAGCTCACGTTCGGTGGCCACGGCGTCCCGGCCCAGGGTTGGCTCGTCGGCGAGGTCCACAACGGCATCGCCCAGATGTTCGACGTCATCGAGCACGCTCGAATGATGGTGGGCACCAAGGCCATCTCCACACTGTCCACCGGATTCCTCAATGCGCGCGACTACGCCAAGGAGCGCGTCCAGGGCTCCGACCTGACGCAGATGACCGACAAGTCCGCCCCGCGCGTCACCATCACGCACCACCCGGACGTGCGCCGCAGCCTCGCGATGCAGAAGGCGTACGCCGAGGGCCTGCGCGCGGTGTACCTGTACACCGCGGCGCACCAGGACGACGAGGTCGCCGCGCTGGTCTCCGGCGCCGACAAGGAGACCGCGTTCCGCGTCAACGATCTGCTGCTGCCGATCGTCAAGGGCGTCGGCTCCGAGCGGGCCTACCAGTACCTGACCGAGAGCCTGCAGACCCTCGGCGGTTCCGGCTTCCTGCAGGACTACCCGATCGAGCAGTACATCCGCGACTCGAAGATCGACTCGCTGTACGAGGGCACCACCGCCATCCAGGCGCAGGACTTCTTCTTCCGCAAGATCGCTCGCGACCGGGGCGTCGCCCTGGCCCACGTGGCCGGCGAGATCAAGAAGTTCATCGACAGCGAGGCGGGCAACGGCCGGCTCAAGACCGAGCGGGCGCTGCTCTCGACCGCCCTCGAGGACGTGCAGGGCATGGCCGCGGTCCTCACCGGCCACCTCATGGGTGCGCAGGAGCAGCCCACCGAGCTGTACAAGGTGGGTCTCGGCTCGGTGCGGTTCCTGATGGCCGTCGGCGACCTGTTGGTCGGCTGGCAGCTGCTGCGTCAGTCCGAGATCGCCATCAAGGCGCTCGACGAGGGCGCGTCCGACAAGGACAAGCCGTTCTACGAGGGCAAGGTCGCGACCGCGTCCTTCTTCGCGAAGAACGTGCTGCCCGAACTGACCGCGACCCGCACCATCCTGTCGCACCTCGACAACGACATCATGGAGCTCGACGAGGCCGCGTTCTGATTCTCTGAACGACGAGAACCCCCGTGCACATCGCGTGCGCGGGGGTTCTTTCGTTCGGTGCCCACGCGCGGACGGCGCCGGTGTGTTTGGCTGTTCTTGTTGACGCCCTGCCACCGGACCCGAGGTTGGTGACCAGCAGTGACCAGCAATGACGACCCGTACTCGCCGCCCGCTGCGCCGCCGGCCGTGCTCGCCGAGGGCCTGACCCGGCACGGCACCCTGGGGCCGGTGTTCGGTCCGGTGAACCTGCGGATTCCGTTCGGCGGACTGGCCGTGATCCAGGGGTTCGCGGGTTCGGGCCGCACCTCCCTGCTGCTCACCCTCGCCGGGCGGATGAAGCCGTCGGGCGGGCGTCTCACCGTGATCGGACGCACCGGGCCCGCCCGGATCCGTGCGGTGTCCGCGATCGCCGGATTCGCCGGCATCGACACCATCTCCGAATCGGTGACGGTCCGCGACCTCATCACCGAGCAGATCCGCTGGGACGCACCGTGGTATCGGCTGATCCGCCGGGCGGGCCCGCGCGAACTCGAGCAAGTGTGCGCGCCGGTGTTCGGAGATCGGCCGCTGCCGCGGCTCAACGACTACGTCAGCGATCTCGACGAACTCGACGCAATGCTGCTGCGGATCGCCGTCGCCGACACCCAGGTTCCCCCGGTGTTGCTGGTCGACGACCTCGAACAGGTCCGGGACGAGTACGACCGCGCCGCGCTGGTCGACCGCCTCGCGGCACTGGGCGCCCGCCAGACGGTGATCGCATCCGCCGTCAACCCACTGCCACCGGGTTCGCCCGCCCACGAGTTCCACCCGCTGGCCGACACCGCGGCCACCGTGAACGGCTCGAACCCCGGAAGCGAGGAGTAGCCATGCTGGCAGGGATGTCGCTCGGCACCGAACTCAAGCGGTTCTCGCGCGGGCTGATGCCGCGGGTCGCCCTCGTGACGATCGTCCTGATGCCCCTGCTGTACGGCGCGCTGTACCTGTGGGCGTTCTGGGACCCGTTCAGCCAGACCGGCAAGATCCCGGTGGCACTCGTCAACAGCGATCACGGCACCGTCGTGGACGGCAAACCCCTCAACGCCGGAGACCAGGTGGCGCAGGGCCTGATGGACTCCGGTGACCTCGACTTCCACGAGGTGAGCGCGTACGACGCGTCCACCGGCGTCGCGGACGGACGCTACTACTTCTCGGTGACCCTGCCCCGCGACTTCAGCAAGTCCGTGGCCTCCCCCACCGGCCCGGATCCGCAGAAGGCCCGCCTGATCTTCACCTACAACGACGCCAACAACTACCTCGGCACCATCATCGGGCAGAACGCCGCGCAACAGATCCTGAACGTCGTCGGCGCACAGATCGGTGAGCAGTCCGTGGACCAGGCGCTCGTCGGCCTGAGCGCGGCGGGCGACGGACTCCGCAAGGCCGCCGACGGCGCCGGACAGCTCGCGGCCGGCGCGCAGGCCGCCGACGGTGGCGCGCAACAACTCGCGGGCGGTGCCCGCACGCTCGCCGACGGCCTGGTCACCGCCCACTCCGGCTCGAGCGCCCTCGCCGACGGCACGGCGCAGCTCTCCGCGGGCATCGACACCGCAGCCGGTGGGGCGTCCGCGCTGTCCGGGGGCCTGGACCAGTTGTCGGGCGCCACAGTCCAACTCGGGAACGGGGCCGGAGCGCTCAGTGCGGGAGTGACCCAGCTGGTCGGGCAGGTCACCGGCGCCCTCGGGCCGGCGCTGGACCCGGCGATGCGGGGACAGCTCGCCCAACTCGAGGACGGGGCGCGGCAACTCGCCTTCCAGCTCGGCGACCCGTCGAGCCCCTACCGGTCGGGCATGTCCCAGGCCGTCGGCGGTGCCGGACAGTTGCGGGACGGCCTGACGCAACTGCAGACCGGCGGGCAGCAGGTCGCGACGGGCGCCCGCACCCTCGACGACGGTCTGGCCCAGTTGTCGAGCGGCGGCGAGACTCTCGCGCAGGGTGCCGGACAGCTCGCCGCCGGTACGACTCAGCTGAAGGACGGATCCGGGGAACTCGCGTCCCAGTTGAAGGAGGGCAGCGAGCAGGTCCCCGCCTGGGATCCGCAGCAGCGCACCGTCGTCGCGCAGACGCTGTCGGCACCGGTCGCCCTGGACCAGCACCACGACAACAAGGCCAAGACGTTCGGTACCGGCTTCGCACCGTTCTTCCTGCCCCTGGCACTGTTCGTCGGCGGCATCATCACGTGGATGCTGTTGCGGCCGGTCCAGACCCGGCCGATCTCGACGGGACTGGGTGCGATGCGGGTGGTGCTGGCGTCGTACTGGCCCGCCGCACTCATCGCGATCGCGCAGGTGCTGGTCATGTACGTCGTGGTGCACTTCGGCGTCGGACTGGTGCCGGTGTACGTATTCGGCACCATCGCGTTCCTCGGACTGGTCGGCCTCACCTACATGGCCCTGATCCAGGCGTTCAACGCGATCTTCGGGCCCGCCGTCGGCCGCGTCGTGACACTCGCGTTCCTGATGCTGCAACTGGTGTCGTCGGGCGGCATCTACCCCGTGGAGACCACCGCGAAACCGTTCCAGATCCTGCACCCGTTCGACCCGATGACCTACGCCGTCAACGGCTTACGCCAACTCACCGTCGGTGGCATCGACTCCCGGCTGTGGGTGTCCATCGCGGTGCTCCTCGGCCTGATGCTCGCGTCCCTGACGGCAAGCGCCCTCGCGGTGCGCCGGGACCGCGCGTGGACCCTGATGCGACTGCACCCGCCGATCGAGGTGTGAGAGGACTAGCCGCCGGGCGTGGGAGGCGGCGGCGTCGTACCTTCCTCCGTCGGCTTCGGGGCCGGCTCGTTGGACACGCACTTCACGATCGGGACCGGGTCGTACCGGACCGTCCGGGTGTTGCGGGAGATCTCGGCACCGGTCTTGGCGTCGGTGATGATCCGGGTGTCACTGGTCGTGAATCCCGGTGCGCCGCCGGACGGTACACAGTGCGGACCGGCGGGCAGCGTGATCGTGTTGGGCGACGTCTGGTTGGTGCGGCCGCCCGTGACGGATTCGACGTCGACGGTCTTGGTGCCCCAGATCCGCACCGTGATGTTCGAGTTGGTGCCGATGGTCTGGATCATCACGCCCGTCTTCGACGGGTTCCGGAACTTCAGGTCGATCGCGCCCTCGAACACGGTCGCCTCGCGAGCCGCCGGGTAGCGAGAGATGTAGTAGCTGTGCTCGGTGTGCTCGATGTCTTCCATGCCGGCGAAGTACGTGGCGTTGTAGAGGGTGGTCGCGAGCTGGCTGATTCCGCCGCCGACGGCCTTGTCCGGGCGGCCGTTGTTGATGATGCCCGAGTCGACGTATCCCTGGGCCGCGCCCCGGGGGCCGGTCTCGGCGTCGAACGAGAAGATCTCGCCCGGCTTGACGAGCACACCGTTGATCTTGTCGGCCGCGAGCCGGATGTTGACGCCGGACGCGTACTCGAAGCCACCGGTGGTGTACTCGCCGATCACCTCGCGGATGCCGAGATCCTTCGCGCCCTCGGTCGTGAGCGCCGGTTCCACGGCCTCGTAGATCGCGGGGGTGGTGCGCTCACCGGGAGCGACCAGCAGCGCCGGCAACGGCTCGAGTGTCTTGGGCCACTGCACCATGTCGCCGGTCACCGACGGGATCACCTGCGGCGAACCGCTCGCGAGGCTGATCTGCGCGTCCTTGGGCTTGATGTCGGTGCTCGCGAGCTGCGGCGCGAGGATCGCGGTGGCCGCCTCGACGTCGTACTGCGGGGACAGACCGCCGCCGCCGTCCGGGACGAACGACAGCACCTCGCCGACCTGGTCCCGTGGCAGCGTCGCGACCGCACCGTCACGCCCGGTGACCACGACGTTCGACGCGACCGCGGGAGTCGCCACGTCACGCAACGCGGCATCGACCCCGGCCTGCGTCACCGTCACATCGACGACGTCGACCGGCAGATCGACGGTGGTGCCGAACGCCCAGTCCGCGACGAACGTGTCCGCGGCATCGTCGGTCCGCAGGCTCTGCCCCGGCAACGGTGCGACCGGGACCGGCGTCGCACCCTCGAACACGACGTTGCCCTCGCGGGGCGCCCTGTCCGATTCCTTCTGCACGCCGGCAATGGCACCGTCGAGAGCATTCTCGTCGACCGTCGAGACGAGCCCGACCTCACGGTTGGTGAACAGCGACGCCACCCGGGTGAACGGGTTGACCGGCTGGTTCCCCACCCGGTCGAGGGTCGCGGTCCAGTCGACACCGACACCGGCCTGCGCCGGCACGATCGCGCTCTCGGTGGTCCCGGCGAGCACCGGCACCGGGCTGTCCACCCGCGGTCCGAGCTGCGCGCGCAGAGTCGCCTCGGCCGACGACAAACTCTCGCCACCGATCTCCACACCGGCGACGGTGACGCCACGCGGCACCCGGTCGGCGGAGACGACCCAGTCCACCGTGTACGCGAGGACCGCCACGGCCGCCACGCCACCGGCGATCGCCGCGTACTTCACCCAGCCCGGCCTCCCCGACGACGCGGGCTCGGGCGTCGGCTCGGGTGCCGGCTCCGGCGTCGGCACGGGTGTCGGCTCCGGTGTCGGCTCGGGTGTCGGCTCCGACCCTGCATCGGCCGGCTCGGGGTCAGCGGGCACAGCGGGCACTGCGGCGAAAACCTCGGTGGGAGCCTCCGACGCGGCATCCGGCGTCGGCTCGGACGGCACGTCCGAGGTGTCCGACTCATCCACAGCATCCGGCGTCGGCTCGGACGGCACGTCCGAGCCGTCCGGCTCCGCCGCAGCATCCTGCTGCTTCGGCTGGTCGGATTCCGGCTGCACGGCGGGCATGATCTCGGTGGGATTGTCGTCCGGCTCCGAACCGTCCAGATGGTTTCCGGAACCGCTGTTGCCGTCGCGCTCGTCACTCATGAATGGGCCCTCCTGCCGAATCGACACCGTGCCGGGCCGTCGCGTTACGTGTTTCTATCCGTGCAGCCTAGTCCTCGGGACTCCGGGTGACCGCCCGGGAATCCCGGTCGGCGACCACCACTGGCATCATTGCGCGCCGACGACAGGCGGAGAAGAAGAGCGGCCCCGTGTGATTGCCAGGTCGGGGGTCAGGCAATAACACGGGGCCGACTGGATTATCGCTCCCCGCCGGGGCGCGTTACATCCGGGGTTTCGGGTCGGTCGGATTTCGGCCGCCCGACCGCGCGATCACACCTCGACGATGGCGGTGACGCCCTGGCCGCCGGCCGCGCAAATCGAGATCAGGCCGCGACCCGATCCCTTCTCTGCCAGCATCTTCGCGAGCGAGGCCACGATGCGGCCACCCGTGGCCGCGAAGGGGTGACCGGCCGCGAGCGACGATCCGTTGACATTGAGCTTGGACCGGTCGATGGACCCCAGCGCCCCGTCCAGGCCCAGACGCTGCTTGCAGTACTCGTCGGATTCGAACGCCTGCAGCGTCGCCAGGACCACCGACGCGAAGGCCTCGTGGAACTCGTAGAAGTCGAAATCCTGGAGGGTGAGGCCGTTGCGGGCCAGCAGCCGCGGGATGGCGTACGTGGGCGCCATGAGCAGCCCGTCGCCGCCGTGGATGTAGTCGACCGCGGCGGTCTCCGAGTCCACGAGGTGCGCGAGGACCGGCAGGTTCCGCTCGGCCGCCCACTCGTCGGTGGACAGCAGCACCGCGGACGCGCCGTCGGTGAGCGGCGTGGAGTTGCCGGCCGTCATGGTCGCGTCGCCCAGCTTGGTGCCGAACACCGGCTTGAGCGTCGCCAGCTTGTCGACGTTCGAGTCGGGGCGCAGGTTGTCGTCGCGGGTCAGTCCGAGGAACGGAGTGACCAGGTCGTCGAAGAAGCCCCGGTCGTACGCCGCGGCCATGTTCCGATGGCTGGCCACCGCGAGCTCGTCCTGATCCTCGCGACGGACACCGAACTCCTTCGCGGTGATCGCGGCGTGATCACCCATCGACAACCCGGTGCGCGGCTCGCCGTTGCGCGGGATCTCGATGCCGAGCATCGACGGACGCACCTGCCCCAGCAGCTTGACGCGGTCCGCCGCCGTCCGGGCACGGTTCATCGACAGCAGGAACTCGCGCAGTTCGTTGTTCACGCCGATCGGCGCGTCCGACGTCGTGTCCACACCGCCGCCGACGCCCGCATCGATCCGGCCGGCCGCGATGGCGTCGCCGACCGCGATGATCGACTGCAGTCCGGTGCCGCACGCCTGCTGCAGGTCGTACGCCGGGGTGTAGGGGCTCAGGGCGCTGCCGAGCACGCATTCGCGCATGAGGTTGAAGTCGCGGCTGTGCTTGAGCACCGCGCCACCGACGACCATGCCCAGCTGCTCGCCCTGCAGCCCGAAGCGGCTGACCAGCCCGTCCAGCGTCGCGGTGAACATGTCCTGGTTGGACGCGTGCGCGTACGCCCGGTCCGAGCGCGCGAAGGGAATGCGGTTGCCGCCGACGATGGCGACGCGGCGTTGCTGCCGACCACCGGCCTGCGGTGCGGATGCCGGCTTGGCGCTGCGATTACGGGCTCTGCTGGTCACGTCGGTCTCCATGTAGGTGGGGGGATCCCGCTGGAAATCTGCTCGAGATCCGCATGGTCGATCCGCCTCGGCGGTGGATTCTGCACTCGACATTGAACTTACTCCAGAGTAAGTTCAATGTCGACACCGCACCCGGATGTCCGGGTGCCCGATTGCGACAAAGAAGGTGGACCGTGGCAGCCAGCAAGGGCGCTCCCGACCTCTACTCACAGTTCCTCTCGTCCGCGCCGGGCGCATTCATCGCCAAGCAGACCGGGTTGCCGCAGCCGGAGAAGCTGCGTCGCTACAAGGCCGGCGAGCCCGCCCTGGCCGGTCCGATCCTCATCGGCGGCAAGGGCCGCCTCGTCGAGCCGATCCGGGAACTGCTGTCGGACTACCCCGCCGCCCAGCCCCACGACGACCGCTACGGCGCCCTGGTGTTCGACGCCACCGGCATCGGCCAGGTCACCGAGCTGGTCCAGCTGTTCGAGTTCTTCCAGCCCGTCATCCGCAACCTCGCGCCGTCGGCACGCGTCGTCGTCCTCGGCACCACACCCGAGCTCGCGTCGAGCGTCGACGAACAGATCGCCCAGCGCGCGCTCGAGGGCTTCACCCGCAGCGTCGCCAAGGAGATCAAGCGCGGCGCCACCGCCCAGCTGGTCTACGTCTCCCCGGACGCCGCCACCGGACTGTCCGGCCTCGAGTCCACCCTCCGCTTCCTGCTGTCGGCCAAGTCGGCGTTCGTCGACGGCCAGGTGATCCGGGTCGGCGCCGAGGACGCGGTCGCCCCCGCCAGCTGGGACCGCCCGCTCGAGGGCAAGGTCGCCGTCGTCACCGGCGCCGCGCGCGGCATCGGCGCCACCATCGCCGAGGTCCTCTCCCGTGACGGAGCGCAGGTCGTGTGCGCCGACATCCCGGCCGCCGGACAGGCGCTGTCGGAGACCGCCAACAAGGTGGGCGGCACGTCGCTGGCCCTCGACGTCACGGCGGCCGACGCGGCCGACAAGCTCGCCGAACATCTCATGGAGCGGCACGGCGGCGTCGACATCATCGTCCACAACGCCGGCATCACCCGCGACAAGACGCTCGCGAACATGGACGAGTCCCGCTGGAACAGCGTCCTCGGCGTCAACCTCCTTGCCCCGCAGAAGATCACCGACGCCCTGGTCGCCAAGGGCGTGCTGCGTGAGGGCGGCCGGGTGATCGATGTGTCGTCCATCGCGGGCATCGCCGGCAACCGCGGCCAGACCAACTACGGCACCTCCAAGGCCGGCGTCATCGGCCTGGTCCAGGCCACCGCACCGGTGCTCGCCGAGAAGAAGATCACCATCAACGCCGTCGCGCCCGGCTTCATCGAGACCGCGATGACCGCCGCCATCCCGTTCGCGACCCGCGAGGTCGGCCGCCGCGGCAGCTCGCTGCTGCAGGGCGGTCAGACCGTCGACGTCGCGGAACTGGTGTCGTACTTCGCCAGCCCCGCGTCGGGCGCCGTCACCGGCCAGGTCGTGCGCGTGTGCGGCCAGTCCCTGCTGGGCGCGTGATGACGGGCGGCAAGGGCACCCGCGTGCAGTTGCGCGAGCAGCCCGGAACCCTCGACAACTACGCCCGCGCCGCACTCGGCGCTCTGCCGTTCGTCAAACCCTCGGGACGACGCAGCCTGCCGAAGGAAACCCTTGCCCTGCAGGGCCTTCGCGTGGACAGCGCGAACCTTGCCGCATACGCCCGGGTGTGCGGGCTGCGGTTCGGTGACACACTGCCGATCACGTACCCGTTCACGCTCGTGTTCCCGAGCGTGATGCGACTGCTCACTTCGCGCGAATTCCCCTTCCCTGCAATCGGTTCCGTGCATACCGACAACGTGATCGAGCAACTGCGCCCGATCTCGGTGAGCGAGCCGCTGGATCTGTCGGTCCGTGCCGAGAATCTGCGCCCGCACCCCAAGGGCAGCCAGGTGGATCTGGTCAGCGAGATCTCGGTGGGCCGCGAACTGGTGTGGCGTCAGGTCAGCACGTTCCTCAAGATGCACCCCACCGACGCACCGAAGGAACCCAAGGCCGAACACGAGGCAGAGGTTCCGCCGCCGCCCACCCGCACGCTGCGAGTGGACCAGAAGATCATCAGCCGGTACGCGGCGGTGTCGGGTGACCGCAATCCGATCCACGTTTCCTCGCTGGGCGCCAAGGCATTCGGCTTCCCCGGCACGATCGCGCACGGCATGTGGAGCGCCGCGGCGGCGCTGCAACCACTCGAGGGCCGCCTCCCCGATCGCGTGACGTACAGCGTCCGGTTCGGCAAGCCGATCGTGCTGCCGGCCACGGTGAACCTGTATGCCGACCGGACACCCGACGGCTGGGACCTGGCACTGAAGAACCCGAAGAAGGGCTACCCGCACCTGACCGCGACCCTGCGGTAGGACCGGTACACAGAACGCCCGGGAGCACTCGCGATACCTCGAATGCTCCCGGGCGTTCGCGTGCGCCGGGCGTCAGGACGGTCGGCCGTCCAATTCGCCTCGTAGACGGGCATTCTCGGCGACGAGTGCGTCGTTGGCAGTCTCCAGCTCGAGGATCTGCCGGATCCCGGTCAGATTGACGCCGGCATCGACCAGCTCGGACACCCGCGCGAGGCGGTAGATGTCCTCTTCGCTGTAGCGACGTGTGCCGCCGCCGGTACGAGTCGGCATGATGAGCCCACGGCGCTCGTACAGTCGCAGCGTCTGCGGACCGATTCCGGTCAACTCCGAAGTCACCGAAATTCCGTAGACTCCGCGGGTCGAGCGGGGCGGAGACTGTTGCGTCATCGTGGCCTTAATATCGCGTCGAAGTTGGTCGCGTCGGAACTCACGCTCGCAGGTACTTTGTACCGACTCCCGAACGGCCTCTGCTAGCGGTTGCTCAGGCCTACGGTATCACCGAGGCCACATCGAATGTGCGGCAGCGGCATCAGATTCCCTTGCGCGCCCCACAGGGGTCATCACACGCCCGACCCTCTGCCTCCCGCAATCCGAAAAATTCCCTCTCACCTGCATTGGAGATCCAATTTGTCGGAAGATTCAACATATCTAGTTTGGCAGACATAGATTTTGTTGTACGGTGAGGAAGTCAAAGCTTCCAGATGCAAGCGAAGAAGAGTGAGACGGAGCAGTCAGTCCACGCCCAACCAGGCAGGCAGGCGCACTCCACCCCACCGGTCTTCCGAGCTCGAGCGGCGAACCGACAGGTTCAGCAGCTACGGGTGGGCCGTATCAGAGAAGAAAGGATGACCACACGTGAGTGCGCATCGCCCGACCTTTGCGGGCCGCAGTTCAGCGACATGGTCGCTCAGCACCGAAGAGATCAAGCGCCGCTTGGAGCAGATGTACGGCGGCGACCCGGTCACACCGTCCGCCGACGACAGACTCAGCGCCGCCTGACACCGTCGCACACCCGCGCAGCGCCTCGACGGCGCGCGCCATCACGAGGCCCCGAGACGCGCACAGACGTGATCGGCAGCCGACGAGAATTTCACGAGGAGCATTCGATGACCGGAATCCGCCCGAACCTCGCACCCCTGGCCGACACCTGGGAATGGCAGCAGAACGGCAGCTGCCAGGGCATGAACGAATCGATCTTCTTCCCGCCGACCGGCGAACGCGGCAATGCCCGCATGATGCGTGAGCGTCGCGCCAAGGCGGTCTGCGCGTCCTGCCCGGTCATGAAGAAGTGCCTCGAGCATTCCCTCGCAGTGCCGGAACCCTTCGGAGTGTGGGGCGGCGTCGGCGAATCCGAGCGCGCGATCCTCGTCCGCGAACGCCGCGCACCGCAACGCGGCGCCGCCTGACCCCAGACACTTCACCGCCTACCACCGCAGCACTTCGATCGAAACAGAAAGGGGCGGAACATGATCACTCTCGGAATCATCCTGCTCGTCCTCGGCCTGCTGATCAAGATCCCGATCCTGTCGACACTCGGCGTCATTGCACTCGTCGTCGGGGCCGTACTGCTCATCCTCGGCGCGGCAGGTCGCGCCGTCGGCGGACGCAAACACTGGTACTGACACCTACTGACACCCGACACTCGAAGACGGGCCCCGAGCGGAAACTCCGCCCGGGGCCCGTCTCGGATTCGGTGACTACTTCTTCGCCGACTACTTCTTCCTGCCGGCCAGGCCACGCCACGCGAGATTCTCGAGCAACTCGACGGCCGCGGCAACCTTGATCTCCCCGCCGGCGACACGGTCCGCGACCGCCTCGCCCGCGCCGACCAACGCGACCGCCATGATCGAGAAATCGGTTGCCGGTTCCGGATCCTTGGTGCTGGACTCGAGCAGCTTGGCGGTCAGCTCGATCAGCCGGTCCCGACTGGTGCCGACCTGCGACGCGAACGCCTGCTGACCGATCGCCTGCCGATACAGCACCATCCAGGACCTGCGGTTCTCGTCGACGAAACCGAGAAACCCGGTGAGCGCGGCACGCAACTGCTCACGCGGCGGCAGATTGGGATCGCCCGCCGGGGAGATGGCCTCGACGAACCGCAGCCCCTCACGGTGGATGCACGCCGCGAACAACTCGTCCTTGGACCCGTAGTAGAGGTACAGCATCGGCTTGGAGATGTTCGCCCTGGCCGCGATCGAGTCCATCGATGCGTCGTGGAACCCGTTGTCGGAGAACACCTCGACTGCGGCGTCGAGCATCTGCTGCTCACGGACGGCCCTGGGCAGCCTCTTGGTGCCACCAGCCATAATTCCTCCAACCACGGGTAAGAAGTGCCATCTTACTCGATGGTAAGAAGATCAACGGTTACTACAGGACCTTCCATTGTGACCCTGCCGGCCTCAGCAGGTGACCGCGCCCTTCGCACGCGCCAGCGTGAGCACCGAGGAGTCGACCTGCGCAATCGGCAGTCGCCCGGACGACACCGCCTGCTCCAGATGGTCCAGCACCCGCGGGACGTCGTCGGTCGTGAGCCACAGCGCGACCGTCACACCCGACTTCAGCGCCTGCTCCACCGCCTGCGCGATGTCGTAGCGGTCGGTGATGGCCTTCATACCGCTCAGGTCGTCGGTGAAGATCGGTCCGGTGAACGGCGGGGCGTCGTATCCGGCGCCCTCCCGCAGCAGCGACACCGCCTCCGGGCTCAGGCTCGCGGGAAGTCCATCGGTCGTCAGCCCCGGCACACTCAGATGTCCGAGCATGACCCCGACCTCGGTGTCCACCAGATTGCGGTACGGCACCAGATCGGACGTCTGCAACTGGTCCAACGGCGGCGTGGTCACCGCACCGGTGTGCGAATCACCCGACGCCGAACCGTGCCCCGGAAAGTGCTTGAGCACCGGCAGGATTCCGGCCTCGCGCATGCCCCGCGCATACGCCTCCGCGTACTCCGTCACCACGTCCGGGTCGTCGGAGAACGACCGGTCCCCGATCACCGCGCCGTCCGGCTGACTGCTGACGTCGACGTCCGGCGCGAAGTTCACCGTGATGCCGAGCCCCCGCAGCTCACGCCCCCGATCGAGCGCCATCTGATACGTCTGGTCCGGCGTCATGGTCCGCGCGACCTCACGCGCCGACGGGTCCGGCCCGAACAGCTCGTCCACGCGGGACACCCGGCCGCCTTCCTCGTCGATCGTCACCATCAGCGGGATCGCGCTGGCCTCCGTGACCTGCGGGATCTCACCGTTCGCGAGCATCGACTCGTCCGTCCAGCTGCCGATGAAGATGCCGCCGATCCCCTCCGACTCCACGATGTCGAGCGCGTCCGCGGTGCCGGTGACCCCGACGGTGAGCAACTGCGCGAGCTTCTCCCGCTGTGTCAGCGCATTCAGGAAAGCGGGACCGCACACCGCCGATCCCCCGAACCCGGGCAGCGGCGGACGCGACTGCTCGGTCTGCGCCGAGGTCGTGGTGGACGAGGACTGCGCGGATTGCGTCGTGGTGGTGGACGTGTCGCCGCCGCCTCCCGACGAACAGCCGACGGCCAGTCCGGCGCACAGAGCGAGGGCCAGGGCGTGTCGGATTCGCATGGATCCGACGGTAGTCCACATCCGTTCGAGCCGGTTTCCGAGCCGAGCCACGCGGAGTAATGGCAAGGTAATCTTCAAGAACGGTAGCCGGAGGCCGCCCACCGCGGCCGACCACGATTTCGGGAGGTCACAGTGCCTGCAGATCTCATGCTCATCGCATACGACGGCTCCGACAACGCCAAGCGGGCAATCGAGCACGCCGGCCGCTTCCTCGCCGCGAACCGTGCCGTCGTCGTCACCGCCTGGGAGCCGATGGTCCGCCAGGCCGCCCGGATGTCCGGACTGTCCGGGGTGATGCAACCCGAGTGGGTGCCCGACGAGGCCTCCGAGGACGTCGCCCTCACCGACGCCAAGGCCACCAACGAGGAGGGCCTCGACATGGCGCTCGCGGCCGGCCTCAACGCCGAGGGACGGTGCTGCGAGTCCGCGACCGCCATCTGGGCCACCATCGTCGAGTGCGCCGACGAACTGGACGCCGACATCATCGTCACCGGCACCCGCGGCACCACGGGCCTGCGCTCGCTGCTCCAGAGCAGCGTCGCCGACCACGTGCTGCGGCACAGTCACCGGCCCGTGCTGATCGTCCCGCCCGGCAAGTGAGGGCACGAACCTAGACGGCGCCGGGCGTGGCGGCCCGACTATCGTCGGCTTCACCATGGACGGCTTTCTCCTCTCGCGCCCCGACCGCACTCTCCGCACCACCGGGACACGGGAACGATTCGACGACACCGACACGGCTGCGGCCGCGCTCGACGCCGCCGGCACCGAACTGGTCGTCGGCGCCCTGCCGTTCGATCCGGCCGCACGCGCCGCCCTCACCGTCCCCGAGACGGTGTCGTGGACGCCCGGTCCGTGGCAGCCGAAGACCACCCCGCCCCTGCCGTCGGTTCGGGTCGAGCGCGAAATACCCAGCACGGCTGTGCATGTCGACCGCGTCCGCGGGCTGATCGAACGTCTGCGCCGCGGTGAACTCGACAAGGTGGTGGCAGCCCGGGCGGTGCAGTTGGCCGCCGACGAGCCGATCTCGCCGGAGACGCTGGCCGCACGCCTGGTCACCCGGCACGCGGCAGCCAACGGCTTCGCCGTCGACCTCACCGCCGCGGGGGACGGCTACGTCGGGCACACGCTGGTCGGTGCGAGCCCCGAGATCCTGCTGAGCCGACGCGGCCGCACCGTCACGTGCCGCCCGCTGGCGGGGTCGGCCCCGCGCCGTGCCGACCCGGACGCCGATCGCGCGGAGGGCGCGGCACTGCTGGCGTCGTCGAAGAATCTGGCCGAGCACGCGTTCGTCGTCGACTGGATCCGCGACATCCTGACACCGCTGTGCGAGAACCTGGACGTGCCCGCCGCACCCGAACTCACCCGGACCGGTGAACTGTGGCACCTCGCCAGTCCTATCCGCGGCGTACTGCGTGAGTCCGTCAGCTCACTCGAACTCGCGACCCTGCTGCACCCGACACCGGCGCTGTGCGGCACACCCACCGCCCGCGCACTCGACGCGATCCTCGAACTCGAGGGGGACCGCCGCTTCTACGGCGGTGCCGTCGGCTGGTGCGACGCGGCCGGCGACGGCGACTGGGTGGTGGCGATCCGGTGCGCCGAGATCGACGCCGACGGCACCGGCGCCCTCGCCTGGGCGGGCGGGGGCATCGTCGCGGCCTCCGACCCCGAGACCGAACTCGACGAGACCACCACCAAGCTCGGCACGCTGCTCGGCGCGCTGGGCGTCGACGCCCACGAACCCGCGTGAGCTGGACCGACAGCGGAACCGGATCCGCCACGGGCCGGGAATGGGGCCGTGCACGACGGTGCGGGTGATACCTTGACCCGGACATCACGTACGCACCGGTAGGACCCCGCGTACCCGGCGGCTTGATCATGGGAGATCGAAGATGGCGAAGTTCCTTGTCCCCGGCATTGCCAGCGCTGTGATCGGTGCTGTCGTCGGCGCCGGCGCCATCCTCGGTATCACCGCGGCCGTCCAGGACAACACGCTCCCCGACATCGACCGCACCGGTAACGCCGACTCGTCTCTGCTGAACCAGGTTGAGTACGGCAGCCGCTGAACCCGCTGGCATCGCGCGTTCCCGCACCTCCCCCTCGTCCGGCGGTCCCGCCGACGGGGGGCTTTCCGTCGAACCCTCGACTGAACCCCTGTCCCGGCGCTGGCTGATCGGCGCCGGGCTGGTCGCGTTGGTCATGTGCCTGCTGCAGTCGCCCGGCCTGACCGTCGCCGACACCAAGTACGACCTCACCGAGAACCCGATCGGGTTCCTCACCCGCGCCGCCCACCAATGGAACAGCCAGGCGCCGCTCGGGCAGGTGCAGAACCAGGCCTACGGCTACTTCTTCCCCCACGGCGCATTCTTCGCGCTCGGGGAACTGCTGCACATTCCGCCGTGGATCACCCAGCGTTTCTGGTGGGCGCTGCTGATCGTCGCCGGCTTCTGGGGCATCATCCGGGTCGCCGAGGCCCTCGGCATCGGCAGCCGCAGTTCCCGCATCATCGCGGCCGTCGCGTTCGCGCTGTCGCCGCGCGTGCTGACGACAATCGGATCGATCTCATCGGAATCACTGCCGATGATGCTGGCCCCGTGGGTGCTGCTGCCGGTGATCCTGGCGACTTCGTCACCCGGGCGCCTCTCCGGTGGGAGGAGCTACCAGAAGAGCGCACGGGCGCTCGCCGCCTCGTCGGCGCTCGCGGTGGCGCTGATGGGCGCCGTCAACGCCGTCGCCACCGCGGCCGCGTGCCTGATCGCCGGGCTGTGGTGGATCGCGCACCGGCCCAACCGCCGCTGGTGGGTGTTCACCGCGTGGTGGATCCCGTGCCTGCTGATGGCCACACTGTGGTGGATCGTCCCGCTGCTGCTGCTCGGCCGGGTGAGCCCGCCGTTCCTCGACTACATCGAGTCGTCGGGCGTCACGACGCAGTGGACCTCGCTCACCGAGGTGCTGCGCGGCACCGACAGCTGGACCCCGTTCGTCTCCCCCGAACGCGTCGCCGGCACCGTCCTGGTCACCCAGCCCGTCGCCGTCGTCGCCACCGGTCTCATCGCGGCCGCCGGCTTGGCGGGGCTGTGCATGCGGTCGATGCCCGCGAAGGGCCGGCTGACGCTGATCCTGCTGGTCGGCATCGCCGGCCTCGGCGCCGGTTACGTCGGCGACCTCGGCTCCCCGATCGCCGAGCAGGTCCGCGCCTTCCTCGACGGCACCGGCGCGCCGCTGCGCAACGTGCACAAGCTCGAGCCGCTGGTCCGGCTGCCGCTCGTCCTCGGTCTCGCCCACCTGCTGGCGAAGGTCCCGCTGCCGGGATCGGTGCCGCTGCGACGCTGGCGCAGCGCCTTCGCGCACCCCGAACGTGAACCGATGGTGGCCCTGACCAGCCTGCTGCTGGTCGCGCTCACCCTGACGACGTCGCTGGCGTGGTCGGGCCGGCTCGCCCCGAGCGGCGCCTACGACGAGGTGCCGTCGTACTGGCACGACGCGGCGCGGTGGCTCGAGGACCACGCCGCGGGATCCGGCTCCGGCGCCGACGCCGAACGGGCCCTGGTGGTGCCCGGCGCCCCGTTCGGCTCCCAGGTGTGGGGCCTGACCCGCGACGAACCGCTGCAACCGCTCGCGTCGACGCCGTGGGCGGTGCGCGACGCCGTCCCGCTCGTCCCGCCCGGCGCGATCCGCGCCCTCGACTCGGTGCAACGCCTCATCTCCGACGGCCGCCCCTCCGACGGACTCGCCGACACCCTGCTCGCGCAGGGGATCCGCTACGTCGTGGTCCGCAACGACCTCGACCCCGAGACGTCCCGCTCCGCCCGCCCACTGCTGGTGCACCAGACGGTCGACGGCTCGCCCGGGCTCGAGAAGGTCGCCGAGTTCGGCGACGACATCGCCCCCGACGCCGCCGAGGACGTGGTCGTCGACAGCGACCTGCGTCCCGCCTACCCGGCGATCGAGATCTACCGGGTCACCGCGCCCGGCGCCGCGACACCGCCCGCCGGGCCGATCGCCGTGCCCCTGAACGAGGTTCCCGTCGTCCAGGGCGGCCCCGAATCGCTGCTGCGGCTCGCCGAGAACGGCACCGTCACCGGACCGGCACTGCTCGCCACCGACGCCGCCCGCGCCGGGATCGACGTCGGAGAGGTCACCGTCACCGACACCCCCACCGACCGCGAGACCGACTTCGGGCAGGTCGACAACCACAGTTCCGCCCTCCGCAGCCCCGACGACCCACGGCGCACCTACAACGCCGTCCCGGACTACCCGGTCCCGGACGCGCCGCTCGTGCAGGGCGAATGGTCCGGTGCCACGATCACCGTGTCGAGCGCGGCCTCCGACGCGACCCAGTTGGGCGGCACCGCCCCCGGCAGCGGTCCCGCCGCCACCGTCGACGGCGATCCGGCCACCGCCTGGCTCAGCAACGGGCTCGAGACCGCCCGCGGTCAGTGGCTGCGGCTGGACTTCGACACCCCGATCACCCGCGGCATGCTGAGCCTGACGACCAGCCCGGCGGCGTTCGGGCCGCCCGTCCGGTGGCTACGGATCGAGACCCCGAACGGCACCACCTCGGTGAAGGTGGACAAGCCCGGCGAGCCCATCAACGTGTCGCTGCCGTCCGGCACGACGCCGTGGCTGCGGATCATGGCCACCCACACCGACGACGGCTCGCCCGGCTTCCAGTTCGGCATCAGCGACCTCACCGTCGAGGACTACTCGAGCGGCGCACCCGTGCCCGTCCCGATCGTGCACCGCACGGTGCTGCCCCCGACACCCGACGACGTCCGGGTGCGCGGCTGGGATCTGGGGCAGGAACTGCCCGGACGGTCGGGCTGCGCCGACGGCCCGGACCGGGTGCACTGCAGCGGCTCCCTCGTCCTGCCCCCGGAGGAACCGGGCGTGTTCACCCGGACCCTGTCGGTGCCCGAGAACACCACCGTCACACCCGAACTGACGCTCCGCCCGCGTCCCGGCGCCGCACTCGAGGCGCTCGTCGCCGACCCGGCGGCGGTGTCGGCGACCGGCCCGTCCGACGGCGTCGAACTGCGCGGCACCGCCGGCGCCGCAGTGGACGGCGACGTCGCGACGTCGTGGACTGCACCCCTGGACACTGCCGCCAGAGCCAAGGGCAAGGGCGGGCTGCCGACCCTGACGATCCGGCTGCCGCAGCCGACCCTCGTCACCGGGCTGACGATCACTCCCAGCCCCGGCAACCTGCCCGCCTCCCCCAGCCGGGTCGCCGTCAACCTGGGCAACGGGCCGCAGACCCGCGACCTCGACGACGAAGGAGACTCGGGGGACTCAGCTGGGTCGCCTCACACGATCTCGCTGGAACCGCACGTCACCGACACCGTCGTACTGACCCTCGTGCGCTGGCACGAGGTGCTCGACCGGACCGCCCTCGGCTTCCTGCAACTGCAGCCGGCCGGGCTGTCCGAGGTGGTCGCGCTCGGCGCGGACGGCCGCCCCGTCCCCGGAACCGCGACGGCGGCCGCAGCCGACCGCACCGTCACCGTCGGCTGCGACGTCGGACCGACCGTCTCGATCGGCGGCGCCCTCGTGCGGACCTCGATCACCGCGACCGCCGACCAGTTGACGTCCGGACAACCGGTGACCGCGACCCCGTGCCCGCCGACCGCCCCGACTGCGCTGCCCGCGGGCCGTCAGGACGTCGTGGTCGCACCCGGCCCGGCGTTCACCGTCGACAGCCTGCGCCTCGACGCCGCCCCACCCGCGCCCGCCACCACGCCCACGTCGCCGGCCGTCGGCCGGTGGACCGAGAACCTGCGCGAACTCGACGTCGCCGCCGCCGACACCGACCAACTGCTGGTGGTGCCCGAGAGCACCAACGTCGGCTGGGTCGCCACCGCACCCGACGGCACCGAACTGCAACCGGTGATCGTGAGCGGGTGGCAGCAGGGATGGATCGTGCCCGCCGGCACCGACGGCGTCGTGACCCTCGAGTTCGCGACCGACCGCTGGTACCGCGCCGGAATCGCGTTCGGCCTCGCACTGCTGATCCCGCTCGTGCTCCTGGCCCTGGTCCCACGTCGGCGCGCGGATCGAGGATCCGCACCACAGGTGACGCCGCCGCGACCGTGGCGGAGTGTCGTCGCCGCGGCCGTCGGAGTGGTGGCCGTCGCGACCGTCGTCGCCGGGCCCGTCGGCACGCTGGTCACCGTGGGTGTCGCGGCCGGCGCGCTCGGACTGTCACGGTGGCGGGGGCCCGCCTTCGCGGCAAGGGTGCTCGTCGGCGTCGCGGGGGTGTCGTCGGCGCTGGCCGCGGTCCTGCTCTCCACCGGACCGTGGCGGGCAGCCGACGGATATGTCGGGCACTCGTTCCTGATTCAGCTGTTCGCGCTGATCGGGGTGGTCTGTGTGGGTGTCTCGGCGTTGCCGCTGTCGCGTTCGCCGATGTGGCGCCGCTTCTCCCAGCGCTGGACCGCCCGCCGGGACGGCTCCTCCACCAGCGCGTAGCTGGCCGACGCGACCGCGATGCTCAGGATCGTGGTGACGACGAGGACGAACCAGAAGTTGCCGTTGAACGGTGCGATGCCGAACATCGGGAACACGATCGACAGCACCGCGAGATGCCAGATGAACAGGCCGTACGACCAGCGTCCCACCGCCAGTGCCACCGGGCTCGCCAGGATCCGATGCCGATGCTCGCCCAGGACCAGCGGGGCCAGCAGCGCGAAACTCATCACCGCACCCAGGACGATCTTGGTGGCGTACTGCCACGGTTCCGGCCGCACCAGGCCCTCGGGCCCGGCCAACCATGTCGTCGACAGCCCGAACGCGACCACCGCGATCGCCGCCATCCACCCTCGGCGCTGCGACAGCCGGTGCACCCACGTCCCGCTCACCATGGCGAGCTCGGCCAGCAGCATCCCCGCTGCGAACCACGGCATGTAGCCGGGCAGCCAGTTGTCGTGGTGGATGCCGTCCGGGGCCGGTACCGGCAGAAACGCCCACACCAGGCTCACCGCCGACGTCGCCAGCAGGATCGGCACCCGGAAACGGGCCGCCGGGCCGCGCAGGCGTACCAGGGCGAGCGCGATGATCGGCAGGATCAGGTAGAACGCCACCTCCACCGACAGGCTCCACAGCTGGGTCATGCCCTCGGTCAGGGTGAGCGGCACGAACACCTGGATCAGCGCCAGATTCGCGACCCACACCTTCCAGCCGCCGCCGGCCGCCGGCAGGAACAGCAGGACCAGGCACACCAGCACCCAGTACGCGGGCAGGATGCGTGTCGCGCGGGAGATCCAGTACTTGACGATGGTCGACGGAGTGCCGAGTCCGCGGGCCGCGGCGGCATGCGGACGCCACAGCAGGAAACCCGACAGCGCGAAGAACACCGCGACCGCCAGATCGAACCGCCCCCAGATCCTGCCCACGACCGGATCGCCGACCGCACCGGTCTGGAACGCCACGTGCGTCACCAGCACGCCCAGCGCCGCGGCGCCGCGCATTCCCTCGAGCGCGGGAAGGAACGCCCGCGGATTTCCCACCGGGGCCGGGACGTCGAGGTGAGAGGTGTTCATCGTCGTTCAGTGTGCCCGGACCGCCCGTGAATCCGAAAGAGCACACCGGCAGAGACGAGAACGCGACCGAAATCGGTGCGCTGACGCAAATGGGACAACAGGACTGTTAGTGTCTGGGCTCACGTGGTGTCAGCGTTCGTGGACACCGTGCGACCCGTGCAGCGGGCACGCTGCCGGTGGGGGTATCTCAATACGTGAACATTGAGTTAGGAGACAGCATGGCCGAGCGTTCAGGCCCGAGCCGGATACTTGCGTGCATTCTGGTAGGCCTCGGGACCTTCCTGCTGGCCGTGGCGATCCTCATTCCCGCGTACACCGTCGACAAGCTGAAGAAGACGCCGCTGGACCTCGAGGTGACCACCATCGCCACCGGCAACGGCGATGTCCTCAACTCGCAGGCACTGCTCGCCGGCAAAGCCGAGGTGAACACCAATGTGCCGATCGTGGCGCAGCGCTACGTCATCACCGAGCAACCGTCCGACGCCGAGGTCATCTCGCTCCAGGCCGGTCAGACGCTGATCCGCACCGACAAGCAGGGCGACACCGGACTGCTGAGCGCGACCGTCGACCGCCTCACGGCCGACCGCGTCAGCTCGATGCCCGTCGAGCCGCCCGTCGGCACCATCCAGACCGCACCGAACGAGCCGGCCGACGAGGTGTCGCACACCGGTCTGCAGTACAAGTGGCCGTTCGATGCCGAGAAGAAGAGCTACCCGTACTTCGATCTCAACTCGCGGAGCACGCAGGACATCAATTTCGTTGAGGAAACCGAGATCAACGGAATGAAGGTGTACCACTACAACCAGAAGATCGACCCCGTCGACCTGTCCAAGGTCGTGCCGGCACCCACCAACAAGCTGACGCTGCCCGCCGCCACCTGGGGTGTCCCCGGCGACCAGCAGCCGGTCACCATGGTCCGCTGGTACCAGAACGAGCGCGACGTCTGGGTCGACCCGATCACCGGCGTCGTCGTCAAGGGCCAGGAGCAGCTGTACCAGTACTACGCCCGCGACAAGAACAACCCCGAGGTCACGGTGCTGAAGGTGACGCTCCCCTTCGACGAGGAGACCATCGAGTACCAGCTCGGCCAGGCCCGTGACGGCCAGGACAAGCTGTCGCTGTTCGGTCGCACCCTGCCGATCGTCGCCGGAATCCTCGGCGCCATCTCGCTGATCGCCGGCATCGTGCTCGGCCTGCGCGGCGGCCGCGGAAGCAAGGGCGCCACCGCCGATGGTCCCGCGAACCCCACCGGATCCGGTCAGGCCCCCAACGGCAACCACGACTGGACGTCGGACAAGACCGAAGAATTCCCCACGGTCAATCTAGGCAAGGGTGGTTTCACCGAACCGCCCCGCCAGCAGTGACCGACGCACACTGACAGACGACGGAACCCCCGCACGCGTGCGGGGGTTCCGTCGTCTGCGGGGGTTCCTCAGCCTCGTGCGGTGTCCCCGCCCCGCCGCCCCCGCGTTTTGCGCACTTAGCGCGGGATTCCACGCCCAGCGCACGCGTTTTGCGCACTTAGCGCGGGAGTCGGGTCCTCAGAATCGCGTTTTGCGCACTTAGCGTGGGGCAGCGGCCGGTCCGGCACTGCGCAACGCCAACACGGCCGCCGTGCAGGCGGTCAGCAGCGCCACGGATGCCGCGATGGTGACGAACTCGCGGACGGTGTCGGCGACGGTGAAGAACAGCACCGCCTCGACCGCCAGCCCCACCCAGGCGACGATCGCCAGATATGTGCGTTCCCCCGCGATCGCCGACAACAGCGCGCCCTGCAGTACCGCGAGCGCCGCGCCGTTCAGCGCGAACATCCACAGGATGCCCTGCACCGACGCGTAGTCGTCGCCGAACAGCATCGTCGCGACGGGTGCGACGACGACCGCCCCGATCACCAGGATCGCCCCGAGCCCGGCGAGCACGGCGAGCGCCGACCGCACCGCGGCGGCCGAGTGCACCGGATTCGCCATCCTCGGATACAGCACCACGCCGATGGCCTGCGGCAGCCAGAACGCGGCCTTGGTCGCGACGGCACCGGCGGCGTAGATGCCGGCGTCGGCCTCGGGGAGCACGACGCGTGCGATCAGGAGGTCCACCGACGACAGCGCGATCATCGCGAGCTGCACCTGCGACGCGCGCAGCACCGTGCCGACCCCGATGCCGACGGCGTCGCCGGCGTGCGGGCGGCGACGCCGCTCAAGTAGCCGCGCGACGACGACCATCGCGGCGGTGCCGACCGCTCCGGCGAGCAGCATCGGACCCGGTCCCCCACCGATCGCGAGTACCGCGACCGCGGGCACCACCTTCGCGACACCGGCGCCGGCCAGCACCACACTGAGGTCGGCGAAGCGACCGGCGCCCTGCAGCAGACCCTGTTCTGTCGCCAGCAGCACCAGCAGTGGGGCCGCGACGAGAGCCCACAGCGTGGCGGTCAGGCTGGTGTCGAGCGCCCACGAGATCCCCGGGACGAGGAGCAGTGCGATCACCGCGACGATGGCCGCGCACCGGTATCCGAGGGCCCGCAGTTCGGTGTGCCCCTTGCCGTGCACCAATTCCCGCGCCACCACGCTCTGCAACGCCAGGGCGGGCACCGCCAACACCAGTTGGGCGGCGAGCAGGCTCGCGAACTCGCCGTACGACGCCGGGCCCAGCCACCGCAGGGCGAGCAACTGGAGCACGTAGGCCGCGACGTTCGCGGTCATCGAACCGGCCGTCACCATCGTCATCCCGGCGACAGTGGAGCCGGTCAGCGATTGGCGGGGCATTCGATCATGATGCACCACGTACAGTGCCGCTCATGACGTCACGGCACCGGATTCTCGTGCGCGCCGTGCCGTCGCTGTACAGCCTGACGCTGGCCGGACTGATCCTGGGCCCGCTGCTGGGTCCCGGCTACCTGCTGCTGCGTGACGCGGTGAGCACGCCGCGCTCCTACGTCACCGACTCCGCGCTGGGGCTCACCGATGCCGCGGCCCGCGCCGTTCCGCAGGACTGGCTGATCGCGGTGCTGAGTTCCGTCGTCGACGGCGGTGTCGTCGTGAAGGCGATCCTGTTCGCGGCGCTGTGGCTCGCCGGGTGGGGTGCGGCCCGGATGGTCGCGGTGCTGCTGCCCGGCGTCGGGCTGGGCCCGCAACTGGTGGCGTCGACGGTGACAGTGTGGAACCCGTACGTCGCCGAGCGTCTGCTGCAAGGACATTGGAGCCTGCTCACCGGATACGCCGCGTTGCTGTGGGTGGTGTACGCGGCCGTCGCGATCCGACGCGGACGCCAGGGCGGGTGGTGGGCGTTGGCGCTGTGCCTCGCGGCGGCGGGGCTGACGCCGACCGGCGCGATCCTGGCGGCCGTCGTGGCAGCTGCGCTGCTCGTGCGCCTTCCTGGTGACGGGGGCTACCGGAGAGGCGCGCGGGCAGTGTGCCGCCTCGTGGCCCTGTTCCTCGTCACGTCGGCGCCGTGGCTGGTGGCGACGGTGCTGTCCGGCGGCGGGGGGACATCCGATCCGGCCGGGGTGGCGGCGTTCGCAGCCCGCGCCGAGCCCGGTCTCGGCACGATCGGCAGTCTCGCCGGGCTCGGCGGGATCTGGAATTCGGCCGCCGTCCCCGGGTCGCGGACGTCGCTGTGGGCGCTGGCGGGGACGCTGCTGCTGCTGACGGTCGTCGCGTGCGGGGTGCCCGCGCTGTGGCGTCGGCGCCGCCACCCGGTGATCGTCGCGCTCGCGGTCGTCGCCGGGTTCGCGGTGCTGCTGCCCGCGCTGGGTGCGACCGGGTGGGGTCTGGCGGTCGGCGAGTGGGCCGTCGTGCAGGTGCCGGGCGCCGGTCTGCTGCGCGACACCCAGAAGTGGGTGGCCCTCGCCGCACCGTTGTACGCGCTGGCCGCGGCCGCGGGGGTGCGCGCACTGTCGTCACGGGTGCCGCTGCCGGGCGCGGTCCCGGTCGCCGCGATTGCCGCCGTCGTCCTGGCCCTGCCCGACCTGGTGTGGGGTGTCGGCGGTGCGCTGAAGCCGGTGCAGTATCCGGCGTCGTGGCAGCAGGTCGTCCGACATCTGGAGGCCGCGGAGGATGCCGGGGACGTGGCCGTGCTGCCCGCCGGGATGTTCCGCAAGTTCCCGTACAGCGGTGACGCGCCCGTCCTCGACCCGGCGCCGCGGATGCTGCCCGCGGACGTGCTGCAGACCGGACAGCTGCTGGTGGGCCAGGCGTCGGCCGTCGACGGGGAGGGCGCGCGGGCCACACGCGTCGAGAACCTGCTGCTCGCCGGCGCCGGGCCGCAGGCGCTCGTCGACGAGAACGTCCGGTGGGTGCTCGTCGAACGCACCACGCCCGGTCCGCTCGGGGATTCGCAGCGCACCCTCGATCAGCTCGAGCCGGTGTTCGCGGACGACGACCTCGCGCTCTACCGGGTGCCGGGCAGCATCCCCCCGGACCTCAGGGAAGGTCGGGGCGAGGCACTGGCCGCGCACCTGCTCTGGGCGGCGCTGCTGGTGACCGGCGGGCTAGGCGTCCTGCAGGCCCACCGACGCGGCCGTCACGGTTTCGACGCCGGCGATGAGCCCCGACACGTGCCGTCCCGAGGCTGACGCCGCCAGCACCGCGTGCACGCCCGCCGCGGTCTGTTCCCACGAGAATTCGTTGGCCCGCAGCCGCGCCTTGCGACCGAGGTCGGCGCGGAGTTCGGCGTCGAGCAGCAGCGATTCGACGGCCGACGCCAGCGCCGGCACCGCAGCCACCCGATCCGCGGCGGCGTCGTCGGAGTCGCTGCCGACGAGCAGTCCGGTGACCCCGTCGATGATCGAGTCGGTGAGTCCCTTGGAGCTGCGGTAGCCGACGGTGGGGACGCCGTGCTGCGCGGCCTCGATCACCGCGAGCCCCCAGCCCTCCTTGCGGGACGGCATCACGTGCACCCAGGACCGGGCGAGCAGTTCGTGCTTGCGGTCCTCGGGGACGTGCCCGTGGAAGGTGACGGCGTCGGCGATGCCGAGTTCGTGGGCGCGCTCGCGCAGGTTGCGCTCCCACCAGCCGCCGCCGATGACGTCGAGGTGCAGCGTAGGGATGGTTCGGCGCAGGGTCGCGACGGCGGCGAGGGCGTCCTCGATCTGCTTGTGCGGCACCAGCCGCGACAGCACGCAGACACTCGGGTGCGCGGTGCGAGTGTCGTCGGCGCCGGGCGCGATGCCCGCCGGGATCGCATCGGCACCGTTGCGTACCACGGCAATTCGATCCCGTGCGACGCCGAGGTCGGTGAGTTCGTCGGCCGACGGCAGCGACACCGTCAGGTACTGACTGTCCCGGTGCACCCGCGGCGACAGCCTCGACTCGATCCACCAGCCGACCCGGCCCATCAGCCGGCCCGCGACCGGCCACTGCTCACGGTGGCAGTGGTGCACCAGCACCGTCACCGGCGCACCGGACACCGTCGTCGAGAAGAAGGGGATGCCGTTCTGGGTGTCGAGCACCGCGTCGGGGCGCAGGCCCGCGAGGGGCCCGAAACCGAGACGTCCGGCGACGATCGCGCCGAGCGCCCGCGGATACACCGTCAGCCGCCCGCCACCACGGCTGATCCGGACACCGTCGACGAGTTCCTCCCGCGGCGCACCCGGATAACCCGCGGTCCGCAACGTGACCTTGATGCCGCGCCGTGCGAGCCCGGCCCCGACCTCCTCGAGGTACCGCTCACTGCCACCACCCTGGGGATGTCCCGTGTCGCGCCAGCACAGCAGGAGAACCTCTCGCACGTGCGTGCCCCCTCATCGGCTCGGACCGTTGCCTGCGACACACCTTATCGGCTCGAGTCCGCTCGCCCTATCGTCAAGTAGCGGAAACCGGCGAACCGGAGCGCGGTATGTCCGATCGCTAAGGTTCCTCCCGTGATCTCCGACCGCGCACCGCGCGTGACCCGCCACTTCGCCCGCCGCGCGACGCTGAAACGCTCGGTCGGACTGCTCAGCGACTTCCGCTACGAACAGACCGATCCGGACCTGTTCTACGGCGCCCTCGCCCGCGACTCCGTCGAACTGATCGGCGACCTCCATCGCGGCCTCACCGAGACGGACCTGACCGGCATCACGGTGCTCGACGTCGGCGGCGGCCCCGGCTACTTCGCCGACGCGTTCGGTCGGGCCGGCGCCCGCTACATCCCGGTCGAGCCCGATCCGTCCGAGATGCACGCCGCCGGCCTCACGGTCGGCGACTCGATCCGAGGGTCGGGACTGGCGTTGCCGATCCGAACCGATTCCGTCGATGTGTGCTTCTCGTCGAACGTCGCCGAGCACGTCGCGCAGCCGTGGGTGATGGCCGAGGAGATGCTGCGGGTGACCAGGCCGGGCGGACTGATGGTGCTGTCGTACACGCTGTGGTGGGGCCCGTTCGGCGGCCACGAGACCGGACCGTGGCACTACCTCGGCGGCGAATATGCGGCACGGCGCTACCAGCGCAAGCAGGGCAAGGAACCGAAGAACCGGTTCGGCGTCTCCCTGTTCGACATCGGCGCGAAGGACGGCCTGCGCTGGGCCCGCACCCAGACCGGTGGCGACGTCCTGGCAGCCTTCCCGCGCTACCACCCGCGCTGGGCGTGGTGGATGGTGAAGATCCCGGTGCTGCGAGAGGTCCTGGTCAGCAACCTCGTCCTCGTGGTCCGCAAACGCTGAACTCCCCTCCCCCGCGTTTTGCGCACTTGTCGCTGATTTCCGGGCCACCGACGCGCGACAAGTGCGCAAAACGCGGGAGAACAGCGGCGGGTGGGCCACTAATCTCGGAGCCATGACCGCACTCGCGCTCGACGTCGGCGGCACCAAGATGGCCGCGGCGCTCGTCGGCCCCGACGGACGGCCCCGCGACGCGGCGACCGTCCCGACACCCGAGTCCGGGGTGTGGGACGCGTGTGCGGCGCTGCTCCGCAAGGTCACCCACGGCACGACGGTGAAATCGGTCGGGATCGCGTCCGCCGGCCCCGTCGACACCACAGCGGGCACCGTCGCGCCGGTCAACATGCCCGAGTGGCGCGACGGTTTCCCGATCGTCGACGCCGTCCGGGCCCTGTTCCCGTCGACGGCCGTGTACCTCGCCCTGGACGGATCCGCCGCCGCACTGGCCGAGCACCGACTGGGCGCGGGCCGCGGCACCGCAGACCTGCTGGGCGTCGTCGTCTCGACCGGCGTGGGCGGCGGGGTGATCCGCGGCGGGCGGATCGAGGGTGGGCGGACCGGCAATGCCGGCCACATCGGACACATGGCGGTGCCCGGCGGCACCGAACGATGTGGGTGCGGATCCGTCGGCTGCCTCGAGACGGTCGCGAGCGGGCCGGCCGCGCTGCGGTGGGCGCGGGCCAACGGGTGGGTCGGCGCGACGGGCGCCGACCTGGCCGTCGACGCCGCACTGGGGGAGCCGACCGCGGCGGACGCCCTCGAACGCGCCGGCACCGCGCTGGGTCAGGCGTTCGCGTCGGCGGCGGCGCTGCTCGACGTCGGCCTCGTCGTCGTCGGCGGCGGTTTCGCGCAGGCGGGCCCCGCGCTGTGGGATCCCATGATCGCGGCTGCCGCGCGTCACGCACGGTTGTCGTTCGTTCGCGACCTCCGACCGGTGCCCGCCGGCCTCGGCGTCCTCGGCACCCTCACCGGCGCCGGATTGCTCGCGATCGACGGCCTGCGACCTGCCTGATCGGGGCCTCGCTGTTCCAACTCGCTGTAACGTGTTCTAGTGTGACCCAGGGCACTCCACAAGAGCGAGGATGAACAGATGACCGACTACGACAAACTCTTCATCGGCGGACGATGGGTCGCGCCGGCGACCGACCAGCGGTTGGAGGTGTTCTCCCCCGCGACCGAGGAGCGCGTCGGCAGTGTTCCCGTCGCCGCACCGGCCGACATCGACGCCGCCGTCGCTGCCGCCCGGGCCGCCCTCGAGTCCGGCGCGTGGGCCGAGACCACCCCCGCACAGCGCGGCGAGATCCTCGCCAAGGTCGCCAAGCTCATCGAGGAGCGCAGCGCCGAGCTGGTCTCCACCATCTCCGGCGAGATGGGCGCCCCCGCGTCCGGCGTCGAGACGATGCAGAAGATCATGTCGCTGGCCACCCTCAACTACTACGCGGGCCTCGCGAACGACTTCGCGTGGGAAGAGACCCGCACCGGCATGTTCGGCCAGACCAAGGTCTACCGCGAGCCGGTCGGCGTCGTCGGCGCCGTCATCGCGTGGAACGTTCCGCTGTTCCTCGCCGTGAACAAGCTGGCCCCGGCCCTGCTCGCAGGCTGCACCGTCGTGCTCAAGCCGGCGCCGGAAACCCCGCTCAACGCGAACATGCTCGCCGACATCTTCACCGAGGCCGGCCTGCCCGAGGGCGTGCTGTCGATCGTGCCGGGCGGCGCCGAGACCGGCGAGTACCTCGTCACGCACCCCGACGTCGACAAGGTCACCTTCACCGGCAGCACCGCCGTCGGACGCAAGATCGGCGCCATCGCAGCCGAGCAGCTCAAGCGCTGCTCGCTCGAACTCGGCGGCAAGTCGGCCGCGATCCTGCTCGAGGACATGGACGTCGCGGCCACCATGCCGATGCTGGTGATGTCGGGCCTGATGAACACCGGCCAGGCGTGCGTCGGGCAGACCCGCATCCTCGCGCCGCGCTCGCGCTACGACGAGATCATCGAGGCCATGGTGCAGTTCGCCGGATTCATGCCCGTCGGCATGCCCGACGACCCTGCCGCGCAGCTCGGCCCGATCATCACCGAGAAGCAGCGCGACAAGGTCCTCGGCTACATCGAGAAGGGCAAGGCGGAAGGCGCCCGCGTCGTCCTCGGCGGCGGCAAGCCGGCCGGCCTGGACAAGGGCTGGTTCGTCGAGCCGACCATCTTCGCCGACGTCGACAACTCGATGACGATCGCCCGCGAGGAGATCTTCGGCCCCGTCCTGGCGGTGATCCCCTACGACACCGTCGACGAGGCCATCAAGATCGCCAACGACTCGGACTACGGCCTGGCCGGTTCGGTGTACACCACCGACATCGACAAGGGCATCGAGATCGCCAAGCAGATCCGCACCGGCACCTACGCCATCAACTGGTACGCGTTCGATCCCGGATCGCCGTTCGGCGGCTACAAGAACTCGGGCATCGGCCGCGAGAGCGGACCGGAAGGCCTCGAGGCGTACTGCGAGCTCAAGTCCGTCCTGATGCCCCCCGGCTACACCGGATAGGCGTCGCTGCTCCGTCAGGCGCGGACCCGATCATCTCGGGTCCGCGCCTGACGCGTTCGTCGGGCAGGCCACCCCTCCCGCGCCTAGCCTGAGGCGATGGCGACGTCCCCCGAGGCATCAGGCGGCGAGAGCACTCTCACCGTTGTCGTGGCGTTCGTCGCGAATGCGCTGATCGCGGTGGCCAAATCGGTGGCAGCAGTGCTCACCGGTTCGGCGTCGATGGTCGCCGAGGCGACGCACTCGTGGGCCGACACCGGCAACGAGATTCTGCTGCTGGTCGCCGACCGTCGCGCCCGCAAGAACCCCGACCGCGCGCATCCGCTGGGCTTCGGCCGCGAGGCGTACATCTGGTCGCTGTTCGCCGCGCTCGGTCTGTTCGCGGTCGGTGCCGGGGTTTCGATCACCCACGGCATCCAGGAACTCGTCCATCCCGCGCCCGCATCGGACTTCGGGGTCGCCTACGCGGTGCTGGGAATCGCGTTCGTACTCGAGGCGATCTCGTTCCGGCAGGCATTCAGACAGTTGCGCGGCGAAGCGCACGACGCGCACCGTGAGGTGCTCGAACATGCCCTGCTGACGTCCGATCCGACAGTGCGCGCGGTGTTCGCCGAGGACGCGGCCGCCCTCATCGGCCTGGTCATCGCCTTCGCCGGCGTCCTCGCCCACCAGATCACCGGGTCGCCGATCCCCGACGCGATCGGGTCCATCGCGGTCGGCATCCTCCTCGGGGTCATCGCGATCGTCCTGCTCGACCGCAACCGCCGATTCCTCGTCGGCGAACCCGGCACCCCCGAACTGCGCACGCAGGCAATCACGAAACTGCTCACCTACGACGAGGTCGAGCGGGTGACCTACCTGCGCATGGAGTTCCTCGGCCCGCACCAGATGTACCTGGTGGCGAGCGTCGATCTGGTCGGCGACTACGCAGAGTCCCGCGTCGCACACACCCTGCGCGACCTCGAGAACCGGCTCACGGCCGAGACACCGGCCGTCCGGAAAGCCGTACTCACCCTCTCGACGTCGGAGGAGCCGAGCCTGACGACGTGAATCGGGTGCCGCCGCTGCCGGGGCGCGAGTACAACTGGTGGGGAGCGTGGCCGATACGGACCTGGAGAACCCATGGACCCTCCCGACAGTGCGGCCGCTCGGGACGCCGGGGCGAGCGGAACGTCCGAACCGGTCCTGCCCGAGAGGCTCGGCTACCGGATCAAGTGCCGACTTCTGGGGCCGCCGCTGACGAGCGCACGCCTGCACCAGGAACGACTGTCCAAGACGACCGCGCTGGGTGTGCTCTCCCCCGACTGCATCTCGTCGTCCGCGTACGGCCCGGAGCAGGTCCTCATCGAACTGCTGCCGTATGCGGCGCTCGCCGCGTTCACGCTGCTGCTGCCGATCACCGGCGTCGTCCTCGTCATCCTGATCCTGCTGACGCTGTCGTATCGGCAGGTGGTGATGCTCTACACGCACGCCGGCGGCTCGTACGTCGTCGCCCGGGACAACTTCGGGCCGAAGACTGCGCAGATCGCCGCGGTCGCGCTGCTCATCGACTACGTGGTGACGGTGGCGGTGCAGTCGGCGGCGGGCACCGTCGCGGTGGTGTCGGCGGTGCCGGCGCTGGGCCCGTACAGCCTCGAGATCACCGTCGCCGCGGTGCTGCTGCTCGCGTACGGCAACCTGCGCGGACTCAAGGAGGCCGGGCGCGCGTTCGCGTTCCCGATGTACTTCTTCGCGGTGTCGATCGGCGTCGTCATCGTCGTCGGGCTGATCCAGGCCCTCACCGGGAACCTGGACAGAATCGACCCCACCACGCTCGACGGCACCGTCGACATCGCGCACGGCGACGGACTGGTGATGGGGGCGACCGTGCTGGTGATCCTGCGGGCCTTCGCCAACGGCGGCACCTCGCTGACCGGGCTGGAGGCGATCAGCAACGGGGTCAGCGCCTTCCAGCAACCGGAGGGCCCCAACGCCCGCCGCGCACTGGTGATCATGGCGTCCGTCCTGGCGTTCCTCGTCGCCGGCGTGTCACTGCTCGCGTATCTCACGCACGCCACCCCGTACGCCGCCGGGTATCCGTCGGTGATCAGCCAGGAGGCGCGGATCGTCTTCGGCTCGGGCACCCTCGGCGACATCCTGTTCGTCGTCGTGCAGACCGCGACCGCACTGATCCTGTTCACCGGCGCGAACACCAGCTTCAACGGCTTCCCGTTCCTGGCCAGCTTCGTCGCCGACGACGCCTTCCTGCCGCGACAGCTACGCCGCCGCGGGCACCGTCTCGTCTTCTCCAACGCGATCATCTTGCTCACCGCCATCGCAGTCGTCCTGCTGGTCGCGACCGACGCCAAGGTCAACGCGCTCGTCCCGTTCTACGCGATCGGCGTGTTCACCGGATTCACGATGGCCGGCCTCGGCATGGCCCGGCACCACCAGAACGCCCGCGGCCGACGCTGGCGGCTCGGGTTCGCGATCAACCTCACCGCGGGAATCACCTCGGCGATCGTCGTCGCGATCTTCGCGATCGCGAAGTTCACCGAGGGCGCGTGGGTCGTGGTGATCGTGTTCCCGATCCTGGTGCTGCTGCTGATCCGACTCAACCGCGAATACCGCAACGAGGCCGCCGAACTCCGCGAACTCGGCGACGCCGAGGCCGACACGGAAGCGGTGTACTCGCACCACATCGTCATCGTGCTGGTCGACGCCCTCGACCTCGCCACCGTCGAGGCGCTGCGCTACGGGCGCAGCCTCCGGCCCAGCGAACTGCGCGCCGTGCACTTCGTCCTCGACAGCACGCACGCCGCGCACCTGGCCCGAGAATGGGAGAACAGCGACCTCACGGTGCCGCTCGAGCTCATCGAATGCCCCGATCGACGCCTCAACCACGGCGTCCTCCAGATGATCACCCGCGGCGCCGCACCCCGCACCGAGATCAGCGTCCTCCTGCCACGCCGCATCTACGGTTCGGTGCTCGGCCGAGTTCTCCACGACCGCACCGCCGACCGCATCGCCAGAGCCATCAGCGATGTCCCCCACGCCGTCGCGATCATCGTCCCCTTCGACGCCTCCGACCGCACCGGCGTCCTACGCGGGGGTCCGCCACCGCCTGCCTCCCCGAACAGCAGACGATGACCTCGCCCGCCGGTCGCCGAGGCCCGTTCGAGATCAGCGGTTTCCGCTGTACCGCAGGAACTTCCAGGCATAGGGGACGAGCCGGGACACCGGAACGGGCCGCGGCCAGGCATCGGGGCGGAAGTACGCGTCCGAGCCGCCGTCGACGTAGACGACGCTCCCGCACAGGAAACTCGCCGCGTCGGACAGCATGAACACCACCCAGTCGCCGAGCTGACCGGCGTCACCGAAACCGCCGACCGGCACCGGGAAACGTCGGACCACCTTGGCCTCCGACGGTGTCGACAACTGCTTCTCGAGCAGTGGCGTCATGATCGCGCCCGGGGCGAGGACGTTGAGCCGGATCCCCGCGCCGGCCCACCCCGGCGTCGTCGCATGCCGGCGAACCCAGCGGGTGACCGCGATCTTCGATCCGGCATACATCATCGGCGGCGCAGCCTTCCCGAACAGGCGCACCGAGCGCGCCGCCTTCGCGACGTCGCCGGACAGCAGTGCCTTGACGGTGCGACGCGGCACCGCGGGTGTCGTCGTCGTCGAGTTACTGCCGAAGACAACCACTTTCGCCTGGCCCGACGCGGCCAGCGCATCACGCCAACCGTCGAGAAGTTCGACGACGCCGAGGTAGTTCACCGACGCGATCAGCGGCAGCCGCTCCGCACCGGGCACCGGCCCGACACCCGCCGCCAGCACCGCACCGTCCAGCTTTCCGTCGGCGAGCGACAGCACGTCCCGTATCGCACCGCGGCGCCCCTCCGCGGTGGACAGATCCGCAACGACGTCGGCCGCCTGGACATCGACGCCGATCACGGTATGCCCGGCCGCCGTGAGCTTGTCCACGACGGCGCGCCCCATCCCCGACGCCGAACCGGTGACTGCGTAGACGCCCATGTACTGAACTCCCCACCCGACGGCAACCGAACCGAGGACCCTCCCCGACAGTGCCGTCACCAAGATCGACACGCTACGCCGACGCCCCCGAAAGCTGAAGGGTTCCTTCATGCGCTGTCAGCGTATGAAGGAACCCTTCAGCAAGAGAGCAGACGGTGACCTAGCTCGCCGAACCGCCGAGCGATCCGAGCAACGGGAGCAGGGTCGTGCTGCCGACGCCGGCCTCGAGTGCGACGCTGCCGAAGTCGGACACCGGCGCGAGGCTGCCGATGCCGTCGGGCACGATCACGGGCTTGACCGTGACGCCGACGTTGCCCGGCTCGAGCGACTTGATGCCGCCGCAGGTGCCCACGTAGACGTAGATACCGGTGTCGACCTGGATATTCGTGGACTTGGAGTTCGGTCCGGGCTTGATGAGGTTGTTGCTCGCCGAGGGGCCTACGCGCAGACCCGGGGTCGCCATGATCTCGAGGAGCTTCACGAAGTCGTTGTTGTTGTAGGCGACGAACGCCTCGAGGCCCTGCGCACCGTCGAGCAGCGCCGACGTGCAGGAAGACTCGGAGAAGAAGCCTTCCGACTTGTTCGGGTTGGTCAGCGTGAGCTTGACGTTCTTGCCGTCGAAGTCCCCCTGCTCGGCCTTCAGCGTCGGGCCGTCGTAGCGATCGGCCGCCACCGCGGTGCCGGTCCCGGCAATCGCCAGACCCGCGACCATTGCCGTGGATGCGGCAACCCCGGCCACAATCTTCTTCGCCTTGTGAAGCTTCAACGCGTTCCCTCTCGACTCGAATAGCACACTGTCGGCCCTCTCCGCAGTCGAATGCGGAAAAAACCGACTATTCTCATCGTGTCACGCGGCCGTCGCCGGCGCACTTCGTGCCGCCGCCAGGCGTCGGGAAGCCGGGAAGCACAGCCCCCGCAAAAGCTGAAGGGTCCCTTCGTGCGCCGGTAGCGCGCGAAGGGACCCTTCAGCTCATTCGTTCGGGAACCCGACTCAGATGTACATCGCCGGATCGATGTAGGATGTCGGGTCGACGAGTTGCTCGTGTTGCTTGCGTTGCCGCACCGATGCCGGGATGCCGGTTGCGATGGCGTCGGCGGGGACGTCGCGGGTGACGACGGCGTTGGCGCCGATCGCGCTGTCGTCACCGATGACGAGTGGTCCGAGGACCTTCGCGCCGGCGCCGATGGTGACGCGGTTGCCGATCGTGGGGTGCCGCTTGGCCTTGGCCAGTGAGCGGCCACCGAGGGTGACGCCGTGGTAGATCATCACGTCGTCGCCGATCTCGGTGGTCTCGCCGATCACGACGCCCATGCCGTGGTCGATGAAGAACCGGCGGCCGATGGTCGCACCGGGGTGGATTTCGACGCCGGTGAGGAACCGAGTGAACTGGGCCAGCATCCGGGCCGGGCCGCGCAGGGCGGGCTTGGCCCACATCCGGTGCGCAATCCGGTGCGACCAGACGGCGTGCAGGCCCGAGTAGACGACGGCATTCTCGGCGTTGCTGCGCGCGGCCGGATCCTGGCCTCTTGCTGCCTGGAGATCCTCCCGGATCGTGCGCAGGACACTCACAATGCTCAGCCTCGGATGTGTTCGAACAGCGGGGTGGAGATGTAGCGCTCACCGAAGTCGGGGACGACGACGACGATCGTCTTGCCGGCGTTCTCGGGACGCTTGGCCAGCTCGAGGGCCGCCCACACGTTGGCGCCGGACGAGATGCCGCCGAGGATGCCCTCGTCGGTGCCGAGGCTGCGGGCGACGCGGATGGCGTCGTCGAACTCGACGTCGATGATCTCGTCGTAGATCTCACGGTCGAGGACCTCGGGCACGAAGTTCGCGCCGATGCCCTGGATCTTGTGCGGGCCGGGCTGGCCGCCGTTGAGGATCGGCGAATCGGCCGGCTCGACGCCGACGATCGTGACCTCGGGGTTGTACTTGCGCAGCGTCCGGCCGGTGCCCGTGAGAGTGCCGCCGGTGCCGATGCCGGCGACGAAGATGTCGACGGTGCCGTCGGTGTCGGCCCAGATCTCCTCGCCCGTGGTGCGCTCGTGAACCTCCGGGTTGGCGGCGTTCGCGAACTGCCGCGCGAGGACGGCGTTCTCGGTCTGTCCGACGAGCTCCTCGGCCTTCTTGACCGCACCGGCCATGCCCTCGGAACCCGGGGTCAGCACGATCTCGGCGCCGAACGCGCGGAGCATGACGCGACGCTCGACGGACATCGTCTCCGGCATCGTCAGGATGACCTTGTAACCGCGGGCCGCGCCGACCATGGCGAGCGCGATGCCGGTGTTGCCCGACGTGCCCTCGACGATGGTGCCGCCGGGCTTCAGCTCGCCGGACGCTTCCGCGGCGTCGATGATCGCGACACCGATGCGGTCCTTGACGCTGTTGGCCGGGTTGTAGAACTCGAGCTTCGCGACCACCTGGGCGCCGAGGCCCTCGGTGAGACGGTTCAGGCGCACCAGTGGGGTGCGTCCGACCAGCTCGGTGACGTTGTTGTAGATCCCCATGCCGGATCCTCCTCGTGGCCACGTCGGCAGCCGGGTCGGTGTCTGTTGCTGTCAGGTTGGTTCATTGCACCATCCTGCCGTGAACCGAACTCCACCGGGTCCACACAAGTACGAACGTATACGTACGTCGACATAATTCCGGGTGCCCGCACTATCGCCGTCACCCCCGGAAACGCCGAATGTCACATCGGTTCAGTCGAACTGAACCGATGTGACATTCGGGCGAAGCATGAAGATCAGCCGAGGCGCTGCTTCAGAGCCTCGAACTCGTCGCGGACACCGGACGGCACCTTCTCGCCGAGGAACTCGAGCCACTCCTCGATGAGCGGGATTTCAGCCTTCCACTCGTCGACGTTGACGGCCAGCGCCTCGTCCACGTCAGCCTGCTCGACGTCCAGGCCGTCGAGAGCGAGGTCGGCCGACGTCGGAACGTAGCCGATCGGGGTGCTGACGGCGTCGACCTTGTGCTCGATGCGGTCGATGATCCACTTCAGCACGCGGGAGTTCTCGCCGAAACCGGGCCACAGGAAGCGGCCGTCCTCGCCACGACGGAACCAGTTCACGTAGAAGATCTTGGGGAGCTTGTCCGCGTCGGCGTTCTTGCCGAGGTTGATCCAGTGGTTCAGGTAGTCGCCGGCGTTGTAGCCGAGGAACGGCAGCATCGCCATCGGGTCGCGGCGCACGGCGCCGACCTTGCCCTCGGCGGCAGCGGTCTGCTCGGACGACAGCGTCGCACCGAGGAAGGTGCCGTGCTGCCAGTCGAACGACTCGCTGACCAGCGGAACCGTGGTCTTGCGACGTCCACCGAACAGGATCGCCGAGATCGGCACACCCTGCGGGTCGTCCCACTCGGGGGCCAGGATCGGGCACTGCGACATCGGGGTGCAGTAGCGCGAGTTCGGATGGGCGGCGTTGGTACCGGACTCGGGGGTCCAGTCGTTGCCCTTCCAGTCGATCAGGTGCTCGGGGGTCTCTTCCAGACCCTCCCACCACACGTCACCGTCGTCGGTCAGGCCGACGTTGGTGTACAGGGTGTTGCCCGCCTCGACCGTCTTCATGGCGTTGGGGTTGGAGCCGTGGTTGGTGCCCGGCGCGACGCCGAAGAAACCGAACTCCGGGTTGACCGCGTACAGGCGGCCGTCCTCGCCGAAGCGCATCCACGCGATGTCGTCGCCGAGGGTCTCGGCGCGCCAGCCGGGGATGGTCGGCTGGATCATCGCGAGGTTGGTCTTGCCACACGCCGACGGGAACGCGGCCGCGACGTAGTAGTTCTTGTTCTCCGGCGAGATCAGCTTGAGGATGAGCATGTGCTCGGCCAGCCAGCCCTCGTCGTGAGCCATCGCCGACGCGATGCGCAGCGAGTAGCACTTCTTGCCGAGCAGCGCGTTGCCGCCGTAGCCGGAGCCGTAGCTCCAGATCTCACGGGTCTCGGGGAAGTGGGTGATGTACTTGGTGTCGTTGCACGGCCACGCAACGTCGGCCTGGCCCTCGGCGAGCGGCGCGCCCACGGAGTGCAGCGCCTTCACGAACGGGCGGTCGGTGCCCATCTTCTCGAGCGCAGCCTTGCCCATGCGGGTCATGATGCGCATCGAGACGACGACGTACTCGGAGTCGGTGATCTCGACGCCCAGCTTCGGGTCGTCGGCGCCGAGGGGACCCATGCAGAACGGCACCACGTACATGGTGCGACCGCGCATGCTGCCGCGGTACAGGTCCGTCATGAGGGTCCGCATCTCGGCGGGCGCCATCCAGTTGTTGGTGGGGCCGGCATCGATCTGCTTCTCGGAGCAGATGTAGGTGCGGGACTCGACGCGCGCGACGTCGGACGGGTCGGAGTTGCCGAGGAACGAGTTCGGCTTCTTCTCCTCGTTGAGACGGGTGAACGTCCCGGCCTCGACGAGCTGATCGGTCAGGCGCTCCCACTCCTCGTCGGAGCCGTCTGCGAAGACGACCCGGTCGGGCTGGGTCAGCTCGGCAACCTCTTGCACCCAGGCGAGCAACTCGCTGTGCTCAGTGGGGGGTGTGCCGTCAGTTCCGTTCAGACCGGGGATGGTCGCTGAGGTCATCAAACTCTCCTGGGGTGGGGCCGGGAACCGATCCAACCACGTCAGCCCCGCACAAAACGGGGCTGAGAGGTAAGCCGAACCGATTTCCCCCTCTCGGCGGGGTGCAGCCCGCCCACTCCGCTGCTGCTCACGTACGTCACCGTGGACAACGAACGAAGGACACGGGTGCCGGGTGTCCTAGCTATAGAGGTTAACGCCGCGCGTCCGGCTTGGGGGAACCGGGTGTCGTCGGTTAGGTCACAGGAACGATTCAGACGGCACCGTCGGGCGCTACCCGCCGTGGACCTGCATGTTCCTCATCCCCCGAGGGTGCCCGAATCGGTGCGTTCCCACCGTTCGCGGCCGTCGGCGTCCCGATGGAATTCCCAGGCCGAGTAGTCGCCGTCGCCGGTGACGATGGCCAGGTTGTCGGCGTCACCGTCACCGTCGAGGTCGGTCGCGACGATCATCGCGTCGTCGACCTCGAAAGTCCGGGTGTCGAGGATGCCGTCACCGTCGATGTCGTGCACGAGCCCGGTCAGGTGCACCGCACCCGAATCGGTGCCGAACGACGCCGGATCGATGTCCGGCAGGTGTCCCGCCACATCGTCGGTGGTGATCATGATGCCTCCCGCTGGTCGGGCCACTACAAGTGTGGCTACGACGTTGGACGCGCGCCGACGCCGCCCGGTTCCATCGTGTCCGTCGCCGCCGCGAGCGCGTCGAGAACCCGGGTGAGGGCGGCGTGGTCCCGCTCGCAGGATGTGAGACGGCCACTGCGTTCGGTCGCGAGACGTCGCGCCTCGACATCGAGGGCCGCCAGTTCCTCGTCGACGGCCACCGTGGCGACGCGACAGTCCGCGACGATGCGGGCGCCCACCGCGGCCTCCGTCTCGAGGATCCGCCCCAGCACCCGCTGTTCCAGCTCGGAACGCAGCTGCGCGGTCGTGTCCGACACCCACTGCCGCAGGTGGGCCCGGTCCGCGATCAGGCGCCGTGACCGGGCCAGCCACCAGGCCGCGGCCCCACCGAGGGCGAGGGTGATGGGGATGGTCGCGATGTCGAGCGCCGGCACCATCGAGATCGGCGCCACCGCCAGACGGCCCAGGCCCACGCCCGCCGATGCGCCGACGACGACCATCATCCCGTCCTCGACTCCGCGGTGTCGTGGCTCCGGCCCCGACGGCAGCGCCGGACGGCCCACGACCGGCGGGGCGATGCCGGACACCCCGGCCCGGCGGACCAGTTCTCCCAGGTGCCGCTCGACGGCGGCGTCGACGTCGGTGGTGGCAGCGTCGACCAGGCCACTCATCCGGGCCGGGAAGGCCACCAGTTCGCGGCGACCCGCACGGTCGATCTCCGTGCGGGCGGTCGCCGACACCGCCCGGACCCGGCCACCGGCCTCGTGGAGGAGGTCGACGCGGGCGCGCTGGATGTCGGCGCGCAGCCGGCCGAGCCGCTCGGCCCGTCCTCCGTCCCGTTCCATCGCGAGCCCGGTCTTGCGGGCCCGGAGCGCGGCGGCGGCCTCGTCGCTGCCGTCGCGCAGGGCCTTGGCGGTGGCGGTGATCTGCCGGCAGGTCCGTTCGACCAGCGTGACTGCGCCGCGCCGCGCGTTGCGGTCGGCGGTGGTGTGCGGGTCGACGGCGAGTGCGGCGCGTACCGCCGCGGTCAGCCGGTCCGGCGAGGACAGGACCCGGACGTCGGCGAAACGGGTCGAGTGCGCCCGCAGCAGCGTCTCGTCCCGCGCCAGCACCGCGTCCCGGTCCGGATGATCGCCGGTGCCGCTCGCCACGAAGACCACCCGTTCGACGTCGCGGGCGGCCGCGTCGAGCGCGGCGAGTTCGTCCTTCCCCAGGACGGACGCCACGTCGAGCAGCATCACCACGACGGCGGCACCGCCGGGTGCGTCGAGGATCGGGTCGAACGATGCGAGAGCGTCGAGGATCGGTCGAGGTTCGATCCCACGCACCGCGACCACGTGCACGGACCGGGCTCCGGTTCGGGCACCGTCTCGCCATTCCCGCAGCCCGTCCGGGTTCCACCGCTCGACGATTCGCTGCGCGTCGGGCGGGAACCCGCCGATGTCCGTCATGGGCGCCCCGCGGCGGTCCGCACTGCGTCCCGGACGCGGGCCCGCCTGACCGCGGACTCGGCTCGATGCCGGTTCGCCGGGCCGTCGGGCGGTGCCCCGGCGGACCGCGCCGCGGCGGACCGCGCCGCGGCGGGGCGACCGCTGCCCACGCCGCCGCCCAGGACCCGTGCATGTCGGCCTTGCCGAGGATCGCGACGGTGACAGCACTCGGTGCGCGCCGCAGCGCCTCGACGTCGGGCGTCCGGAGTCCGCCGGCCAGCACGTAGACGACGACGTCACCGTCCAGTTCGGGATCCGCCGTTCCGGGGGCGTCGACGGCCGCGGTCTCGAACACGTCCGTGAACCCGGCCCGCTCGAGTAGGCGGACGGTCGTGGTTCGACCGGATCCGGCACGGCCGACGACCTGGATCCGAATCGGCTCCCGGTAGAGGTCGAGAGCACGCAGTGGCTCGCCGCCGACACCCGCGGCGAACCGGCCGAACTGCACCAGATCCTCCACCGTCCCCACCGTCGACACGGCTCTGAGGCCCACCCCGGTTCCGTTCCCCACCGTTACCTC
>NZ_JPOC01000003.1 GCF_000738775.1 Prescottella defluvii
GATCCTCGTAGTACGACGCCGGTGTCGGCAGGAACTCGACTGCCCGCCACCGCCCGTCATCGACGACGTCGAGGAAATCTGCTGCGCAAGAACATCTCGATGTCGGAGACGGTGCGCGCGGCGGACAACAAGTTCGTGTTGCTCGATCCGTCCGAACTACCGAAGGAATTGCACTGATGTGATTCACCCCGATCGGGGTGGGGGCGGTGACGGCGTCAGATCATCAGTGCCGCAAGGCCGACGCCACCGACGGTGACCAGAGCCATCACCATCGCGAGGGCGACCGACCCCATCAGCAGGACCGTCGCCAGGGCCGGCACCACGGCGACCACAAGTATCAGGGCGACCCACCACAACACCGCGGGGATCGGGCTCGAACTCCGAAGATCGAAGTCCTGCAACAGCGCTGGTCGAATTTCTCCGGGTAGAGACCCATTCGATCGGAGTTCCATACGCGGCGACCTCCTGCTAGGGGTCAGCTCAGTCTCTCGCACATCGGCGAATTCCGCAGCCCGGTTCCGCAATTACCACCGTGTCCCGTTCCCGGAGCGGGCCGTCAGCGCAGCGGATCGATGCCCATGAGGGTTGCGATCGCGGACGCAATCGGGTTGAGGTCCAACGCATCCGGGGCCCGCTTGGGTGTCGGGTCCCACGGCTGCGGCACCGTCGGGTCGGCGAGGACCGCGCGTTCGGCGTTGCGGACACCGGTGACGCTGCCCTGCGGGACGAGGCACCGCACGTCCGACGAGAAGGGGAAATCGTCACGGGTGTCGTCGAAGTCCGGGTCGCGGCGCTTCATCTCGGCGAGCGTCTCGTGGGTGCTCTCGTAGCCGAGCGTGCACACCGGCGGGTTGCCGGTCTCGAGGATGATGCCGAAGTGGATGGTGCCGTCGCCCGGCGCGACGGCGCGCGCCGCCACCGGCAGCGCCGGCAGCAATTGCAGCGCGGTGCGCAGGTAGGCCTCCCGCCCCGGCGCGAGCGAGGCGATCTGCCGGGTGTTCGACAGCACCTCGGTGAGGTCGGCGCCGCTGTCGCGGACCAGCGCCCCCACCTCGTCGCCGGTGGCGGTGCCGGTGCCGATCAGTCGGCGCACGTCCGGATCGCTCGAACGCAGCTGCGCGGCGAGCGCATCGAGATCGGAACTGAACGAACGGATCGACGACGCCTGGTCCGCCTGACTGTCGAGCACGGTGCGGCCGTCGGAGACCAGGTCCAGGGTCTGCGGCAGCGCGGCGGAGGCCTCACGAGCGAGGTCGGCCAGCGAGTCGACGACGACCCGCAGGTTGTCGCCCTGGCCGTCGAACGCCTTCCCCAGCTCGGTGGCGACGGTGTGCAGGCTGTCGGTCGGGACCGAGCGCGCGAGCGAGTCGACCGACGCGATGAGGTCCTCGACGGGGATCGGGACGGTGGCGTCGCGGATGTCGATCACCGCGCCGTCGGTCAGGTACGGCCCGGAATCCCGGTCGGGCTGCAGGTCCACGTACTGTTCGCCGATCGCCGACCGGTTGGCGACGACGGCCGCCGCGGACGCGGGCACCTCCGGGCCGTCGTCGTCGAGGTGCAGTTCCACCCGGACACCGTCGGCGGTGAGCGTGAGGTCCCCGACCCGGCCCACCGGCACGCCGCGGTAGGTGACCTCGGCGTTGGTGAAGATGCCGCCGGACGACGGCAGGTCGACGAACACGGAGTACCGGCCGAACCCGAGGAGATTGTCGAGGCGGACATACTTGCCGCCCACGAAGACGATGCTCACGACGGCGAGGATCAGGAAGGCCACGATCTGCACCTTCGCCAGCTTCGACACCATGTTCATCGCCGCCGGCCCTCCAAGCTCGCCCCGAAGAGACGCAGAACACGCTACATCTATCCGTTACCCAGGGTCACATCCATGTGATCGGGGTTACAAAGCGGACAAATGTCCGACGCGCGCGCCCTCCTCCCGGCGCCGACCCGCTGACTATGCTGGCTCGGCGACAGGCACCGATCGACGACGGCCGGGAACCATCCGGCGTGCACGGAGGATGGATGAACGCCACGGGGCAGCACCACCGATCCAGCCGGGTCGCGCGGCGCCGGGACCGCCGCAAGAGCGAGATCGTCACAACCGCGATCGGCATCCTGTCCACCCACGGCTACCAGGGGATGAACCTCGAGGACGTCGCGGAACGGACGGACATCGCCAAAGCGACTCTGTACCACTACTTCCGATCCAAGGACGAGCTGGTCGGCGCCGCCCTCGACGTCCTGACCGAGGAGGTCATGACGCGGCTCGCGGAGCGTGCGGCGGAAGTCGACGACCCGTCGCCCACCGCCCTCCTCGGCGCCCTGGTGGACGAGCAGGTGCGCATCCTGACCGAGACCGCCCCCGAGGTCGCGACCGTCTTCTCGTGGCCCCGGCCCTGGCCGCCGGCCATCCAGGACTCGATGAAGTCGATGCGACGCCGGCACGACGGCGTCTTCCGGCAGGTGGTCGAGCGCGGCGTGGCCGTCGGCGAGTTCACGTGCCCCGACGTCGATGTGGCGATGCAGTGCCTCCACGGAATCCTCAACCAGTCGGCGGTGTGGATCCGCCCGGACAGCGAGGACCGGGCCGCGGCGCGCGCCGCGGTCGTCGCGTGCGCGCTGCGACTGTTCGTCTAGCCCGGCCAACTGTTCGTCCGGCCCGGCCGACTGTTCGTCCAGCCCGGCCGTCGCGACTCCCCGACATCGGTGGATGCCCCGTCCCAAAAGTTCGACTCATGGGTCGAACATTCGTTTTCAGGGTCGATCTTCCGTGTTACCGTCCGAGCGGGACGATCACCGCCGTCCCGGGAGACGAGCAGGAGGCGCCGTGGCCTACTTCAAGCGGGAGGGCGATCACGCCTTCCGTCCGACGCAGCACGTCAGCGGCGCCTGGAACGCCGACGAACAGCACATCGCCCCTGCCATCGGCCTGCTGACGCATGTCGTCGAACTCGACCGTGACCGGCGGCGCGACGACGGCCTCGTCATCGCGCGACTGTCCTACGACATCCTCGGCACGCTCCCGATGGACAGCGTCGAGACGTCGGTGACGGTCCTGCGGCCGGGCCGCACGATCGAACTCGTCGAAGCGACTCTCGCGCACGACGGCCGACCGGCCGTGCGGATGCGCGCGTGGCTGATGCGCGAGGGCGACACCGAGGCCCTGGCGGGCTCCGCCTTCCCAAGGATCGCGGCGCCGGAGGAGATGCCGGCGTGGGATCCGACCACCGTCTGGGGTGGCGGGTTCATCGCGACCGCCGACGTCCGCCGGGTCCACACCGAACCGGGACGGGCAGCGTACTGGGTGCGCACGCCCCACGATCTGGTGGAAGGCGAGGCGATCGGCTCGCTCGCGCGGGCGGCCACCCTGTTCGACATCGCCAACGGGATGGCGGCGCGGGCCCGACCTGAGGACGTCGCCTTCCCCAACGTCGATCTGACGGCGCACCTGTTCACCCTGCCCCGCGGCGAATGGGTCGGCTTCGACACGACGGTGTCGTTCGGGCCGACCGGCCTCGGACTCACCAGCAGCGTGATCCACGACCTGCACGGGCCGGTGGGCACCCTCAACCAGATCCTGACCGTCCGCCCCTGAGCACGTCGCCGCCGTAGGATCGCGGCATGAGCGTCCCGACCCTCGCGGACTCGTTCGAATCCCATCGCAGCCACCTGCTGTCGGCGGCGTATCGCCTCACCGGAAGCGTCACCGACGCCGAGGACGCCGTGCAGGACGCGTGGCTGCGCCTCGCCGGTGCCGACACCGACCGGATCGACGACCTGCGGGCGTGGCTGACCACCGTCGTCGGACGCCTCTGCCTCGACCGCCTACGGTCGGCGACGGCCCGGCGGGAGCGCTACGTCGGCCAGTGGCTGCCCGAGCCGATCGTGACGGACCTGACGCCGTCGGCCATGCCCGATCCGCTCGAATCCGTCGTCCGGCAGGGGGAGAACCGCCTGTCCGCGCTGGTCGTGCTGGACACGCTCACCCCGGACCAGCGGGTGGCGTTCGTGCTGCACGACGGCTTCGGGGTGCCGTTCGGCGAGATCGCCGACGTGCTGTCGGTGAGCGTCGCGTCCGCCCGTCAACTCGCGTCCCGGGCCCGACGCGCGGTCGCCGACGCCCCGCCACCGGTGCCGGACGCCGTGCATGCCGAGGCGGTCACGCGTTTGATGACCGCGATGGCCGCCGGCGACCTCGACGCCGTCCTCGCGGCGCTGCATCCGGACGCGATCACCATCGGCGACGCGAACGGCACCACCCGCACGGCCGTCAACGTCATCACCGGTGCCGACCACACCGCCCGGTTCTTCCTCGGGCTCGCACACAGGTACGGCCTCGAGACGTTCCTCGCCGCGACACCGGCGTTGGTCAACGGTCAGCTCGGGTTCGTCAGCCACGGCTCCCCCGGCGACGACACCCACCCGGGCTTCGCGGGGCGCGTCACCGGCTTCACCGTGCGCGACGGCCGGGTGTGGGCGGCCTACGACATCGCGAACCCCGAGAAGCACGGCGGGATCAGGCTTTCCGCGTCTCCTGCGTCGCCGACTCCTCCGTCTCCCACGGCACCCGGCACGCGTCACCGGAGTTGAAACCCTGGTCGTGGATGCCCAGCGCCGAGTTCATCCGGGACCGCATGTTCTCCAGCGCGATCTGGTAGGTCAGTTCCACGACGCCGTCGCGGCCGAACCGGCGTTCGAGGTCGGTCACCTGTTCGTCGGTCGCGGTGGTCGGCGTCTGCGTCATGGCGTCGGCGTACGCGATCGCGGCGCGTTCGTCGTCGCTGTAGAGCGGCGAGGTGTCGTAGTCGGCGATGTGCTGCAACCGGTCGATGTCGAGTCCCTCGAGACGCTGGAGCATGGTGCCGAAGTCGACGCACCACGAGCACCCGACCGTCCACGCGGTCCGGTACACGGCGATGTCGCGGACGTTCGGCGGCAGCACCGTCGACGCCTTCTGCGCACCCATCTCGTGCCGCGCCGAGACCGTGAAGAGCTTGCGGTGGTTGGCCAGGACCGCGAACGGTTCGGGAACCTCACCGAAGCGCCGACCGGCGTACCAGTAGGCGGCCTTCACCAACGGACCGGCCTCCTGCGGTGTCACTGCGTGAATGCGAGCCATGACGTCCTCCTGCTTCCCGGATCTGCGCCGGGCGCCGGTTGCGCCCGTACGTCCTGTGGACGAGGCAGCACCCGAAAACGTGACACGGCCGGGTTCGGCCGGCGGCGTCCCCGCCGCTACGCTGGACAAATGCCCGCAGCGCCCCGTTCCCGCACCGTCTCGCGACTGCGCCCGTTCGCGTCCACGATCTTCGCCGAGATGACGGCACTGGCCACCGAGCACGACGCGATCAACCTGGGCCAGGGCTACCCCGACACCGATGGTCCCGCGTCGATGCTCGAGACCGCGCAACGGGCCATCGCGGACGGCCTCAACCAGTACCCGCCGGGTCCGGGCATGCCGGTGCTGCGGCAGGCGATCGTCGCCGACCGCGCCGCCCGCTACGGCCTCTCGCACGACCCGAACTCGGAGGTCCTGGTCACCGTCGGTGCGACCGAGGCGATCAGCGCGACCATCCTCGGACTCGTCGAACCCGGCGAGGAGGTGGTCCTGATCGAGCCGTACTACGACTCGTACGCCGCCGCCGTCGCGCTGGCCGGCGCGGTCCGCAGGTCCGTGCCACTGGTCCGCGACGGCGACCGGTACACGCTCGACGTCGACGCCCTGCGCGCCGCGATCACCCCGAACACCCGGATGCTGGTGGTCAATTCGCCGCACAACCCCACCGGGACGGTGTTCACCGAGGCCGAGTTGCTGGCCGTCGCCGAACTCGCCTGCGAGCGCGACCTTCTGGTGCTCAGCGACGAGGTGTACGAGCATCTGGTGTTCGACGGCCTCACCCACACGCCGATGGCATCGCTGCCGGGCATGTACGAGCGCACCGTCACAGTGTCGAGCGCCGCGAAGACGTTCAACGTGACCGGCTGGAAGACCGGGTGGGCGCTCGGGCCCGCGGAACTGATCGACGCCGTCCGCGCCGCGAAGCAGTTCATGTCGTTCGTGGCCGGCGGCCCGTTCCAGCCCGCCGTGGCGCACGCCCTCGAGCACGAGCAGGCGTGGGTCACCGCCATGCGCGACGAGTTGCAGGGCCGACGCGACCTGCTCGCGACGGCGCTGCAGGACACCGGGTTCGACGTGTACTCGGGCGGCGGCACGTACTTCCTGTGCGCCGACATCAGCGCGTTCGGCACCCGCGACGGCGTCGAGTTCTGCCGGACGCTGCCGCAACGTGTCGGGGTCGCCGCGGTACCGATCAGCGTTTTCACCGACCATCATGATCAGTGGAATCACTTGGTGCGCTTCGCGTTCTGCAAGCGGGAGGACGTGCTGACGGAGGCGGTGTCGCGACTACGCCGGCTCGAGATGCCGACGTGAGCCTGCCGACGATCCCGGCGGATTTCCTCCGTCGCGCACTGCACCTCGCCGAAACCGCCGGAGCCGACCTGTCCGCGACACTAGCGGCAGTGGGAATCGACGTGGCCTCGCTCGAGGATCCCCGCACGCGACTGACACCGGAGCAGGTCACGGCGTTCACCCAGGCCACGTGGCAGCTCACCGACGACGAACTGTTCGGCATCGGCTCGTCCCCCGTGCCGCGCGGCACGTTCCGACTGATCTGCCTGTCACTGATCCACCGGCCCGACCTCGGCAGCGCCCTGGAACGGATGGCGGACGTGACCCGGGCCCTGCCGGTGCCGCCGATCACGCTCATCCCCGGCGACGAGTCGACCCGGCTCGAGGTGCGCGTCGACGTCCGGGACGCGGTCTCCCCCGAGTTCGTCGACGAGGCCTTCCGGTTGGTCACGGACTTCGAACTGATCCTGCTGCACCGATTCGCGGCCTGGCTGGTGGGCCGACGCGTCAAACTGCGGTCCGTGCTGATCCCCTACCCGCAACCCGACGCGCGGTTCGCGAAGCACTACGACAGCATCTTCGGTGTCCCCGTCACGTTCGGCGCGAGCGTCGCCACCCTCGAATTCGACAACGCGATCCTGCGTGCCCCGCTCATCCAGGACGAGCAGAGTCTCGCCGAGTACCTGCGCGAGTCACCGAATCTTCTTCTCTCCGAACGTGACTACGACAGCACAGCGTCCGCGCAGGTCCGTCGCGTCCTCGAGATGGGGGTACGCGGACGGACCTGCACCGCGGACGAGATCGCGGAGATGCTCTCGATCAGCGTGCCGCACCTGCGCCGACTGCTCCGCCAGGAAGGCACCTCACTCAACAACCTGCGCGAGGAAGTGCTGCGCGACGCCGCCATCGCCGCCCTGAGACGCGGCGAACCCGTCGACGAACTCTCCGCCCGCCTCGGCTTCTCCGAACCCAGCGCCTTCCGCCGCGCCTTCAAGCGGTGGACCGGTTCGACGCCCGGCGCATACCGCTAGCAGGCGGGGGTCGGCGCGCTGGTGGCCCTAGTCGTCCGTGCAGACCGTGTTCTCGGGCGGCAGTTCGCCGTCGAGCAGGTAGGCGGTCGCGATGTCGTCGGCGCAGGAGGAACGGTTCGAGAACGACACCGTGTGCCCGACACCCTCGAGGGTGAGGAGCCGGGCGTTGCCCAGCTGCCGCACGAGTTCCTGGGCGCCCTCGTACGGGGTCGCGTGGTCACCGGTGATGCCGATGACGAGGATCGGGGCATCCGGGGAACCCGAGAACGAGTCGGTGATGTCGTCCCCGCTGTTCGGTAGCGCGGCGCAGGAGAGGTCGACGAAGTCCCGCAGGGTGTCGTCGTTGATCTCGGGGCCGCCCATCACCTCCGGCAGCCCGACCTGTTCGATGTGCTCGACCAGTTGCGGCAGACCCGGATCGTTCGGGAAGGAGTGGCACCGCACGATGTTGCCGTCGAAGCGGACCGCCGCCCCGCCGCCCGTCATCTCCTCGGCGATCGTGTCGACCTGCTCCTGGTCACCGGAGATCGCAGCGCCCACGCTCTCGAGCACCAACTCTCGTCCCGCTGCTCTCTGGTAGAGGGCGGTGGTGAGATACGCGTACAGCGTCTGCCCGGTGACCTCGGTGCCGTCGCTCGCGATCATCGGCTGATCGTCGAAACGAGCCACCGCCTCCACGAGCGCCGATTGGCCGCCGATGGGGCAGGCGGTCGCCTGATACAGGCTGCCGCACCCTTCGAGGAGCGCACTGGTCTCACGGGCGATGGCCGCCGACTGGTTGAAGTCCCCGACCGGACTCGCCCAGTCGCTGGCGGAGGCACTGTCCAGGAGCATGCGCCCCACCCGCTCCGGGAAGAGCGTCGAATAGGTGGCGCCGAGCATCGTGCCGTACGAATAGCCCAGGTAGTGCATCGAGTCGTCGCCCATCAGGGAGCGCAGCAGATCCATGTCGCGGGCGACCTGAGAGGTGCCCATCGACAGCGCGATCGGCTGGTCGACGGCACACATCGCGAGGTTCAGCTCCCGGATGTCGGACACCTCGTCACAGTCCACCGGCGTGCTCCGGCCGATCCCGCGCGGGTCGAAACCGAGCAGGTCGTACCGGTCCAGGATCGATCCGAATCGTTCCACGGTCGGGAGGGCGGTCGCCAGGGCCAGCCCGCTCTCCCCCGGTCCTCCGGGGTTGCTGAGCAGCGTGCCGATCGGCTCGCCGTCGCCGGTCGACGGAATATGCACGGCGGCAAGCTCGATCGTCTCCCGGTTACCGGTGTCGTTCCAGTCGAGTGGGGCCGCGACGGTGGCGCACCGGTAGGTGTCGACCGGGGCGCCGCGAGCCGCGAGTCGCTCGGCTCGGGCGTCGCCGAGACCGAAGTCGTCACCACACGCACTCCACTCGATGGTCTGTGCGTAGATCTCGGGGAAGGCCGCGGCCTGCCTCGCGCTCTCCGATTCGTCGGGCGCCGTCGAGCACCCGCTCACGACCAGTGCCACTGCGGCAGCGGCGAACACCGAACTCCACATCTTGGCTGGATTCGCCACGGGACCCCCTCCGATCGGACTAGCGGAGAGCGTAACCGTTTCGGGCGATTTGCGCGCTTTACGTTTCGGCCCGGACCGCCAGTCCCGCGAACATCGCGGCGAACGCCTCGAGTGAGGCCTCCACCTCGTCGGCACGCCGATCGGCCAACCATCCCAGGATCAGACCGTCGATGGTCGTCGTGACCATCCGGCTGAGGATCGGAATCGGCACGGTCCATTCGATTTCCGCGGTCTCCGCGAGACGCTCGAGGAACATGCCGGTGGACGCGTAGTACTCGCGGTACTGCCATTCCGGGATGTCGCTGCGATCGGGCGTGCGCAATGCACCGACCGTGAGCTCGAAGAACACCAACTGCTTCTCCGGCTGCACGCGCATCGTCTGCCACAACCCGTAGAGCCCCTTGTGGATGGACTCCCGGACGTCGGCGCCCGGCGACAGGCTCGCGACCGCACTCTCGACCATTCCCGCGACCACCTCACGGGTGAGTTCCCGCAGCAACTCCTCCTTCGAGGAGAAGCAGTAGTGGAACACGCTCTGCTGTACGCCGGCCTCGGCGCAGATCGCTCGGGTACTCGCGGCGGCGAGCCCCACCTCGGCCGTGACACGGATCGCGGCGTCGATCAGATCCCTGCGTCGTTGTTCGACCGAAATATATGGCATTGCAACCTTTCCCGACCCTCACTCGCATGTTGTCGGCAGCGTAGTGTCCGTTCACTTCGAGGACCAGAGTTATCTTCATCGAATGTTCCGGCTCGGCTCGGCTCGGTTTTCACCCTTGTGTCCAAGTCGGTCAGTTGACAGACTTCGCTTCCATGCCCGGGCACACGACGGCCGGGTCCGCTGCGAGAGGACGAACATCTATGAAGACGTCTCTGCTGGAGTCAGTGCTCGAATCCGCGGTCCGCACCGCGGCCACGATCGCCGGGTCGCTGCCCTCCCCGATCCAGCGGATCCTCGCCGGCCGCCCGATCCGCGTCGACGGCCAGGAGCTGAACACCGAGATCCAACTGATGCTGCGCATGCTCGCGCTGCTCCCGGACTCCGACTTCGAGGAACTGCCCCTCGCGCAGTCCCGCGCCCAGATCGACATGGAGGCACGGCTGGTCAGTGGACGCCCGATCCCGATGGCGTCGGTCGAGACCATGACGATCCCCACCCCGGCGGGCGCGATCCCCGCGCGCATGTACCGCCCGGAGGGCCTGCCCCCGGCGGCGCCGCTACTGGTCTACTTCCACGGTGGCGGTTTCGTTCTCGGCAGCCTCGACAGTCACGACTCCCTCTGCCGGTTCCTCGCCCGGCACGCCGAGATCGCGGTGCTGGCAGTGGATTACCGGCTGGCACCCGAGCACGAGTTTCCCGCCGCGGCGGACGACGCCGTGGCCGCGTTCCGGTTCGCGGTGCAGAACGCGTCGACGCTCGGCGTCGACCCGGACCGTATCGCGGTGGCCGGCGACAGCGCCGGCGGCAATCTCGCCGCAGTGGTCTCCCAGGTCACCCGCGCCGACGCCACCCCGCCGGCGTTCCAGATGCTGTTCTTCCCGTGGCTGGACATGACGGCCAAGCGGCCGTCCTACGGCCTGTTCAGTGACGGATTCTTCCTCACCGAACCCCAGATGAACTGGTACACAGGCCACTACGTCCCCGACGAGCAGCACCGCACCGATCCTCGCGCGTCGCCGATCCTCGCCACGGACCTCACCGGACTGCCGCCGGCGTACATCGCCGTCTCGGGCTTCGACGTCCTGCGCGACGAGGGTGTCGAGTACGCCGAACGCCTCCGCGCGGCAGGCGTGCCGACAACTCTGCGTGTCCACCGCGGCCTGGTCCACGCCTTCGTCAATCTCACCGGCTACGGTCGCGCCGGCGTCGATGCGCTGCTCGAGGCGGCCGGAGCACTGCGGGTGGGGCTGTCGTTCGCGCCCCGCACCGCAGCGGCGCCGGTCCTCGAGGCCGTGGACGCGGTGGACTGACCGCTCAGGACACGCAGAACTCGTTGCCCTCGGGGTCGGTCATCGTGATCCAGACGTTCGGGCCTTGCTGCCCGCGATGGAGGATCGACGCCCCGGCGGCAACGAGTTCGGCTGCCACCTCCTCGCGACGATCCCCGACGCGGACGTCGAGGTGCAGCCGGTTCTTCACCGACTTGCCCTCCGGGACCTGCTGGAACAGCATCCGCGGGCGTTGCGGCTGTTCGGGATCGCGGATGGCCGCGCCCTCCCGCCACACGAGTACGCCCTCGAACACCAGGGTGTCCGACTCCTGCGCGTGGCCGGCGGCGACGAGACCGCGGATGAACTGCTCGTCGCTGGGCTCGACCTGCCAGCCCAGCGCCCTCGCCCACCACTTGGCCTGCAGGTGCGGGTCCTTCGAATCGACTGTGATCTGAATTTCGTATCCCATGTGCCGACGCTACGTCCGGGGTCCGACAGGATCGGCCACCCGGGCCGATCGTCAGGTCCGCGGTTCCGTCGACTTGTCCCGCTTCCTACGGCGCTTCGGCCGGGGCGGGCTGCCGAGCCTGCCCCTCCGCCGAGTCCGCGAACTCCGGGGTGTCGAACACCTCGCCGCCGAGCGGGTCCGTGGCCCTGGCGGTGTCGTCGAGGGTGACCACACCCGAGTCCGGATCGACGGTGACCGCACCGTTCGGAACCTCGTGCACGGCGATGATCCGGTGCGAGCCGTCGGCCGATCCGGACAGGCCCGGTGGGGACGACGTCAGCCCCGCCAGCGTCGTCGAAACGGTGGGCCGTCGGCCACGGTCCCCGGCCGGCCGGCCCGCACCGCCCGACGAGATCCGGACGTACCGCGGCGTGGCGGCGACCTCGTACCGGAACGCCTTGAGCATCGAGAGGCAAGCCAGGACCAGCACCACCGAGAACGGCACCGCCGTCGCGATCGACGCCGTCTGCAGCACCGTCAGTGACCCGCTGCCGCCGACCAGCAGCAGCACCGCCGCGACCACGCCCTGCAGGACGGTCCAGTACACGCGCGTGACCACCGGTGCCGTGTCACCACCCGTCGACAGGGTGTCGATGACGAGCGAACCCGAGTCGGCCGAGGTCACGAAGAAGAAGATCACGACCACGATCGCGAGGAGGGAGGTCACCGTCGCCAGCGGCATCCCGCCGAGGAGGGTGAACAGGCTCGTGTTGGTGTCGACGACACCGTCCGCGCCGAGCATGTCACCGTCGTTGCGCTGCCGGAGGATGCCGGAGCCGCCGAAGATCGTGAACCACAGCGAGCCGACGAGGGTAGGGGCGAGCAGCACCCCGAAGACGAACTCACGGATGGTGCGGCCCCGGGAGATGCGGGCGATGAACATCCCGACGAACGGCGCCCAACTCATCCACCATCCCCAGTAGAAGATGGTCCAGGCGCCGGCCCACCCGTCCTCCGCGAACGGCGACGTCCGCAACGCCATCTTCGGCAGGGCCTGGACGTAGCCGCCGAGGTTCTGGACCCACGACTGCATGATGAACAGCGTCGGACCCAGCAGCAGTACGAAGACGGCCAGCGCCACGGCGAGCAGCATGTTGATGTTGGACAGCCACTTCAGCCCCTTGGTCACACCGGACACCACCGAGAACGTCGCGAGTGCGGTCACGCCGGCGATCAGGGCGATGATCAGCCAGTTGTCGACATCCACCCACCCCAGGTAGTCGAGGCCCGCGCTGATCTGCTGGATCCCGAACCCGAGTGAGGTCGCCACACCGAACAGGGTGCCCACGATCGCGACCACGTCGATCGCATGCCCGATCGGGCCCTCGATGCGGCGGCGGCCCAGCAGTGGCTCGAGCAGCCACCGCACCGACAGCGGCCGTCCCTTGCGGTAGGTCATGTACGCCAGGCCCAGGCCGACGACGACGTAGATGGCCCACGCGTGCAGGCCCCAGTGGAACAGGGTCAGTTCCATCGCCTGATTCGCGGCGGCGTCGGACGAGCCGTCGAGCCGACCGGCCTCCGGCGGATTCACATAGTGCGAAAGCGGTTCCGCCACACCGTAGAACACGAGCCCGATGCCCATACCGGCACTGAAGAGCATCGCGAACCAGGACAGCATCGAGAACTCGGGTTCCTCGTCGTCACGCCCGAGGCGGATGTTGCCGATCCGGCTGATGCCGCAGTACAGCGCAAACACCACGAATCCGGTCGCGACGAGGATGTACCACCATCCGACGCCGTCGGCGATCACCCGGTTGAGCGATTCGAATGCGCCTTCTGCAGCACCCGAGTACACCACCGCAAACGCGATCATCGCGAAGATCGCGATCGACGCCGGCACGAACACCGGCTTCTTCATCGCACGCCACGCATTGCGCACATTCACTTCTACGAGCTCCCTTTCCGCGCGACCTGCGCGCCGGAATAGGGCTCAGACGGCAGAAGGCACTTGTCCAACGTAGGTGCCTTCGGCCGGATCCACCCGGTTCGAGCGGCGTACCGACCACCCCGAACCGACGATTTCCGCAGGCCGACGCGGCGTAGAGCGCCGATCGTGGCGTGTGCCACCAGGCCCCGAGACGGGACCTGGTGGCAACTGGAGTCGAAGACCGAGCAGTTACGGCCCGGACGAGCCGAGACTTCCGAACAGATGGGCGAGCGAGCCGCTCGACCCACCCGAGACGCTCGAACCCAGGGAGCCGAGAGAGCCCAGCGAGCCCGACGACTCCGGGGTCAGCGCGAAGTCGACATCGTTGACGTCACCGACGCTCAGGTCGACGGTCCGGGTCAGCGGATCGCCCGTGCACCCGGCCTCCGGCAGCACCTCCACCACGTATCCGGCCTGGGCGGGCTTGTACTGGAAGAAGTACCAGCCGTTGGGGTTCGTGGCGGTCGTCGCAACGACGGCGTTCGTGTTGTCCCGCAGGTTGACGGTGACGTTGTTCGTCGGATCGCCCGCGTCGACGGGACACCCGGTGACGAATCCGAAGATGCTGAACACCTTCACCATCTGGAGGCTGAGACCGGTCACGGGATTGCCACTGGTGGTGTCCGCGGCCACGGACTGCGGTACGGAACCGCACCCGGCCGGCGGGTACAGGTTCACCCGATAGTTTCCGGGCGAAATGCCGTTGAACGTGAACACCCCGCCGGGGCCGGTGGTCACGGACGCCACGCCCGCATCGGTCACAGCATCGCGGAGTTCCACCCATGCCCCCACCGGGTTTCCGTCCGAGGCGCACGTGTTCGTCATCGTCCCCGAGATCACCGGAAAGGGATCGGAGTTTGCAATTCCCGGCAGGCCGAGAATTCCGAGCATCATCCCCGCGAACAGTGTTACTGCAGCTAGAAGCCTTCGTTTCACGTCACACTCCCTCAGGTTTCACGGACATTTACCGAGAGAGATGGTAAGCACACATTTTCGCAGGACTCGCCGTATTTCAATCCATCCGGCGTCGTTTATGACCTTTGTTCACATACATTCTTTATCGTCACACAATTGCAACACTGCAATATCATCACAAGTAATTCGCCGGAAATGCGCCGCTGCAAAGTTCCGCATCGGCGCGGGGCGCGCCACCCCCGAAGGGTGGACGCGCCCCCGGTCGACTGCAGCCGAAATCAGTTGCGGCGAGCGGCAACCGCGCCTGCGAGACGATCGAGCGTCGCCGCGGTGGTGTCCCAGTCGATGCACGCATCGGTGATGGACTGACCGTAGGTGAGCTCGTCGGCCTGCCCGAGGGTCAGATCCTGACGCCCGGCCTCGATGAAGCTCTCGAGCATGATGCCGACGATGCCCTTCTCGCCGGCCTCGATGCGCTCGGCGATATCGGTGACCACGTCGACCTGCTTGTTGTGGTCCTTGCGGCTGTTGCCGTGGCTCGCATCGACCACGACCCGCTCCGGCAGACCCGACTTACGCAGTCGCGCAAGGGTATCGGCGACCGTCTCGGCATCGTAATTGGGGCCGTCGGTGCCGCCACGCAGGATCACGTGGCAGTCCGGATTGCCGACCGTGTGGATCAGCGCCGCCTGGCCCTCGAGATCGGTGCCGGGGAACACGTGGCTCGCGGCCGCCGCGCGGGTGCCGTCGACCGCGACCTGGACGTCGCCCTCGGTGGAGTTCTTGATGCCGACCGGCATCGACAGCGCACTGCACAGCTGACGGTGCACCTGGCTGGCCGCGGTCCGGGCACCGATCGCTCCGTAGGTCACCAGATCCGCGATGTACTGCGGGATGATCGGATCGAGGAACTCGCAGCCCACGGGCAGGCCGAGGCGGGAGATGTCGAGCAGCAGCTTGCGACCCATCCGCAGACCGGTGTTGATGTCGTAGGTGCCGTCGAGGTGCGGATCGTTGAGCAGACCCTTCCAGCCCAGCGTCGTACGCGGCTTCTCGAAGTAGACGCGCATGACGATCTGCAGGTCGTCCCGCAGTTCCTCGGCCTTCGCGGCCAGTCGACGGGCGTAGTCCATCGCGGCCTCGGGATCGTGCACCGAGCACGGGCCGACCACGACGACGAGACGGTCGTCATCGCCGTTGAGGATGTTCACGGTGTCGGCGCGGCCCGAACGGACGGTGGCCGCGGCCACCTCGTCGGGAGTGTGCTCGCCGCGCACGACGGACGGCGCCACCAGCGGGCTGATACTGACGGTGCGCTGATCGTCGAGGCGCTGGTCGTTTGCAATAACGGTCATGGGGTTCGGTTTCCTGTTCTCAGGCCGACCCTCGAAGACTGAAGAATCCCAGTGAGCCGGTCTGTCATCCGGCTCTAGGGTGGATTGTCAGCGCGTGGTTACGCCGACCGACCCACCCGGGGCCGGTCTGCTAAACCAGAAATAGGTTGCTGACACGTCTGCCAGGGTAGCCGGTCCCCTCGCGCCACACACCACCACCCCGCCGAACGAGACGACGATCACAGCGCGAGAAGGACGCTTGACACGCTAACTAACTAGATTAACGTGTCCCGCGTCACACCGATGAGCTCGTCGATCGTTTGCTTCACCGGTCCGGCCACTCGGACAGCGGACCGGCCCTGTGCGCGAAAGAAGGTTCTGAATGACACGATCGCCCCTAACCCGCGTCGGCAGCGTGTTCACCGCACTGGCCGCGGCGACAGTACTGGTGGCCGGCTGCGCCGGCGGATCGGGTGCGGCGACCGACGCGTCCGAGGTCGCGACCGGGATCGTCGGCGAGCAGCCCGACGGCGGCGATCCGACATCGGGAGGCACGCTGTCCTACGCCACGTACAACGGCGTGAGCAGCCTGGACCCGGCCGACCGGCAGGACGGCGGCGCCACCGGCGGCAGCGAGATGGCTGCGATCTACGACGTGTTGATGCGGTACGACCCGGAGTCGAAGGAGTACTCGCCGCAACTGGCGCAATCGCTGACGGCCAACGAGGACAACACCGTGTGGACGTTGACGCTGCGAGACGGGGCCAAGTTCAGCGACGGCACTCCGGTGGACGCGGCGGCCGTGCAGTGGAGCATCGACCGGTATCTGGGGAAGAAGGGCACCCACGCCCAGGTGTGGACAGCCACCGTCGGCGAAGTCCGGTCTCCGGATCCGTCCACCGTGGTGTTCACCCTGAAGCAGCCGTGGAACGAATTCCCGATCCTGTTCACCACCGGCCCCGGAATGATCGTGGCGCCGTCGTCGATGGCGAGCGGCAAGTTCACCGCGGTCGGCGCCGGCCCGTTCACGGTCGAGAAGTTCGCCTCCCAGGACGAACTGGTGCTCGCGGCGAATCCGGGCTACTGGGACGGGAAGCCGCACCTGGACAAGCTGCGCTTCCCCGCCATCGTCAGTGAGCAGGCGAAGCTCGACGCCCTGCACACCGGCGGAGTCCAGGCCGCCTACCTGCGCAACGCCGAGGTCGTCCACAACGCACTCGAGGCCGGCGACGTCGGTTACGTCTACACCGTCAGCATGGGCGGGGTCGGCAACATCAATCAGCGTGAGGGCCGCGCCGCGTCCGACGAACGGGTCCGCAAGGCGATCGTCGCCGCGTTCGATCCGAACACGTTCAACGAGCGTGTCGAGGGCGGGTTCGGCATGCCGAGCAGCGACATGTTCCAGCCCTGGTCGCAGTGGCACGGTGACGTGGCCGGCTCCGGCTACGACCCCGAGACGGCGAAGAAGTTGCTGGCCGAGGCCAAGGCCGACGGCTACGACGGCAGGCTCACGTACGTCGGGCTCAACGACGCCGCCGCGAAATCGAGCGGGCTCGCTTTCCAGTCGATGCTGCAGGCCGTCGGGTTCACCGTCGACATCGTCAACGCCACGAGCATCAACGACCTGGTCAAGACGATGTACGCGCTGCACGACTACGACATCGGCTACGCCGGGTTCAATATCCTCGACGAATCCCCGTTCGTCCGGATGTACGGCAACCTCTACAGCGAGTCGACGTCGAACGTGCTCGGCTACCGCAATCCCGAGATGGACGCCCTGCTCGGCAAGCTGCAGACCGCACCGAACGACGCCGACCGTCTCGCGGTCCTCGAGGACGTCCAGACCCTCGTGAACGAGACGAACCCGATGCTGGTCGTCAACGCCGGCAAGTACTTCATCCCGTGGAGCAAGAACACTCACGGCATCACCCCGAGTGCGGACGGCATCATGCTCTTCGGAAAGGCCTGGCTCACTTCCGATTCCGACTCGTAGCCCCCTTCACAGTCGCCGATCGGGCGGTCCCCTACCGGGACCGCCCGATCGGCGTCTCTCCAAGGCCTATGCTGGAAGGGCAGCTGGTTCGCCGGGTGCGGTCGTGAGGAGCCCCGAAGACCGTCACTCGACGTCGAAGCACCCGTGGTCGTGAGACCGCCGGGTGTGAGAGGGAACCCGGTGGAAATCCGGGACTGTCCCGCAGCGGTGAGTGGGAACGACCGCCGTCATTCGCACTGGACCGAGAGGTCTGGGAAGCGACGGCCAGTAGATTCGCGCAGGTCTCGCACCCGCCCGAGCGCCCACGAGTCCGAAGACCTGCCGACTGTGTCGGGCACGCCGTGCCCGACGGTCCACCGCCTCGAGGAGAAGGCGAGTAGATCGACTCGGAACTTCGTGCTGTCCACCGGCGGACGCACCAGGGCTCGGTCTGTTCTCGTCTACCGGCGGTGACCATCCACGCTGTGAGCAACTGGAGAACACCGTGACATTCGCTTTCACCGCAACCGTTCTGGGGTCCCCGCGTATCGGGCCCCGGCGCGAACTGAAGAAGTCCGTCGAGTCCTATTGGGCCGGGAACCTCGACGCCTCCGCTCTCGGGTCCGTCGCGCGGGATCTGCGTCGACAGACCTGGACCGAGCTGGTCGACGCCGGCATGGATTCCGTTCCGGTCAATGTCTTCTCGTACTACGACCAGATGCTCGACACCGCCGTCATGCTCGGCGCGCTACCGGCGCGGGTCACGGGGATCGACGACGAACTGGACCGTTACTTCGCGGCGGCCCGCGGCACCGCCGAGGTGACGCCGCTCGAGATGACGAAGTGGTTCGACACCAACTACCACTATCTGGTCCCGGAGATCACCGCGGAGACCACCTTCACCCTCGACGCCTCGAAGGTGCTCGGCGAGGTGGACGAGGCCCTGGCGCAGGGCATTCCGGCACGGCCGGTCGTGATCGGTCCGGTCACGTTCCTGCTGCTGTCCAAGTTCGACGGTGGCTCGCCGCTGGACCGCCTCGACGAGATCGTGCCGTTGTACGCCGATCTGCTGGCACGCCTCGCGGACGCCGGCGTCGAGTGGGTGCAGATCGACGAGCCCGCCCTGGTCGCGGACCGCACCGACGCCGAACTCACTGCAGCGGGGGCGGTCTACGACCGGTTGTCGGCGCTCGACCGGCGTCCGGCGATCTTGCTGGCGTCCTACTTCGGCGACCTGGGTCCGGCGCTGCCGGTGCTCGCCGAGACCGGGGTCGAGGGGCTGGCCGTCGACCTGGTCGCGGGCTCGCTGGGGTCCGTCCTCACGACGCCCGGCCTCGAGCGCAAACACATCGTCGCCGGTGTGGTGGACGGCCGCAACATCTGGCGCAATGATCTCGACGGCTCACTCGATGCGCTCGAAACCCTACGTGAGCGTGCCGGGTCGGTGGCCGTCTCGACATCGTGCTCGCTGCTGCACGTCCCCTACACCCTCGACGGCGAGGACGGCCTCGATCGTGCACTGCGGTCGTGGCTGGCGTTCGGTGCCGAAAAGATCCGGGAAGTGGGCACTCTCGCGACCGCGGTGCGCGCCGGACGGGACGCGGTGGCCGAGGATCTGGCCGACGCCCGCGCCGCCGCAGCCACTCGCGGCGCCGACCCGCGCCTGCACGACGACGCGATCCGCGACCGGCTCGCCGCCCTCACCGAGGCGGATCGTCGCCGCAGCCCCGCCGCCGAGCGACGCACCGCCCAGTCCGCGGTGCTGCCGCTGCCTCCGTTGCCGACCACCACGATCGGTTCCTACCCCCAGACGACCGCTATCCGGGTGGCCCGAGCCGCGCTGCGCACGGGTGAGATCGATCAGGCCGAGTACGTACGGCGGATGCGGGCCGAGATCGCCGACGTCGTCGCGCTGCAGGAGGCTCTGGGCCTGGACGTGCTGGTGCACGGCGAGCCCGAACGCAACGACATGGTGCAGTACTTCGCCGAGCAGCTCGACGGCTTCTCCGCCACCGCGAACGGGTGGGTGCAGTCGTACGGCAGCCGCTGCGTGCGCCCGCCGATCCTGTTCGGCGACGTGCGGCGACGCCGTCCGATGACCGTCGACTGGTTCGCCTACGCGCAGTCGCTCTCGGACAGGCCCGTCAAGGGCATGCTCACCGGCCCGGTGACGATCCTCGCGTGGTCGTTCGTGCGCGACGATCAGCCGCTCGCTGAATCCGCCGACCAGATCGCACTCGCGATCCGGGACGAAACGGTCGATCTCGAGGCTGCCGGTGCGAAAGTGATCCAGGTGGACGAGCCCGCGCTACGCGAACTGCTACCGCTGCGCGCCGCCGACCAGCCCGACTACCTGGACTGGGCCGTGGGCGCGTTCCGGCTGTCGACGTCGGGTATCGCCGACACCACCGCGATCCACACCCACTTGTGCTACTCCGAGTTCGGTGAGGTGATCGGGGCGATCGCCGGCCTCGACGCCGACGTCACGTCGATCGAGGCGGCCCGCTCGCACATGGAGGTGCTCGACGACCTCAATGCGGTCGGGTTCGATCTGGGTGTCGGTCCGGGTGTGTACGACATCCACTCGCCGCGCGTTCCGTCGGTCGACGAGATCGCAGGCTCGCTGCGGTCCGCGCTGAAGGCAGTTCCCGCCGAACGACTCTGGGTCAACCCGGACTGTGGCCTCAAGACCCGCGGCACGGCCGAGGTCGAGGCGTCACTGCGCAACCTCGTCGAGGCGGCCCGGATGGTGCGCGCCGAAATCTAGGTAGCGCGCTCAGTCCCGAGTGAGTCCGGCCCGACGCCGGGTGGCCTCGGTGATCGCGGACCAATCCTGGTCGGCCTGCCCGTGGGCGAGTGCATCGAGGAACAGATCCTCGAGAACGCTCCCGAAGGGCAGGCCGACACTGGCGTCGTGTGCCTGCGACAGGGCGAGTCGGACGTCCTTGAGGCCCAGCGGAAGCCGGAATCCGGTGGGTTCGTAGTGGCGCTGGGCGATCATCTTGCCGTAGCCGCCGTAGACCCCGCCCGGAAACAGGCTGTCGTTCATGATCTCCATGAGCAACTCGGGCGAGCCGCCGACCTTCTCCGCCACCGTCGTCGCCTCGGCCATCGACTGGATCGCAGTGGCGATCAGGTAGTTGCCGAGGATCTTCACGACGTTGGCCTGCTTCGGATCGTCACCGATCCGCCACGTCCGTCGTCCGATGGTCTCGAGCAGCGGAGCCACCACGTCGACTGCGGAGGATTCACCCGCAGCGAGCACCGTCAGAGCGCCGGCCTCCGCTACCTCCGCCCGGCCGAACACCGGCGCCGCGACATAGCGGATCCCCCTCTCCCCCAGCACCGATTCGGCCTCCGCTGCCATTCCAGGGCTGACGGTGGCCAGGTTGACATGTACCGAACCGGGCTGCGCGGCCTGCAACGACGGCGCCCCGAGCACCGCGTCAGCGAATGCCCGGTCGTCGGCGAGCGCACTGAACACCACCGGCAGGTGGACCGCATCGGTCACGAACTCCACCTCCGTGGCACCACACTCGACCACGGACTCGGCCTTACCTGGACTACGGTTCCATACCTTCAGGTCGTGACCGGCGCGGGCCAGATTGCGCGCCATCGGGCGGCCCATCGTGCCCATGCCCAGAAATCCGATGTCCACGGCTGACTCCTCGCGATCGAAGGAACGGTCACGGCTCGATCCACTGTAACCCCCGATTCTGCAACGACGCCCGTGCAGAAGTTGTCCCGCGGATATCATCGATACGCACATGCAGCCGCTCTCACCTACCTCGGTTTCGGGCGAAAGGTGCATCCGATGAGGAACATTCGGTCGATTCGAGCAGCACTGATCGCCGCCGTGGTTGCCGTACCACTGCTCGCCGGGCTCAGCCCCGCAGCGGCGGATCCCGTCGTGACGCCCTTTCAGATCCCACGCGTATGGCGCACCGGACTGTTCACCGGCTGCACCGTTCTGTGCGCAGACTCGCCGTACGCCACGACCGGGAAGCAGCCGGGAGTGGTGGAATTCTCCGCGCCGTATCCGTACCCCGGACCGAGCGTCTACCGGGTGCAGTGGAACAACCTCAGCACCGGGTCCGCAGGCGTCGCCGCAGTCGGCGGCAGCGGACCCACCGCGGTGCTGACCGGGCCCGGCGTGGTGACCGCGTCCTTCACCGCCGGCAACGAATACTTCGGAGCCAACGGCATCTTCTACGTCCCCTGATACCCGACACGGCGCCGAACCCGGGCGAGACCGGAATTCAAGACGCCGGCGGATACGGCAATCGACTGCTGAAATCGACGTCCACACGCACCGGGCGTCCGATCTGAGGGAACGCACGCTGTGCGCAGTCGGTGCGCTCGCAGATCTTGCAGCCCGCACCGATAGGCACCGGGGACATCTGCTCGTCCAGGCGCAGCCCGCGCGAATAGACGAGCCGGTCGGCGTGGGTGATGTCGCAACCGAGGCCGACAGCGAAGCTCCGCTCCGACGTGCCGTACGGGTGGGCGCCAGCGTCGGTGGTTCTCGCGATCCACAGATAGGTGCGGCCGTCGGGCATCTGCGCCACCTGGGTGAGGATCCGCCCCGGCGTGCTGAAAGCGTCGTGGACAACCCAGAGCGGGCAGCTACCGCCGACCCGCGAGAAGTGGAACGCCGTGGCGGACTGTCGCTTCGAGATGTTCCCGGCACGGTCGGTGCGGACGAAGAAGAACGGCACCCCACGGCGAGCGGGCCGCTGCATCGTCGACAGCCTGTGGCAGACCGTCTCGAAACCCACCTCGAACTGCAACGCGAGCATCTCGATGTCGTAGTGGAGAGACTCCGCAGCGTCGAGGAACTGTGTGTACGGCAGCAACAATGCGCCCGCGAAGTAGTTCGCGAGACCGATCTTCGCGAGCTCTCGCGCATTGTCACTCAGGCCGGTCGCAGCCTCGAGCTGTCGATCGATCACCGCCGATTGGGTGAGAAACGCCAACTGCGTGGCGATCTGGAACGCGCGCTGTCCGGGTGACAGGTGGCGCGACAGGGTGAGTATGCGGTTCGTCGCGTCGTACACACGCTTGGGCCCGGGACGGTCCGGCGGGTCGGTGCGCAAGCGGACGACGATGTCGTGCTCGGAACCGAGAAGCCCTGTCAGCTGCGTGTCGAGTGAGCCGATACGCAAACCGCTCTCGACGAAGAGCCGCTCGGCGGCGTCGTCGAGCTCTGCAATGTGATTGTGCCTGTCGTAGAAGAAGTCTCGCACTTCCTCGAACGGCATCGGCACGGCAGACTCGACCCCCGCATCGGACGGGGCGGCGAGATGGGCGCTGTACTGCTCGAGTTGCTCGGTCGCCGCGAGCAGCCGACGATGGACGTTCACCAACGCGTGGCCGATCTCCGGCATACGTGCGACGAACTCCTCGACCACGGACGGACTCGCCGACGACGACCCCAGCGCCGTCAGCACGTCCTGCAGGTCGGCGGCAAGGCGTGCATCCGACTCGGCAGCGAAGAAGTGCACGTCCAGATCGAACATGGCATTGAGCTTGAGCAGGACGGGCACGGTCAACGGCCGCTGATCATTCTCGAGCTGGTTCACGTAACTCGCCGACAGGTCGAGGATGCGCGCGAGCGCGAGCTGTGTCAGACCGCGTTCCTCGCGGAGCCGGCGCAATCGCGGACCGCCATAGATCTTCTGCACCTTCGTGCCCCTTCCCGCCGCCCCCACTCAAGCACGGCCACCCCGGTTCGCACCATTCGCAGATTCGACAGATCCACACCACAAAAGTACGCATATTCAGGCTCTTTACCGACGAATCAGGTCTGCATACGCTGCGAAACACAGCAGCACCAGCTCACCGGAGGACACCGCGTTGAAGACACATCCCGTTCGTACCCACCGTTCTGCAGAGGACTTCCCCAGGCATGAGCACCTCGCGTGGAAGGTCGCCGAGGTCGCCACCGATGACGTCGGGGTTCCCGCCGACACCGCCGAGATGATCGTCAACCGGATCATCGACAACGCGGCCGTCGCGGCCGCGTCGGTGACCCGCCGGCCGGTCGCGAACGCCCGTGCGCAGGCCCTCTCCCACCCCTATACGCCGGGCTCGACCGTCTTCGGTGTCGGCGGCACCTTCTCGCCCGAGTGGGCAGCATGGGCGAACGGTGTCGCGGTGCGCGAGCTCGATTTCCACGACACGTTTCTGGCGGCGGAGTACTCGCATCCGGGCGACAACATTCCGTCGATCCTCGCGGTCGCGCAGCACGCCGGTCGCAGCGGCGCCGATCTGATCCGCGGCCTGGCCACCGGCTACGAGGTCCAGGTGGATCTGGTTCGCTCGATCTGCCTGCACGAGCACAAGATCGACCATGTCGCTCACCTCGGCCCGTCCGCGGCTGCCGGTATCGGCACGCTCCTCGGCCTCGACACCGAGACGGTGTACCAGGCGATCGGTCAGGCCCTGCACACCACCACCGCCACCCGTCAGTCCCGCAAGGGAGAGATCTCCAGCTGGAAGGCGTACGCGCCGGCGTTCGCCGGGAAGATGGCGGTCGAGGCCGTCGACCGCGCGATGCGCGGCGAGGGTGCCCCGTCCCCGATCTGGGAGGGTGAGGACGGTGTCATCGCGTGGCTGCTCGGCGGCCCGAACGCGGAATACGCTGTGCCGCTGCCCGGTCCGGGTGAGGCCAAGCGCGCGATCCTCGACACCTACACCAAGGAACACTCGGCCGAGTACCAGAGCCAGGCTCCGATCGACCTGGCCCGCCGGATGCGCGAGCAGATCGGCGACCTGGACCAGATCGCGTCGATCGTTCTGCACACCAGCCACCACACCCACGTCGTCATCGGTACCGGCTCGAACGACCCGCAGAAGTTCGATCCGACCGCGAGCCGCGAGACCCTCGACCACTCGGTGATGTACATCTTCGCGGTCGCGCTGCAGGACGGCACGTGGCACCACGAGCGCTCGTACGCACCCGAGCGCGCGCAGCGCCCGGACACTATCGAGCTGTGGAAGAAGATCTCCACCGCCGAGGACCCCGAGTGGACGCGCCGTTACCACTCGACCGACCCCGACGAGAAGGCGTTCGGTGCCCGCGCCGAGGTCACGCTGAAGAGCGGTGAGGTGATCGTCGACGAGCTCGCGATCGCGGACGCGCACCCGCTGGGCGCCCGGCCGTTCGCGCGGGACCAGTACATCGCGAAGTTCCGCACCCTCGCCGACGGTGTCGTCGCCCCGGCCGAGCAGGACCGCTTCCTCGACGCCGCGCAGCGCACCCCCGAACTGAAGGCCGGCGAGCTGAACCAGCTCACCTTCACCGTCACCGACGACGTCCTAGCCCGTTCGCCCAAGTCGCCGAAGGGACTGTTCTGATATGACCGGTCTCATCGCCGCCACCACGTCGGCAGCCGACAAGCGCAGTGCCTTCCGCGCCGGACTGTCGTCGGGGAAGATTCAGCGTCTGCCGGGCGCGATCAACCCGTTGACCGCCAAGCTGATTCAGGAGATCGGGTTCGAGGGCGTGTACGTCTCGGGCGGCGCCTTCTCCGCTGGGCTCGGGCTGCCGGACATCGGCCTGACCACACTGACCGAGGTCGTCGCGCACAGCAAGCAGATCGCCGGTGTGACCGACCTGCCCGTGCTCATCGACGCCGATACCGGCTTCGGGGAACCCATGTCGGCGGCACGCACCGTCCTCGCCGCCGAGGACGCCGGCATCGCCGGCCTGCACCTCGAGGACCAGGTCAACCCCAAGCGCTGCGGCCACCTCGACGGCAAGGCCATCGTGCCCACCGACGAAATGGTCCGACGTCTGCGGGCCGCGGTCACGGCCCGACGCGATGCGAACTTCGTGATCTGCGCCCGCACCGACGCCGCCGGGATCAGTGACATGGATGCCTCCGGCAAGGTCGGCATCGATGCTGCGATCGAACGGGCCAAGGCCTACGCGGATGCCGGCGCCGACCTGATCTTCACCGAGGCCCTGCACACCGAGGCGGACTTCTCGAAGTTCCGTGCCGCAGTCGATATCCCGCTGCTGGCGAACATGACCGAGTTCGGTAAGTCCCGGTTGATCCCCGCGCAGACGCTCGAGGACATCGGCTACAACGCGGTGATCTATCCGGTCACCACACTGCGGCTGGCGATGGGCGCCATCGAGCGGGGTCTGCGCGAGATCCACGAGACCGGCACGCAGGAGGGTCAGCTCGATCAGATGCAGACCCGCTCGCGGCTGTACGAGTTGCTCGAGTACGAGCGCTACAACGAATTCGATTCGGGAGTCTTCAACTTCACGCTCGGAGGGAACCAATGACGAATGCAGTCCCGACGATCTTCAAAGGCTTGGCCGGCGTCGTCGTCGACACCACCGCGATCTCCAAGGTCGTGCCCGAGACCAATTCCCTGACCTACCGCGGCTACGCGGTCCAGGATCTCGCGGCGAACTGCAGCTTCGAGCAGGTCGCGTACCTCCTGTGGAACGGTGAGCTGCCCACCGACGCGCAGCTGGAACTGTTCTGTCAGCGTGAGCGGGCCAGTCGACGGGCCGACCGGTCGCTGCTCTCGCTGGTGGCGAAGATGCCCGACAACTGCCACCCCATGGACGTGGTGCGCACCGCGATCAGCTACCTCGGCGCGGAGGACCCGGAAGAGGCCGATAACTCCCCGAAGGCCAACCGGGAGAAAGCACTTCGGATGATGGCGGTGCTGCCCACCATCATCGCCGCCGATCACCGCCGCCGGCACGGACTCGACCCGATCGCCCCGCACAGCCACCTGGGCTTCGCCGAGAACTTCCTGGGCATGTGCTTCGGTGAGATCCCCGAGCCGGAGATCGTGAAGGCGTTCGAGGTCTCGCTGATCCTGTACGCGGAACACAGCTTCAACGCCTCCACCTTCGCCGCCCGCGTCGTGACCTCGACGCTGTCCGACATCTACAGCGCCGTCACTGCTGCGATCGGCACCCTCAAGGGCCCGTTGCACGGCGGCGCCAACGAGGCGGTCATGCACGACATGATCGAGATCGGCGAGCCCGAGCGCGCCGAGGCCTGGATGAAGGACAAGCTGGCCCGCAAGGAAAAGGTCATGGGCTTCGGACACCGCGTCTACAAGAACGGCGACTCGCGCGTCCCGACGATGCGCCAGGCCTTCTACGACGTCGCCGCGAAGACCGACGGCGACAAGTGGGTCCGGATGTACGAGATCCTCGAGCGCACCATGAACGAGGCCACCGGAATCAAGCCCAACCTCGACTTCCCGACCGGCCCGGCGTACTACCTCATGGGCTTCGACATCGAGGTCTTCACGCCCATCTTCGTGATGAGCCGCATCACCGGCTGGACCGCACACATCATCGAACAGGGCGAATCCAATGCCCTGATCCGCCCGCTCAGCGAATACACCGGCGTGCCCCAGCGCTCGGTGGTGGCCTGAGCCCACGATCAGCGCCCCGGGGTTTGGTCATTGGCATCACCGTCTCCTGCACCCCGGGGCGCTTCCTTCTTCTGAATCGCTGCAGGCCATCGCCCTCGGCCTCGGTGACCGCTTCGAGGAAGTCGGGGCCCAGGACGCCGCGGCCGACCGGAGTGCCGCCGAGGCGTCGGAGTCGCTAGGACAGCTCACGTCGCAGAAGTTCGGCCCCAGCAGCGAGCGCGACCATCTTGTCTCGTGCGACGCGTCGGCCCAGCGGCGCCATACCGCAATTGGTATTCGGGTAGAGCTTGTCGGAGTCAACGAACGGGAGAGCGCGGCGAAGGGTTGCGGCGACCTCGTCGGGCGTTTCGATGGTGTCGCTCGCCACATCGATCGCTCCCAGCATGACCTTCTTGCCTCGAAGCAGTTCGATCAGGTCGACAGGTACCCGCGAATTGTGACTCTCCAGCGACACGATGTCGATCGACGACTGCTGCAGCAGTGGAAACGACTCTTCGTACTGGCGCCACTCGGCCCCGAGCGTTGCCTTCCAGTCGGTGTTGGCTTTGATGCCGTAGCCGTAACAGATGTGAACGGCAGTTTCGCAGCTCAGCCCTTCGGTCGCACGCTCGAGCGCCGCCACGCCCCAGTCTTTCAGTTCGTCGAAGAACACGTTGAACGCGGGCTCATCGATCTGGATGATGTCGACGCCGGCCGCTTCCAAGTCCTTTGCTTCTTGGTTCAGGATGATCGCGAACTCCCATGCGAGCTTTTCCCGACTCTTGTAGTGGTTGTCGTAGAGCGTGTCGATCATTGTCATTGGTCCAGGCAGGGCCCATTTGATCGGCCTGTCGGTCGCTGCTCGAAGACGCGCCGCATCGGCTGCGAACACTGACTTTTCGCGGCTCACCGCGCCGGCAACCGTCGGGACGCTCGCGTCATAGCGGTCACGAATTCGCACGGTCTCGCGCCGGTCGAAGTCAACGCCACCGAGGTGCTCGATGAACGTGGTCACGAAATGCTGACGCGTCTGTTCACCATCGCTGATGATGTCGAGCCCCGAACGGCGCTGCTCATGTGCTGCGAGCGTCTGGGCGTCGAGTTTCCCTTCGCGCAGTTCGTCGTCTCGCAACTTCCACGGCGACCAGAGCTTCTCCGGCTCCGAAAGCCACGAGGGCTTGGGCAGGCTACCGACGATCGAGGTGGGCAGGAGTGTGTTCATCTCTGGTACCTTTCGGTCTCGCACGGTCAGGCGGATTGCTTGGTAGCCCACTGTTGAAGAACAGCGCCATACGGTTTCATGAGATTCACCTCGGTGAATCTTCCCTGTGTGGTCGCGAGCCGAGTGCGCTCAACACGGTCGTAGCTCACTTGCGGAAGTGAATAGTTGCCGTTGTCGAGACTCGGCTGGTACACCTCCGACGCCGCAGTGTTCGCGTTGTAAATCTCGGGACGATAGATCTTCTGAAACGTCTCCATCGTCGCGATCGTTCCCGCGAGTGCGAGAAACGAATAGTCGTTGAGCAAGTCACCGCGGTGGTAGAAGGCCAATGGAGCGACGGACCCCTGAGGCATGAAGTAGCGCACCCTGAGCCCCATCTTCCCGAAGTACCGGTCGGTGAGCGAATTCCCATCTGCCACATACTCCACCCCGAGAATCGGGTGGTGATTCGTGAGCCGGCGGTACGTCCTGGACGTCGAAACGCTGATGCAGATGACTGGTGGTTGCGAGAACCGTTCGCGATACTCGTCCGATTCGACAAAACGCTGAAAGACCTGCCCATGCAGATCCCCGAAGTCACTGGGGATTCCCGTCGCTTGGTGCCCCGGGAGTCGAACGCTGAAATCGTAGTCGCGAATGTATGAGGAGAAGTTGTTTCCGACGATGCCCTCCGTGCGGGAGCCCGTGGTGGTATCGACGATGTCGACGTCGAGCACTTCGATCACCGGAAATGCGGCGTCATCCCCGGCCGACGCGAGATGCAGGTCCACCGAGACGATGTCGAGTTCGAGTGCGTAGCGGTCGCCGCGCGGATTGTCCCAGTGCACCAACTCGTTGACTCGGGTGTTCATCATCGTCACCGCGTTGCGCAGATTCTGCCGACGATTCTCGCCGCGTGCGAGATTCGCGAAGTTCGTCGTGCTGCGCGAGTTGGTCGACGGGGCGTAGTCCTCATTGAAGCGCGTAGTGTCGATGCTGAAAATGCAATCGTTCGTCATGCTGACCAGTTGCCCTTTTCGTGTGCGGTGAGTGCAGCGACGAGCGCGTCACCGCACGGTTCACTGCCTGAGATTTCGCAGCACTTCAACCGAATACCCGATGGTCCAGGGCCGAACTTTCAGGCCGAGAACATTCGGGAGGCGATTGTCCGAAGTGGCGTGGAAGTCAGTGTAAGTAGACCCATCGCCATAGCCTAATTAGCTAATGCGATGGCTGGGTATAGCCGCTGACTATGTCAGAAGTTCGACTCCGAACCCCGAAACGACGTCGCGCATCTCCGCCACGAATCGCTGAGCCTGGGAGGTCAAGGACACCGAGGCATGACCGATCCAACCGATCTCGATGCGCTCGTCCACGTCGAGCGGGACGGCGACGATGGACGGATCAAGATCGTCCGAGATGATGCCGGTGGAGATGGTGTACCCGCCCAGGCCGATCATGAGGTTGAAGATGGTCGCTCGATCACTGACCCGAATGTCTTGCTTCGATGAACGGGTGGAGAGGATCTCTTCTGCGAGGTAGAAGGAATTGTTCACACCCTGGTCGAACGTGAGCCGGGGCAGATCTTCGAGATCATTGAGCGTCACGCTCTTTCGCCCGGCGAGAGGGTTCGTGCGAGCGATGAAGATGTGCGGCGACGCCAGAAACAGTGGCGTGAACACCAGCCCTGCTTCGCGAATCAGCTTGTTGATCACGTTTGCGTTGAACTCGTTGCGATAGAGCACACCGAGCTCACTTCGCAGCGTGCGGACATCCTCGATGATGTCCCATGTGCGGGTCTCTCGAAGGCTGAACGCGTACTCCGCGGCCTCGGACGCCTTCACCATGCGGGCGAAGGCGTCGACGACGAATGAATAGTGCTGAGTCGATACGGCCAGGAGTCTGCGCGAGGGCCCGCGGCCCAGATACCGCTGCTCCAGGAGTTCCGCTTGCTCGACCACCTGGCGCGCGTATCCGAGAAACTCCACGCCGTCTTCGGTCAGCGTCACCCCACGGGTCGAGCGAACGAAGAGCGCACGCCCCACGCGACTTTCGAGGTCTTTCAGCGCGGTCGACAGGGTCGGTTGCGCGACGTAAAGCAGGTCCGCCGCAGCACTGATCGATCCCTCGGCGGCCACCTCCACGAAGTACCGCAACTGCTGAAGGGTGATTCCCCGCACCGTTCCCGCGATGTCCCGTGCCATAGCCAAAACCTATCGCACCTGTACGCCTCACCGGCGCTGCGGATGACCGGTGCGCCGTCCATGGTTGTGTCAGCGACGACCTACTCGAGGCCCCCCGACGATGACGAAACCCGCTCCGACTTTCGGTCGATCCGAGAGGCTGACCGCCACCACACAAACGCCAACCAGGATCGAGACCTCGATCGACTGTTGTCGAAATACACTGTTGTACAGTCAACTTCGGTCATCGTTAGCCTGCACTAGGCTATTCATTCTGGTAGACAGCGGGTTTGACGGATCACCACATCGACAGCTGATCGTCGCCATCCCGCGATCGGCATGGCGGTTGCGGCTTCCCCAACGACTCAGCAACGGGTTCGCCGGCGACGACCCCGGCAGGGGGAGAAATCCTGACGGGCGTCCGGTGGTCAGATCAAGTACGGCAGCACTTCTCGATGCGGAAGAAGAGTGGCGAAGGGGCGATTCAGCCGGTGGGCGTGTCCAGGCGTAGCGTCCAACGGCCCGCCCGACCCTGTAGACGCGCGACACCGGTCGGCCGCACCTCGACGCGCCAGAACGCCGACGCCGGTGCTCCCAGCGCACACACCGTCGCCGCCCGCACCACAGACGGATGGGTCACCGCGACCCAGCGTCCCGTCCGGTCGGCCAACGAGTCGAGCCAGTCCTGGACCCGGTCGAGAAGCATCGCAACGGACTCGCCTCCGTGTGGAGCGGCGTCGGGATCCGTCAGCCACGCGGCAAGATCCGGTTCCGGGATCGCGGACATGGGCAGTCCCGCCCACGCCCCGTAATCGATCTCGCGTAGCGCGGCCTCAGGTTCCGAGACCAGACCCAAGGCCGCCGCAGTGTCTCGGGCACGACGTTCGGGGCCGGCCAGCGCATGGTCCGCGATCGGAGTGCTCATTCGTGCGAGTTCGCGTCGGCCCCTGCCGGAGAGTTCCTCGTCGGAGGGGAAGCGCGCGGACGCCAGGGCCTCGGTGGATGCGTGGGCGAGCAACAGTAGACGCAGCACGACCGACATTGGACCACAGCCCGCGCGCTTCTTGACACCTGCGGCAGTCGGGTGCAACTGTCTCCGCGTACGCATGCGTCGTGGTGCAGGTAATCCGGTGAAATCCCGGAGCGGTCGCGCCACTGTGACCGGACTACGAGTCCGGGAGCCAGAAAACTCCCTCGGCGCATTACTTTTCGATGGGACGCGACATTCCCGAGGAGGCTTTCATGGCGGTTGTTCACACACCCGACCGGTCGCTGGCCGACGCTGCTCTGACCGCAGCGATCATCGCGACCGTTCTGCTCGCTTTCGTGGTGCTGTACCTGGTCGGATTCGATCAGGGCGCAGTATCCCGCAGCGGCATGTTCATGCATGAACTCATGCACGACGGCCGGCACCTGCTCGGACTCCCGTGTCACTGAGCGCGACGGAACCGATGTCGCAGCGCCGGACCGAGTCCGTGGCTCTCTCCGGCAGTGTCGTTCAGCTACTACTTCGCGGCCTGCTCGCCGGACTGATCGCGGGAGTACTCGCCGGCGCCGTCGCGTTCGTCGTCGGCGAACCGCACATCGATGCCGCGATCACGCTCGAGGAAGCGGCGGCATCCGTCGACGAGCACGAGCATGCTGAGGCCGAAGCAGACAGCGGTCACAGCCACGGCGAGGACGCGCTCGTGAGCCGAACCGGTCAGAAGGCGGGATTGTTCCTGGCGACAACCCTTGCCGGTCTCGCTCTGGGTGCGATCTACGCGGCGGTTCTGCATGTTGTCCGTCGGCACTCTGCCGCGTCCGGGTGGACACTGGCACTGGCGACGGCGGGGCTCGGGTGGCTTGCGATCGAGGCGGTGCCCTTCGTGAAATATCCGGCGAATCCGCCTGCTGTCGGCGACCCCGAAACCATCGGTCAGCGCACCTGGTTGTGGCTTGCGGCGGTGGCGCTCGGCCTCGTTGCGGTCGCGGTCGCGGTCGCGGTTCGCAAGGTGCTCGAGGCCCAGGAACTGCACACGATCCGAGCCGGGGTACCGGTGCTCGCGTTCGTGGCAGTCGTGGTCGTCGGTTGCCTGGTGCTGCCGACGATCAACGAGGTCGGTGACGACTTCCCTGCGACATTGTTGTGGGAGTTCCGAGTCTCGTCGCTGGCGGTGCAGGCAACCCTGTGGGCGGCGCTCGGCGGGGCCTTCGCGTTCTTGACCGAACGTGCAGATCGTCGTACCCCGGCGGCCTGAGGTAATCGGCGCTGGTCGTGGGCGACATCGCCGCCCACGACCCAGCCCACGCCGAACGGTGGGCCTCGAACGTCCGCTGACCGCCAGCGGGATCCCCGTATCGAACCTGCCGCGGATCAGCCCGTAGGGCAACTCCCCCTGGGATCAATCACCGGACAAGGTCCGGCGGCCAACGGTGATACCGAAGGCCAGGACCGCGCCGAGCAGCGCCGCACCGGCGGCGACCATGAAGGCTACGAAGAATCCGTCGGAGCTGTACACCGGGCCGGCGGCGCCGACGGTCACCACGTGCTGGGCCAGCAGGGCGAAGCCCACCGACGACAGCATGCCGCCGAACATCGACTGGGACAGGCCTGTGAAGTTCGCGCCGATCGCGCGCTGGTCCTCTGGCAACGCCATCATCACCAGGTTCGGGATCGCGGCGTAGATCATCGAGCCGAAGCCGATCAGGCCGTAGCCGAACACGACCTGCCACGCCTGGTCCGGAGTGGTGGCGAGCAGGGCCGCGCCCAACGCGATCAGGACCGAGCCGCCGATGAGGTGCTGCCGGAACCCGATTCGCTTCGCGGTGGCACCGACGAACACGCCGCCGAGGACGATGAGGAGGCCACCGGGCAGCATCCACAGCGCCATGCCGGTGACCGACAGGCCGAACCCGTAGTCCGCGGCCTCCTTGGGCGTCTGCAGCAGCATCGGGATCAGCGTCGCGGTGAGTGTCGTCGCACCGTAGGCGATACCACCGGCCAGTAGCGTGATGCCGACCTTCCGGCTGGCCAGGACGTCGATACTGATGAGCGGTTCGGGGCAGCGGCGCTCCCACACCACCCAGGCGACCGCGAAGACGACGGTGACGGCCAGCGTGCCGAGGGTCCGGCCGCTGAGCCAGCCCCAGCCGGCGCCCAGAGACAGGGCCAGCATGACCGTGAAGAGGGCGACGGTCAGCAGGAAGGCACCCAGCCAGTCGACGGAAACCTTCGCACGCACCGGAGTTTCCGGAACGAAGAAGAGGGTCAGCAGACCACCGACGGCGCACAGCGCGAAGGAGAACCAGAACACCGAGGACACGTCGGTGCGGTCGACCATGAAACCGGTGATCAGCGGCGCGACGACGGTGACGACACCGACACCGGTGTTCGCGATGCTGATGGACATCGCCTGCAGTCGGGCCGGGAACACGTCCCGGATCAGCGAGTAGCCGAGCGCGGTGAAGGCGAACCCGACACCGGACAGGAAGCGACCGACCAGCAGGATCGGGAATGTCGGGGCGAGCGCGGAGATGAGCGCACCGAGGCTCGCGATCGCCGCGGTCACCACGAGCATGCGCTTCTTGCCGTAGACGTCGGCGAGCTTGCCGAGGATCGGCGACGAGATCGCGGCGGCGAGCACCAGCGCCGTCATGACCCAGACGACCTGCGCCGTCTCGTACTTCGCGGCGATCTTCGGCAGCGCCGGCGTGAACAGCGCGAAGGCCAGCGCCGCCTGCTCCGTGAGCAGGACGAGGATCAGCAGAACGCGGATCCAGTACCCGTTCGAGCCGCCGGGGTCACCCGCAACCTGCACGGGGGCGTCGTCGCCCTTCGAGACGGTGACTGACATTTCCCTACCTACATTTCCGGTCGCATGTCCAGCAGTGACCGGAAGCACATTAGGAGTCGACCCGCAGCGCACCTCCATCGCTTCCCGATGAGCGGGAAGATACCGGGAAATCGCCTGCAGCATGGAGTGATTCAGGAACAGGACATGGATGTTCCACTCAGCTGAAGCTGCTTGCACGAGCCGGCTGGCCCCGTTCCGTATCGGCCGTCACAGCGAGGATCGACGACGGCAGGGCGCATACCGCTACGACGACACGAACCGAACACTCGGCAGACCCGGTGGAGCGACGCGGCTCACACTGCTACAGTTCCGATCAAATTGATTGAACGCTTGCTCAATAAGCGGAACGTGCGCACCCCTGGAGGTTCAGAACGTCATGACGACGACAGATGCGAGTTCCCCGATCGCAGTCATCGACCGCGTCGCGTTCCTGCTGGACGCGTTCCGGGACGCGGAACGGCTGACCCTCTCGGAACTGTCACGGCGGACCGGATTCCCCCGGTCGTCGACGCATCGCATGCTTCTCCAACTCGTCCGGATCGGCTGGATCCGCCGCCACGGGCATGCATACGAACTCGGCATGAAGATGCTCGAACTCGGCTCGCTGGCACAGCACCACGACCGTGTCCATCAGGCAGCGCTGCCCGTGCTGCACGAACTGCACAACGCCACCGGCCTCGTCGTCCACCTCGCGGTGCTCGACGGATCCGACGCGCTCTACCTCGAGAAGCTCGGCGGACGGTTCACGCTCTCGGTCCCCTCCCGAGTCGGCGGACGCCAGCCCGCATACCGCACCGCCATCGGGAAGGCACTACTCGCACACTCTCGGGTGGACGCCGACTCCGTTCTTCCCGAGTCAGTTTCGGGATCCACCGAGAACTCGATCAGCGACCCGGCACGCCTGCGTGTCGAACTCGCCAGGATCCGGGAACAGAGCATCGCACACGATCGTGACGAGACCACCGTCGGAATCTCCTGTGTTGCAGCAGCCATCGGAGACGGCAAGAACACCGTCGGCGCGATTTCGGTGTGCGGACCGACCAAGGGCATGAACAGCTCCGCCCTCGTCGCACCGGTGCGGATGGCTGCCCTCGCGACATGGCGGCACATGACCAGCAGTCGCACACTGCGACCGATCCCCGCCTGACCGACCGAAACGAACTGTGCCCCTGCCGAATCATCGACAGGGGCATAGTTCACCGCCCGGGAAGGCCTAGACGTCCGCGACCAACTCGACCGGCTTGATGCCGCTCGCGACGTTGTCCGCAACCACACCACGCCAGTTCTCCTGTGCGCGAGTGGTGTCGACCTCGAACTCGAACCGCTTGGTCATGTCCTCGGTGACGTCCTCGACGTCGACGTAGAACTGCTGGTACCAGCGACGCAGCTGGTAGACCGGGCCGTCTTCCTCGGTCAGCAGCGGGTTCTCGATCCGGCTCTTGTGGTTCCAGATCGCGATGTCCTGCTTGAACTGGTGCTCGACGCCCTCGGTGAACTGCTCGGCCATCGCCTTGGCGTCGTCGTCGGACAGACCCTCGGTCCGCTTGACGATGGTTCCCCACTGCAGGATGAACGAGTTGTTCGTGATCGGGTAGTGGCAGTTCGCCAGCTTGGTCTCGACCTTGATGTCACCCGCGACCGTGTAGACGGTGTCGAGCATGAAGGACGGACCGAAGTACGAAGCGTCCGAGATCGTCTCGGCCTCCGCCATGCCCAGCTGGACGCCGGTCTGGATGTCGTCACGACCACCCGAGCGCATCACCTGGGTCGCGACGTGACCCTCGAAGATGTTCTTGAAGTAGGTCGGGATCTGGAAGTGCACGTAGAAGAAGTGCGCCATGTCCACCACGTTGTCGACGATCTCGCGGCAGTGCGAGCCCTCGACGACGTAGGTGTTCCAGCTCCAGTCGCTCCAGCCACCCTCGTCGTAGCCCTCGATCTGCGGGATCGTGACCTCGGCCGGCGGCGGGTTGCCCTGCGGGTCGTTGTAGACGAAGAACAGCCCGTTGCGCTCGAGCTTTACCCACGCCCGGGTCTTGGCGACCGGCGGAACACGACGGGCATAGGGGATCTCGGTGCACTTGCCCTTGCCGTTCCAACGCCAGTCGTGGAACGGGCACGCGATGCTGTCACCCTTGATCTCACCCATCGCGAGGTTGCCGCCCATGTGACGGCAGAACGCGTCGAGGACCTGCAGTTCGCCCTTGCTGTCCTCGAACACGACCAGGTCGGTGCCGAAGATCTTGACCTGGTGAGGCTTCCCGTCACGGAAGTCCTGCGCACGGCCGATGCAGTGCCATCCGCGCGCGAAACGATCGGGGTTCTTACCCGCCTCGATCTCCCGAACCGCGACGTCGTCGGCGATCTCGGTCATCTTGCCTCCTCATTTGATGTTCGTGCGCGCTCGCCCTTGTGCGAGCCGCATGAAAAACCTGGAACCGCAGAGAATCCGGTTCCGATGACTAGGTGTACGAGCGGACTTCCTGCGTCGACCCCTCGACCGGAACGGTGCGGTAGGACTCTGCGATGTCGCCGTTGGCCACGGCCGCGTCGATGGTGTCGCGCAGCGAATGGCACGTACGCACGTACATGCTGGGCACGCCCTTCTCGGCCTGGGCACGGAACTCTGCGCAGTTGCTCTCCGCGTCGTCGACCCACTGCGTGCTGGTGTGAGTCGGGCTGAACTTCTCGACGAGTACCCGGTTACCGCACGATCCGCATTCGATCGGTTGCATTGTGCGACCCTTCCGTTGGAACTGTGTTCACCGAGCGTACGAGTAGACAGTGCGCTCTTCCTGGTCCATTTCCGTTGAGCGGTAAAGAATTCGAACGATCGTCACCGCAGGAAGGCCTGACCGCCGTCGACCGGCAGCGAATGACCGGTGATGTACCGCGCGGACGCGCTGCACAGGAACACCACCGCCGGGCCGATGTCGGTTTCGGCGTCCCCCAGACGCCCCAGCGGCACACTGCGCAGATAGTCCCCGTACGCCTCCGGGTTCAGTTCGGCCCACTCGTCCATCAGCGGCGTCGACGCCAACGGCAGGATGGCGTTGACGCGGATGCCGTCCGCACCCCACTCGCAGGCCGCCGTCCGCGTCAGCACCCGGACGGCCTCCTTCGCCGCGGCGTACGCACCCGTCCCGCTGGGGTCCCACTTCAGGCCGGCGGCCGACCCCAGGTTGACGATCGACCCACCACCCGACAGGTGCGGGTGGCACGCCCGCATCATCCGCAGGGTCGCCAGCGGGCCCGAGTTCATGCTGCCGTGGTAGTCGCCCTCGTCGACCTCGAGCAGCGTGCCGTGGGCCGGGGTCTGGGCGTTGTTCACCAGGATCGACAGCTGCCCGTAGCGCGCCACCACCGCGGCGACCACGGCGTCGATGTCGGCGGGGTCGGTGACATCGCACCGGAGCGCGAGCGCATCGCCTCCCCTGCGGACGATCTCGTCGGCGGTGTCGGTCACCTTCGACAGGGTCCTGCCCACGACCGCGACGCGCGCGCCCTCGTCCGCGAGAGCCAGGGCGATGCCCCGCCCGATCCCTTGTCCGGCCCCCGTCACCAGCGCGACGTCGCCCTCGAGTACTCCCATCGATCACTCCTACTGCTGCTCGCTCGGTCACAATTCGCCGCCTATTGTGATTCAAGACACCGGATTGAGCAAACGCTCAATCAATGTAGGATTGCCTCGGCGGTTCGGTCACCGGCTGCGCGGGCACGGGTAGCATGAGGCGCCTCGCCCGACACAGAATCGACCCAGGTACAGGGGGAATCCGAATGGATCCGCAGGAACGTCGGCGTCAGATACTCGACCGTTCCGGTGAGATCTTCGCGACGAAGGGCATCTCCGCGACGACGGTCCGCGAGATCGCCGACGCGTGCGGTGTCTACTCCGGCACGCTCTACCACTACTTCCCGTCCAAGGACGCCATCGTCACCGAGATCATCCGGGTGTACGTGGACGAGTTGCACCAGAGGTGCTCCGCGGTGATCGCGCAGGATCTTCCGCCGATCGAACGACTCGAGGCCCTCGTCCTCGTCGCGATCGACACCGCCGAGCACCACCGTCACGCGACCGCGATCTGGCAGGCCGAGACGGAGTACATGCGCGATCAGATGCTCGAGGCCAGCCTGGGCGACAAGGGCGATTTCGCGGCGACGTTATGGCTGCAGTGCATCGAGGAGGCGCAGGCGGCCGGCATCCTCCGCGGCGACATCGAGCCTCTCGACTTCTACCAGTTGATGCGTGACGCGGTGTGGCTCACCAGTCGGTGGTTCCGTCCCTCCCCGACGAAGTCCAATGCCCAGTTCGCACACGAGATCACGTCGATCTTCGTCGACGGGGCGCGCGTCCGCTAGACACACGACAGGGGCGGTGCAGGCGAATCGAATTCGCTTGCACCGCCCCTGTCTTCTGCCGCGATCAGTTCACGACGAGGTCGAGTTCGTCGCCGGAGACGGTCACGGTGATCCGTCCGCCGGCGTCGAGCACATCGTCCAGCAGCAGATCGGCGATACGGTCGTCGACCTCACGGGCGATGGTCCGACGCAGCGGCCGCGCCCCGAACTCGGGCTGGTGCCCGTGCTCGGCGATCCAGTCCACCGCATCGGGGGTGAACTCGATGTCGATGTCCTTGGTCCGCAACCGGTCCCGGCTCTCGCTCAACAGCAGATCGGTGATCCGATGCAGCTGCTGGGCCTCGAGCTTCCGGAAGATCACGATCTCGTCGATCCGGTTGAGGAACTCCGGCCGGAACGACTCCCGCAGCCGACCCATCACCCTGTCGCGCAACGGCTTCTCGGCCGCGGCGGCGTCACCGGTGGTGAAGCCGAGCGCCCCGCCCTTGCTCGAGATGATGTCCGAGCCCAGGTTGCTGGTCATGATCAGCACGGTGTTCTTGAAGTCCACCGTCCGGCCCTGACCGTCGGTCAGCCGCCCGTCGTCGAGCACCTGCAGCAGCACGTTGAACACGTCCGGGTGCGCCTTCTCGATCTCGTCGAGCAGGATCACCGAGTACGGGTGCCGACGCACCTGTTCGGTGAGCTGACCGGCCTCGCCGTAGCCGACATACCCCGGAGGGGCGCCGACCAACCGGCTCGCGGTGTGCCGCTCGCCGAACTCGCTCATGTCGAGCCGCAGCATCTTGCTCTCGTCACCGAACAGCGACTGCGCCAACGCCTTCGCGAGTTCCGTCTTGCCGACACCGGTCGGGCCCAGGAACAGGAAGCTACCGACGGGCCGACGCGGATCGCCCATGCCGGTCCGGCTGCGGCGCACCGCCCGCGCGATCGCCGCGACGGCGTCCTCCTGACCGACGACCCGCTGGTGCAGTTCGTCCTCCAGGCGGCGCAGGCGCTCCTTCTCCTTCTGCGTCATCCGGCTGGCCGGGATTCCGGTGGCACGGGCGACGACCTCGGCGATGTCGTCCGCGGTCACCGACGGTGTCTCGGCCGTGGCCGGCGCACCGTCACGCGCCTCCGCGAGACGCTTCTCCACACCCGCGATCTCGTCCCGCAGCTGCGACGCACGCTCGTACTGCTCGGCCTGCACCGCACTGTCCTTGTCCCGTTCGAGCCGCACGATCCGCTGCTGCAACGCCTTCGCATCCGGGGTGGACGCGCCGAGTTGCAGACGCTTTCGTGCACCCGCCTGGTCGAGCAGGTCGATCGCCTTGTCCGGCAGGAACCGGTCGGCGATGTACCGCGACGACAACTCGACCGCCGCCGTGATCGCCTCGTCGGTGTAGCGGACGCGGTGATGCTCCTCGTACCGCTCGCGCAGGCCCGTCAGGATCGCCTCGGCGTCCTCGGGGCTGGGCTCGTTCACCGTCACCGGCTGGAAGCGTCGCTCGAGGGCCGAGTCCTTCTCGATGTGCTTGCGGTACTCGTCGAGCGTGGTAGCGCCGACGATGTGCAGGTCACCGCGAGCCAGCTTGGGCTTGAGGATGTTCCCGGCGTCCATCGCGCCCTCGCCGCCGGCACCCGCACCCACGATGGTGTGGATCTCGTCGATGAAGACGATGACCTGGCCGTCCTGCGCGACGATCTCGTCGACGGCCTTGGTCAGCCGCTCCTCGAAGTCACCGCGGTAGCGGGTACCGGACAGCATGCCCGCCAGGTCCAGCTGGACGATCTTCTTGTCCGCCAGCACGTCCGGGACGTCACCGTCCACGATGCGCTGCGCCAGGCCTTCGACGACGGCAGTCTTGCCGACACCGGCCTCGCCGACCAGGACCGGGTTGTTCTTGGTCCGCCGGGCGAGGATCTCGATGGTCTGCTCGATCTCGTCGCCGCGGCCGATGACCGGGTCGACGCCGCCGGAGCGGGCGCGATCGGTCAGGTCGGTGCCGTACTTGTCCAGGGTCGGCGTGGCCGATTCCTGCTGCGGTTCGGCGGGACCCGCGTTCACCGCGGACTGCATCGACTCCGGCGTGACACCGGCAGACGCGAGAATACGTCCGGTCGTCGAGTCCCCGTTGGAGACCAGAGACAGGAAGATGTGCTCGGGATCGATGTACGTCGAGCCGAGTGCACGCGCGATCTGGTGGGCGTCGAGCAGCGTCCGACGACCGGCGGCCGTGACCGTCGGCGGCGTCGGGACGGCTTCCCGACCGCGGGGCAGATGCGCCTCCGCGTCCTTCGAGATCGCCTCCGGGTCCCCGCCCACACGCTTGACCATGTCGCGCACCGGGTCCTTGACCGCGGCCACGTGCAGGATGTGCAGTGCGTCCAAACCCGCATCACCGCGTCCGGCCGCGAACTGCGCGGCCTCTGCCATGAGCATCTGAGCTTCGTTGCTCATCAGCCGGGTGATGTCGATGCGCCCGGGCCCCTCGGGCCCGAAGAATGCCGGCATTCGCAGCCTCCTCCAAAGTTGAGTCCTATCGACTCATGGAACATGCTTGGAGTTGATTCAATTCCGATCACCCGGCCGATGTGAGGGCCGACACAGTTCGGGGGTGGGTGGCGCTATCGTCGACCGGTGGATCTCGTGTCACGACTTCTCGACTGCCCGCGCGGGCGGTTCTTCAGCGCCAACGTCGGCTATCTGTGCCACGACGACGAGCAGGTCTCGCTGCACATGCGGCCGCGGACGCACCGCACCGTGCTCGACACGCTCGCGAAGGTCGACGCCCGCGCGGTGGCCGCGCTGCCGGAGGCCGCACTGCTCGACGCGCTCGGCCTCGCGGTGGACTTCGCGCGCTACTGGCAGCCGCCCGACGAGGAGGATCTACTGTTCGCCCACCCGGATGCCGTTGCGGCGCTGCGCCCGATCGCCCAGGCCGCGCTGTCCTCTCCCCACGCCGCCTGGTGGGGCGACCCGGTCGATGTCGACAATCAACGTTCGGTGGAGGGGTTCCGTCCCGAACGCGGTTGGGCCGAAAGGCCGCTCGCGGACCACCGCCCCGACGACGCCCTGGACCGATGGCGGCACCACGCACTCGAGTGGGAGGCCCGCTTCCGGCAGTACCTGGCGGAGGATCCCGGTTCGAACGTCGGCGGCGAGTGGTGGTCGACGCCGGTTCCCAGTTCGACACCGAGCACGACCAGGGAGCGAGAGGGGGTCGGCGCCCTCGAGTTGCTGCTGGAGGAGGACTCGATGGGCTACGACCGCGCCCGCGTCCGGCCGGTGCGCGTTGACGGCACGCCCCGGGCGTACGAGATCGGGGGGCCGGCGGACTGGGCACGCCTGGTAGACAGCTATCCGTTTCCGGTACCGGCGTCGCGGCGTTCAGAGTGGTACTACACCACCGGGCGATACCTCGACTGGCACATCCCGGACTGGGTGGCCGTCGCCGCCGACTACGACGCGGTGCACCTGACCGTGCACGGCTACCTCACCACGCCCGGAATCGCGATCCCACTGGTCGAGCGCCCGGGTGCGACCGTGCTCGCCGGCTGGGACCCGGACGCCACCTTCTGGCTGCGCGCGGGCGTCATCACCATCGACGACGACCCGATCGAGTGGCACCGGACCCCGACTGGTCCGTGGACACCCGCCCGGGCCGGCACGGACGCGATCGACTAGCTCAGCCGCGGGCGCGTGCCGCGTGCACCCGATCCCAGAGATGCCGGTCGGTGCGCGGACCGCCCCGGGTGTCGGCTCCGTAGCGGGCGATCTCCGCGTCGATGTCGAGCGGACGCGTCGGCGGCTGCGCCGGAACCAGTTCGTCGATCGCGAGGGCGTCGGGCACCAGCCAGCACACCTCGAACTCGATGCCATCGGGGTCACGGCCGTACAGCGCCTTGGTGGAACAGTGGTTGCTGGCGCCGGTCAGCGCGCCGGCGGCGAGCAGACGGTCCCACATCTCGGCGAGCCCCGCGAGGGTGTCGACCTCCCACGCCAGGTGATAGAGGCCGACGTTGCCCGGGGTGACGCCGCTGCTCGGGTTCGGGCTCTGGAACAGGCCCAGATCGTGATCGTTCACCGAGTCCTGTGCCTGCAGGAACGCCGCGCCCGGGAATCCGCCGGGAAGTGCCTTGAACCCCAGCACATCCTGATAGAACGCCAGACTGCGCTGCAGGTCCGACACGAACAGGACAGCGTGGTTGAGTCGCTCGATCGCCAACGCGGTCAGCCTCCGAAGTTGTAGTTGACGCCGGTCAGTTGCTCCGACAGCGTCCACAATTGTCGCGCAACGCTCCGGTCGTGCGACTTCCGGTTCGAGGAAACCACTTTGGGATAGCCCCGCGTCTCGAACAGCGACGACGGGCCGAGGTAGCTGCCGCCGGCCACGTCGGGCACGGTGGCGGCGTACAGCATCGGCAGCGCGCCCATCTCCGCCGACTGCGCGATCACCGGGTTGGCCAGCGCCATGACCCGGCTCGAGATCGACTCGGTGTGCGACTGCAGGTTCGTCGACGCGTACCCGGGATGCGACGCGAGCGCCCGGACATTCGAGCCCGACGCCGACAGTTTGCGCTGCAACTCGTACGTGAACAACAGATTCGCGAGCTTGGACTGCCCGTAGGCGGGCCAGCGCCGGTAGGTCCGCCGCTCCCAGTTGAGGTCGTCGAGGTCGATGCTCCCGATCTTGTGCATCGCACTCGACATCGTCACGACCCGGTCGCGGATCTTGTCGAGCAGCAGCCCGGTGAGCGCGAAGTGGCCGAGGTGGTTGGTGCCGATCTGCATCTCGAACCCGTCGACGGTGCGGCGCAACGGCACCGCCATCACGCCGGCGTTGTTGACCAGCACGTCGAGCGAGTCGATCGAGGCGGCGAACTCCTGCACCGACGCCAGGTCGGCGAGATCCAGCTTGCGGACCTCGGCGTTCTCCCCCAGTCCGGCCGCGACGGCCCGCCCCTTGTCGACGTCACGGCACGCGAGCACGACGTGCGCCCCGGCCCGCGCGAGCGCCTTGGCGGCCTCCGCGCCCAGGCCGCTGTTCGCGCCGGTCACGACGAACGTCCGGCCCCGCTGATCGACGATGTCCCGCGTGGTCCATGTGGTCATGGCCACAGAGTACGGAAATCGTGATCAACGGGGCGTCAGTCCTACCGGAGTGGTCTCGTCACCACGCGTCGAGAGCGTTCAGGATCTGCGGCCGGGCCTGCCACAACTCCGCCGACCAGTACGGCCAGGAGTGAATGCCCGTGGCATTGAACTTGAATGTCGCCGGGATTCCGAGGGTGGCGAGCCGAACCTGGAATGCCCGCGACGTGATCATCGAGACGAATTCGAGGCCCATACCCATCGTCGTGTTCCAGTAACCGATCGGATCCGACGGGCGGTCGTACACACCCGGGAGTCCGCTGCCCGACGAGACGTAGAGCGACATTCCCTGCAATTGCGGCGCCGAGACGAAGGGGTCGTTACGGAGCCACGCCGGATCCCAGGGGAAACCCCACATCGAATCGGCGTTGTAGCGGCCGACGTCGTACAGCGCCAACCGGATGGCCTCCCGCATCCCGGGCGCCGTCGTGTGCAGATAGCCCGACAGTGAACCCGCGAACTTGAACTGATCGCGGTGATAGGCCGCGAGCGTCATTGACGCCGTGCCACCCATCGACAATCCCACGATCCCGGTATTCGCCCGATTCACACCGAATCTGGCGAGATAGTCGGGCAATTCACGGGTAAGGAATGTCTCCCACTTGTACGTGAACTTCTGATTGTTGAAATTACTGGGGTTGTACCAGTCCGAATAGAAACTCGCCTCACCACCGACGGGCATGACGAGGGTGACATTGTCGCGCGCGAATTGTTCCATCGCGTTGGTCTCGAAGGTCCAGGCGTTGCGATCGTTCCCGGCCCGCATGCCGTCCAAGAGATACAGAGACGCATTGCCTCCACGCTCGGCCCACTGGACCTGAACCTTGATGTCCCCCATCGAGGACGGAACCCACAGTTCCTGGTAGCCACCCCGCTGCACCTGACGGATCGGCTCGGCCGCCGCGATCGGCGCCGCCCCCACCGCCACCCCGGCGAACACGAGCAGTGCGGCGAGCAGAACCGCCACGGGGTTGTTCCAGATCCTCCGTCGATTTACGGCGAGATACATCCCAACTTCTTCCTCCACGAGCCGCCGATCTCGACGAACAAAACGAATCCGACCACACGATTGATCTTCCGCGCACACCGATGCGTTAACACTCGCGAATGTGGCAAATCTCTCGAAATTCGAATTCATGAGAATTTCATGAGAATTTCCGGGAATCGGCCGAAGTCGTGCTACGCCACCCCGACCCCCGCCGACAGCGCGCGCGGCGCGGATTCGCGACCGCAGCGCACCGGCGTGACGACGGCCCAGCCACCCACCCCTCGAGGGCGGCACGCGCCGAAACTTACCGAAGGGTAAGTTACGGCCGTGTGCACGTCAACGACTTGCGCACAACTCGCGCCCGCGCCCTGGGCCGCGTGCCCGCCGGCGGGTACCGTCGGCGTGTGCCCGCCGCTCCCCTGCCCGTCCGCGACGGCCTCAACCCCACCCGGCTCCGGCTGCCGAACGACACGTCGTGGCCCACCACGGTCGCCTACCTGCTGGACCGCTTCCCCGACGACGCGGCGCGCCTGCTCGAGAAGACCGACGCCGGTGAGATCGTCGACGAACACGGCTCCCCGATCACCCGGACGACTGAGTACCGCCGGCACGGGTTCGTCTACCTGTACCGCGATCCCCCGGCGGAGAAGCGGGTGCCGTTCGAGATCGAGATCCTGCACCGCGACGAGAACCTCCTCGTCGTCGACAAACCGCACTTCCTCGCGAGCACCCCACGCGGGGCCTACGTCGTCGAGTCGGCGCTGGTCCGCCTGCGCCGCGATCTCGACCTACCCGAACTCACCCCCGCGCACCGCCTGGACCGGATCACCGCGGGCGTGCTGGTGCTCACCGTCCGCCAGGAGGCACGACGGGCCTACCAGTCGCTGTTCGACGAGCGTCGTGTGACGAAGGAGTACGAGGCCTTGGCCCGCCACGATCCGAGCGTGCAGCTGCCCACCACCGTTTGCAGTCGAATCATCAAGGAGCGCGGCGTCTTACAGGCCCGCGAGGTCCCCGGAATCCCGAACGCCGAGAGCCGGATCGAACTGATCGGGACGCGGGACGGCATCGGCCGGTACCGTCTCCTGCCGCACACGGGCAAGACCCATCAGCTGCGACTGCACATGAGTTCGCTAGGCCTTCCGATCCTCGGCGACAACTTCTACCCGGAGTTCTACGACGTCGCGGGCGACGACTACTCGGCGCCCCTGCAACTCCTCGCGCGCAGCATCGAGTTCGACGACCCATTCACCGGCACGCGCCGCCGCTTCGAGAGTCGTCGCACGCTCGAGGTCTGACCGCACCCCTTTCCCGCTCCGTGGTGGAACCCGGTCCCGCCATACCAAGCAAGTGCTAGGTTGCCTGGGGGTTCACGAGAACACCCACCCCACGACACCCGGGAGCACGCCGTGACCACCTCATCGTCGAGTTCGACGCCCACCACCGCCCTCGTCACCGGCGGCACCGGCGGCATCGGCGCCGCCGTCGTCCGCCGTCTCGCCGCCCAGGGCCACAACGTGGTCCTCACCTACCGGTCCAACGCCGAGGCCGCGACCGAACTGGTCACCGAGATCGAGGAACTCGGGGTCCGGGGCGCCGCCCACCGCGTCGATCTGTGCGACGTCGATCAGCTGGGCGACCTGGTCCGCACCGTCACCGCCGACTTCGGCGACCTCTCGATCCTGGTCCACGCCGCCGGACCGCACATTCCGATGGTTCACCTGTCCCGCATCGAACCGTCCACGTACGCAGAGCATCTCAACGCCGAGGCGACCGCGTTCTTCACCGTCGTGCAGGCATGCCTGCCGGCACTGCGGGAGGCGTCGGGCTCCGTGGTCGCGGTGACCACCGCCGCCACCGACCGCTACCCGGTGCGTGACGGCCTGTCCGCCGGCACCAAGGGCGCCGTCGAGGCCCTCGTGCGCGGATTCGCGGCCGAGGAGGGACGCTACGGCGTCCGCTTCAACGCCGTCGGGCCCGGCATGCTCACCGACGGCATGGCCGAACGCCTGATCAGCTCACAGAGCCTCGACCAGCGGGCCCTCGACGTCACACTGAGCCGCATCCCCTTGCAGAAGTTCGGCACCGCTGTCGACATCGCGGAGGCCGTCCACTTCCTCGCCAGCGACAAGGCCGGATTCGTCACGGGACAGAAGCTCAACGTCGACGGCGGCTACACCGTCTGATCGCGCGACCGGCTCGGGTTCACGGCAGGATCATCCGGGCCGAGCACTCGAGCCGGTCCGCGATGTGCCCGTACGAGTCGTAGCCCATGCCGGCGCGCAACAGTGCACCCGCGTAGAGCATCTCGAGCGCCTCGAGCAGATCGTCGTCGGGCTCCGGACCGAGCGCTTCGAGCAGTCGCTTCCGGATCTCGATGCCGATCCGCATCCGCAGGTGCGTCACGTCCGGGTCGCGGCCGAGCAGCGCGGTGGTGACCGCGGCAGCCAGCTCCGGCTCGTCCGACACCAGGAGCGCGACGCTGCGCAGCACCCCGACGACCCGCGTCGTGCGGTCGTCGGACGGCTCGGAATCACTCGGCATGGCCGAGAGTCGACGCCAGAACACCTCCGCCACCAGGTGTTCCTTGGACGAGAAGTAGGTGTACGCCGTGGCCGGCGCGACCCCCGCCTGCGCCGCCACCAAACGAACGGTCAATCCGGCGAAACCGTTCTCCCGAAGCACCTCCACCGCGCAGCGGGTGAGGCGGGAGACCGTCTCCGCCTGCTTGGACGTCAGACGGCGGCGGGTCGATTCGAAATTGCCAGACACATGTCCGGAGGCTACGCGACGGTGGAACTCCGAGCGACGACGGCCCCTGCTCGACGTCCCGAGTACACGCAGTCCGCGATCGACAGGCCGCTGACGTACGACTGCGAACAGATCCCCACCGCGTTGCGGCCGGCGGCGTACAGGCCCGGGATCGGACTGCCGTCCTCCCCGGTCACCGCGCCGGTCTGCTCGTCGACGACCAGCCCGCCCAACGTGAGCACCGGGCACGGGAACCCGGCCTGCACACGAATCGAGCAGTCGAACGCGTAGAAGGGCCCGTCGACCAGCGGCGTGACATGCGCGGCGTCCTTGCCCATCACGTCGGGGCGACCGTCGCGCCGGTCCGCGTTGTACCGATCGAGGGTGCGCGCCAGCCCCACCGGATCGATCCCGGTGCGGCGGGCCAAGTCCTCGGCGGTGGCACCCTTCTTGTGTCCGACGCTGAACAGGTACGTGGTCTGCAACCGCTGGAACCACAACGTCTGCTCGGGCACCTGACGCTTCGCGTCGGCCAGGACTCGGGAATCGACGACCAGGTACGCGGCCACATCCGTCTGCTCGGCGATGTGCTCACCGATCTTCGCGCCGTAGTACAACTCGTTGCAGATGCGTTCGCCCTCCTTGTTGACGAGGATGCCCTCCGTCATCGCGATCGGCGGATTGAAGAACCGCCACGCCGACACCCGCTCCATCCGGTCGGTCGCGCCGCCCACCGACTGCCCCAACCGGATGCCGCTGCCGTCGTCGCCGATCGTTCCCAGCGCGGTGCCGCCGAGGTACCGCGGCGCGTGTTCCTTCAGCATCTCCCGGTTGAAGGCGAACCCACCGGCGGCGAGGATGACGCCCTTGCGGGCCCGGTACCGCCGAACCACCGAGTGCTCACGCTCGATGCGGCCGATCGGGCCGTCCATGAGCCGGCCGATCGGCCGGTAGTACAGGTTCATCTTGCGGTTCCACGAGCCGAGCACCCGGTGCAGAACACGGCGCACGGTCGCCCGCGGATCCACCTCCCGGCACTCGATTCCGATCACGGTGCCGCCGTCGTCGGTGATGAGCGACGTGACCGTGGTCTGCCGGCGCACATCGATCCGCCGCTTGCGGGCGGCCTTCTCCATCGCGGAGAAGAAGACCTTGCCCGACGTCCCCCGCCCCTTGGTGCGGTGCCCGCGCGGCGCCGGTTCGGCGACATCCTTGTACGGCGGCGCCAGTTCGTTGCCCGAGTAGTACAGGTAGTAGTCGTTGGTGGGGTACGACGTCTTCCGCGGCGCCATGCTGCCCTCGAACGGCACCCCCAGCCCCTCGAGCCACTGCAGGTTCTCGACGCTGCGCTCGCAGAAATCGTCGAGCAGTTCGTCCGAGACCACACCCGACGTCTCGAGCCCGAGGTACTCGAACATGTTCGCCGGGGTGTCGTTGTCGAACCCGGCCTCCTTCTGCTGCGTCGTGCCGCCGCCCGCGTAGTAGATGCCGCCGCTGATCGCCGTGGCGCCGCCTCCGTCGAAACGCTCCACCACCAGCACCTGCGCGCCCCGGTCCGACGCCTCGATCGCCGCGCTGGCACCGGCCGCACCGAAGCCGACGACCACGACGTCCGCCTCGCCGTCCCAGCGCTCGGACTCACTGTGCACCTGCATGTTCCGTCTCCTCGTCGATTCGGTCGCCTCGCGTGTCACACCCACGCGTCGCGGATGTCCTGTCCCAGTTCGCTCCGCCCGAAGAGCGCCAGCGCTTGATGCGGGTCGTTGATCACGTGCGCCCGGCCCGCGTGTGCGTCACGCCAGAACCGCTGCATCGGTGTCCCCCGACGCAGCGCGCCACCACCGGCATGGTCGAACAACCGATCGATCGCGGCGACCGCCATCCCGGTGGCACTCACCTGATCCCGCCGAATCTTCGCGCGCAACGACAACGGCAGTCGGTCGCCGTTCTCGGCGAGCTCCGTCAACCGGGAGATGTTGCTGTCCAACTGCATCCAGGCGAGTTCGATGTCGCGGGCGGACTCGGCGAGGGCCACGTGCATGTGGTTCCCGTCGGCAGTGCGCCCACCGATCGGCATCTGCACCCGCTCCGCGATCAACGATGTGAACGCGGAGTACATGCCGTCGGCCATTCCCACGATCGGTGCCGAGATGGCGGTGGAGAACACGACAGAGAACGGAAGCCGGTACAGCGGAGATGGATTCGCGTCCTGCCCCGGTCCGACGCACTGCACGGTCGAGGCGAAGCTCAGGGTGCGGTACTCGGGCACGAAGGCGTCGTCGATCACGATGTCGTTGCTACCGGTGCCCCGCAGTCCGACCGTGTCCCAGACGTCGTCGACCGTGTAGTCGCGGGCCGGCACGAGGAACGTGCGGAAATCGATCGGATCGCCGGCGTCGTCGACGACCAGACCACCCACCAGCACCCAGTCGGCATGCGCGGACCCCGACGAATAACTCCACCGCCCGGAGAAGAAGTACCCGCCGTCGGAGGCGATGGCACGGCCCATCGGCGCGTACGCCGAGGACAACAAGGTGTCCGGGTTCTCACCCCACACGTCCTGCTGGGCGCGGGGATCGAACAGCGCCAGGTGCCACGGGTGGACACCCACGACGGATGCGACCCACCCCGTGGAACCGCAGGCACTTGCCAGCGACCGCACCGCCGCGTAGTAGTCCCGCGGATCGGCCTCGTACCCCCCGAAACGACTCGGTTGCAGCATCCGGAAGTGCCCGGCATCGGTGAGCCTGCGGACCACGTCGACCGGGACCTGCCGCGCGTCCTCGACGTCCTGGGCACGTTCGCGCAACTCCGGCAGGAGCGCCTCGATGTCGCGCAGTACATCCGCGACTTGCCGGTCACCCATCGAGCCCCAATCCCAACCGAGGTCGCCCCCGGCCACGTCCGCACCGACCGATATCTCGGACGATCACCTGCACTGGCCCAGAGATTAGAACAGGGTACAAATTTTGTCGATCATCGGCGCAGGAAACCGCTCAGCGTCCCGTCGTGGGCGAGCCACCGAACCGACACCAGACATACCGCCCCAACTGGCACGACAGCACGAGGAGCCCGCCGGACCGACCCGCCGGACCACCCCGCGCCCCATCGCTCGTCGAGGCCGTGCCGTGGGGGTGGAATCTGTTCTAGATTCTCGGGTGACGGGCGAGCGAGGCCCCCGTCCGACAGTCAGCCGTAGTCGGCGAGCACCAGCCGGGCGACGTCATCGACATTGCGCACGGCCTGCGCGTAGCTGATCCGCCCCGCGACCCAGAACGTCATGGCCGACAGCATGGCCCCGTCGATCGCGAGGATCGCCGTGCGCGCCACGTCGCCGGGGACGCCGTCCATCAACTCGCGCACCGCAGCGTGATTGTCCGCGGCCCGACACCGCATCGACTCGCGCACGTAGGGGTCGGACGACATCGCGAGTTCGAGGTCGAGGCGCGCGAAGTTGGGGCCTCGCCGAAAGGCCCGCATCTGCCGCCGGTACAGCGCCACCACCCGGTCCAGAACACTGCGCGGATCCGGCGTCCCGGATTCGCGGGCCCGCCGACGCTCGGCGTCCAGCTTGCGCGACAGCCGATCGTTCCACGCCACCATCGACGCAGCCATCAGGTGCGCCTTGGTCGGGAAGTACCGGTACAAGGTGCCCAGCGCCACCCGCGACCGCTCGGACACCTCCCGCATCTGGATCCGGTCCGGCTCCACCTCCTGCAGCAACTCGATCACGGCGTCCGTCAACGCCGCACGCCGCGCACGTTGGTTCGACGTCATCTCCGTGGTCGCCATCGGGGCCTCGCAGTCAGGTCGCACCCGGTCACGGTAGCCGAGCCACGGACCCGCGAGAGGTCCCCGCCCCACCCACCGATTTGAAACTATATTCTTGTTTCTACCGAAAGGCCCTTGCTCTATATAGGTTTCGACGACCGATTCGTACTGCCGAGTAACCGACCGTCGGTGGTCGGAGACCACCTCCAGCTTGGCGCGACGGCGGCCGGGTGGGTATAACTCAGGTACTACTCGATACTCATCACAGGACCGGATCTCCGACTCGGCCGACGACTGGAGGGCACATGACGGTCATCGACGACGACCTGGACGTCTCGGCTTCGAGCGTGCCGCCGACCATGGCCGAGCGGATCACCCTGATCCTCGACCAGTTCGACGGCGCCGGCACCAGGCTGACCGCGGAGGACCTGGTCCAGCTGACCCACATCCCGCGGTCGACGACGCACCGGATCCTCGACCAGCTCACCCAGCTGAACTGGCTTCGCCACAACGGGTTCGGATACCGCCTCGGGTGGCGGGCGATCGCCCTCGGGCGCAGCACCGAACGCGACGAACTTCGCGCCGTCGCCGCACCGCACCTGCATCAACTGCATCTGCGGACGAAACTGATCACGCACCTGTCAGTGCTGGACGGGCGCGACATCGTGTGGCTGGACAAGGTCGGTGGGCGTTGCGCGGACTCCATCGCCACCCGGGTCGGCGGCCGCAGCCGCGCGGATCGCACCATCGAGGGACGCTCGATGCTCGCCCTGCTACCCCCGGAGCACGTCGACGCGCTCTATCGGGACATTCTGGCGCCGGCGGCACTGCCGACCCTGCATCGTCATCTGGCAGTCATCCGGACACGCAGCGCCCGCGCCTGGGACACCGATCCGTCGGGAGTGCTGTCCGTTGCTGCGGCAATACGTTCCGGGGAAACCGATGCGGTCCAACTGGGTTGCGTCTCGCTGCGCGGCCGTGTCTCCACCGACCAGTTGCAACGGGTCCTGCCACTGCTCGCGGGAGCGACGCGGATGATCTCGACACGACTCGCCGAGGGCTGAGAGAAGACCGAGAAGAGGACTCGGAGAGAGAGAAGTGGTGGCCAGAGCCGGGATCGAACCGGCGACCTTCCGCTTTTCAGGCGGACGCTCGTACCAACTGAGCTACCTGGCCGGAAGGCACCCGAACGAATGCCTATCGCATCGAGTCGATTCCGACTCGAATGAGCGACCCTGACGGGACTCGAACCCGCGACCTCCGCCGTGACAGGGCGGCGCGCTAACCAACTGCGCCACAGGGCCTTGCTGTTACTACTGGTGGAACTGTACTGCTTCCACAGGGAGCCGGTGCACGCAAGAGTCTTGCATGCGAAGACTCCGCGATCGAGTTGTCATCCTCGTTGCGGAGTCTGTCGACTTCCTATGGTGGCCAGAGCCGGGATCGAACCGGCGACCTTCCGCTTTTCAGGCGGACGCTCGTACCAACTGAGCTACCTGGCCGGACGGCACCCGAACCGAATGCCTATCTCGCCCCACCGTTTCCGGTGAGACAAAGCGACCCTGACGGGACTCGAACCCGCGACCTCCGCCGTGACAGGGCGGCGCGCTAACCAACTGCGCCACAGGGCCTTGCTGTTACTGCTATTCAACTGTACTGCCTGCTACTGCCTGCTTCGACAAGCGAAGCGTACCCCCTACGGGATTCGAACCCGCGCTACCGCCTTGAAAGGGCGGCGTCCTAGGCCGCTAGACGAAGGGGGCTCGTCGGATTTCTCCGGCCAGTACCCTCAACGGCGTTCCGTTGGGAGCTTGCATAGCTTAGGTCACCGATTTCGCAAACCACAAATCGCCTGTTCAGGCCCCACAAAGGCGGAATCAGTGCCCGAATCAGTCCGGTGCCGCGACAACCGTCGCCGCCGGCCATCCCTCACGACGCCACTTCTCCAGCCACGCATCCGACGCCATCCCGGCGAGAACCACCTCGAGCGTCTCCTCGAACCTCGCCCGCAGGTCGACCTCCTGTGCCGTCAGATCGGACATGTACCGCTGCCCGGCCAGGCCGGCCGCGAGGACACGCGTGAACTTCTCCAGATCGGCGCCCTCCCGCACCAACCCGTCCCGGCTCGCCCTCTGCACCAGATCGCGTGCGGAACCGCCCCACACGCTCGCCCCGCCGTTCTGCACGTCCGAGTAGAACTCCGGCTCGATGATCAACCGGAACTCCGCCTGCACGATCGCGTCGGACAGGAACATCTGCGCAACGTCGTCGATGAGGCCGTGCAGGATCTCGAACGGATCCAGATCCGTCCGGCTCATCCACCGGTCCGTCGTCTCCTTGAATTTCTCGAGGGCGGCACCCAGCACCGCGCGCCCGAGTTCCTCCTTCGATTCGAAGTGGAAGTACATCGCGCCCTTGGTCGCGTGTGATCCCTCGAGGATCGCATTCACCGATGCTGCCGCGTATCCGCGCTTGCTGAACTCGACTGCGGCCGCTTCCACGATCGCAGCGCGAGTCCGCCGCGCACGTTCCTGTTGACGTGCCATTGCGCTACTCGCCTCCGAAAGCCGTAACGCCGGCCGAGTGCCCGACCGGCTGCCTCCCGCCCGAAAACCAGACTAGTCCCCTTGTGCCGGGGTCCGAAACAACGATCCGCTGACCTCGGACTTCGACGGCAAAGGTCAAAAACACACCGAGTGGTATAATTTTCGCGGCTCGGGTGCGCTGCAGGGGGTGTACACCCGAGCCGCACGTCCCTCCGGATCCGCCTCTCGGATCGGCTCGACAGCCCGGCGCCTACAACCACCCGCGTCGCCGGAAACTCACCCACAGCCCGGACGCCAGACCGACCAGCAACACGGCGCTGAGCCAGAAGCCGAGCGGATCCGAATAGCCGGGAAACGGGATGTTCTGCCCGAAATACCCCGTCACTCCGGTCGGTATCGCGATGATCGCCGCCCACGCGGTCAGCTTCTTCATGATCTCGTTGAGCGAATTGCCCTGCATCGCCAGGCTGGTCGCGAGGATCGACTCGATCGTGTCGCGGAGGCTGTCGATCCGCTCCGTCGCGCGCAACGCATGGTCGTACACGTCCTGGTAGTACGGCACGATCTCGGCGGAAGCCGCGTGCGCCCCCGGCCGCAGCAAGGCGCTCAGCGCCTCGTTCATCGGCAGAACGACCCGCGAGAGCTTCACGACGTCCTTGCGCAACGCGAAACTCTGCAACTGGATGCCCCGGGTCGGGCCGGACCCTTCCAACAATTCGTCCTCGAGGGCCTGGATCCGCTCGTCGAGGTCGTCCAGGACCTCGAAGTAGCCGTCGACCAACTGGTCGAGCAGCGAGTGCAGCAGGAACCCGACACCGCGTTCGCTGAGCGCCCCGATGTCGTCCCACTCCGCGAGCAGTGGCTCCAACGGGAACCCGTCGTCGGAGCGAATGGTGATCAACGCCCGTTGGAGAATGAACGCGGCCACCCGCGTCGAAGCGGGCGATCCGTCGCGGCCGTCGATGCGCACCGCCCGCGCGTGCAGAAGACTGTGATCGCGGTACCGCACCAACCGAGGACGCTGACTGCCCTCGGCCGCATTCTCGATCGCGAGGGGATGCAACTCGACCTCGCCGTCCACCATCGGCGCCAGCGCGAGCAGATCGGCCAGCGTCGGCGCCAGCAGATCCACCCAGATCACCGCGTCCGGGTCCGCCCGGTGCCCGGCCAACTCCGCCAACGGCACGTCCGACGCAACCAGCGCCCCGCCCCGGTACAGCCGGTTGCGATGAACGCAACTCACCTGGACTGTGCCGTCCGACCCTGTCGAATGATCCGATCCCTGCCGCGTCGTTTCGCCCACGCCTCGATCATCACCCAGATGCGCCGGCCCGACATGCGATCAACCCCGCCGTGTCGGCACGCTCGTGGCAGGTTCGGGAAAAGAAGAAACCCCCACCCGGCTAGCTGCCTGGTGAGGGTTGGTGCCCCCAGTAGGGCTCGAACCTACGACCTGCGGATTAAAAGTCCGTAGCTCTACCAACTGAGCTATAGGGGCGTGCGGGCAGCAGTCTAGTGGGATCGCTCGGCTCGTGGGAACTTCGCCCCCGGTATTCGCGATCGCGACGAGGATCGGTGCCGCGCCGGACTATCCGGCCGTCGGTGTACCGGTGCGAAAGTGTGCCGCACCGGTGCACCGACGACTCCCTCCCCCGAGGGTTCGACGAAGGTCCCTTCGGGAAGAAATGGCGAACGCCCCGTCTCCAGACTGACGGGGCGTCCAGCAGAACCGTCGACAGCACCCGAAGCCGACGGTCGGCCTCTGCGCGAAGAGGCACCCACAGATCACCACACCGCACGGTGCTCCGGAAGGGCCGGAGCGGATGTCGGGAGCAAGGACCCCCGAAGACGGGACGAAGGACCCACGTGCCCGGACGATTTCGGCTGACGATCTCAGCTCAGGTCCGTCGGCGAGCCAATTCGGCGTTCAAACGCTCGTCGTACGCGCCCGCGAGTTCGCGCAGCGCCGCAGGACAGTCACCGCGGTAGGCCGGGCCGTGCATCAGTCCCAGCACCGACGGTTCGAGGTCGGCCAGTTCGCAGAGGGTGGACCCGAGCGCCGGTGTCAGCGCCGTCGCGTGCCCGAGGTCCTCGGCCGCCAACGCCGGTTCGACGATGTCGTGCTCGGTCTGGTCGGGCAGTCGCCCGAACGCGGTGAAGAAGTCACCGCACAGCAACGTCGACGTCGTCTCCTCGAACATCAGGCCGGCGTCCCAGCCGTGCGGAACGTGCGGGGTCTCGATACGTCGTATCCGACGGCCACCGATGTCGATGACCTCGCCGTCCTGCAACGGTCGGGGCGGGCGATCGGCCAGGTAGCCGATCTGCACGAAACATCCCATCGCCCCGTGCGCCACCACGGCGTCGGGAGCGGCGGCGAGCCACCGGTTCATCGAGCCGCTCTCGTCCGCCTCCACATGCCCGAACGTGATCCAGCGCAGCGAGTCGACGGGCAGCAACCGGGCGACCGCACCCGCGACCGACGGGAACAGCACCGGCAGACCGGTGTGGAAGAGCAGCGGCTCCTGCCCGCGGATCAGGAACTGGTTCATCACCAGATCCGCCTCGTCGACGAACGTCGAGAGGCGGAAGACGTCGGCCGCGATCTCGGTGATCCCGGTGGGTTCGGTGACTCCGGTCGGCATGGGTTCCACCTCTCGAACGCGGCCCCCGGCCCAGACTGCGCCGCGCACGGACTCGGCGCAAGGCACCGCCGATCACATCTCGGGGCCCGGCGCCTCCCCCGACGACTCCGGCTCCCGCTGATGAAGATCGGCACGCAGTTCCGTCAGTTCCCGGCCGCGCCTGCGGTACCGGACATCGAGAAACACGACGGCCGCGAACACGAGGACCCCGATGATCGCTCCCCACAGTGACGCCCCCCGGAAACCGGGCGCGTCGACGTCCATCGTGCGCTCCCCCGCGTGCGCGGCACTGTTGCCGCCCAGCACCACCGTCAACGTCAGCAGGTTCGGGATCGCGACCACGATGCCGAGCACCAGGAAGGCGATCACCCACACCTTCGCGTGCGTGCGGCGGCGCGAACGCCACGCGAGATAGAACAGCAGCAACGGAACCGCCGTGCACAGCGACCCGTACAGCAGGCCCCACGCGATGCCCTGCGAGAAACTGCCCGACGCCAGCGCGCCGACGCGCTGCGCCCACCAGCGCGGAAGGAATGCGGCCAGGACGAAGTACGCGATGACCAGCGCAGCGAGGATCACGCCCGCCCAGATCGCCTTCTTCGTCCACGGCGGCATCCCTGCCCTGGGCTGTGTGGTGGTGGCGGTGTCGCTCACGTCCGTCCTCCCGTCGTCGGCGCCCCGGTACGCATCCGGAAGGGGCGGTGCCCGCCCCGTTCGTTCGCGACCATGGCGCGATTGTGTGCCTCTCACCCGCACGGCCGCAAGACTTTCGACGCGACGATGCGGTCCGTCGATGGTTCGATGGCACGGTGACCGCCATGCCGCCGCCCTCGAACACCCGCACTCGCGGCATCACCGCGGTGATCGAGGGGTTCTTCGCCCTCATGTGGTTCGGCTGGGGGTCCGCCGAGGCGCCCGACCAACTCCGCGCGGTACTCGTGGCCGGCCAGATCGTGGCCGTGCTCGTCGTGATCGCGGGCATCGTGACCGCGATCCGCAGCACCGGGGAGGACACGCCGATGTCCGATCCACAGGTGCGACGGCGCTACAACGTGGTCGTGGGCGCCGAATTCGGGATTCTCCTCGCCGGCGCGATCGTGCTCGGCGCCCTCGGGCTCGGCGCCTGGACCACGGTTTGGGTCTGCGCCGGTGTGGGCATCCACTTCTTCCCACTGGCCCGGTTGTTCGGCGACCTGTGGCTGGTCCCGCTGGGCATCGCGATCACCGCCGTCGCCGTGGTGGCCCTCGTCGTCGGACTGGTCACCGACATCGCACCGAGCACCGTCACCGGGCCCGGCGCCGGACTGTTGCTACTCGCCGCCGCCGTCGCGGTGCTCGCGACGTCCCCGGCCGACACGCGACTGCCGGAACATTCCTGAGGCTCCCGCCACCGCGATCAGCAGCAGCACACCGACGAACCCGACCGTGGCCGCCCAGCCGCCCCACGCGTAGGCGACGCCCGCCGCGGCGCCCGCGACACTCGACCCCAGGTAGTACGAGAACAGATACATCGACGACGCCTCCGCGCGATGCTCGGTGGCGAGCAGCCCCACCCACCCGCTGGCCACCGAATGCGCGGCGAAGAATCCGCCGGTGAACAGCAGCATGCCGGCGAGCACCAGCGGCAGCAGCGTCGTCAACGTGATCGCGAGTCCCGCCACCATCACGGCAACCGCGCCGAGCAGGACCGTCGCGCGCCCGAATCGGTCGGCGGCCGTGCCCGCCGCAGCCGAGGTGTACGTGCCCGCGAGATACAGCAGGAACACCAGACCCACGAGCGCCTCGGGCAGCGAGAACGGCGGCGCGAGCAGCCGGAAGCCGAGGAAGTTGTAGACGGACACGAAGCCGCCCATCAACACGAAACCCAAGGCGAACAACGTGGCGAGCGCCGGATCACGAAGGTGCCCAGCCAGATTCGAGAGCACGATCCTCGGATGCACCCGTTGTGGCCGGAAGTTGCGGGACGGCGGCAGCGCTCGGGTCATGACCACGGCAAGCACCAACGCCAGCACCGACGCCGCCTCCATCGCCCAGCGCCACGACGCGACGTCGAGCACCGCCGACGGGACCAGTCGGCCCACGAGGCCACCGATCGTGGTGCCCGCGATGTAGCGGCCCATCGCCGATCCGAGATCGCGGGAGCCGACTTCCTCGGCGAGATAGGCCATCGCGACCGCCGGAATCCCGGCCAGCGCCATCCCCTGCACGGCCCGCCCGACCAGCAGCACCTCGATGCTCGGGCTCAGCGGCACCAGCACGCCGAGCACGCTCGACACCGCCGCGGACGTCACCATCACCCGGGTCCGGCCGAAGCGCTCGGACAGCACGCTCGCCGGGATGATCGCGACCGCCACCATTCCCGTCGTCACCGACACCGCGAGCGCGGCCACGGCCGGGGCCACGCCGAAATCGTCGGTCAGCGCCGGCATCAGCGCCTGCGCCGAGTACATCGAGACGAACGTGGTGAGTCCGGCCGCGAACAGCGCGAGGGTGATCGCGCGGTACTCCCGCGATCCGCGGGCGGGACGAGCGTCGTGGGGGTGCGACGACCTCACGACCGGTCCACCCGCGAGCTTGTTCTTCATCCGTCTGCCTCCGTCGACCATCATCGCGACGACTGACAAACAAAGGAAATGCATTCATCAACAGCTGTACATGCGTCCTGTGCATAAGGTGACGGGGTGGAACTGATCGAGAGCCTGCGCTGGTTCGTCGTCCTCGCCGAGACCGAACAGGTCACGGCCGCATCGGACATGCTGCGCATCTCCCAGCCGACGCTGTCGCGTCGGCTGGCCCGGCTCGAACGCGACGTGGGCGTCGCGCTGTTCGACCGTCACGGCCGCCGACTCGAGCTCAACGACAGCGGGCGAGTGCTCCTCGAACACGCCCGCCGCGCCCTCGCCGAACTGTCGACCGCACAGCGGGAGATCGCGTCACTGGGCAGCCCCGACGGCGGCACCGTGCGGCTGGGTTTCCTGCACTCGTTCGGAACCTGGCTGGTCCCGGAGGTTCTGCGGGCGTACCGCGACGCGCGCCCGCACGTCACGTTCTCCCTCTACCAGGACGCCGCGCAGGCCCTCGTCGACCGAGTCGTGGAGGGCCGCGACGACCTGGCATTCGTGTCTCCGCGGCCGCGGACCTCGCAGGTCCACTGGGCGGCCGTCACGCACCAACGGCTCGCCCTCGCGGTCCCGGCCGGTCACCCGCTGAGCAACCGGACCGTCGTCGACCTCGGCGCCGCGGCCGACGAACCGTTCATCGGGATGCACGAGGACTACGGGATGCGTCGGATCTTCGACGAACTGTGCGCCGAGGCCGGCATCGTTCCGAACGTGGTCTTCGAGTCGAGCGAGCTGGCCACCATCGGCGGCCTGGTGTCGGCGGCCCTCGGCGTCGCGGTGATGCCGTGGCAGGAGCCGCACGCCTGGCCGGAGGGCGTGACGCTGGTGCCCCTGCGCGGCGCCGGACGCGACATCGGCATGGTGTGGGCCGCCGGGCGGCCGCTGCCGAACGCCGCGGAGCGGTTCCTCCGATTCACCGCAGATTCACGGCGGGGAGAAGCGTGGAAAACGGACTCCCCGAAGGTCACCGACGTGTAACGTCCGACACAGTCGACACGGCGGACTCGGCAACAGCGAGACCGCAGGGGACGTGCCGCCCCGGGGGGACCACTCAGCAGCACCTGCTGCCACTCACGCATCCCCTTCACCACTCAACCTACGGTACCGTAGGTTTGCAGCACGTTCCCCGAGGAATGCGTGTCACCAACTCGTTACGGAGGCTGAACCGGATGTCGCGGGATCTCACCCAGCTTGAGCTGCTGCAGGAACTGCAGCCTGTCGCCGAAGACAACGTCAATCGCCACCTGTCGATGGCCAAGGATTGGCATCCACACGACTACGTCCCGTGGGACGAAGGCCGCAACTTCGCCGCGATGGGCGGCGAGGACTGGGACCCCGAGCAGTCCCGTCTCGACGAGGTCGCCAAGGCCGCGATGATCACCAACCTGCTCACCGAGGACAACCTCCCCTCCTACCACCGCGAGATCGCCGAGAACTTCTCGCGCGACGGCGCCTGGGGCACCTGGGTGGGCCGGTGGACGGCCGAGGAGAATCGCCACGGGATCGTGATGCGCGACTACCTCGTGGTCACCCGCGGCGTCGACCCGGTGGAACTCGAGAACGCCCGCATGATCCACATGACCAACGGCTACAACTCGCCGGCCGGCGACAGCGTGGGCCTGCTGCACTCCGTGTCGTACGTGACGTTCCAGGAGCTCGCGACCCGCGTCTCGCACCGCAACACCGGCAAGGCCTGCCAGGACCCGGTCGCCGACAAGATGCTCCAGCGGATCGCCGCGGACGAGAACCTGCACATGATCTTCTATCGGAACATCTGCGGCGCGGCCATGGACATCGCACCCGACCAGACCCTCAAGGCCGTGTCCGACATCATCATGAACTTCGAGATGCCGGGAGCCGGCATGCCGAACTTCCGCCGCAACGGCGTACTGATGGCCAAGCACGGCATCTACGACCTGCGCCAGCACCTCGAAGAGGTCGTGATGCCGGTGCTGCGCAAGTGGAACGTCTTCGATCGCACCGACTTCACCGCCCGCGGCGAGGACACCCGTGAGGAGCTCGCCGCGTTCCTCGAAGACCTCGAGCAGAAGGCCACCAAGTTCGAGGAGATGCGCGACCGGTCGCTCGCCCGCGATGCCGCGCGCGCCGAGAAGGCGTCCTGACACGTCGCCACCTGCCCCGTTGCAGCTATCCTGTGCCCGGTACCGGATTCGGTACCGGGCACAGTTTCGTCTCCCGTAATCGTTATCCCGAGGTCTTCATGTCACCCCTTCGCATCGGCTCGCTCGAGCTGGGCAGCCCCGTCGTGCTCGCCCCCATGGCCGGCATCACGAACGTCGCGTTCCGCACCCTGTGCCGCGAACTCGAGCTCGAGCGCGCCGGGAGCACATCGGGCCTGTACGTGTGCGAGATGGTGACGGCCCGTGCGCTCGTCGAGCGGCACCCGGTGACGATGCACATGACCACGTTCGGCCCCACCGAGACGCCGCGGTCGCTGCAGCTGTACACCGTCGACCCCGAGATCACGTACGCCGCAGCGAAGATGATCGTCGACGAGAACATGGCCGACCACATCGACATGAACTTCGGCTGCCCGGTCCCCAAGGTCACCCGCAAGGGCGGCGGCTCGGCGCTGCCGTACAAGCGCCGACTGTTCGGACAGATCGTCGCCGCCGCGGTGAAGGCCACCGAGGGCACCGACATCCCGGTCACCGTGAAGATGCGCATCGGCATCGACGCCGAGCACCACACACATCTCGACGCCGGACGCATCGCCGCCGCCGAGGGCGCCGCCGCCGTCGCGCTGCACGGCCGCACCGCGTCGCAGCGGTACTCCGGCACCGCGGACTGGAGCGAGATCGCCCGGCTCAAGGAACACGTCACCGACATCCCGGTGCTCGGCAACGGCGACATCTTCGCCGCCGAGGACGCCGAGAAGATGATGGCCGAGACCGGATGTGACGGCGTCGTCGTCGGACGCGGCTGCCTGGGCCGGCCGTGGCTGTTCGCCGAGCTCAGCGCCGCCCTCAACGGCAAGGAGATCCCGACGCCGCCGACGCTCGGCGAGGTCGCCGCGATCATGGTGCGGCACGGGCGTCTGCTGGCCGACCACCACGGCGAGGACCGGGGCGTGCGCGAGATGCGCAAGCACATCGCGTGGTACATGCGCGGCTTCCCCGCCGGTTCCGAACTGCGCAACGGGATGGCCCGGGTGTCCTCGCTCGCCGAACTCGAGGACTTCCTCGGCCAGCTCGACCCGACCGTGCCGTTCCCCAAGGACGCCGAGGGCCCGCGGGGCCGTCAGGGTTCACCCGGCACCGTCGCGCTGCCCGACGGCTGGCTCGACGACCCCGAGGACACCCTCGTCCCGGCCGGCGCCGACATCATGCATTCCGGCGGATAGCCCCGACCGAGAGTCTGCGACGCCTAGACTCCGGAGAAGCTGCAGATCCTCGAGGAACCTTCCGGAGGGAGACGTCGTGGCCGCTCCACTCGCCTATTCGGACGCCTGGCCCGCGCTGCGGGTCGCGGACTGGGTACCCACCCGCGACACCCTGCACATGTGGACGCAGATCGTCGGCAAGGTCCGCATGGCGCACACCCCACTGGTCAACCACTGGTGGCAGGTACCGCTGTACGTGAGCGCCCGGGGGCTGACGACGTCGACGATCCCGTACCGTAACCGGGCCTTCGACATCGAATTCGACCTGTGCGATCACCGTCTCCGCATTCGCGACAGCAGCGGCGCCGGGATCGACTTCGCGCTCGAACCGATGACGGTCGCGACGTTCCACTCCCGCGTCCTCGGCGCACTCGACGAATTGGGGATCGAGACGCACATCTCGGGGATGCCGAACGAGGTGGCCACCGCGATCCCGTTCGCCGACGACACCGTGCATGCGTCGTACGACGCGACGGCGGCCAATCTGTTCTGGCAGCAGCTGGTCCAGGCGGACCGCGGGATGCACCGGTTCCGGTCCCACTTCCTCGGCAAGGTCAGCCCGGTGCACTTCTTCTGGGGTTCGTTCGACATGGCGTGCACCCGGTTCTCCGGGCGTACCGCCCCGAAACATCCGGGTGGCGCACCCCACTGTGGCGACTGGGTGATGGTGGAGGGCTACTCGCACGAACTGTCGAGCTGCGGATTCTGGCCCGGCGGCGGCGAGGAGGGTGCGTTCTACTCGTACGCCTACCCGGAGCCGGACGGTTTCGCCGACGCCCCGGTGGCACCCGATCAGGCGTTCTACAGCAGTGAACACCGGCAGTTCCTGCTGCCCTACGAGGCCGTCCGGACCGCCGACGACCCCGATACGACGCTGCAACGTTTTCTGCAGTCGACCTACGCGGCGGCCGCCGACAACGCCGGCTGGGACCGCGCGGCACTCGAGTGCGACCCGCGACGCTGGACGTCGCGCCACTGATCCGTCACGCCCGCATCCGCGTGCGACGAACGGAACTTTCGCCAACGGACTGATGCCGCGAACGGCATCGATCAGTATCATTGCGACGTCGTCGAGCGACGGTACTTTTTTGGAGGCGGAGAGGTCAGGGCGAATCGGTGGGTGACGAGCACAATCCCGGTCACGCCGCGCCGGAAGGCCGCGCGCCCTGGGAGCGTTCCCTCGCCGACAGCACCTACCGTGACGCGCAGACCCGCCGCCACGGACGGCACGAATCCGATCCGGACGCGATCGACACCCCCGGTACCGGAAACCGACGCGTGGACGACAGTGAGCCGAGCGAACGGCTGTCCGTCGCCGACCTGATGGCGAAAGTGGGCCGGCCGGCGAGTCGGTCTTCCCGCGGTCGGCGCACCCGCTCGGACGCGGACGACACCCGGGCGCCAGTCGACGATCCGGAATCGACCGAGGTCATCCCCGCCGTCACCGACGACCCCCCGTACACCGACGATTCCTACGACGAGTCCTACGACGAGTCCGAGCCGCCCGCCGAGAACTGGGTGGAGGAGGCCGTGACGACTGCGTCGCCGCAGGCCGTCGGCAGCCCCCAGCCGACCCGGCTCGCCGCGAGCAAGAGCCGTAAGCAACGCAAGCTGCTGGTGTTCGGACGGTCCGCGGTCGCGTTCGTCGCGGTGATGACGCTGCTCGCGACCGGCGTCGTGTGGAGCTACCTGAGGTCCGCCGAGGGCGGTTTCTCGCAGATCGCCGCTCTGGACACCGACTCGACCGACATCATCGACCCGGGCGGACAGACCGGCGACGAGACGTATCTGATCGTCGGCACCGACACGCGGGCCGGAGCCGCCGGAGCCGTCGGTGCGGGCACCGTCGAGGACGCCGAGGGCGCCCGCTCGGACACCGTCATGCTCGTCCACGTCCCGGCCGACCGCAGTCGCGTCGTCGCCGTGTCGTTCCCCCGCGACCTCGACGTGGAGCGCCCGGTCTGTCAGGGCTGGGACAACGCGACCGGCGAGTACACCGACGAGACGTACCCCGCCGCCGACGGCGACAAACTGAACGCGACCTACGCCCTCGGCGGACCGAAGTGCCTGGTGAAGGTGATCCAGAAGATGTCGGGCGTGAAGATCCGCCACTTCGTGGGCATGGACTTCGCCGGCTTCGAGAGCATGGTGAACGAGGTCGGCGGCGTGAATGTGTGTGTCCCGCAGCCACTGATCGACGGCGAACTGGGCACGATCCTGCCGACGGCCGGCAATCACACCCTCGACGGCAAGAAGGCGCTCGACTACGTGCGCGCCCGGCACGTCGACTCGGAGGGCAACGGCGACTACGGCCGGATCAAACGTCAGCAGTTGTTCCTGTCGGCACTGCTGCGCGAGGCGATGTCCGGCAAGGTGCTGTTCGATCCCAGCAAGCTCACCGGTTTCGTCAACGCGTTCACGAAGTCCACGTTCGTCGAGAACATCGACACCAAGTCGCTGCTCACGCTCGGCCAGTCGCTGCGCAACGTCGATGCCGGCGCCGTCACGTTCATCACCGTCCCCACCGCCGGAACCAACGAGTGGGGCAACGAGATCCCCCGCCTCGACGACATCAAGGACATCTTCAAGGCGATCATCGACGACGAGCCCCTCCCCGGGGAGAAGCGCGCCGCCGACGACGACAAGAAGGATGCCGCACCGGCCCCGGAGCAGGCCGCCGACCAGATCGCGCTGAGCCCGGAAGAGGTGACGCTGCAGGTGTCCAACGGTTCGGGCGTCTCCGGACTGGCCGCCACCACCGCCGACCGGTTCGCCGTGTACGGATTCCAGATCTACAGCGTCGGCAACTACACCGGAACCAGCACTCAGAACGTCATCCGGTTCTCCCCCGGCCGCGAGGCCGAGGCCGCGACCGTCGCGTCGACCATTCCCGGCGCGGTCCTCGAGTCCGCGTCCGGTCTCGGCAACATCGTCGAGGTGGTCCTCGGCAGCGACTTCGACCAGACACTCGTCGCCCCCGCCGAGGCCGGCACCCCCGTCGACTCCGGCCCCACCCGCATCGGCGCCGACGAGGAGATCGAACTGCCGGCCGACCTCGCGGTCACCAACGCGATGGACAATCCCTGCCTCTGACCGCCTGAACTGTGCCTGTCATTCACCCGACGTTCACCTGACCGTGGTGACTTGGTTTCCGCTGCACCGTAGGCTGTGATCTCATGCGCGTCGCTTACAACGAACAGATGACCGAGCTCGCCGACACTCTCGGTGAGATGGCGGGCTTGGCCGGGGCGGCCATGGAGAAGGCCACCCAGGCCCTCCTCAACGCCGATCTGGGGCTCGCCGAGCAGGTCATCGGCGAGCACGAGAAGATCACCGAACTCAGTGTCGTGGCCGAGGAGCGGGCCTTCGCCCTGCTGGCACTGCAGGCCCCGGTCGCCGGCGACCTGCGATCCGTCGTCAGTGGCATCCAGATCGTCTCGGACATCGACCGGATGGGCGCGCTCGCGCTGCACGTCGCCAAGATCACCCGCCGTCGGCACCCCAACCACGTCCTCCCCGAGGAGGTCAACGGCTACTTCGCCGAGATGGGCCGGATCGCCGTCGCCCTCGGCGCCGGCGCGGAAGAGGTCCTCGAGACCCGCGATCCCGAGCGGGCCGCGAAGATGAACGAAGAGGACGACGCGATGGACGATCTCCATCGCCACCTGTTCAGTGTGCTCATGGACCGCGAGTGGAAGCACGGCGTCGCCGCCGCAGTCGACGTCACCCTGCTCGGCCGCTTCTACGAGCGTTTCGCGGACCACACCGTCGAGGTCGCACGCCGGGTCATCTTCCTCGTCACCGGCAAGATGCCGGTCGAATCGCGCAACGACGCCGACGACCTCACGTCGTACCCGGAGCTCTAGCTAGCACTTCCCGCACGAACGGTGCGGGGCCCGGGAGCAGGTCATGCTCCCGGACCCCGCACCTTCTGCGTCTGCGCTACCCCGCGCGCAGATCGAACATGTTCGGATCGGTGACGACCACGTCACCGTCGAACGTCATCTTGTACATCATCGAGTTCGACACGCGCTGGAAGATGCCGAACGGCTCCACCGCGTTCGGGGTCCACGCCGGAACCAGGCCCAGCATGTCGATGTCCGTCGCACTCAGGAATCCCTGCGTCACCGTGGCTGCGTCGACGGTGTCGAGATTCTGTGCGACCTCGGCGAACGCGTGCACCGACAGCCACGAGAAGATCTCGGTGCCGTTGAGGTTGGCCGTCTCCAGATCCGTCTCACCGGACGCGGACATGTCGTCGAGGAACGGGACCAGTCCCGGGAAGTCGTCGGTGCTCGACGACGGGGCCGGCACCGGACTGGTGTAGATCGACGACGTCGCGAAGGTGCCCAGGTTCTGCAGGTCGGCCTGCGTGAAGTTGGTGGCGGGCATCGCGAAGGACAGCTTCGAGCCGAGCTGCTCGAATGCGTCCGCGATCTGGTTGGACTCGGTGGCGGTCAACGCCATGATCACGCCCTGCGCACCGTTACGTTCGGCCGCGGCGACGAACTGGGTGTAGTCGGTGGCACCCGCGCCCACCGCCACCTCGTTGACGATCTCGGCACCCTGCGCCTGCACCGCCGGGGCCAGCATCTGGCTGAGCATCGCGGCGACCGGGACATCCGGACGCATCAACGACAGCTTGGTATTCCCCTGGGAGACCAGCGCGTCGACGTTGGCGTACAGCGTGAGCAGCGACCCCGCGAACGGCGTGAACACGTTGGGCGAGGTGAAGTCGGCGATGTTCATCGGGTTCATGCCGATCCGCGGGATGCCGGCCGTGGCGAGGATCTGCGACACCGACTCGGGCGAGGCGGGGGTGAAGTCCGCGAGCGTGGCGGCCACTCCCTCGCTGACCATCTTGTTGGCGCAGTCGACCTCCTTGTTGGGGTCGCCCATCGAGTCGCACTGGACCAGTTCCAGAGGTCGACCGGCCACACCGCCGCGGGAATTGAGGGCCTCGACCGACGCGGTCATGCCGGCCCCCATGTTGGCGACGGACAGGCCGCCCGCCTGGATCGAGAGGATCTGGCCGACCTTGATCGGCTCGCCTGTCGCGGCATTCTGGGCCGGGTCGGCGGAACTGTCGTCGCTACATCCCGTGGCCACAAGACTGATGGCGGCGAGGGCGGCGAGGGCAGGAACAAGGGTCTTCAGTTTCACGTGATGTGTCCTCCTCGATAGGCGCTGCGCATTCCGGACAGCGGAACTGCCCGAGCCGGCGCACCCCTCAGGCATCGCCCAGGGGTCCCGTCCGACCTGAGGGAGGAGCGTAATCAAACATTGAGCAATTCTTGGGCGATTCAGACAATTGCAGAGAGGCCCGGGAAGGCGAGCCGAATGCCCTCCAGTCGAGATGCCAGCTCACACTCGGCTATCTACCAAACGACCTTTCGACTGGACTCTCGCTCCCCGGGTTCCGGAAGCGGGCATGATCGAACCGTGATCGATACCCGGACCGCCCGACTGATGGCGGGAGTGTTCGCCGCGACCTGCGGCGCGTCGGGCGCGCTCGGACTACTGGCGTCGGTCGTGCGCGTGGAGAACCGCTTCGTGGTCCTGCTCGCCGGCCAGACCCCGACCCTGCTCGTCCTCGCACTGATCGGCGCCGTCGTCGCCGCAGCCGCCCGACAGTGGGCCGTCCAGGCGGCATGCCTCGTCGTCTGCGCCGTCGGAGTCGCGGCACTGGCCCCGCTCTACCTCCCCGGAGCGGGCGGCGCCACCGGTCCCGCGCCGTCCGGCCCGTCGATTCGAATCATGCAGGCCAACATCAAGATCGGCTGTGCCGACCCCGACGCCCTGGTCCGGACGGTGCGTGACCGCGGCGTCGACGTCCTCACCGTCCAGGAACTCACCGACGAGTCGATCGACGGACTGCACGCCGCCGGGCTCGACGACCTGCTGCCGCACCGCTTCGTGGTGTCGTACGGCCCGGGCGGCGAGGGCGGCGGGATCTACAGTCGCTTCCCGCTGTCGAACACCCGCAACCTGGACGGCTACCTGTCCGCGAACCTCACCGCGGATCTGGATGTGGGACTACGAGAACCCGTGTCCCTGCTGGCAGTTCATCCCGCGCCCGCCTACCTGTTCCCGGCGCAGTGGTGGGCGGCGGAACTGCGGGGCCTGCACGCCGAGATGCGCGCGGACGCCCCCCGCGACAACGTCGTCGTCAGCGGGGACTTCAACGCGAGCTACACCCAGCGTCAGTACCGCGACCTGCTCACCGACGGCTACGTCGATGCGGCCGACCAGGTGGGCGCCGGACTGGTGCCGACGATGCCGGCCAACCGTCGGCTCCCCGCCTTCACCGGCATCGACCGCATCATCACCAAGGGCGCCGCGGTGACCGCCCTCGACCGCATCGAGATCGTCGGGTCGGACCACTACGGTCTCGTCGCCGAAATCCGGCTGCGCGCCGACGATGTCCCGCCGCACGGGACGCGGGCCGGGGCCTAGCCGAAGCGGCCGGAGATGTAGTCCTCGGTGGCCTTCTGGGTGGGGTTGGAGAAGATCTTCTCGGTGTCGTCGATCTCGATGAGCCGGCCCGGCTTGCCGGTGGCCTCGAGGTTGAAGAACGCCGTCTGGTCGCTCACCCGCGCAGCCTGCTGCATGTTGTGCGTGACGATGACGATCGTGAAGTCCTTCTTCAGCTCCGTGATGAGGTCCTCGATCGCGAGCGTGGAGATCGGGTCCAGCGCCGAACACGGCTCGTCCATCAGCAGCACGTCGGGTGAGACCGCGATGGCGCGGGCGATGCACAGACGCTGCTGCTGACCACCGGACAGGCCACCGCCCGGCTTGTCGAGCCGGTCCTTGACCTCGTTCCACAGGTTCGCGCCGCGCAGCGACTGCTCGGCGACCTCGTCGAGCTTCTTCTTGTCGCGCATGCCCTGCAGCTTGAGGCCGGCCACCACGTTGTCGCGGATCGACATCGTGGGGAACGGGTTGGGCCGCTGGAACACCATGCCGATCGTCTTGCGCACGCCGACCGGGTCGACGCTGGAGCCGTAGATGTCCTCACCGTCGAGCAGCACCGAGCCCTCGACGCGGGCGCCCGGCGTCACCTCGTGCATCCGGTTGAGCGACCGCAGCACCGTCGACTTACCGCAGCCCGACGGGCCGATGAACGCGGTGACGCTGCGCGGGGGCACCGACAGCCCGACATCGGCGACGGCGTGGAACTTGCCGTAGTAGATGTTGACGTCCTTGAGATCCAGACGCTTGGCCATTTACCGGCTCCCTACTGATGTGAGCGCTAGCTCGAGTATGTGCTGACGAGATGCGGGGGATGCGGCGATCGCGGCGATCGCCACCGATTCGATGCTCACTTGCTGCGCACCGCGGCGAAGTGACCGATCGCCTTCGCGACGATGTTGAGGACCGCGATCACCAGGATCAGGGTCAGTGCCGCACCCCAGATCCGGTTGGAGCCGGCATCGGTCGGATTGTTCATCTCCGCGACCATGACACCGGGCAGCGTGCCCATCTCGCCACCGAACAGGTTGAAGTTGATGAACGGCGCATAGCCCACCAGGATCAGCAGCGGCGCGGTCTCACCGAGCACGCGGGCCAGGGCCAGCATGACGCCGGTGATGATGCCCGGCAGTGCGGTGGGAACGACGATGCGCGCGATGGTCTTCCACTTGGGCACACCCAGCGCGTACGACGCCTCGCGCAGGTCGTCGGGCACGATCCGCAGCATCTCCTCGGTGCTGCGCACCACGACCGGCACCATCAGCAGCACCAGCGCCAGCGACACCGCGAACGCCGACTTGGGGAAGCCGAACGTCGCGATCCACAGCGCGTAGATGAACAGGGCCGCGACGATCGACGGGACACCGGAGAGGATGTCGACCATGAACGTGGTGAGCTTGCCGAGCTTCGAATTGCCCGCGTACTCCACGAGGTAGACCGCGACGAACAGTCCCAGCGGAACCGACAGCGCGGCACACACCAGTCCCTGCATCAGGGTGCCGATCAGCGCGTGGTAGATGCCACCGCCGTCGGCCGAGGCGGACAGGCCGCTGAGCGAGTGGGTGAACCACGTCTGCGACGTGACGGCGCCGATGCCCTTGACCAGCACCGTCCACAGCACCCACACCAGCGGCACGAGCGCGACGAGCACGGACAGGGTCACCAGCACGGTGGCGGCGACATCGGTGAAGCGGCGGCGGAATCCGACGCCCTGGAATGCAGGCGCCTTGATGGGCTTGTCGAGAACGCTGGTCATCGGTCAGTCCCGCTTTCCGGCGATCGCGGCGCGGGCCGCCGCGTTGACCACGAAGGTGAGCACGAACAGGACCAGGCCGGCGGCGATGTAGGCGCCCGCCTGGATGTTGTTGTTGAACTCGGCATAGCCGAGCGCGATCTTGGAGGCGATCGTCGAACCGCTGTCGAACACCGACCAGCCGAACGCCTGCGACGTCGTCCGCAGAATCATGTACAGCGCCATGGTCTCGCCGAGCGCGCGGCCCAGGCCGAGCATCGAGCCGCTGATGTAACCGGACTTGCCGAACGGAATGACCGTGGTGCGCACCACTTCCCAGCGGGTGGCGCCGAGCGCGAGAGCGGCCTCGATGTGCGCCTTGGGCGTCTGCCCGAACACCTCGCGGGTCACCGCGGTGATCACCGGCAGGATCATCACCGCGAGCACGATGCCGGCGGTGAAGATGGTGCCGCCGCCGCGGATGGAACCGGTTCCGTCCGCGAAGATCGGGATCCAGCTGAGGTTCTCGTTGAGCCACACCGCAACCGGGGCGATCGCCGGGGCGAAGATCAGCAGGCCCCACAGGCCGTACACGATCGACGGCACCGCGGCCAGCAGATCGATCACGTACGCGAGGGGCTTGGCCACACGTTTGGGCGCGTACTCGGTGAGGAAGATCGCGATGCCGAGCGCGACCGGCATAGCCAGCACGAGGGCGACGAGCGAGACCATCACCGTCACCTGCAGCAGGTCCAGGACACCGAACGCCATCGAATTGATGTTGTCGGTGTCCCACTCACGGCTGGTGAGGAAGTTGACCTCGTTGCGCTGCAGTGCCGGCACCGCACGCCAGATCAGGAAGATGCCGACCGCGGCGACCAGCAGCGTGATGAAGACCGCCGAACCCGATGCCAGTGATCCGAAGATCCGGTCGCCGGGACGGGTGACCGTCTTGCGCTTCGTTGTCTCGGGGGAAGTGATCGGGGCCTCCGGGGTGCCGTTCGGACCGCCCACCCCGGCCCCGCCGTCCGCGGGGCCGGAGGCGCGTGGTGTTGACTGTGTGCTCGCGTCAGACATCTGCGCTCACATTCTCCGTCTGAATATAGATGGGCGGTCCGAAGGGGATCGATCCGATCAGGCGATCGCGGCGATCGACTCGTTGAGCTTGGCGCGGAACGACTCCGGCAGCGGCACGTAGCCCTGTTCCGCGAGGGTCTGCTGGCCCTCGTTGGCTGCGCTGGTCAGGAAGGACTTCACGGCAGCAGCAGTGTCGGCGTCGTAGCCCTTGGAGCACACGATCTCGTACGTCGCGAGCACCAGCGGGTAGGCGCCGGCCTCGGTGGTGCCGTAGATCGACTTCAGATCCAGCGTGAGGTCACCGGTGCCCGCACCCTTGAACGACGCGTTGGCGATGGCCTTGGCCGCAGTCTCCTGCGACAGTTCCACCGGGCCGGAGCCGGTGTCGATCTGGGCGGCCGGCAGCTTCTGCTGATCCGCGAAGGACTTCTCGACGTAGGTGATCGAGCCGGGCGCGGTCGCCACGGCCTGCGCCACACCGGCCGAGCCCTTGGCACCCTCGCCGACGCCACCCTTGAAGTCCGAGCCCGCGCCCTGGGTCCAGGCGCCACCCGACGCCGCCTCGAGGTACTGCTGGAAGTTGTCGCTGGTGCCGGACGAGTCCGAGCGCACGATCGGGCTGATCTTCTCGTCGGGCAGTTCGACGCCGGAGTTCAGCGCGGCGATGGCCGGATCGTTCCACATGGTGATGCCACCGTTGAAGATCTTGGCGATGGTCTCGCCGTTCAGCACCAGATTGTCGACGCCGTCGAGGTTGTAGGCAATCGCGACGGGGCCGAACACGAGCGGCAGGTTCCACGCGTCGTTGCCCTCGCAGCGGGCCTTGGCCAGGTCCGCCTGCTCGCCCTTGATGGCCGAGTCCGAGCCGGCGAAGTCGATCTGCTTCGCGATGAACTGCGTGCGACCGTCGCCGGAACCGCTCGGGTTGTAGGCGACGTTGACGCTCTTACCCTTCTGCTGGCAAGCCGCGATGTAGGTCGAGGTGAACTCGTCCATCGCGTTCTTCTGCGCAGACGATCCCGCACCGGAGAGCTTGTCCTTGCCGTCGCACAGGGCGGTCGACGCCGACGTGTCGACGGTGGACGACGCGGCATTGTTGTCGCTGCCGCAAGCCGTCAGCGACATCGCCGTCACGGCACCTACCGCCACCATCGAGAGCAATGCGCCGTTTCGCTTGAGGTTCACCCTTGTCCTCCGCTGGTCTAGCGTCTCGCCCGACTTCGGGCGGCATGGGAAGCGCGAATCCTGTGTGACTCGCACCGGGCGGCGGTCCGCCACCCAGGCCAGAAAGGTAGGGGGCTCCGGTAGCCAACTGGACCCGGTTCGGTGAACGGAAGGTGAACACCCGAGGGAATTCGTCGGAGGGGTTCGTCACACCCCCTCCGCACCTGCGTGAACGGACGCTATCGGGACGGAGTGGCGTACGCGACATCCACGTGGAACCGCTCGAACCCGAGCCGCTCGTACGTGTGCAGTGCCGCGGTGTTGTCGCCCTCGACGTACAGCAGCACCGTCTCCAGGCCGCGGTCACGCAGATACCGCAGGCCGGCCAGCGTCAGCACCCGGCCGAGGCCGCGGCCCTGCGCGTCGGGGTCGATACCGACGACGTAGACCTCGCCGAGCGCCGGGCTGCCGTTCTCCGGCGCGTGCACCTTCGTCCAGTGGAAACCGAGAAGGCGGTCCGGGTCCCCCGCGTCGTCGCCCGACGGGAAGGCGAGGAACAGGCCCGCGGGATCGAACCACGGTTCGGCGCGGCGCTCGTCGACGTCCCGCTGTGTCCAGCCGCCCTGCTCGGGATGCCACGCGAATGCGGCGGCGTTGACGCGCAACAGCTCCGCGTCGTCCTCCGGGCCGCGATACGTGCGCAGCGTGACACCGTCCGGCACGACGACGTCGGGCAGTTCGGGGGTGGCCAGGGGCCGGCGCAGCTGCAGCAGCTCACGCACACCGACGAGGCCGAGCCGGTGCGCGACCGAGGCAGCGGACGGGAGGTTGCCGTGCGCCCACACCCGGGTGCCGGATCCGCCGGCTGCGAGGGCCTCGGCCACCAGTCGGCCGCCGATCCCGGCGCCACGGGCGGCCGGGTCCACGACGACCTCCGCCATGGCGGGATGCTCGCCGTGACCTGGCTCGAGCTGCGCGTACCCGACGACCCGGCCGTCCGCGGTGGACACCAGGTGGCGGGCCGGACCGGTCCCGGTCAGTGCGCGGACGGCCTGCTCGGAGATCGGCGCGGTGCCGTCCGTCACGGTCGCGCGTTCGATCATCGCCCGCACCTCCTCCGCCGGAGGTGAATCGATCCAGTCGAGCTGCTGCGTTGCCATCAATACGCCGATCCGTTGGTGGGGGTGAGATCTTGGCCGTCCGGGTCGCCGTCACGGTCGTCCGCCGGGGCGGCCTGCCCGGCCCGGTTCGACGGGCGCGCCGGACGCACGGCCTTGTAGCCGACGTTGCGGACGGTGCCGATCAGCGACTCGTACTCCGTGCCGAGCTTCGCGCGCAACCGTCGCACGTGGACGTCGACCGTGCGGGTGCCGCCGAAGAAGTCGTAGCCCCACACCTCCTGCAGGAGCTGCGCCCGGGTGAACACCCGGCCGGCGTGCTGCGCGAGGTACTTGAGGAGCTCGAATTCCTTGTAAGTCAGATCGAGGGGACGACCCCGCAGTCGTGCGGTGTACGTCCCCTCGTCGATCACCAGCTCACCGAGCGTGATCTTGCCGGCGGATTCCGGACTCGCCACACCACCCCCGTTGCGGCCGACGAGCAATCGCAGGCGCGCGTCGAGTTCGGCCGGACCGGTGGTCGGCAACAGGATGTCGTCGAGACCCCAGTCCGAGTTGACGGCCACCAGGCCGCCCTCGGTCAGGACCGCCACGACCGGGACTGCCGATCCGGTGCTGCCGAGCAGCCGGCACAGGCCGCGCGCGGCCGCGAGATCGGTACGGGCGTCGACGAGCGCCACGTCCGCGGATCCCGCCTCCAGCAGGGACGAAACCTCCGTCGGAGCGGGGCGGACGGAATGTGACAGGAGCGCCAACGAAGGCAGCACTGTCTCGGGGTTCTGATCGGAGGTCAGCAGCAGTAGCTCCACTCCACCTCCCTCTCTTGCGCCGCGAATGCCGGCGGGAGGGCCGACACCGAGTGGACCGACGTTCTTGTTTCGGGGACAGATTAGCGCGAGTTTGCGCAGTACCGCCGCACCGGTCCTCCGCGACGCCGGTAAGAATGATGAGGTGCGGAAACTCATCATCGGCCTGGTGTGCCTCGTCGGACTCGTCGTCGTAGTCGACTTCGGCGCCGCCGCCTACTCCGAATACCGCGTCTCGCGGGCCCTGAGGGAGGGCGGTTCGCTCACCGCCGACCCCGAGGTCACCATCCACGGGTTCCCGTTCCTCACCCAGGCATGGAACGGCAAGTACGACAACGTCGAGGTCCGCGCCCGCGAGGTGCCGAACGACATGATCGGCGAGGTCACCATCGAGGCGACGCTGAACGGCGTGTCGGTACCGGCGTCGGCCCTGCTCGACGGCACGGTCCGCACCGTTCCGGTCGATCACCTCGACGGTCGGATGATGATCGACGCTACCGACCTCGGACAGTTCCTCGGCATCCCCGACCTGCAGGTTTCCGCCCCGCCGGCCGACAAGTCCGACGGTACCGGCGGCTCCGGCGGCTCCGGCTCCCCGACCGCCGGCGGGATCGTGCTGACCGGCACCGTGCCGGTGGGCCCGCTGCAGACGTCGGTGAGCGTGCAGGCCGACCTGGTGCTGCGCGGTGAGCAGTTGCTGATCGTCGCCACCGACTTCTACTTCGGACCGGAGGGCGAGGCCGACTTCACGGTGCCCGCGCCGCTGCGGCAGACGGTGCTCGACTTGTTCACCAAGACGATCGATCCGCAGTCACTGCCGTTCGGCGTAATGCCCACCGAGGTCTACGCGCAGGGCTCGCAGATCGTCATCGAGGGGTCCGGCGACAACGTCGTCGTCGACCTCGACGAGCTGAAGGCCGTGTCGTGACCGCACTCGTCATCCTGGGTGTCGCGGTCGTCGCGACGCTCGCCATCGGCCTGATCCTGCGCGGCCGCGCCGGCAAGGTCCGCGCCACCGCACCCGTTCCCACCACCGACCCGGTGGAGGACACCCGGACCGCGCAACTGGCCGCAGCCGGGGTGACGGCGACCGGGCAGCCGATCGTCCTGCACTTCTCGGCCGACTGGTGCGGACCGTGCGCCGCGGTGCGCCGGGTGATCGGCCAGGTGCTCGAGCGCGTCGACGCCGCCACCGAGGTGGAACTCGATATCGACGAGCATCCTTCTCTGGCAAAGACACTCGGCGTCCTGTCCCTGCCGACGACGTTCATCCTGGACGGGGCACTGGCCGAACGGTTCCGAATCTCCGGTGTGCCGTCCGCCACCGATCTCCGGTCCTCCATCGAGACGCTTCTCACACCCGGGGATTCACTTTCCTGAGAATCCGGGTACGCTGCACCACGTGTACGCCAACCACGAGCTGATGCTCACCCGTCGCCGCGCAGTCGATCTGTGCCGCCTCGGTGGTTGTTGCTGTCCCTGCTGTTGATCACGCAGACGGTCGACCTCTCTTTCCAGCGTTCTCGCTGACGACCCCGTCGACCCCGTCCTTGATCGGTGAAACCCCCGACAACCGGTCCCTGCCGCGTTCCCTCGGCGGCAAGTCAACTCTCGGTAGCCCGCAGGAGCACACCCAGATGTCCACTCCCACAATCCAGAACCAGCAGGTCGACGTTCGTGGTCCGCGCTTCGCCGCATGGATCACCACCGCGGTTCTCGTCGCGGTGCTGGTGCTGTCCACCGTCTCGACCCTCGCCGCCGGCCTGCTGCTGGCAGCACAGGCGGTCGTGTTCGCGATCGGCGCCGCCGCCGGTCCACGGCGCAGCCCGTACGGGCAGATCTTCGCGACGCTGGTCGCGCCGCGCCTGAGCCCCACCGTCGAACGCGAACCCGTCGCGCCGCTGCGGTTCGCGCAGCTCGTCGGCCTGTTCTTCGCGGTTGTCGGCACCGTCGCGTTCCTGCTCGGCGCGGGCCTCGTCGGCGGAATCGCCACCGGCTTCGCATTGTTCGCGGCCCTCCTCAATGCCGCGTTCGGGATCTGCCTCGGCTGCCAGATCTACCCGCTCGCCGCCCGCCTGCGTGGCGGCTCGGCCCCGAGCGCGGTCTGACCCGAAACGCTCTCGTTCCACCCGTGCGGGCCCTCAACCGCACTGCATTCCCACGCTCCACACACGCCGTTCCCACACCGAAAGGACAACCCATGGCTCGCTCCGACGTCCTGGTCTCCGCAGACTGGGCAGAGCAGAACCTCAACGCACCCAAGACCGTCTTCGTCGAGGTCGACGAGGACACCGCCGCCTACGACGGTGGCCACATCGAGGGCGCGATCAAGCTCGACTGGCGCAAGGACCTGCAGGACGGCGTCCGCCGCGACTTCCTGAACCAGGAGCAGTTCTCCGCCCTGCTGTCCGCGAAGGGCGTCGCGAACGACGACACCGTGGTCCTCTACGGCGGCAACAACAACTGGTTCGCCGCCTACGCGTACTGGTACTTCAAGCTGTACGGCCACCAGGACATCAAGCTGATCGACGGCGGCCGCAAGAAGTGGGAACTCGACGGCCGTCCGCTGTCGAAGGAGACCGTCACCCGTCCGGCGACCGAGTACAAGGCCGCCGCGCCCGACACCTCGATCCGCGCGTTCCGTGACGACGTGATCGCCGCGATCGGTTCGGCGAACCTGGTCGACGTCCGCTCCCCCGACGAGTACTCCGGCAAGATCCTGGCCCCGGCGCACCTGCCGCAGGAGCAGGCGCAGCAGCGCGGCCACGTCCCGGGCGCCATCAACATCCCGTGGAGCACCACCGCCAACGAGGACGGCACCTTCAAGGCCGACGCAGACCTCGCGAAGCTGTACGCGGACAGGGGCTTCGACGAGACCAAGGACACCATCGCCTACTGCCGTATCGGCGAGCGCTCGAGCCACACCTGGTTCGTGCTGCAGGAGATCCTCGGCAAGCAGAACGTGAAGAACTACGACGGCAGCTGGGTCGAATACGGCTCGCTGGTCGGCGCACCGATCGAGTTGGGAGCATAAGAGATATGTGCGGAGCACCTGTTCAGACCCAGACCCTGCCCGCGGGTGTCGACGTCGAGAAGGAAACCGTCATCACCGGCCGCATCCTGGCCACTGACGGCCAGCCGGTGGGCGGCGCGTTCGTGCGTCTGCTCGACGGCACCGACGAGTTCACCGCCGAGGTCGTCGCCTCCGCGACCGGCGATTTCCGTTTCTTCGCCGCCCCCGGCACCTGGAAGGTGCGTGCACTCTCCAGTTCGGGCAACGGCGACGTGACCATCAGCCCCGACAGCGCCGGCGTCTACGCCGTCGACGTGACGGTCGGGAAGTAGGTTCGAAGCCAGACCGGAAGGGGCGCCACTCCTGTTGGGGTGGCGCCCTTTTCGTTGCCTACGCCCCACCCCGCGGAAGACCGTCGATCCATTCCACCACGCGATCGCTGTCGCCGAAGAGTGGGGCGGGTCCGGGAATCCAGTAGAGGACGTGCTGGAGCGGCCCCAGCACGATGTACGGCTTCAAGATCAGGTCGACGATGCCGCGATTGTCCTCGAGAAACCCCACCGATTCGGCCTGCGCCTTCGCGCGCACCACGTCCGCGCCCGGCCCGCGCACCCAGGCATCCAGCGCCGCAATGCGCTCCGGCGTCGCGGCCGCCGTCGCCGCGTCGTCGCGGTAGGTCTGGTCGGCGACCTTCCGCAGCACGTCGAGCAGTGACTCCTCGGAAGTGAACCAGTCCTCGCGGGAGACGATGTGGGCGATCGCGCGCGCCGACATGTCGGACGCGACGCGACCGAAGTCGGCGAACGTCTGCACCGGATTGAGGATCGTGAACCGCATCTGCCCGAGCACGCCGAGCGCGAGTTCGAGCAGCGCGATGTCCGGCGGGGCGTCGCACGCGATGTCCATCGGGCGGCAGTCGTAGAGGACCCGGCCGTCGAGCGCGCCGTAGTCGGCCGGTTCGGACGCCATGAAGCCGCCACCGGCCGGCCCCGGTCCGCCGAGCGACGGCGTCCCGGCGGGCCGGTAGGGGTCTCCGACCAGCGCGACGCCCGCGATGTCGTCGGCGGTCACGGTAGCCGGTGCGCTCCGGTGGCCGATGTCGCGCGCGACGCGCTCGGTGACCTCGGCGCCGACGCTGTAGCCGAGGAGGACGAATCGGGTCGTGGCGCCGCACTGGGTCTTCTTCTCGTCCAGGATCCGGTTCATCGACGCGACACCGGCGGCCACCGACTCCTGATACGTGGGCACGTCCTCGAGCAATCCGACGCCGTACGTGGACGGGTACGGGACGTACATCCACCCCACCGTGCCCGGTTGATCCCGATTGGCCTCGCCGAGCGGGACGGTCACCTCGCTGAGCCAGTTCGACCCGGACACGCGCTGCCCGTCGCCGAAGGGGTCGCGATCCGACGTCGAATCACCGGCCCCCGCCACCGCGACCACCAGGATGTCGGGGCAACCGTCACCGAAGTTGTTCGGATCCTTCGCCGGCGGACGCACGGACCCCGAACCGGAATCCCCCGTGCTTCCCGGCGCTCCGGAGCCCTCGGCGATCGCCGGACCCGCACCGACCAGCAGCACCGCCGCCGCTACCACCCCTGCGAGCGCGGACACCATTCCCCGTCGAGCCATCGACACCTCCGACCGTGCGCACCCCCGCAGGCGTGACAGTTCGTGATTGGTTCTCGATTCCGCGAGCACCGTATACCGCGAATCCGACGCTGATCGGGAATCGGCGGGATCGATACCCGCAGCCGCCGCACCGCTGCCGATTTCGAACGCCCCGGGGACGGGGTCTAAGATGAGCGCGTGGTCATCTTCTTCGAGGTTCTCCTTGCCCTTGCCGCCATCCTGATCACCTGGTTCTCGCTGTACGTCGTGTACCGACTGGTCACCGACAAGCCGTGAGTCAGGATCCGGACGCGGGCTCCGATCAGCAGCCTGCTGACACCGAGTCGCACGCTGCACACGTAGTCCGTGGCAGCGGTGACCGTGCTGTCGCAGCCGCTGAAGAGCGCGCGAAGGACACGGCGGGACGCAACATCCCGACGCTGCCCGATCTCCCCTTGCCCGAGGACACCGCGAATCTGCGCCTCGGGCCGGACCTGCATCCCGGCATGCTCGCCCTCCTGCCGCTCGTCGGCGTGTGGCGCGGCGAGGGCGAGGGTCACGACCAGGAGACCGGCGACTACCCGTTCGGCCAGCAGATCGTCGTCTCACACGACGGCGGCAACTACCTGGCGTGGGAGTCCCGCAGCTGGCGTCTCGACGCCGACGGTGCGTACGTGGGTCCCGACCAGCGCGAGAGCGGCTACTGGCGCGTCGCCGGTGACGGCATCCCCGGCAGCACCAACGAAGAGGTCGTCGAACTCCTCCTCACGCACGCGTCCGGTGTCGTCGAACTGTTCTACGGCCAGGCACTGACGCAGTCGTCCTGGGAACTCGCGACGGACGTCGTGATCCGCAGCGAGTCCGGCGAGCTGATCGGTGGCGCCAAGCGCCTGTACGGCATCGTCGAGGGCGGCGATCTGGCGTACGTCGAGGAGCGCGTCGTCGCCGACGGCCCCCTCGCGCCGCGGTTCTCCGCTCGCCTCCAGCGCTACATCGGCTGACGACACCCCCAGACAGCAGCGACCCCCGGGCCCGTCCACGAGACGAAACCCGGGGGTTTCGCATTTCGTGGAGTTCCGATCTGGACGCGACCGGAGGGCTCGGGGGTCGGGTAGCTGCCTGGGATTCGCCAGCCGCGCTGCGGTCAGTGAATTCCGAGAGCATCGCGGCTAGGTGACAGCCACCTCACGTGTCCGTTTGTCATTCAACTTCAGACCACCTCCTTCCTCGTGTACGCCCGAAACTACGCCCGCCCACGACACTCGGCAACGGGTTTTTCGGCGGGATCGGAGGTCGCTGACCGAACGACGCGAGCCCCGCACCGGAGATGTCCGGTGCGGGGCTCGCGTGGCGTTCGATCACCCACTCATACGCCTGAACGGGAATTCACGGCACGGTTCCGGTCGCGGACCGTGCCCTCATGTCCCGTTCGCGGCCTAGGGGGTGGGTACTAGCTGCCGTTCTGGAACACGTTGCTGATGATGTCGGCAATGAAGCCGGCGGGATCGTTGATGATCGCCGAACCCGACGAACCACCGGCCACCGGGCCCGACGAACCGAAGCCCGACGAATCGAGGCTGCCGGTGACAGCCTCACCGGCGTTCGACGCACGAGCCTTGACCCAGGCGCCGACCTCGGGGAACTTCTGCATGTTCTGCCACGTGGTGGGCTTGAAGTTGATTCCGCTGTTGTAGACGTTACCGACGGTCAGGTTGCTCGGCGCCTTGTAGGTGACCTCGAACGTGACGGTGTCCCCGGTGTTCTTCGACAGCCTCCAACCCCCCGACGACATCGTGACGGCTCCGGTCGGCGCGTCAGTCGTTGTATCCACGCCCTTTCCGTTGACCTTTGCGCTGCCGGCGACGTACGTGAACTCGGGTCCCGCCGGAATATCGACAACAGTCTGGAGGAATCGATCGAGGCCATTCGTCACCGAGAACGTCGTCCGATAGGTCACGAGCCCATCAGGCGCCACGGTGCCGTCGCCGACAACCTGTCGGGTGAACTGAACGTTGTCGCTGGAGTCTGTCGCCGACTTCGGGTAGTCGACGCCAGGCTGCGGGACGACACCGCTCGACACCGGTGCGGTGTCGGCACTGCCCGAACCGAGCGAACCGAGGGAACCGGTGCCCGCAGCGCTGGCGGTGCCGGCGCCGAGTCCGATTCCACCGGCCACGACGGCGGCGGCAGCGACGGAGGCCGCGATGCGGCGGGTGAACGTTCGAGACATGTACATGCTCCTTCGGTCGTTCCTGAGGGGGAGGCAGTTCTCGGTAGAACGCGTTTCAATTTAGTCCGTGAGGTCACGGCAAATCGCCCATTCGATGGTGAATACCGTCACATACTAGCTAGCTTTTCGGACGTTCGTCCATAAGGGTAGTTACGCGGTGCCACAACACTTTTTGCAGTCGCGGACCTGTAACGACATGACCGGGTCCGGCGATGTCTCCGCCGGTTCTAGAACATGTTCCATAATTGGGTTCGGTGCGGCCGCGGGCGGCGTCCGCACTCAGGCGTGCTCGGCCGAATTCCGTCCGACACGCTCACTGACACAATCCCCATCGCGGTCCGTTCCGTTACCGACCGTCACGATGCGATCGGCGCGAGCATCCGACGGCAACTGGTGCGTGACGAGGACGACGGTCCGATCCCGCTCGACCAGTCCACCGTCCCGATCCAGCAGCGCCCGCTGAATCCGCGCACCGTCCGCCGCATCGAGGTGCTCGGTGGGTTCGTCGAGCAGCAGCACCCGCGCGGGTGAGACGAGTGCGCGGGCGAGCAGCAGGCGTCGACGCTGCCCGCCGGAGACCGCCCGGGCACCACCGCCCAGCGGCGTGTGCACGCCGCGGGGCAACTGCGCCACCCACTCCCCCAACCCGACCGTGCCCAGCACGTCGACGGCGGCCTGCTCGTCCAGGTCGCCGCGAGCCACCCGCAGATTCTCGAGAACCGACGTGTCGAACAGATGCGCGTCCTCGGCGAAGAACCCGATCTCGCGGCGCAATGCATCGGGCCGGAACCGTGCAATGGGGGTGCCGTCGAGCGACACCGTGCCCTCGATCGGCGGCAGCAGTCCGGCCAGGGTCATCAGCAGCGTGGTCTTGCCCGCACCGCTCCCCCCGACGACGGCCACTCGGGAGCCCGGGGGCAGATCCAGATCCACCGGCGTGGTCACCTTCTCGCCGCCCGGCCACCCGCACCGCACCCCGTCGGCACCGACCCGGCCGGCCCCCGACGGCACCTCGGTGCCCTCCGGGACCGGTTCCCCGGCACGATCGAGCAGCGCCATGATCCGACCCGACGCGATCCGCGCCCTGGTCAGGGCGAGCGCCGCCGCCGGCAGAGCACCGGTCGCCTCGAACGCCGCGAGCGGCACCAGCACCAGGATCGCCAACGACATCGGCGTCATCGCGCCCGGCGTGCCACCGTCCGGCCCGTACAGCGTGATGCCGATCAGCAGGGACCCCAGCACACTGGCCCCGATCGCGAGAGGGGTCGCCGCGGCCGCGAAGGCCGCGGGCAGGGCAGCACGGTCCGTGGCCCGCACCGCGTCGCGATTGGTGGCCTCCGCGCTCGCGAGGACGTCGTCGAGGCGTCCGGCCACCCGCAACTCCGACGCATGGTCGAGGGCGGTCACCGCCGTCTCGCTGAACAACGCCGTCGCGGCGGCACTGCGGGACTCCGCGATCCGGGCCGCACGCGCCGACAGCCACGGCGCCAACACCCCGGACACGGCAAGCGCGACGGCGAGCACCAGCGCGGCGGCCGGCGAGATGAGCCCGAGCAGGACGACCGCGGACAACGACATGATCGCGGCGACGGCGATCGGGATCAACGCCCGCACCACGACGTCGCCGAGGGCGTCGACGTCGGCGCCGGTGCGGGCCAGCAGGTCCCCGCGCCGCAGTCCCGCGGCCGCGGCCGGATCACCGTCCGCCAGGCGGCGGTAGATCATCGTCCGCGCCGACGTGGTGCCGCGCAGCGCGGCGTCGTGCGTCGCCAGGCGTTCGAGGTAGCGGAAGACGCCCCGGGAGATGCCGAGTGCGCGCACCGCGACGACCGCGACCGTCAGGTCGAGCACCGGCGGCATCTGCCACGCCTTGGTGATCAGCCATGCCGACAGCGCCGCCAGTGCGAGCGCACTGCCGAGGGTCGCGACACCGGCGGCGACCGCCGCCAGCACCCGTCGCGGCTGCAGATCCAGCAGCCCGATCGCCCGCACCAGGTCACGATTCATGGTGCAGCTTCTCCCGCATCCTCGTCGGCCTCGACGTCCTGTCGGGCCACCACCTCGATCACCCGGTCCCCCGCCGCCAGCACGGTCGGACGGTGTCCGACGACCACGACGGTTCGGCCGTGGCCGGCGAGTTCACGGAGCGAATCCAACACTGTCCGTTCGGTTTCGTCGTCCAGGTGTGCCGTCGGCTCGTCGAGCAGCACCACCGGCCGCGACGACACCAGCAGCCGTGTGAGTGCCAGGCGCTGGCGCTGCCCGAGGGACAGTCCCAGTCCCCCGGCGCCGACGACGGTGTCCCATCCGCGCGGCAGCTCCGCCAGCACGTCGTCGAATCCGGTTGCCCGACATGCCTGTTGCAGTTGCTCGGCGTGGATGTCGATGTCGCCGACGAGGGCCAGGTTCTCGGCGAGGGTGCCCGGCACGATCACCGGATGCTGCGGCAGCCACGCGATCTGCGCCCACCAGCCGGCGGGGTCCAGGTCGCGGACGTCGATCCCGTCGATCCGCACCGATCCGGCGTCGGGCTCGGTCAGCCCCAGGACAGCCTGCAGGGCAGTGGATTTGCCGGACCCGTTCGCACCGGTCAGCACGGTCACTGCACCGGGCCGGCACGTGGCATCGAGCCGGTCCGGCGCCGTCCCGGATCGGGACCGCACGCTCAGCCCAGCCAGTTCGACGACGGCGCCCTCGGCCACCACGGTGCGAGTTCCGGTGGGACGCTGTTCGGCTGCCTCGTCGAGCACACCGAACGCCTTGGTCGCGGCGGCGACACCGTCCTCGGCGGCGTGGAACTGGGCTCCGACCATCCGGAGCGGCAGGTACACCTCGGGCGCGAGGATCAGGGCGACGATGCCCGGCTCGAGTTCCATGTTGCCGTAGACCAGGCGCAGGCCGATGCTGACGGCGATGAGCGCCACCGACAGCGTCGCGAGCAGTTCCAGCACCATCGAGGACAGGAACGCGACCCGCAGCGACGACATCGTGGTCTTGCGGTGGGCGTCCCCGAGTTCGCGCACCCGGGTCGCGGGACCGCGCTCGCGGCCGAGCGCCCGCAGCGTCGGCAGACCGGCCAGCAGGTCCAGCAGCTGCCCGGACAGACGCGTCAACGCGGTGAGCGTCTGCTCGGCCTTCCCCTTGGTGAGCAGGCCGATCAGGATCATGAACACGGGGATGAGCGGCAGCGTGACCACGACGATCATCGCCGCCGTCAGGTCCTGCATGATGATCACCACCAGCGTTGCCGGGGTGAGCGTCGCCGCGAGGATGAGCGCGGGCAGATAGCCCGTCAGGTACGGCTCCAGGGCGCGCACGCCCCGGGTGAGCACGGTCGCGATCTCGTCGCGGCGCGGGTCGAGGGTGCGCGGTGGCATCCGGACGGCCGCCTGCAGCACCTCGACCTCGAGTTCCGCGACCACCCGGTTGGCGGAGCGGTGGGCGTACCGTGCGTGCAGCCAGGACGCCAGGACCCGGACGGCGACGGCCGCGGCGAGCCACATCAGGTCGGTGCGCCAGTCCGCGAGAGCCCGCCGGTCCGACGTGATCACCCCGGCCAGGATCGTGCCGATGAGCACCGCCGAGACGATCACCATCGCGACGTTGATCGCGGACAGGACCACCGTGAGGATCAGGTAGCCGCGCGCAGACGCGGAGTACTTCCACAGGCGCGGGTCCACCGGACCTCCGCGCCGCCCCGCCCGTCGACTCGTTCGGGCGGGGCGATCGATCTCGGTACTCATCCGACCTTCGTAGGTCCTGTCTTGCGGGACAGCCCGATCGACGGCGGGATGTGCTTGGTGGAGATCCGCTTACGGAACACCCAGTACGTCCAGCCCTGGTAGAGCAGCACGATCGGTGTGAGAATCACTGCCGCCCAACTCATCACCTTCAACGTGTACGGACTCGACGACGCATTCTCAATGGTGAGACTGAACGCCGGGTCGGTCGTCGACGGCATCACGTTCGGGTACAGCGACGCGAACAGCAGCACCACCGTGGCGATCACCGCGAGCGTCGTGAACGCGAACGCCCAGCCCTCACTCTCGGCCCGGGTCAGGAACACCACCGCGATCACGGCGATCGCCGCGAGCGCCACCAGGATCCACGTCCAGCCCTTGCCGTGGGCCAACTGGGTCCACAGCACGAACCCGCCCGCGATCGGCACCGTCGGGATGGCGAGCTTCTTCGCCAGGTCCGCGGCGTCGATCCGCACGTCATCGGCGGTCTTGAGGGCGATGAACACGGCTCCGTGCAGTGCGAACACCAGCGCGGTGGTGATGCCACCGAGCAGGGCGTACGGGTTGAGCAGGTCGAAGAAGTTGGACGTGACCTTCTTGTCGGCATTGATCGCGACGCCGCGGACGATGTTCGCGAACGCGACGCCCCACAGCACGGCCGGGACCCACGAGCCGATCATGATGCCCCAGTCGGCGCGGGCCCGCCATTTGTCGTCGTCGATCTTGCCGCGCCATTCGATCGCGACGATCCTCAGGATCAGCGCCACCAGGATGATCAGCAGCGGTAGATAGAACCCGGAGAACAGTGTCGCGTACCAGTCGGGGAACGCCGCGAACATCGCACCGCCACCGACGATCAACCACACCTCGTTGCCGTCCCAGACGGGTCCGATCGTGTTGAGCAGCACGCGGCGACGGTTCTCGGTCTTGCCCAGGACGGGCATCAACATTCCGACACCGAAGTCGAACCCCTCGAGTACGAAGTACCCGACGAAGAGCACCGCGATGAGAACGAACCAGAATTCCTGCAGTCCCATGACGGTCTCCTAGTACGCGAACGACAGTTGCTCTTCGGCTTCCGGCTCGCCCGGTTCGCCCGGGCCGCCGGCCTTCGGCTTGGGCCCCTGGCCCGGCGGATGCAGGTCGTGCGGCGACGGTCCCTCGATCGCGTAGCGACGGATCAGGTAGAACCACACCACTCCCAGCGCGCCGTACAGCAGCGTGAACACCACGAGCGAGGTGACGACCATTCCGACCGGGTGGTCGGAGACGCCCTGGTCGACGGTGAGCCGGATCAGGTCGACGCCGGTCGGGTTGGGGTGCACGACCCAGGGCTGACGACCCATCTCGGTGAAGATCCAGCCCGCACTGTTCGCGAGGAACGGCGTGGGAATCGCGATGAGGCACAACCACTTGAACCAGTTCTGGTCCGGGACGCGGCCGCGGCGGGTGACCCACAGGCCGGCGAGCGCGAGCGCCAGCGAACCGGCGGCGAGGCCGATCATCGCGCGGAACGACCAGTAGGTGACGAACAGATTCGGCCGGTAGTTGCCGGGACCGAACTGCTCCTCGTACTGCGCCTGCAGATCCTCGACGCCCTGCAGGGTCACGCCCTCGAACTTGCCCTCCGCCAGCCACGGCAGGACGTAGGGCACCTTGAGCACGTGCGTGACGCTGTCGCAGTTGTTGTGCGTACCGACCGTGAGGATCGAGAAATCGGGATCGGTCTCGGTATGGCACAGCGACTCCGCCGACGCCATCTTCATCGGCTGCTGTTGGAACATCAGCTTGCCCTGGACGTCGCCGGTGTAGATGAGGCCGATACCGGCGATGATCATCACCAGCATGCCCATGCGGGCGGCCGGCCGGAACATCCCCCGCGCGTCCTGGACGAGCGTCTCCGCGTCCTCCGGCGCCGCGGTCTTGGCCTTGCGCATGTTGCGCACCATCCACCAACCGGCAATACCGACCACGAATGTTGCGGCGGTGAGGAATCCGCCGGCGACCGCGTGGAAGTACGCCGCGATTGCGGTGTTGTTGGTCAGCAGCGCCCAGATGCTCTCGAGTTCGGCGCGTCCGGTCTCGGGGTTGAAACGCGCGCCGACGGGGTGCTGCATGAACGAGTTGGCGACGATGATGAAGTACGCCGAGGCGTTGACGCCGATCGCGGCCAGCCAGATCGTCGCGAGGTGGACGCCCTTGGGCAGACGGGTCCAGCCGAAGATCCACAGGCCGAGGAACGTCGACTCGAGGAAGAACGCGACCAGGCCTTCCAGCGCCAGCGGCGCACCGAAGACGTCGCCGACGAAGCGGGAGTACTCACTCCAGTTCATGCCGAACTGGAACTCCTGCACGATGCCCGTCGCGACACCGATCGCAAAGTTGATCAGGAAGAACTTGCCGAAGAACTTGGTGAGGCGGTACCAGTGATCCTTCTTCGTGATCACCCACATCGTCTGCATGATCGCGACCAGCGGGGCCAGTCCGATCGTGAGAGGTACGAAGATGAAGTGGTAGACGGTGGTGATGCCGAACTGCCACCGGGAGACATCCAAGACATCCATGGCTACTCCGAAAAGTCGGCCCGTAGGACAGGCTTCGGGGTCGAGACGTGGGCAGGCGCTCGATCCCTGTTGACAAAGCTACTGCGGCGAGAAGCTCACCGCAGCCGATTACCTACGACGGAATGTAGTAGACCTTCCGGTCGGCGCCTAGCCCGGGTCTAGTCCGACCCCACCGTCTCGACCGCCAACTCGACCATCGAGGCCACGTCCTCGGCCGCCGGCGACTTCGGCAACGAGAGCCCGTCGAGGGTGTGTACACGGGCCGCCAGCGTCACACTCGAGACCAACCAGATGCCTTCGGAAACAACAAGATCCACGGGATTGAGGGGTGCGTACCGGCACGCGTACCCCTTGGACTCGGCGACCTCGAAAAGGGCGCGCTGCGTGGTGCCCGGCAGGATGCTCTGCTCGGGTGGCGGAGTGATCAAGGTCTTACCCCGGGCGATCACGACCGTCGACCGTGGGCCCTCCAAAATTCTTCCTTCACTGCTCGTGAAGATGACGTCGTCGACACCCCGCGTCTGGGCGTGCCGCAGGGCCGCCATGTTGGTCGCGTACGACAGCGTCTTCGCGCCCGACAGTTGCCACGGCGCCGACGCCGACAGGTCGACCGAGTACCCGCGCGGCAAAGTCATCACGGAGATCCCGTCGCGCCGGGCACGCAGGACACGCTCCGCGACCGGACCCACCGACACGAACGCCGTCGCCGGCCCCCCGGTCTCCCGGCCCCGGCTGAGCAGCAGACGCATCCAGCCTTCCCGGTCACGCCCCCACTCGCGGGCCGCGGCATCGACCGCGCGGCGCCACAACCCGCGGCCGGGGAACGGGAGGTCGAGGGCGGTCGCCGACGCCTCCAGCCGATCCAGGTGCAACCCGACCTTGCAGGCCCGGCCGTCGCGGACCAGCAACGTCTCGAAGACGCCGTCGCCGCGCACCACCGCGAGGTCGTCCACATGCAGGAGCGGGGCGTCGGCGTCACGCACCTGCCCGTCCAGCGTCACCAGCACCTGCCCACCCTGCCCAGCCATGCCGCCCACCATAGTCAGACTCGGCCCGACCAGCAGTTCCCTGCGTCCCGTGGCGCCGTCGCCGACCGCTCCTAGAATGGGGCCGTGGCCGACTCTCCGCTCGTTGCATCCAGTCCACTTCTCTCCACTCCCGGCGCCGTCCCGCCGCCCGAGGGCGCACCGGACGCCGGCGTCGCCTGGCACTACGGCGATCCGTTCGCCGAGCAGCGCGCCGCGGTCCGCGCCGCTGCTGTCGTCGACCGTTCGCATCGGTTCGTCATCGCGATCTCCGGTGACGAGCGCCTGACGTGGCTGCACACCATCTCCAGCCAGCACGTCGCGGCGCTCCCCGACGGGTCCAGCGCCGAGAACCTGAGCCTGGACATCAACGGCCGCATCGAGCACCACTGGGTGCAGACCGACCTCGACGGCGTGACCTGGATCGACACCGAGGCCGAGCGTGGGCCGGAGTTGCTGAGCTTCCTGCAGAAGATGGTGTTCTGGTCCAAGGCCGAACCCCGCGACGGCAACGACATGGCCGTGCTGAGCCTGCTCGGCCCCGACGTCACCGCCTCCCCCGCCTTCCTGGAGGCGCTCGGCGTGTCGGCACTGCCCGACGTGTACGACGCGGTCCCGCTCGCCGGCGGCGGCTTCGTGCGGCGGATGCCGTGGCCCACGGCCGACTCCTTCGACCTGCTGGTTCCGCGTTCCGAGCTGAGTCGCTGGTGGACCGCCCTCACCGCCGCCGGGGCCCGCCCGGCCGGCTCGTGGGCGTTTGAGGCCCTGCGGGTCGCGGCCCTGCGCCCGCGCATCGGCGTCGACACCGACGACCGCACCATCCCCCACGAGGCCGGTTGGATCGGCGGCCCGGCCGAGCACGGCGCCGTCCACCTCGACAAGGGCTGCTACCGCGGCCAGGAGACGGTGGCCCGCGTCCACAATCTGGGGAAGCCGCCGCGGCACCTGGTGCTGCTGCACCTCGACGGTTCCGCCGAGGGGCGCCCCGACGTCGGCGAGTCGGTGACGGCGGACGGACGCGCCGTCGGCCGCGTCGGTACCGTCGTCGACCACTTCGAGTGGGGACCGATCGCACTGGCACTGGTGAAGCGCGCCGTGCCGGCCGAGACAGCGCTCGTCGCCGGACCGTGCGCCGCCTCGATCGACGCGGACTCGGTACCGCGGCACGACGAGGTGCAGGCGGGCCGGGCAGCCGTCGACCGGTTGCGCGGCCGGTGACGGGCGGCCGCCTCGAGGCGGTGTGCGTCGTGTTCGCCGAACGCGACGCACCGAGCAGACGTGCTCCGCGCACCGCCATCGACAAACGCCCCGTGACGGGCCCTGTCCGCGTCGGAACCGGCGGGGTGACCGGGGACCATGTCTGCGACACGCAGTTCCACGGCGGACGCGACAAGGCCGTCTACGCCTACTCCACGGCCGAGGCCGCGCGTTGGGAGACGGAACTGGGCCGGCCCCTCGCGCCGGGGTGGTTCGGCGAGAACCTGCGCATCGACGGTGCGCCGACGACCGATGCGGTGATCGGCACCCGCTGGCGCATCGGCGACGTCGAACTCGAGATCACCGAACCGCGCGTGCCCTGCGGCACGTTCGCGCACTGGGCCGGCGAGCCGCGGTGGGTCAAACGGTTCACCGAACGCGCCGACGTCGGTGCGTACCTGCGAGTGCTGACCCCCGGACACCTGCAGGCCGGCGATCCGGTCGAGGTCCTGGCGGTGCCCGCGCACGGGGTGACCGTCCGCGACGTGTTCGTCGGCGACGACCCCGCCCGGCTGACGCGTCTGCTCGCCGAGCAATCCGATCTCGCGGACGCCGCCGAAGCCCGGGTCCGGAAGTTCCTCAACCGTCGGGAAGAGCAGGTGCCGTCGTGAGCGTCGAACTCGTCGAGGTCGTCCGATCGGGATTCCGCGAGTGCGTGCACCGCGGCTCGCTCGTCGTGCTGACGCCGGGCGGCGCGCCCGGACTAGAGCTCGGCGAGGTGCACACACCGATCTACCCGCGGTCGTCGAACAAACCGATGCAGGCGGTCGCGCTGCTCCGCAGCGGGTTCGTCCCCGAATCCAGCGAGCAGCTGGCGATCGCCTCGGCGTCGCACGAGGGCGAGCCCGAGCACGTCGCACTCGTCGAACAACTGCTCGACCGGCACGGCCTCGACGAGCGGCAGCTGCAGTGCCCGCCGGACCTGCCGGCGAACGAACTGGCGCGCGCCGAGGTGCTGGCGTCGGGCCGGCCGCCCCGGTCGGTGTACATGAACTGTTCGGGCAAGCACGCGGCCATGCTCGCGGCGTGCGCAGCCAACGACTGGCCGCTGGAGACGTATCTCGACCCCACCCACCCCCTCCAGCGCGCCGTGATCGCGACCATCGCCGACCTCAGTGGCGAACCCGAGACCGAACTGGGCATCGACGGCTGCGGGTTGCCGATCATCCCGCTGTCGCTGACCAACCTCGCCCGGGCCTTCTCCCGCCTGGCGACGGCCGAACCCGGATCGGACGAGCGTGCCGTCGCCGACGCGATCCGCGCGCACCCGCATCTCGTGTCGGGCACCGGCCGCGACGACGCCCGCCTCATGCCGGCGGTGCCGGGGTTGCTGTGCAAGGCCGGCGCCGACGGGGTCCATGCGGGTGCGCTGCCCGATGGCACCGCCTTCGCGTTCAAGATCGACGACGGCCACGAACGGGCCCGGCTGCCGTTGACCGCCGCGCTGCTCCACCGACTCGGGGTGTCGTGGTCGGAGGACCACGCCGCGCTGGCCTCCCGCCCCGTCCTCGGCGGAGGCGCCCGCGTGGGGACGATACGCGCCGTGCCGGGTGTGTTCTAGCCTGCAGAAATTCGCCATCATTGCAGCTCATCGGCCCTCTGAGACAAATCAGACACCACCGGGAACCATTGGTGGAGGCGGAAGCGAGATTTGCACGCTAGAGTGTGGGTCAGGAAAACATCAACACTCACGCGGGGCCGCCAAATTCCCCAGGCCGCCCCGCGAAAGCGCGAGGGGGTCAGCCATGGGCCGCGGCCGGGCTAAGGCAAAGCAGACCAAGGTTGCACGGGAGCTCAAATACAGCTCTCCGTCCACGGATTTCGACAGCCTGCAACGAGAGCTCTCGAGCGGCGGTGGATCCGGCTCGTCCCGTAACGGCGGAGTCATCGCCGACAAGCGCTCCGACGAGGACAAGCGTTCCCCCTGGGAGGACGACGACTACGACGATTGGCGTCGTTGACTGCCGTCCTGACCCAGTCGGACACATACGAATGAGGGGGAGCCCGACGGCTCCCCCTCATTCGTGATGTTTCGTTGCGATTCGCCCGGTGCTGCCACACTCGTGACGCCACCGGGCATTCCTGCGTGGCCGGGGCGGCTCTGCCGGCCTCAACTGCTCGCACGTACCCGTCGTCGAAACGACGTCGTCCCCGGACCCTCCTGACGGGGGTCCGGGGACGACGTCTACGTGCGGTCCCGGAGCGGGACGGCCACTCAGAAGCGCGGGTGATCACCCAGCAGCAGTGCGCGTGCGGTATCGGCGTCCGATGCCTTCTTGACGCTGCCGAGGGTCCAGCAGTCGATGTGGCGGGCCGTGAGCACCGCGAGGGCGCGGTCCACGTCCTCGGGCGCGACGATCGCGACCATGCCGACGCCCATGTTGAACGTCTGCTCCATCTCGGCGCGCTCGACGCGACCCCGCTGCGAGATCATCGTGAAGATCGGTGCCGGGCTCCAGGTGCCGCGGTCCAGCTCCGCGACGAGGCCCTTGGGCATCACGCGTGCGAGGTTGTTGGCGAGGCCGCCGCCGGTGACGTGGCAGAAGGTGCGCACGTCGGTCTCGGCCGCCAGCGCCAGGCAGTCCTTGGCGTAGATCTTGGTGGGCTCGAGCAGCTCCTCGCCGAGGGTGCGGCCGAACTCGTCGACGTGCCCGGTCAGCGACATGCGGTCGATCTCGAGCAGCACCTTGCGGGCCAGCGAGTAGCCGTTGGAGTGCAGACCCGACGCGCCCATGCCGATCACGACGTCGCCCGGGCGGACCCGGTCCGGTCCGAGCAGCTGGTCGGCCTCGACGACGCCGATACCGGTCGCGGACAGGTCGTAGTCACCGTCGGCCATGACGCCGGGGTGCTCGGCCGTCTCGCCGCCGAGCAGCGCGCAGCCGGCCTGGATGCAGCCCTCGGCGATGCCGCCGACGATCTCGGCGACCCGCTCGGGGACGACGCGGCCGACCGCGATGTAGTCCTGCAGGAACAGCGGCTCGGCGCCGCACACCACGAGGTCGTCGACGACCATCGCGACCAGGTCGAGGCCGACGGTGTCGTGCTTGTCCATGGCCTGCGCGACGGCGAGCTTGGTGCCGACGCCGTCGGTGGACGCGGCGAGCAGCGGCTCCTTGTAGTCGCCCTTGAGCGAGAACAGGCCGGCGAATCCACCGAGACCACCCATGACCTCGGGGCGGCTGGCCTTCTTCGCCAAGGGGGCGAACAGTTCGACTGCCCGATCGCCGGCTTCGATGTCCACTCCGGCGGCGGCGTACGAAGCGCCCTGCGTGCGGGTACTGTCCTCGGTCATTGGGTTCTGGCTCCAGCCTTGATACTCGGTGAACGTCTCAACTGCAGCATCCGCAGTGGTCGCGAATGCGTGTGCGCATGCGCAATCACCTCGATTGCGCCCTTACGCTACCGGAGTTGCACGGGCATCCCCGGACGGTCCTGCGAACTACGGGCGTGACAGCGCGTCCGCGTTGTCGTTGTCGTGGGTGAGTGCGCTACCCGCCGCGGACTCCAACATCCCCTCGAGGACGTTCTTGCCGATGCCACCCTCCGGCAGCGCGATCGGGTAGCTGCCGTCGAAGCACGCCGCGCACAGACGCGAGCGGGGCTGCTCGGTGGCCGCGACCATGCCGTCGATCGAGATGTAGCCGAGCGAGTCGGCACCGATCGACCGGCGCACGCCGTCGAGCATCTCCTCGAAGGTCGCGTTGACGCCGCTGCCCTCGGCACCGTTCGCGATCAGCTCGGCGGGCGACGCGAAGTCGATGCCGTAGAAGCACGGCCACTTCACCGGCGGCGACGCGATCCGGACGTGGATCTCGAGCGCGCCGGCCTCACGCAGCATGCGGATCAGGGCGCGCTGCGTGTTGCCGCGGACGATCGAATCGTCGACGACGACGAGGCGCTTGCCGCGGATGACTTCCTTGAGTGGGTTGAGCTTGAGGCGGATACCCAGCTGGCGGATGGTCTGCGACGGCTGGATGAAGGTGCGGCCCACGTAGGCGTTCTTCATCAGGCCCTGGCCGTACGGAATGCCCGAGCCCTGCGCGTAGCCGACCGCGGCGGGCGTACCGGACTCCGGCACCGGTATCACCAGATCGCCCTCGGCGGGGTGCTCCTTGGCGAGGCGGCGACCGATCTCGACGCGGGTCGAGTGCACCGAACGACCGGAGATGACGCTGTCCGGGCGGGCCAGGTACACGTACTCGAACACGCAGCCCTTGGGCTCCGGGTTCGCGAAGCGGGACGACCGGACGCCGTCGGCGTCGATCGCGAGCAGCTCGCCGGGCTCGATCTCACGCACGAACGATGCGCCGACGATGTCGAGCGCGGCGGTCTCGCTGGCGACCACCCAGCCGCGGTCCAGGCGACCGAGGCACAGCGGACGGATGCCGTGCGGGTCGCGCGCCGCGTACAGCGTGTGCTCGTCCATGAACGTCAGGCAGAAGGCGCCACGCAGCGTCGGCAGCAGCTTCATCGCGGCCTGCTCGAGCGTGCTGTCCGCGGCGGCGTGCGCGAGCAGCGCACCGACGATGTCCGAGTCGGACGTGGCCGCACCCGGACGCTTGTCGTTGATCAGCCCGGCGTCGCGGGCGCGCTGCGCCAACTCGGCCGTGTTGACGAGGTTGCCGTTGTGGCCCAGCGCGACACCGGTGCCGGCGGCGGTGGTGCGGAAGATCGGCTGCGCGTTCTCCCAGGTCGTGGACCCGGTGGTGGAGTAGCGGCAGTGGCCGACGGCGACGTGCCCCGGCATGGCGCCGAGGGTCTGCTCGTCGAACACCTGGCTGACCAGTCCGAGATCCTTGAACACCAGCACCTGTGCGCCGTCGGCGACGGCGATGCCGGCCGCCTCCTGGCCACGGTGCTGGAGGGCATAGAGCCCGTAGTACGTCAGCTTCGCGACGTCCTCGCCCGGCGCCCAGACGCCGAAGACACCGCACTCTTCGCGAGGCTCGTTCTCGTCCTCGTCTGGTGCGGTCGTAGCAAGAAGATTCCGACTGTTGACCGACAGTTCGGCACGAGTCACGGCAAGCGCTCCCTAAGGGGATTCGGTGAGGGGGGCGTGCCCCATTCTAACTACCGATCCGGGTGAACTCGACGGTCGGTGCATCGGATCACTCCGATGCGACCCACGTCACACGTGGTCGCAGGCGATCACGGGCGATCACAGACGCAGCAGCGGGAGCCAATGGGCGATCTCCCCGGCCCTGCTGCCCGACGCGTCGAGCGCACCGGAACCGAGTGCATCGTCGAATCCGAGCAGCCCGGTGACCAGAAGCAGCCAGGTCCGCGGGTCGGTCTCGACGACGTTCGGCGGCGTGCCCCGGGTGTGTCGTGGCCCCTCGATGCACTGCACCGCGACGAACGGCGGCACCCGCACCTCGACACTCGAACCGGGCGCGACGTCCTCGAGGGTGCGCGCACTCGACCGCACCGCGGCCGCCAGCACGGTGCGCGCCGGCTTCGTCTCGTCCTCACCGCGCAGCCACGGCCCGACGGCGAGCAGCGCGCTGCGGAGTTCGGCGGGATCGACGGCACGGCGGGCGGGCATAAGTGCCAATCTATCGAGCGGTTCCCCGGTGATCGGAACATGGCCGGGCGCATGGCGGTTGCACGGGGCATGAGCACCGACGACATCCCACGCCCGCTCCTCGACCTCGTCGCGTCGCAGAGCCGGGCGGTCCTTGCGACCATCAAGCGCGACGGCAGACCGCAACTGTCCAATGTGCTGTACGCGTGGGATCCGGACACGCGCACGGCCCGCGTGTCCGTCACCGCGGATCGCGCGAAGACCCGCAATGCCACGCGCGATCCCCGGGTGTCCCTGCACGTGAGCTCGCCCGATTTCTGGAGCTACGCGGTGATCGAAGGCGACGCCGAACTGACCCCCGTCGCCGCCGAACCGGACGACGCGACCGTCGACGAACTGATCGCGGTCTACCGCTCCGCAGCCGGACGCGAGCACGACGACTGGGACGAGTTCCGTCGGGCGATGGTCGCCGAGCGACGCCAGGTCCTGCGGATCCACACCGACCACGCCTACGGGACGGCGTAGCTGTCCGGAGTGCGGGTCACACCGGCGGCAGCGGCATCTCGGCCGGACCGGTCGCCACCTGGATGCGCCGCAGCAGCAGCGCGCCGCCGACGTTCACGGCCAGGTGCAGCAGTGCCGGCGCGAGGACGCTGCCGCTGACAGCGCGCAGTCGGTCGAAGAGGATCGAGGCGGCGGCCGTGAACGCGACGGTGCCGGCCACCGAGTCGCCCGCGACGTGGGCGGGGTGCACGTGCCACAGCCCGAAGGCCGTCGCACGGACCGCGGTCGCGGCGGCCGGAGGGAACGCCCGATCCGTCAACGCCGTCAGGACACCCCGGAACAGCAACTCCTCCGTGACGACGGTGCCGAACGGGATGTGGGCGGCCACCCATTCGGCGAAGTCGTCCCGAACGTCGTCCGGCACCGCGAACCGACTGTGCAGCGACGGCATCGCGAGCGCACCCGCGTAGCCCACCACAGGGACTGCGGCGGCCGCACTCCCCCACCGCAGCCCGGCACGAATGTCGCCGAGCCCCAGCTCTTCCCGGTGCAGGCCACCCACCAGTCCGGCGGTCGTGGCGCCGAGTGCGAGCAGAGTTCCGGCCGTCGCCCGGCCCCGCGACGACAACCGCAGCGACGGCAACACCCCGTTGTTCCACGCGACGAACGCACCCGCGGTGGCGAGCGCCGCCGTCCGGCTCACTTCTCCGGCCCGTCGTGCCCGCGTAGACCCTCGAGCGTGGCACGCACCCGTTCGGTGTCGGCCGGCGTCCAGCCGTCGGGGGCCGTGACCGCGACCCAGCCGTCGAGGATGACGGTTCCGTAGTTGTGGCCGTGGCCGTCCGGGACGCCCGCCGCGTTCGCGAGGTCGGCGCTGACCTGCCAGAAGGTCACGAACGGAAACCATTTCATCGACGGCAGCCGGTCGAAGCCCGGCGGCTCGGACAGCCAGTCCGGGCGGGTGAACGCGAGGTCGGTGGACCACCACACCACCGGATCCGACGGGTGCTGGATGTAGAGCACCCGAGGTTCGAGCCACGGCCCCTCGGTTCCCGGGATCGCCGACGCGTCGTCCGCGAACCGGACCACCAGTCCGTCCGCGTACACCGGTTGCACCTCCGGGGTGCCCGGGTCGCGCCGGTCGGTGAGTGCACCCCACAGCGGATTGGAGTTCGGCGGACCCACCCACAGCACACCGTCGACGGTCTCGCGAATGTCGGCGAGGCCGTCGAAGGCGCCCTCCCCGGCCTGCGTGCCGAGGCTCTCGCCGTACACGTACAGCTTGGGTCGGGTGGCCTCCGGTTCGGTGAGCCAGCGGTCGTGCACCGCGTGGATCAACGCGTCCCCGGCGACCGCCGCCTTCCCGCGATCGGCGATGAACGAGATCCAACTCGGCAGGTACGAGTACTGCGCCGCCACCAGCGCGCTGTCACCGTTCTCGACGAGCTCGATCGCCTGCGCCGCAGTGGGATTGACCCAGCCCGTGCCGGTGGTGGGAATGATGACGAGGGCCTTGCGCTGGAACGCGCCGGTCCGTTCCAATTCGTCGAGCACGACGTTCATCCGCGCGGTGGTGTCCTCGGCGGTCTCGAGACCCGCGTACACCCGGATGGGTTCCTTCGCCGGTTTGCCGTTCGCGGCGGCCAGTTCGTCGGCGTGGATGCCGCCGGAGACGAAGTTGCGGCCCTCGAATCCGAGGGTGTCCCACGGCGCCGCCGATGCCGGACTGCCGGACCGCTCCGGCAGCAGGGGTTGCACGGCACCGGGCCGGGTCTCGTTGTTCTGCAGGCTGAAGATCGAGTTCACCGCGGCGTATCCGACGCGGAGCAGGATGCCGTCGACCAGCATGAAGACGAGCACGAGCACGACGGCCAGTCCGCCCGCCGACGCGGCGGGTGGCGGGATCTGGAGCCACTTGTTGAGCTGACGGGCGACCCAGCGGACCAGATCACGCAGGACGCGCCACAGTGAGATCAGTGCGGCGGCGACGAGCAGGCTGAGCCCGCCGGTGCGGATGTATCCGGTGGTGGTGGTGCCCTCGGCGTTCATGAGGGTCGACAGCTCCCGCTGCCACCCGGCGGCGTACACGAGCATGATCACCGCGGCCAGCGCGGACAGCACCGGCACAGCGATCTTGATCGCACGCATGTATTGGTCGGGCAGGGGCCACCAGGTGCGGCGGGCGAGTCCGAACTCGTAGACCGCCCAGCCGACCGCGGCCCCGACCGCGTAGCCGAACGCCGCGCTGATGCCGCCGATGAGCCCCTGGAACAGCCAGTCACGCGGCAGCAGCGACGGCGTCAGCGACCAGCAGAAGAACAGTGACGCGAACGCGATGCCGGTGAAGTCCAGCTTCAGCAGGCCCCACGCCCAGAGGACGAACGGGTGACGGTGGTCGAACCGGGGGGCGGCGGCAGGCCTCGCCGGCTGCGGATCCTCCCGCAGCTCAGCGACTACCTCCCGCTCGACCCCCGAGTCCGTCACGCATCACCCAAACAGTGCCGGGAGGGTCGCTTCGGACGTCTCACGCAGTTCGGCCATGCTGACCGAGAACTGACCCTGGACCTCGACGGAGTCGGATCCCTCGTCGACGACGCCGATACGCACCCACGGTAGACCGCGCGCGGAGCACATACCGGTGAAGCGGGTCTCCTCGGTGCGGGGCACCGCGACCAGCACGCGGCCGGCCGACTCCGAGAACAGCGTCACGAACGGGTCCTCGCCCTCGGGCAGCAGGATCCGGCAGCCGGTCTCGCCGGCCAGCGCCGCCTCGACGACGGCCTGCGCGAGGCCACCCTCGGACAGGTCGTGCGCAGCGGAGATCAGTCCGTCACGCGACCCGGCGAGCAGGATGTCGGCGAGCAGCCGCTCACGCTCGAGGTCGACCTTCGGCGGAACGCCACCGAGGTGGCCGTGCTCGACCTGGGCCCAGATCGAGCCGTCCAGCTCGTCGCGGGTCTCGCCCAGCAGGATCAGGGTTTCACCGGGCTCGAGGCCGAGTCCGGTGGGGATGCGGCGATGCACGTCGTCGATGACACCGAGGACGGCGACGACCGGGGTCGGCAGGATCGCGGTGGCACCGGTCTGGTTGTAGAAGGACACGTTGCCACCGGTGACCGGGATGCCGAGCTTCGCGCAGCCGTCCGCCAGGCCGCGCACGGCCTGCTGGAACTGCCACATGACACCCGGGTCCTCGGGGGAACCGAAGTTGAGGCAGTTCGAGACGGCCTTCGGGGTGGCGCCGGTGACGGCGACGTTGCGGTACGCCTCGGCGAGCGCCAGCTGCGCGCCGGCGTACGGGTCGAGCATGGTGTAGCGACCCGACGCGTCGGTGGCCAGCGCGATGCCGCGTCCGGTCTCCTCGTCGATGCGGATCATGCCGCCGTCGGCGTTCTCGGCCAGCACGGTGTTGCCACGCACGTAGCGGTCGTACTGTTCGGTGATCCACTTGCGGCTGCACAGCGCCGGCGAGGCGACCATCTTCAGCAGCGTCGCCTTCAGCTCGTCCGCCGTCGCGGGACGCTTCAGGTTCGCGGTGGTGTCGGCGATCAGGGCGTCCTGCGTGTCGGGACGCGCGACGGGACGCTCGTAGACCGGTCCCTCGTGGGCGATGGTGTTCGCCGGGGCGTCGACGACGGTCTCGCCGTGCCAGTCGATGACGAGATGCTCGCCGTCGGTGACCTCACCGATCACGGTGGCCAGGACGTCCCACTTCTTGCAGACCTCCATGAACGCGTCGACGTTCTCGGGGGCGACGACCGCGCACATGCGCTCCTGCGATTCGCTGGAGAGCACCTCGGCGGCGGTCATGCCCTCGGCGCGGGTCGGGACCAGGTCGAGGTCGATGTGCATGCCACCGTCACCGGCCGCGGCCAGCTCGGACGTCGCGCAGGACAGGCCGGCGCCGCCGAGGTCCTGGATACCGACGACCAGTTCGGCCTTGTACAGGTCGAGGCAGCACTCGATGAGCACCTTCTCGGTGAACGGGTCGCCCACCTGGACGGCGGGGAGCTTCTTCGGGCGTCCGCCCGAGCTCTCGTCGAACGTCTCCGAGGCGAGGACGGACACGCCACCGATGCCGTCGAGGCCCGTGCGCGCACCGAACAGGATGATCTTGTTGCCGGCGCCGGACGCGAACGCCAGGTGCAGGTCCTCGACGCGCATCGCGCCGGCGCACAGCGCGTTGACCAGCGGGTTGCCCTGGTAGGAGGCGTCGAACACGGTCTCGCCGCCGACGTTGGGCAGGCCGAGCGAGTTGCCGTAGCCGCCGATGCCGCGCACGACGCCGTCGACGACGCGACGGGTGTCCGGGTGGTCGACGGCACCGAAGCGCAGCTGATCCATGACCGCGATGGGACGCGCACCCATTGCCATGATGTCGCGGACGATGCCGCCGACGCCGGTGGCCGCGCCCTGGTAGGGCTCGATGTACGACGGGTGGTTGTGCGACTCGACCTTGAAGGTGACCGCCCAGCCGTCGCCGATGTCGACGACGCCGGCGTTCTCGCCGATGCCCGCGAGCATCGAGGCCTTCATCTCGTCGGTGGTGGTCTCACCGAAGTACTTGAGGTGCACCTTGGAGGACTTGTAGGAGCAGTGCTCGCTCCACATCACCGAGTACATCGCGAGCTCGGCGTCGGTGGGACGGCGGCCGAGAATCTCCTTGATGCGGGCGTACTCGTCGTCCTTGAGGCCCAGCTCCTTGAACGGCTGAGCGACGTCGGGAGTCGCGGAAGCGTTGGTGACGGTATCTACCTGCGGAGACACGGGGCGTGTGGTCCCTTCCCTCTGGGAGCGAATCGGCAGGCCGGGCGGGGGCTGCCAGGGCAAAGTCTAGCCGGGGGTGCCGACGGGCCGTGCACCCAGTTCGGTCCGGTGGGCCCCGAACGCCGACCGCCCCCGAAGCCGAGGCTCCGGGGGCGGTCGTACGCACTCGTCAGCTCATGTTGCCGAGCACATTGCCCAGGATTCCGCTGACCACGTTCGTGACCGAACCCTGCGGATCGGTGAAGGAACCGAAGAACTGACCCGATCCGGTGTTGACCGAGCCCAGGCCCAGATCCTCGAGGCTGCCCGAGCCGGCCTCGACGGGGTTCGGCGGACGGACGGTGACGCACACGCCCATCGGGTCGATGTTCCAGTTGCCACTGGCGAGCACGATGTTGGTGCCGGCACCGCTGTCGAGCTTCGCGCCGACCGTCGCATTGTCCGGGACCTTGTAGGTGGTCTCCAGAGCAATGACACCGCCACCCGCCGTGGTCCACCCGCCGCCCCTGACGATGACGGAGTTGTTGCCGACGACAGCCGTACCGGTGACGTCCTCCCACTTCTGATTCCCGACGACCCACTTGACGTTCAGACGCGCCTGCACCAGCTGGAACCCGGCCGGGTGGAAGTCGCGCATCTGGTCGACGAGCGCTCCCGAACCGGACACCTTGGTGATGTAGGTGACCGTCTGTCCCGGTGCGACCTTGCCGTCGCCGACGACCTCCTTACTCAGGGTGTATGGCGTCCCCCACGAGCCGGCCCACTTGGACGTGACCGACTGACTGAGCGCGCAGGCAGGCGCGGCCTGCGCCGCAGACGCTCCGAGTCCGACGGTGACGCCAGTGGCGAGAAGGGCCACGGAGGCGGCGGCGGCTACAGCGTGGCGTAGTGAGCGACGTGACATGTGGAGCTCCGTTCAGTGGGTCGGCGAGAGGCGAGCCGAACATCCCCGCTCGGTGCGGAAGCAACCGTGACCGACCGAGTTCGGGCCGCCTCGAGTACTACTCGCCCCCATTCCTAATGGACGTACGTCCAACTCCGCAGGGGAACGGGGAAAACGGTCCTAGCGCGCCGGCGTCAGGAAGGCCGCGAGTGCGTCCGCGTACATGCCGACGTCCCGAGCCCCCATCAACTCCCGCGCCGAGTGCATCGCCAACTGCGGGGCACCGACGTCGACGGTGGACAACCCGGTCCGCGACGCGGTGATGGGACCGATGGTCGACCCGCACGGCAGGTCGGCGCGGTGCACGTACCGCTGCAGCGGCACCCCGGCACGATCGCATGCGAGTGCGAACTCCGCGGACCCGCGTGCGTCGGTGGCGTAGCGAAGATTCTGGTTGACCTTGAGGACCGGACCGCCGCCCACCTCGATGCGGTGGGCGGGTTCGTGCCGGTCCGGGTAGTTCGGGTGCGTGGCGTGGGCCATGTCACCGGACGCGCACACCGATCCGGACATCGCCCGCAGGAAGTCCTCCCGGCCGCCGCCGCGCAGCAGCACGATCCGTTCGAGGACCGAGTTCAGCAGATCCGAGAAGGCACCGCGGTCGGACATGCTGCCCACCTCCTCGTGGTCGAACAGCGCCAGCACCGGGGTGCACTCGCCCGGCTCGGCGACCGCGGCGAGCAATGCCTGCGTTCCCGCGTAGCAGGTGCCCTGGTTGTCGAGTCGCGGCGCGCTGACCAGGGACTCGTCCTCGCCGATCACCGTGCTGGGCGCGAGGTCGTGGGTCATCAGCTCCCAGCCGAGCACCGACTCGGCCGCCACTCCCGCCTCACCGGCGAGAAAGCCGATGAACGACCGCGGCTCGGTCCCGGTCCCCCACACCGCGTTGACGTGTCGCTGCGGATCCAACTGCACGCCCTTGCGTTCCTCGGACAGGTGGATCGCCAGCTGCGGCACCCGCAGGATCGGCCGATCGACGCGGACGAGGACCTCCTCGACCGCGTCCCCCGACCGGACGCTGAGCCGGCCGGAGATGCCGAGATCGCGGTCGAGCCACGAGTTGAGCCACGCACCGCCGTACGGCTCGAGGCCCACCATCCGCCAGCCCGCCGAGACGAGGTCCGGATGCTGTTTCACCCGCAGGTTCGGACTGTCGGTGTGCCCGCCGACGATCCGGAACGGCCGCGCGGGAACGGCCGAACCGGCCGTCACGCCCTCCGTGCTCCACGCGATCAACGATCCGCCGCGGATCAGGTAGTAGCGTCCGGGCGCGGACGGCCACGCCTCCGTCTCCCGCAACTCGGTGAAACCGTTCTCGGCCAGCTCGGCAGCGACCGTCGCGCACACGTGGAACGGGGACGGCGACGCGTCGACGAAGGCACACAGTCCCCGGGCGTCAGCCTGCGTAATCGATGGCATACCGACCATCATGCAGTACCCGGATCAGTGCGCCCCCGAGACACAGAACTGGTTGCTCTGCGGGTCCGCGAACACCACCCACCGGAAGCCGTCCAGGGTCTCCCGATGCACCTCGGCGGCACCGGCAGCGAGCACCCGCACGACCTCCGCGTCCAGATCGGAGGAGACCATGTCCAGATGAATCCGGTTCTTGCCGGGCGCCGGGTCGTCGACCTTCTGGAATCCGAGCTTGTGCCCCCACCCGGGAACGCCGACCACGAAGAACCAGCCGTCGTTCTCCGCCTCGACCGTGCCGCCCGTCAGGTCCGCCCACCAGCGCGCGAGCGGCCCGGGATCCGTCGAATCGAACGAGATCATCCCCAATGTCAGTGTCATGGTCGGACGCTAGCGCGAGACACCGACATTCGGGCGTCGGACACAGCCGCTACATTGGCCACGCCCAGATCGACCGCACGAACCGGAGTCCCGATGAACGACACCACCTTCCACCGGGCTCAGCCGGTGGCCACCCCGCTGTCCCCCGCCGCGATCTTCCTCGTCGCCACCGTGGCACCCGGTGGGGAGTCGACGGTCCGGGACCTGCTCGCCGACGTCATCGGGATGGGTCGTGCCGTGGGTCTGCGGGTTCCCGGCTCCAACCTCGAACTGGTGGTCGCGATCGGATCCACCGTCTGGGACCGGTTGTTCACCGGGCCGCGCCCCGCGCAGTTGCACGAGTTCGTCGAACTGCGCGGCGACAAGCATGTCGCGCCGTCGACCGCGGGTGATCTGTTGTTCCACATCCGGGCCGAGACGCCGGATGCGTGCTTCGAACTGGCCCACCGGATCGTCAAGCGTCTCGACGGCGCGGCCGCGGTCGTGGACGAGGTCCACGGGTTCCGGTACTTCGAGAACCGCGACCTCATCGGGTTCGTGGACGGTACCGAGAACCCCAGCGGGCAGCAGGCCGTCGCGGCCGTCACCGTCGGCGCGGAGGATCCGGATTTCGCCGGCGGCTCGTACGTGCACATCCAGCGTTACGTCCACACGATGACCGACTGGGAGGCGCTGCCCGTCGACGAGCAGGAGCGCGTGATCGGGCGCAGCAAGCGCGACGACGTCGAGATGACGTCCGACGTCAAACCGGCCAACTCGCACGTCGCCCTCAACGCGATCAAGGACGACGACGGCAACGCGCTCGAGATCCTGCGGGCCAACATGCCGTACGGCCGCGTCGGCGACGAGATGGGCACGTTCTTCATCGGCTACTGCCGAACGCCCGCGATCACCGAACGGATGCTCGAGAACATGTTCCTCGGCAGCCCCCGCGGCAATTACGATCGGCTGCTGGACTTCTCGGTCGCGGTCACCGGCTCGTTGTTCTTCGCACCCAGCGAGGACTTCCTCGACGCGCTGCCGCCGGCCCCGACAGCCTGACGGCTCAGCTGCCGGGCAACGCGCAGACGGTGTCCAGCCCCAGCACGTGGTTGAGCCGGCCGAATGCGATCCAGGATCCCAGGCACATCGACAGTTCGACGATCTCGGCCTGGCTGTATCGGGCACTCATCCGCGCCCAGAACTCGTCGTCGAGGTTGTGGTGATCGAGCGCGTACCGCTCGGCGTACTCGGCGGCCAGTCTGACCCGGTCGCCGAACGCGTCGGTGGTGCGCCAGTTCTCGACGGACTCGAAGAAGTCGTCCTCGACCTTCTGCCCGTCGCGTTCGGTGCGCCAGTCCATGCAGACGATGCAGCCGTTGATCTGCGCGATCCGCAGCCGGGCGGCCTCGAACTCGCGCAGGTCCAGGGTCGAGTTCGCGTACACGGACCGCGAGAATTTCGACGCCGGGATTCCGATCTCGGGGACCATCTCGCCCCACACGTACGCGACCGGGTCCTTGCCCTCGGGAATATCGATGTTCATGGCGCCCAGTGTGCTCCGCCGACGCCGACCGGTGGTGCCGATTCTCATCACCGGTCGGTCGTGCGCGACGAAGTCCTGGTCACCTGCGCGGCGACATCGCCGGCGACGGTCGCAGCGGCACCTCGAGCGCGTCGTACAGGCCGGGTTCGGCGGCGGCGAGCCAGTCGATCGCGTTGACCAGTCGCCCGACGGCGGTGGCGTTGCCGCCGGCCGCGCGGCTGCCGCCCTCGTCCGTCGCCTCGACGGTGACCTCGATCCGCGGCCGCCCCTCGATGATCACCCGGTGTGCGCCGGCGCCGCCGTCCGGCGGTGTCGGCCAGTCCGGGGCACACGACGGATGGATCCGGGTGACATGCTCGACGACGATCCGTGGGAGGCCGTCGACGATGCCCTGCACCTCGAAACGCAGGGCACCCTGGGTGCCCGCGGCGAAGTCACCCATCGACGTGGTCGTGACGTCCGCGTCGAGGGCCCGGCGTTCGACGGTCTCGCCGACCTTGTCGAGTTCCAGCCCGAGCGCCCGCGCCATCAGCCGAACCTGACCGCCCCACACCATGGTCGGGATGTTCGGGGCGATCATCGGAGGTGCGTAGTCCATCGGCTGGCCCATCCCGACGAGGTAGCGCACCGAATCGGGCTGGTCGTAGTCCGTGTAGTCGAAGATCTCCTGGCACCGGACGGTGTCGACGGTGGAACCGAGTCCACTGATCAGCAGCGGCAGCACATCGTTGCCCCAGCCCGGGTCCACCCCGGACACGAACAACGAACCACCGCCCACCCGGATCGCGTCGAGCACGGGATCCCGCAGTTCCGGCGGCGCACTCCGATGGTCGTACAGCGGATACAGCGACGGCGTCACCACCACCGCACCGGTACGCACCGCCCGGACGATGTCGGCAAGTGCGTCGTCGGGCCGGACGTCGCCGGACGCCGCGTAGACCACCGCACCCGGGCGGGTCGCGAGAACCTCGTCGATGTCGGCGGTCGCGGCGACACCGAGATGCTCACCGACGTCGCCCAGTTCACCGGCGTCGCGTCCCACCTTGTCCGGGTTGTGCACGACGACCGCGGACAATTCCAGGTGCGGATTGGCGTGTACCGCGCGGATCGCCGCGCGGCCGACGTTGCCGGTACCCCAGACGACAGTGCTGATCATGCGCGGGACGCTAGCGAACCGGGGCCGTTCGCGCACCCACTTCCACCCAGTTGAAGGGACCCTTCGGCCGCTCCCAGCGCACGAAGGGTCCCTTCAGCTCGTGAAACGGATCGGCGCGACGCTCTAGCCCGCGAGCCAGCTGCGCGCGGCGACGGCCAGTGCGCGGACGCCCACCTCGAGGGTGGGTGAGATCACCGGTGCGTAGAGGGGTGAGTGGTTGGACGGCAGTTCGGCGACCCTGGCGGCGATTTCCGGGACCGATCGGGCGCCGGCGAACTCGGCGGGGTCGGCGCCTCCGAGCAGCCAGTACACGCAGGGGGCACCGGATTCGTAGGCGAGGATGCCGACGTCCTCGCTGCCGGTGACCACGCCCGGGTCCACGACGATCACACCTTCGAGGCCACTGCCGAACGCGGCACGGACCTGTGCGCCGGCGGCGGCGTCGTTGATGACCGCCGGGAACGAATGCAACGTCTCGATCACCGGTTTGCGGTCGGCGCCCGCGGTTGCCGCCTCGCCCTGCACGATTCGCTCGATGGCGCCGAGCACCCGATCGCGCACCTTCGCGTCGAACGTGCGGACGCTCAGTTTCAGTTCGGCCGAATCCGGGATGATGTTGGCCGCGCCGCCCGCATGGATCGAGCCGATGGAGACGACGGCGGTGTCGGTCCCGGCGATCTCGCGGGACACGATCGTCTGCAGCCGCAGGACCGTCGAGGCCGCGAGCACGATCGGATCGACCGTCGTCTCCGGGCGCGATCCGTGACCACCGCGACCGTAGAGGGTGATCTTCAGTGCGTCCGAGGCGGCGAACGCCGGACCGATCTCGAGCCCGATCGCACCTGCGGGCAGGGGCGCGACGTGCTGCCCGAGCACCACGTCGGGCGTGCCGAAGCGGGTGAACAGACCGTCGTCGACCATCGCGCGGGCTCCGGCGCCGGTTTCCTCGGCCGGCTGGAAGACCGCGATCACCTTGCCCTGCCAGTCGGATTCTGCGGCAAGCACTTCCAGTGCGCCGATCAGCGCGGTGGTGTGCATGTCGTGACCGCACGCGTGCATCACGGGCACCTCGGTGCCGTCGGCGGACGTGCCGGTGACGGTGCTCGCGTAGGGGAGGCCGGTTTCCTCACGGACGGGGAGCGCGTCCATGTCGGCCCGCATGAGCACGGTCGGGCCCGGGCCGCGGTCGAGGATGCCCACGACGCCGGTGCGGCCGACGCCCTCGGTGACGTCGAGGCCGATCCGGCGCAGATTGTCGGCGACGATCCCGGCGGTGCGGGTCTCGGCGAAGCTCAGTTCGGGATGCGCGTGCAGATCGCGGTAGAGGTCCGCGAGCCGAGTGACGTTCGAAGCCATACGATCCCCTCGAGGTATCTACGATGTCAGCCACACCCTAACGGCCCACGGCTCAGGAGGGGGGTCAGCTCGATGACGGCTCGGTTGCACACCTTCACTTTCTCGTTGCCTCCGAGGGCGATCGTCACCGCGATGGTCCTCGTCGCATCGGTCGGTCTCGTCCTCGGTGCGGTCCGGCTGTTCATCGGGCCGCATTCCGCCCAGGCCGCATACCTGGCGGTCCTGCTTCTGATCTCCCCGGCACGGGCACTGCGCGGAGGGTGGCGGTTCGCGGCGGCCGGGTGGGCGATCGCAGTGGCCCTGCTGGGATTCGTCGTCGGGTCCCACGGTCTGTGGGCGGTGCTCGTCGCGCTCACCGCCGTATGCCTGGTGCAGGGACTGTTCCGGGTGGGCGGTGTGGCCGCCATGACCCGGGCGCCGGTCAATCTCCTCGCCTTCGCGGCCCTGTCCACCACCGATGTCCGGCTGTGGCAGGTCGCGCTCGGGTCGATCATCGGGGCGACGTTCGTTCTCGCGATCACAGCGCTCACTGCCACCGACGGGTCGTCCGCGGCATCGGAAAGCTCATTGTCGGACAGCCTGCGCTACGGCGCGGTGCTCGCGGCGGGTTCCCTGTTGATCGTTGCTGTCGGCGAATGGGTCGAGTACCCGTACGTCGGATGGGCTCTGCTGTCCTTCTGCACGATCCTCGCGGTCGGACTATTCGAGAACGGCACGCGCGCACGCGACCGGCTCGTCGGAACCGCGGCCGGCGCCGTCGTCGCCACCGTCGTCTCCCTCGTCCCCCAGCCGGTTCCGCTGATCGCGGCAGTGGTGTGCAGCGTGCTGTGCTTCGCGTACCTCAGCGTCGGCAACTACACGATGTTCGTGACACTGCTGACCCCGGCGATCCTGCTCACGACGTCCTCCGATCAACCGACCTACCAGATCAGCGCGGGCCGCATCGGGGCCGTCCTGGTGTCGGTGGTCGTCGCGGTGGCCGTCACCTGGTGCGCGCGAAAGCTGATGTCGCGGCGTCCCGGAAGTCCCACCGCCGAGCCGCTGCCGGCCCGGCCCTGACCGACGAACAGAGACGACAGGGGCGGACCGGGAAACCCGGTCCGCCCCTGTCGACGTCGCAGTGCCCGACTCAGGCGGTCAACACGCCCTCGAGCGCGGAGTAGAACATGCCCAGGCCGTCGTCGCTGGGGCCGGTGAGGGCCTCGGTGGCGTGCTCGGGGTGCGGCATGAGGCCGACGACGCGACCGTTGGCCGACGCGATGCCGGCGATGCCGCGCTGCGAACCGTTGGGGTTGTCACCGGCGTAGCGGAACACCACGCGGCCCTCACCCTCGAGTTCGTCGAGCACCTGCTCGGACGCCTGGTAGCGGCCCTCGCCCGACTTGAGGGGCACGAGGATCTCGGCGCCCACCTCGTAGCGGGACGACCACGCCGTCGAGTTGGACTCGACCTTGAGCCACTGGTCGCGGCACACGAAGTGCAGACCGGCGTTGCGGGTCAGTGCGCCCGGCAGTAGGCCGGCCTCGCACAGGACCTGGAAGCCGTTGCAGATGCCGAGGACCGGCATGCCGCCGCCGGCGGCCTTGACGACCTCGCCCATGACGGGCGCGAAGCGGGCGATGGCACCGCAGCGCAGGTAGTCGCCGTAGGAGAAGCCACCGGGAACGATGACCGCGTCCACGCCCTTGAGGTCGGCGTCGCCGTGCCACAGGCTGACGGCTTCACCACCGGCGAGGCGGACGGCGCGGGCGGCGTCGACGTCGTCGAGCGTGCCCGGGAAGGTGATGACTCCGATGCGCGCGCTCACTGGACTCGCGTGACCTTCCAGTCCTCGATCACCGTGTTCGCCAGCAGCGACTCGGCGATGGTGGCGAGCTCGTCGTCGCTGACGGTGTCGTCGACCTCGATCTCGAATCGCTTACCCTGACGGACATCCGACACACCGGCATGACCGAGTCGGGACAGCGCCCCGACAATGGCCTGTCCCTGCGGGTCGAGAATCTCGGCCTTGGGCATGACATCGACAACGACACGGGCCACGTGCTGCTCCTCGCTATGGCTGGTTTCTGCCCGGGATCGCACCGGGCACCCAGGAGTTTACCGGGCAGCCCGGGGCACTCCCGCATCGAGTGAAGGTCCGACGCCACCCCGCACGCGAGTGTGATCCCGCATACTCGTCTCATGCGACTGACGCACTTCGGCCATTCCTGTGTCCTGGTGGAGCTCGACGGCGCGAAGATCCTGTTCGATCCGGGCAATTTCTCGCATGGATTCGAAGGGATCACGGGCCTCGACGCGATCCTGATCACGCATCAGCATCCCGATCACGCCGACCCGGCTCGGCTGCCCGCACTGGTCGCCGCGAATCCCGGCGCGGGTCTGTACGCCGACCCGCAGACGACGGCCCTACTGGGCGAGACGTGGACCGCGGTGTACCCCGGCGACGTGTTCGACGTCGGCGAGGTTCAGGTCACCGGCACCGGCGGAACGCACGCGGTGATCCATCCGGAGATCCCGCTGATCGACAACACCGCGTACCTGCTCGGCGATGCCGAGAACCCGGCCAAGCTGATGCATCCGGGCGACTCACTGTTCGTTCCCGAACAGAAGGTCGACGTCCTCGCGGTGCCGGCGGCGGCCCCGTGGCTCAAGATCTCCGAGTCGGTCGACTACCTGCGCGCGGTGCACCCGCGGGTCGCGGTCCCGATCCATCAGGGTGTGGTCGCGAAGGAGGCCCGGGGCATCTACTACGGACGGCTCACCGAGATGGGTCCGGGCGGAACCGAGTTCCGGGTGCTGCCCGAGGAGTCGAGCGTCGAAGTGTCCTGACCGGTCGGTCCGCCCGGTGTGAAACCGGGGTGAATCTCGTACCGGATATCGCCGATCGGGACACCCCGGGCATTTTCCGTAGGTACTGTGCTGCACGAATGCCGCCCTCCATGGGATGTTCGGCATCTCGTGGACACTCGGCTGTGCGCACTCATCGGTGATGCACGGCGAATTCGCTTCTCAGGGGAGGACATTCGTATGGGGAATTCGACGCTCGGTTGCGCCCGCGTGCTGGCAGCCGTGGCGGTTGCATCCGCATCACTGCTCGCGGTGCCGGCGACGGCATCCGCAGGTGGCGACACGTCAGCCCCGAACGCCGCCGCATCGAAGACCTCGGGTGCCTACCTGGTGAGCTCGACGAAGTCCTCCGACCGCAAGGTCACCATCTCGGTGTACTCGCCGGCGATGGGGCGCAACATCCCGCTCGAGGTGATCCTTCCCGCCGACCGGAGCGCGCCGCGGCCCACGCTGTACCTCCTCAACGGTGCCGGCGGCGGCGAGGACCGCGCCACGTGGCAGCGTCAGACCGACGTCCTGGACCTCTTCGACGACGAGAACGTCAACGTCGTCACCCCGCTCGAGGGCGCGTTCAGCTACTACACCGACTGGGAGAAGGACGACCCGAAGCTCGGCCGCCAGAAGTGGCAGACGTTCATGCTCGAGGAACTCCCGCCCGTCGTCGATGCCGAGTTCGGCACCAACAAGGTGCAGTCGATCGCGGCGATCTCCATGACCGGGACGACGGTGCTCAACTACGCGATCGCCAAGCCCGGCTTCTACAAGAGCGTCGGCTCGTTCAGCGGTTGCGCCGAGACCAGCACGTGGGCCGGCCAGAACGCGATCCAGATGGTGACCGGGGTCCGCGGCGGCGCCGACATCACCAACATGTGGGGTCCCCTCGACGGTCCGGGCTGGGTGGCGAACGATCCCGTCGTCAACGCCGAAGGTCTGCGCGGAACCGAGCTCTACATCACCACCGGCTCCGGGCTGCCGGGGCATCACGAGACGTTGGACGGCCCCGGCATCAAGGGGCGACCGGTCGCTCTGGCCAACCAGGCCATCGTCGGCGGTGCGATCGAAGCGGCCACCAACTACTGCACCCGCAACCTCGCGAACCGTCTCGCCCAGTTGAACATCCCGGCCACGTTCGAGTTCAAGCCCGGCGGCACCCATTCGTGGGGTTACTGGCAGGACGACCTGCACACCTACTGGCCCGCGATCGCCCGCTCGATGGGCGTCTGACGCCTCACGCCACGTCGCGCACACCCGCGGCCAGCGGCCAGCGGTAGACGTCCGGCCGGGCGCCGTGATGCAACGACAGGTCGACGGCGTCCAGCACGGCCTGCCGGGGTCCGGCCTTGCCCAACTGTTTCGCGGAGATCGCCAGCCGGACCAGTCGGCCGCGCCGGGCGCCTCGGGACGCGCCGAGCACCATGGCGCGGCACCGCCACGGTTCGGCGCGGAAGCCGTCACCGAGGCCGATCACGTGGCTGCGCACGCTCGTCCCGTCGGCGAGGTCGCGGACCGCGCTCATCCCGGCGAGCAACCGGAAACCGTTGGTCGGGAGGACGGCGACCGCGCCGGGCGAGGCCACCCAGCGCGGCGCCGCGAACAGCCGGGTCCGCAGCCCCACCTCCTCGAGCACCCGATCGGCGGCCAGTAGCCGCAGTCGCGCCTCGTGTTCGGGCAGCAGTGCGAACTCGGCCCGCCGACGTTTGGTGGCGGCCTGGTCGTAGCCGTGCAGGACGATCGCGTCACCGCGGTCGCGCCGGCCGCGGAGCCAGTCCTGCGTGACAGGGTCCGAGACCAGTCGGTATTTGTCCTTGAGTCGCGGCGCGACCAGCAGCGACAGTGGAACCGATCGACGGTCCATCTCGGCCGCGAAGTCCGCGACGGTCTGCACCGTCTCGTCCCTGATCCCCGACACCGACACGATCACCTGTCCGGTCATGGCTCCGAGCGTGACAGCCGAAGGTGAACAGGCGCTTACGCGCCGCTGTCTAGCGGGGCAGCACGGCCTCGATCGCCGCGATCACCTCGGGGGCGTCGGGTTCGGTGCGGGGACGGAACCGCCCCGCGACGGTGCCGTCGGGGGCGATCAGGAACTTCTCGAAGTTCCACTGGATGTCGCCGGCCGCGCCGTCGGCGTCCGCGGTCTCGGTGAGTTCGGCGTACAGCGGGTGCCGGTTCTCGCCGTTGACCTCGATCTTCTCCGTCAGCGGGAAGGTGACGCCGTAGGTGGTGGAGCAGAAGGTCTGGATCTCCTCGGGCGTGCCCGGTTCCTGGCCCATGAACTGGTTGCACGGCACGCCGATCACGGAGAGGCCGCGCTCGGCGTACTCCGTCGCCAGCTTTTCGAGGGCCGTGTACTGCGGGGTCAGACCACACTTGGAGGCGACGTTCACCACGAGGACGGCGCGGCCGCCGTACTCGCCGAGGCTGGTCGGCACGCCGCCGAGGGTGTTGATCGTGATGTTCTGCAGGGGGCTCGTCATGCGCCCCAACCTAGCGAAACCGTCGGACTCGTGCCGGGATTCAGGCGCGGGCCATCTCCCGTGCGACCGGGTCGGGGGCGGGGGCCGCCGACTGCTCGCCGTGACCGTCGTCGTCCATGCTGTCCTCGTCGAACGGCAGTTCGCCCGACAGCACGGCGTGGACGCGTTCGGTGTCGACGGACTTGGTCCAGGTGCCGACCAGCAGTGTCGCGACGGCGTTGCCGGAGAAGTTGGTGACCGCTCGTGCCTCGGACATGAACCGGTCGATGCCGACGATCAGGCCGACGCCGTCGAGCAGTTCGGGGCGGTGGCTCTGCAGACCACCGGCGAGGGTCGCCAGTCCGGCACCGGTCACGCCGGCGGCGCCCTTCGAGGCGATGATCATGAAGACCAGCAGTGAGAGCTGTTCGGTCAGTGCCAGCGGCTGCCCCATCGCGTCGGCGATGAAGATCGATGCCATCGTCAGATAGATCGCGGTGCCGTCGAGGTTGAACGAGTAGCCGGTGGGCACGACGACGCCGACGGTGGTGCGGTCGACTCCCACGTGCTCCATCTTCGCGATAAGCCGCGGCAGGGCGGATTCCGACGACGACGTCGCGAAGATCAGCAGGTACTCCCGTGCGAGGTAGCGCACGAGCTTGAAGATGGAGACCCCGGCGACGGCGCGCAGGATGCTGCCGAGCACGCCGAAGACGAAGATCAGGCACGTCAGGTAGAAGCCGAGCATGAGCGCGCCGAGCTGGACAACGGCGCCCAGACCGGTCTGCCCCACGACGTTCGCGATCGCGCCGAATGCACCGATCGGCGCGAGCCACAGGATCATCGACAGGATCTTGAACACCAGCTTCTGCGCGTACCCGATGCCGCGCAGCACCGGCTCGCCCTGCTTGCCCATCGCCTGCAGGCCGAATCCGACGAGCAGCGCGACGAACAGGGTCTGCAGCACGCTGCCCTCGGTCAGTGCCGACAGCAGCGACGTCGGGATGATCGACGCGATGAAGTCCATGGTGCCGCCCGCGGCGTGGGCCTGTTCGGCGAGCGCCGCGCCACTGCTCGCGCTGTCTGCGGTGATGTCGAGGCCGGTGCCAGGGTTGAGCAGGTTGCCGACGACCAGTCCGATGCCGAGCGCGACGGTGGACATGCCGATGAAGTAGGCGAGGGCGAGCCCGCCGACCTTGCCGACGCTCGCCGCGGCGCGGACCGATCCGATGCCGAGGACGATGGTGCAGAAAATGACGGGGCTGATCATCATCTTGATCAGGTCCACGAACATAGTGCCGAGCACACCGAACGACCGACCGACGTCCGGCACGAGCCATCCGACCAGGATGCCGGCGATCACGGCGACGACGACGCCGACGTACAGCCAGTGGGTGCGGTCGCGCGTCGTCTGCTTGTCGGCCGGTCGCGGCGTCAGTTGCGCGGCGCCTGGTTTCCCTGTTGCACTCGTGCTCATGAGGTGTCCTCTTGCTCGGATGGTTTCTCGACGAGCCGGGGCGAATGATCTTCGAGTGATCGCGGTCACGCCGGGCTCGTCAGAGAATGCTGGTCGCGATCGGGGCGCCGGTGAAGTTTGTGTTCATTAGTTTCATGAGAGGACGGACGTGTCCGGGGCCGTGTCCCGCAAGCCGATGAGCGTCGCGCGGCGGCTGCTGATCCTGCAGCTCGTCGTGTTGGCGGTGGTCGTCGGCGCGCTCTCGGCGCTCGCGATCCTGGACCAGCGAGCCGATTCGGACGATGCGGCGCGCCGGGAGGTGACGGGCATCGCGGAGACCGTCGCGTTGTCCTCTTCGACGATCGATGCACTGCACAGTCCCGACCCGAGCGCACTGTTGCAGCCGGGGATCGAACGGATCCGCGACGCCACCGACACCGATTTCATCGTCGTGATGGCACCGGACAGCACCCGCTACACGCATCCCGACCCGACACTGATCGGGCAGAGGTTCGCCGGTCACACCGAGCGGGCCCTCGCGGGCGAGACGTTCACGGAGACGTACACCGGTTCGTTGGGGCCGTCGATTCGGGCCGTCGCGCCGGTGCGCGATGGTGATGACGTGATCGGGCTGGTCTCGGTGGGCGTCACCCGCGACCGGATCGGGGAGGAGTTCGTGCGGGGCCTGCCGTCGCTGCTGGGGATCGTCGCGATCGCCGTCGGACTCGCCGCGCTCGGCGCGACGTTGGTGAGCAACCGGCTCCGGCGTCAGACGTTGGGGCTCGATCCCGACCAGTTGCGCCGACTGTACGAGCATCACGAGGCGGTGCTCCGTTCGATCGGCGAGGGCCTGATCGTGTTCGGGCGGGACCGTGACGGGAAGACCCGGGTGGACGTCGTCAACGACGAGGCCCGCCGACTGCTGTGGCTGCCGGACGGGCCGATCACGCTCGACCAGTTGCCGGAGACGCTGCGGCGGATCGGCCCGGACGCCGACGAGGAGCAGGACGAGGTGCATGTGACGGCCGACCGTGTCCTGGTCGTGGGCCGGGCACCGGTGCTGTGGGAGGGCCGACGGATCGGCACGGTCGTGACGCTGCGCGACCACACCGAACTGCAGAGCGCACTCGGCGAACTCGACTCCGCGCGCAGCGTCGCCGAGTCGCTGCGCATGCAGGCCCACGAGTACGCCAACCGGTTGCACACGATCGTGACGATGGTGGAACTGGGCCACCACGACGAGGCTGTCGCCTTCACCACCGCCGAGTTGGCGACGTCGCAGCAGTTGATCGACCGGCTCATCGCGGCGGTGCACGAACCGGCGCTGGCAGCACTGCTGCTGGGCAAGGTCAACGAGGCGGCTCAGCACGGGGTGGAACTGACCGTCACCGAGGAGACGGCACTGGGTCCGCTGACCACGCTGACGCCGCTGGAACTGGTGACGGTGGTGGGCAACCTCCTCGACAATGCGATCGACGCCGCCCGATCCACCGAGACGTCCGACGGTGCCCCGTGGGTGGAAGTGACCGTAGCGACGGCGGATTCGATGCTGGTGATCCGCGTCGCGGACAGCGGCCCGGGCCTGGATCCCGACGCGCTGTCGCGGGCCCTGACGCGGGGGTACTCGACCAAGCAGGTCGACGGCCGGCCGGCGATGCAGCGCGGTCTGGGGTTGGCGCTCGTGGCGCAGGTCGTGGCCCGGCACGGCGGACGGCTGCGCACCGAGCCGTCGCTGGCCGGCATGCTGGTGGTCGAGATCCCGCTGCAGGGGCCCGCGGCCGACGGTGGTGCGCGATGATCCGGGTCCTGATCGTCGAGGACGAGCCGCTGATCGCGGAGGCCCACCGCTCGTATGTCGAACGGATGGAAGGTTTCTCGGTCCACGGCGTCGTGCACACCGCGAACGCCGCGATGCGCGCTGTCCGGGAGGCAGCCGCGGGCGACGACCCGATCGACCTGATCCTGCTCGACATCGGACTGCCCGACGCGAGCGGTCTCGATCTCGCCGGCGCGCTGGGCGGGCTGCGTCCGAGCCCGGACATCATCGCCGTCACCTCCGCCCGGGATCTCGAGGTGGTGCGCACCGCGGTGGCCCGCGGTGTGGTGCTCTACCTGCTCAAGCCGTTCACGTTCGCCGCGCTGCGCGACAAACTCGAGCACTACCGGGAGTTCCGGGCGGCGCTGTCGCGGGGCGGCGCCGCCACCAGCCAACGCGACATCGACCGTGCGATGGCGGTGCTGCGTACCGCGGACGAGCGGGCCACCACACCGAAAGGTGTTGCGCCGCAGACTGCGGACCTCATCGGGGAGTGCGTCCGCGGTGCCGCCCGGCCGATGACGGCAGCGGAGGTCGCCGCCGCTGTGGGGGTGTCGCGGGTGACGGCCTGGCGCTACCTCGAACGCCTCGCCGACGACGGCGTCGTCGCCCGGCAGACCGAGTACGGCCGGGCCGGGCGACCCCAGGTGCGTTACGACTGGGCGAGCACGTCTCGATGACCCGCGGCGCTCAGCGCGTACCGTCGAACTCGACGACCGTCGACCCCCAGCCGAGAGCACCGACTCGTGTTGTTCCGCAGCCGGATTCCGCTACGAGTGCGGACAGCTCGGCCTCCGTGCGCCGGCCCGATCCGTGGAGGCACAGCTTCAGCAGATCCGCCTCGGTGTCGTGGTCGTCGGTGGTCTCGGGATCGAGCAGATCGGTGACGAGTACGACCCGGCGAGCGGAGGCGCCCAGCGCGCCGAGCAGCATGCGCGCGTCGGGGTCGGGATGGCTGTCGATCAGGTCGACCGCGACGATCAGGTCGACGGGCGTCGCGAGGGTGGCGAACTCGCTGCCGTCGACGCGCTCGATCCGTTCGCGGCGCGAGTGCGCCACATCGCCCAGATTTCTGGCGTTCAGCGCGGGCAGTCCCACCAGGGAGATCTCGAGGTCGGGTCGCAGGCGTGCGAGGGTGTCGGCGTACACCCCGGCGCCCTCCCCGTAGAGCGCGACCGTGTGCACGTCCTCGAGGTCGACCGATTCGGGTAGCGCGGGCGCCCGGTAGACGGCGCCCGCCGCAGCCTCGTCGTGGAAGTCGTCCGCGAAGCCGGGTTCCTGCTGCCGGTCCGCGAAACCGTGGCCGACCGCCGGGGCGCCCGTCCGGACCGACTCGAGCAGCCCCAGAAACGCCATGTCGAGCCTGGTGTGGATCTTCTCGAAGTGCAGGACCTGACTGGAGTACGTGTCCGGGTCGGCGAGGATCGACCCCGTGTCGGTGAGTGCGTAGCGATCGCCGTCCACCGTCAGGAGGCCCATGAGCACGAGATGGCGCAGCAGCTTCTGCGTGGCGGCCGGGTGGGTGCCGCACTCGTCCGCGACGGCCTCCGCGGTCTCGGCGCCACCGTCGATCGCGGCGAACAGCCCGACGGTGACCGCGGTCCGGATCGCCAGCGGCGGCAGCAGCTCCGACATCTCGTGCAGCAGCTGTTCGGCGTCGCCCTCGGCGGTCACGTCGACGGCCGCGGGAACCCCGGCGGTGTGGGGGCCTTCGCGGTGCCGCCAGTAGCCGGCGATCTCGACGAACTCCTTCGGGATCGCCTTGTCCTGCTTCGCCCAGCGGCGCAGCGGTTTGATCGCCAGTGCCTCGCCCGCGACCCACAGGTACGGCTGCCCCGGCCGCCACTCGACGGCCTGCACGGTCTCGGCAAGCCGCGACGCACCGTTGTTCTCGGACCGGAACAGCCACGTGATGTCCACCGGTGCATCCGACTTCAGGTCCTGACGGTGCGTCGGCTCGGCGACCTCGATGACCACCGTTGCGGGCAGATCGGCGGGGAGGGTCTCGAGACAGCGTGCGATCGCAGGCAGGGCCGTCTGGTCACCCGCGACGAGCATCCATTCAGCCTCACGGGGCAGGCTCGAGGAATGCTTCGGTCCGGCCATGAGGATCTTCTCGCCCGGGCGCACGCGATACGCCCAGTCCGACGCCAGTCCGCCCTCGTGCTCCGCGAAATCGATTGCCATCTCGCGGGTTTCCGCGTCGAAGTGGCGCACGGTGTAGGTGCGGCTGTACTGGAACGCACCCGCGGGCCAGTCGACGGTGCCGTTGTCGGTGTTCCGCGGGACCTCGAACGGCAGGACACCGGTCCGCGGGTCGGCCGGCAGGAGTTTGATGTCGTCGTCGAAGCCGTTGGTGCGCACCGCGGGCAGCAGGACACCGTCGCGAACGTGGCTGTCCATCGCGGGGCCGCCGACCGTCACCCGCCGCATCCCCGGGGTGACGTCCTCGACCCGGAGGACGTCGACTTCTCGTATGCAGATCGGAAAGACCTCGACCTCACGGACCGTCGCTGCCATCGAATGGACCTCTCTCTCGTGGAATCCGTACTCGTCTTGCACATCGGTCGCCCCCTGCGGTGCGGGGCCGCCGCTACACCCGGGCCGCGCCCACCGACCCGGCGTGCTCGTCGAACTGCCGCAGTCGGCGCAGCACCGTGAACAGGACCGCAACCGCGACGAGTCCGGTGCCGCCGTACACGGCGAGGGCGGCTTCGATCGGCACCAGCGCCGCAACCAGGCCGGCCACGACGGCGCCCACCGATGCGCCCGCGGTGACCTGCGCCGACCACACGCCGGCGATCCGGGCCCCGAACTCGTCGGGGGTGTGCTTCTGGACGATGGCGTAGCGGACGATGTCGGCGACGGCCTCACCGAATCCGTGTGCCACCAAACCGATCACGGTGACCGCGACGACTCCGGTGACGCCGGCACCGACCAGTCCGGCCGCCGAGAGCAGCATGCCCGCGAACACCGCGCGGCCCGACCAGCGGACGGTGCCGGTCCAGCCGCTGGTGAGCGAGCCCAGGACCGCACCCACCGCCGGCGCGGCGTACAGCAGCCCCGTCATGGACGCCCCGACGTGCAGTACGTCGGCGGCATACTCCGGGATCAGGACGGCCCACCCGGCGAGCAGCATCGTCACGAAGCCGCACACGAGCACACCGCCGATCACCCGGTGCCGCACGGCGAAGCGGAATCCACCGGCCACCGCCTGCAGCGGCGATTCGTCTCCCGAGTGGGTGGGCGGCAGGGACGGCAACCGGGTGATGCAGAACGTCGTGACCGCGGTGGTGGCCGCGGCCAGCGCGAACGCCAGTCCCACCCCGCCGGATGCGATGACGACACCCCCCAGAGCGGGCCCGAGCATCGCGCCGAGGTCGCCGGTGAGTGCCATCAGGGCGCCCGCTGCCGCCATCTTGTTCCGCGGCAACAGGGTCGGTGTCACGGCCATCAGGACCGTCGCCGAGATCCCGCCGCAGACGCCGTCGACGACCGCGGCGACGTAGACCACCGACAGCATCGGGTCGGGCAGGAACGCGTTGACCGCGAGAATCGCGAAGGCGATGCCCGCGCACCCGCGGGCGATCGCGATCACCGTCCGGCGGTCGAACCGGTCCGCCAGGATGCCTCCGGCGAACGTCGCGAAGAACGTCGTCAGGCCGAGCACCGTCGACACCGCCGCGACGTGCGCGGTGGAGTCGGTCAACTGGTAGACCTGCAGCGGCACCGCGACGATCAGGAACCCCAGCCCGAACAGCGACACCACCCGCGCGGTGAAGATGTACCGGAACTCGCGGCTGGTCCGCAGCGGATCCAGGTCCAGCGTCAGTTTGTCCAGAAGTGCCACGTCGTGGTCACCGCGGGTCGAGCAGCGCGAACCACTGCTCGAGGTCGGGTTCGGACGCCAGCGACACGAAGTCGACGTCGACGCCGGTGTCGCGCCAGCGTTCGACGAGTGCCATCAGGCGTACCGAGTCGAGGCCCTGGTCGACCAGGCTCACGGTGGTGTCGATCTCGGTGACCTCGACGTCGAGGATCTGCGCCGTGTCGGCGAGAATCGTTTCTCGGCTCAACGGGGCTCCGGCTGTGTCGGACATATTTCGATCTCCCTTGTTACTGAGCTGTTCCGGCATCGGCGAGGACGTGGACGGCGCACTCCCACGCCCGTGCGATCTCCGAGAGCGTGTCCGTGTCGAGCACGCCGGGCGGTGCGGCGAATTCACAGTCGAGGACCGGTCCGTCCCCCGCGTCCTCGACAACAGCGTCCACCTGCAGGACGTGGTCGAGCGGGGTCGCCGGGTCCACCGAGCCGCCGAGCGCCACCCCTTCCGGTGCACCGGCCCACGGGCCGCTGCTCTCCTCCCCCAGCGTCATCCGGCCGAGGTAGTTGAAGACGATCTGCGGGCGGGTACCGGATGCGAGGCGGTCGGCGAACTCGGGCGCCAGTCGGCGCAGCAGCCCGAATCCGATTCCGTTGTCGGCGATCTCGCCCAGTGCCTTCGACACCCGGGCCTCGACGTCCGCCGCCGGACGGTCGCCGTGCAGCACGCCGGCGACGTCGACGCCGCCGAGGTCGAAGGCGACCGGGAACATCGATGTGAACCAGCCGACGGTACGGGTGACGTCGGCGCCCGGCACGATCTGTTCCTCGCGTCCGTGGCCCTCGAGTTCGACGCGGACCGCGTCCCCGCCCCGCACCGACGCGACCGCGAGGGCGAGGGCGGCGAGGGCAGTCTCGTCGACCCGCCCACCGAGCACTCGCGCCGTGACCGCCGCCGGGATCCGGCAGCGCACCGATCGCACGGCCGAGACCGTGTCCACGGTCCGGTCCAGCGGACGCGACCCCAACGCCGGTTCTCCGAGACCGACGACCCGTTCCCAGGCCGACGACGTGGCGGTGATCCGATCCGAGCGGGCAGCGTCGGCGAGCCCGCGGGTCCAGGCACGGAACGACGTGCCCGAATCGGGCAGTGCCACATCGTGTCCGTGCAGCGCCTGCTCGACAGCGGCAGCGAGGTCCGGGACCAGGATTCGCCACGAGACGCCGTCGACCACCAGGTGGTTGACCGCGACGAAAACTCGGTCCTCGCGGCCGAGCCCGAAGTCGAACCACACCACCTGCACCATCACGCCGATCTCGGGACGCAGCGCCGCGTACACCTTCGCCCGTTCCTGGGCGAACACGGCGGGCCACTCGGCATCGGGGACAGCGGAGACGTCCACGCGGCGCACCAGGGCCGCGGTGTCCGGGATCTGCTCCGGCACAGTCCATTCGATCGTTCCACCGGCCGACGAGAAGCGTGACCGCAGCATCGGGTGCGCCGCGAGCAGGCCCGCGACGGCGCGCGCCAGCACCGGGACGGACAGCCCCTCCGGCGCGACCAGCAGCCGCGCCTGCGAGAAGCGCCCGAGATCGGTCCCCCAGTTCAGTGCCTCCCACACGATCGGGGTCGGCAGCACGTCGCCGCTCGCCGGCGTCTCCGCGAGCGCGCGTGCCGCCGCGTCGAGCATCCCGTCCGGCCCCGCGTCCGACACCGCGGCCAGCTCGGCGACCGTCCGCAGCTCGAACACCTGACGCGCGGTCACCCGCAGGCCCGCGGCGCGAGCGCGCGAGACGAGCTGGATGGACACGATCGAATCGCCGCCCAACGCGAAGAAGTCGTCGTCGATGCCGACCCGGTCCAGACCCAGGATGTCGGCGACCACCGCCGCGAGCGTCGCCTCGGTCTCCGTGCGCGGCTCGTCCGATCCAACGAGGGCGCCGAAGTCCGGTTCCGGCAACGCCTTCCGGTCGGTCTTCCCGTTCGCGGTCAGCGGGAACTCGGCGAGCACCGTCACCGCCGCGGGCACCATGTAGTCGGGCAGTTGCTCGGCGACGGCGGCGCGGGCCGCTGCCGGGTCGAGAGCACCGTCCGCGACGACGTACCCGACGAGCCGTTTCACCCCGCGAGCGTCGGTGTGCGCGATCACCACGGCGTCCCGCACGCCGTCGACCGCGGCCAGCGCGGCGCCCACCTCGCCGAGTTCCACCCGGAAGCCGCGGATCTTCACCTGGTCGTCTCCACGGCCCAGGAACTCGAGGGTTCCGGTCGCGCCGCGTCGAACCGTGTCGCCGGTCCGGTACATCCGCTGCCCCACCGCGCCGAACGGATCGGCGACGAATCGCCCACCGGTCAGATCCGGACGTCCCAGGTAGCCACGGGCCACGCCCGCCCCGGCGAGGTACAACTCACCGGTGCCGCCGGCGGGGACCGGCCGGAGCATCCGGTCCAGCACGTACGCGCGACCGCCGTGCACCGCACGCCCCAGGCACGGCTCGTCGGCCTCGGTGACCTGGCCGACCAGCGCGTCGACGGTGCACTCGGTGGGCCCGTACAGGTTGAACGCGCGCCCGTCGGTGAGCTCGCGCAACCGCCGCCACGAGGAGGGATTGACCGCCTCGCCACCGAAACCGACTGTGGCCGGGCGATGTCCGCGGTCGAAGAGCCCCGCTGCGAGCATCCGATCGAGGAACGACGGTGTGACCTCGAGGAAGTCCAAGCCGTGCTCGACGACGTAGTCGGTCATCGCCTCGGGGTCGCGCATGGTGTCGTCGTCGAACACGTGGACGGTGTGCCCGTCGAACAGCCACAGTGTGGGCTGCCACGACGCATCGAAGCTGAACGACCATGCGTGACCCACCCCGATCGAGTTCCGGCCGGTGGCCGCCACCGTCGGCCGGTACAGGTCGGCGCGGTGGCTCTCGAACAGGTTGAGCAGGTTCGCGTGGGTGACGGCGACGCCCTTGGGCAGGCCCGTCGATCCGGACGTGTAGATGACGTACACGGTGTTGTCCGGCCTCAGCGGGGCGATCCGGTCGACGTCGGTGACCGGGCCGGCCGGCAGCGCGGCCAGCGTCGCGACGACGGTGGGGTCGTCGAGCACCGTGACCGCGGTGCCGCGCAGCACCGGCGCGAGTGCCTCCGCGACGACGCTGTCGGTGACGACCACGGTGGGCGCCGCGTCGGACACCATGTGCGCCAGACGATCCGCCGGGTACGACGGGTCCATCGGCACGTAGGTGCCGCCCGCAGCGATCACGGCGGCAATCGCCACCAGCATCCGTTCCGAGCGCGGCAGCGCCAGACCGACGACGACGTCGGGTCCGATGCCGGAGCCGATCAGCAGCCGCGCCAGCCGCGCGGACGCGGCCCCGAACTCGGCGAACGTGAGCGTGGTGTCCCCGAACACGACCGCATCGGCGCCCGGAGTCTGCGCGATCGGTACGGCGAGCAGGTCGGCCACGGTGGCGCACCCGGTGACCGGAGCCGACGGGGTCGCGGCCCACTCCCCCACCGCTCGGTCCCGCTCGTCGGCGTCGAGGACGTCGATCCCGGCGATCGTGGGTGCACCGTCGGACGACAGTTGCTCGAGCAGTCGCACGAGGCGCCGCCCCAGCACGTCGACCTCGTCACCGGTGAACAGCGACTGCTGATATTCCAGGGTGAGGGCGAGTTCGTCGTCGAGTGCCGCGACGAGTACGAGCGGGAAATTGGTGGCGTCGTGACCGCGGACGTCGCTCACCTCGAGCCCGCCCGACCGCTGGGCCCGAGCGAGAGCGTCGGTGTCGATCGGGTAGCTCTCGAAAACCACCAGGGTGTCGAACAGTTCACCGATCCCGATGCTGCGCTGGACGTCGGCGAGGCCCACGTACTGGTCGTCGAGCACCCGGTTCTGCTCGGCCTGGGTCCGGCGCAGGAACTCGTCGGCTCTTTCGCCCGGGCGCAGGTTCACCCGCACCGCAACGGTGTTGATGAACAGGCCGATCATCGTCTCGATGCCCGGCACCTGTGGCACGCGTCCCGAGACCACCGCGCCGAACACGACGTCGTCGCGATCGAGCCGGGTGCCCAGCAGCAGCCCCCACGCGGCCTGGACGACGGTGTTGACGGTGACGCCGAGCTCGCGGCTGCGGCGCTGCAGGGTGGCGGCCAGCCCGCTCGGCACCGAGATCGAGTGCTCCGCCGGTAGATCCGTGCGCAGGGACGACCCGGCGGGAGTCAGCAGCGTCGGCTCGCTCACCCCGTCCAGCAGTTCGACCCAGCGCCGCAGCGCGGCGTCGGTGTCCTGTTCGGACAGCCAGGCCAGATACTCGGTGAACGGCCGGACCGGCGGGAGCACACCGAGGTCGGCTCCGGAGCCGTACAGCGTGAACAACTCCCGCATCAGCAGCGGCGACGACCACCCGTCGAGCAGCAGGTGGTGCGCCGCGAACACCAGCCGGTGCCGGTCCGGGCCGAGACGGATCAGGGTGAACCGCACCAGGGGTGCCGTACCGACGTCGAACCGGGTGTTCCGGTCCCGGTCCACCAACTCGGCACTGAGGTGCCCGGCGTCGGACACGGTGAGACCGGTGAGATCCACTTCGGTCCAGGGCACCTCGGGGTCGGCGAGGACCACACCGATCGGCTCGCCGGCCTCGGTGGTCCGGAAGCCGGTGCGCAACGTGGCGTGCCGGGTCAGCAGGGCGCGCACGCCGCGGCGCATCGTGTCGGGGTCGAGGTCCCCGCCGATGTCGAGCACCGTCTGCATCGCGTACACGTCTCTGTCAGCGTCCAGTTCGGCGAGGAAGAAGAGCCCGCGCTGCAGCGGCGTCAGCGGCACCACGTCCTCGATCGTGCCGAGCTCGTCTCGCAGTGAACGCAGTTCGGCGTAGCTCAGGACGCGATGGGTCAGGTCGGACGCCGTCGGACCGACCGGGGCCGCCGACTCGGTGTGCCGCACGAGCGCGCCGAGCGCCCGGACCCACGACTCGGCGATGCGCGTCACGACGTCGGGGCCCAGCACCTCCGCGGCGGCGGTGAACTCGCACACCAGTTCCGGACCGCGCTCGGTGTCCTCGGTGACCGCGTTGACGTCGAGCACGTGCTCGAGCGGCGTCGCCGGATCGACGGCACCACCGAGCGCGCCGGCCTCGGGCGCCGCCGACCAGTCGCCTCCCGCGACCTCTCCCAGCGTCATCCGGCCGAGATAGTTGAACATGACCTCGGGTGGGCGGTACCCGGCGAAGTGGCCGGCGGTGTCGGCGGACCGGCGCAGCAGGCCGAATCCGATGCCGCTGTCCGGGATCCGGCGCAGCGCGTCCTTCACCTGCGCCAATGCGACACCCACGTCCGTCCCACCGGCCAGGGCCGCATCGACGTCGACTCCGGCGAGTTCGAGGACCGCCGGATACAGCGACGTGAACCAGCCGACGGTTCGGGACAGGTCCGCGCCGGGCACGACCTGTTCCTCCCGTCCGTGGCCCTCGAGGTGCACGCGCACCGCGTCACCGCCGCGCACCGACGCCACCGCGAGTGCGAGCGCCGTCAGCAGCACGTCGGCGACACCGGCGCCGTAGGCCGCCGGCACGGTGGTCAGCACCCGCTCGGTGATGTCGGCCGGCACCCGCATCTCGAGCGAGCGCGCGGCGCCGACCGTGTCGAGGGCGGGGTCCAGCGGACGCGAGCCCAGCGCGGGTTCCGCGAGGTCGGCGATGTTGCGCCACAGCGGCAGTGTCGCGGCCACGCGGTCCGACGCGGCGGCCTCGCCGAGGCCGACGGCCCAGTCGCGGAACGAGGTACCGCTCCCGTCGAGGGTCACCGGGACGTCGCGCCGCGCCTGGTCGACGGCGGTCGCGAGGTCCGGGGTCAGGATCCGCCACGACACGCCGTCCACGACGAGATGATGCGCGGCGACGAAGAGTCGTCCCTGCCGTCCCGCACCGAAGTCGAACCACACGACCTGCAGCATTCGACCGGATTCGGGACTCAGTGCCGCGTAAGCCTTCTCACGCTCGGCGGCGAACAGTTCGGCCCACTCGTCCGTCGGCGACTCGGAGGCCCCGGCGACCTCCACCCGGCGAATCATCCCTACCGGGTCCGGAACCTGTTCCGGCACCGTCCAGTCCGGGACTCCGCCGGAGACGACGAATCGCGACCGCAGCATGTGGTGTGTACCGAGCAGGGCTGCCAGCGCGCGCCCCAGTACCGGCATCGACAGCCCGGCGGGTGCGATCAGCAGACGTGACTGCGAGAAGCGGTCGATGTCGGCTCCGTGTTCGACGGTGTCCCACACGATCGGCGTCGGCGGCACCGCCCCGGTGGGTGCGACCTTCGGACGCGTCTGTGCGGCCGCCGCGTCGTCCGCGTCACGCATGTCGTGGGCGGCGGCGAGACCCGTGACGGTGCGCAGTTCGAACACCTGCCGGGCCGTGATCCGGATGTCGGCCGCGCGGGCACGGGTGACGAGTTGGATCGAGACGATGGAATCGCCGCCCAGGGTGAAGAAGTCGTCGTCGACACCGACCCGCTCGAGGTCCAGGACCTCGGCGACCACCGCCGCCAACGCGGCCTCGGTCTCCGTCCGCGGCTCACCCGAGCCGACGAGGGCACCGAAGTCCGGTTCGGGCAGCGCCTTCCGGTCGATCTTTCCGTTCGCGGTGATCGGGAACCGCGGGACCGCCAGCACCACCGCGGGCACCATGTAGTCGGGCAGGGCCTCGGCCGCCGCGGCGCGAACCGACCCGGGATCGACATCGCCGGTGACGTAGCCGACCAGCCGTGTCATCCCCCGGGAATCGCGGTGCGCCAGCACGACGGTCTCTCCGACGACGCCCGGAGCGGCCGCGAGCACCGTCTCGATCTCACCGAGTTCCACCCGGTAGCCACGAACCTTGACCTGGTCGTCGCCGCGGCCGACGTATTCGAGCCGCCCGTCCGCGATCCAGCGGACGACGTCGCCGGTGCGGTACATCCGTTCCCCCACCGCGCCGAACGGGTCCGCGACGAAACGGGCGCCCGTGAGATCGGGTCGGCCCAGGTAGCCCCGTGTCACGCCGGCACCGGCGACGTACAGCTCACCGGCCACACCGGGCGCGGTGGGACGCAGCCAGGCGTCCAGCACGTACACCCGGGTCCCGGGTGCCGGACCGCCGATGACGATGCGTTCGCCGGAGATCGGGGCGTAGGTGGCGTCGACGGTGGTCTCGGTGGGTCCGTAGCAGTTGAAGGTCGCGACGCCGAGCGTGTCCCGGGCGGCGGCGAGCCTGCGCCACAGGCCCGGGGAGACGGCTTCGCCGCCGACGGTGAGCTGCGCCGGGATGTGGCCGGACGGGTCGAGCAGACCGGCGTCGAGGAGCTGGTTCATGAGGACTGGCACGCAGTCGACGGAGTCGATGCGGTGTGCGCGCACGTAGTCGACGATGAACTCGGTGTCGGCGCGGTGTTCGTCCGCGAGCACGTGCAGGGTGTGGCCGTCGAAGAGCGACGTGAGGGCCGCCACCGCGGAGTCGAAGGCGAACGGGTACGTCAGCAGCACCTGTCGCGGGGCCGCGACCCGGCCGGTCGGCATCATCGTCTCGCGCTGCGCGGCATGCAGATCCGACAGATTGGCGTGGGTGACGACGACGCCCTTGGGTAGCCCGGTCGATCCCGACGTGTAGATGACGTAGGCGGCGTGGCCCGGGCGCAGCGGCGCGAGCCGGTCCGCGTCGGTCACCGGCTCCGTCGCCTGCCGCGCCAGCTCGGTGCACACGCGGGGGTCGTCGAGGACCAGCACCTCGACGTCCGCGAGCACGCCTTCGAGCGAGCCCGCCACCTCGGTGGTGGTGAGCACGATCCGGGGCCGGGCATCGGCGACCATGTGCGCCAACCGATCCGCCGGATAGGTGGGATCCAGCGGCAGGTACGCGCCTCCGGCCGCGAGGACCGCGGCGATCGCCTCGACCGTGACCGCCGACCGCGGCAGCGCCAGTCCCACCCGGTCGTCGGGTCCGACTCCACGCGAGATCAGCATCCGCGCCAGGCGCGCCGATGCTGCGGACAGTTCACCGAAGGTGCGCCGCTCCCCGTGGTGCACCACCGCGATGCGGTCGGGGTCGTGCCCGGCAAGGAGATCGGAGACGGCGGCCGAGGCCGGTGGGGCCGACGGCCTTGCCGACCAGGCACCGATCACCCGGGCGCGCTCGGGGGCGGGCAGAACGTCGAGATGCGCCACCGGCACCTGCGGGCCGTCGGCGAGCGCCTCGAGGATGGCGACCAACCGGGTCCCGAGTGCCTCGGCGTCGCTCTCGGTGAACAGGGACGGCCGGTAGTCGAGCGCGACGACGAGGGTGTCCGCGACACCGGCGGTGAGGACCAGCGGATAGTTGGTCGCGTCGACGGCGTCGACCCCGGCGATCCCGACCCCGCCGGCGCGCTGCGCACGCTCGAGGGCGTCCCGGTCCACCGGGTACGACTCGAAGATGGTGAGGGTGTCGAAGAGTTCGCCGAGACCGACCTCACGCTGGACCTCGGACAGGCCGATGTACTGGTGGTCGAGGGTGCGGGACTGCTCGGACTGGACCCGGCGCAGCAGGTCGGCGACATTGCTCCGGGGGTCGAGCCGGACCCGGACCGGCACGGTGTTGATGAACAGCCCCACCATCGTCTCGACACCGGGAAGCTCCGCGGGCCGGCCGGAAACCGTTGCACCGAAGACGATGTCGTCGCGGCCGACCAGGCCGGAGAGCAGCAGTGCCCATCCGGTCTGCAGGACGGTGTTGAGCGTGACCCCGCACTCGCGCGCCAGCCCGGTGAGCCGGGCGGTGAGTCCGTCGGGGATGTCGACGGTGATCGCGGCGGCGGACTGCGCGTCGCGCGTGGTTCCGGGCGGGGTCACCAGCGTGGGTTCGGTGAGCCCGTCGAGGGATTCACGCCACAGGGCGCGGGCACCGTCGTGATCCTGACGGCCGAGCCACGCCAGGTAGTCGCGGTAGGGGCGGACGGGCGGCAGCCCGGCGGCGGTGCCTCCGGCCGCGTAGATCTCGAGCAGCTCCCGCACGAGAATCGGTGTGGACCATCCGTCCACGACGGTGTGGTGCGCGGTGAGCAGCAACCGGATGTCACCGGCACCGGCGCGGATGAGGGTCCACCGCACCAACGGCGGCGCGGTGAGATCGAACCACGTGCGCAGGTCCGCGTCGAGCAGGTCGGTCAGGGCGGCATCGGGGTCCGCTTCGCTGCTCAGATCGACGTTCCGCCATGCCACCTCGATGTCCTTGACGACCAGCCCGGCGATCCGGCCGTCCTTCCGGGGACGGAAGCAGGTGCGCAGTGCGGCGTGCCGGTCGAGCAGCGCCTGCGCGGAGAGGTGCATGCGCTCGACGTCCACGTCCCCCGTCAGTCGCAGCACCGACTGGACCGTGTAGGCATCCGGATCCGTCTGCACCGCAGCACTGTCCGCGTCCGCGGGTGCAGCCGAGGTACTGAGGAAGTGCAGCCCCTGCTGCAGCGGTGAGAGCGGGACGACGTCTTCGAGCTTGGACATGCGGGGCATCCACTTCCGGTCGAGCGGTACAGAGACGATCTCGGTCCCCGAGCAGGGACGTCGGGGCCGAGATCGCGGCCAGGGGTACTACTGCTTGGCTGCGGGCAGCGCGCCGAGTCCCTCGTCGATCGAGTCGAGCGCGAGCAGGGCGGTCTGGTGCGTCGCGGCGTGCGAATGCTTGACCGGGACGAGGTTTCCGGCCTTCACGGCGGGCAGGGCCTGCCACAGCGGCGACGCCATCAGGTCCTGCAGTTCGGGGCTGAGCGAGCCGTCGAGCTCGACGCCGTAGACGATGACGTCGGCGTCACCGAGCTTCGCCATGATCTTCTCGTTCGACACGTACTCGGCGTGCTTGTCCGCGGGGTCGTCCGGCGTACCGGGGAACTGCAGCCCCAGGTCGTCGAACAGGTTGGTGACGTACGAGGACTCGTACTCCCGCACGAACTCGCCCGGCTCGGTGCCGCAGATGTTGCAGACACCCGCGAACTTCAGGCTTCCGAGCTTGTCGCGGTACTTGTCCGAGATCTCCTGGGCGCGCGCATCGTACTGCTCGATGGACTGGCCGTAGGAGTCACTGACGTTCGCGGCCGCGGCGAACTGCTCGCCGAGCGTGCGCCACTCGGCGGGGGTGGTGGGCCCGAGGAAGACCACGGGCGCGATGGCCTGCAGTTTGGCCATGTCGACCTCCGACTGCGCGCGGGCCGGGACACCCAGGATGATCAGGTCCGGGTTCGCGGCGGTGACGGCCTCGTAGTTCAGTTCGCTGATCGCGCCGTCGGGACCGACCTTCGGGATCGCGTCGTAGGCCTTCCTGGTGGCGTCGTCCATGTTGTCGTCCTCGCGCGTCCACTCGCAGATGCCGGAGAGGTCGGCACCCGACTGGATCAGCGGCAGGACGGCGTAGCCGCACGCCACGATGCTCTTCGGATCAGCCGGGATCTCGATCGCACCGTTGGCGGCCTGGAACGTGCGGGTCGTCCCGGCCCCGGTGGACTCGTTCCCCGAGTTCGTGTCGCCGCCGCTGCCGCATGCCACCAGTCCGGTCGACAGCAGCGCCGCGGCGCCGATCGTGGCGGCGCGGTGTGTCCAGCGCGTCTTCACCTGCATCAGTGACTCCTACGTACTCGAATAGCTTCGTCGTGCCGAGCGGTCGCTCAGATTAGTTGGTTAGGCTAACCGAAGTTCTGCGTCGTTCCAAGGGCGTGCTCGCGGGGCGGAATCACAGGAATTCCATCTCGAACTCGTCGATCTCGGTTTGATCGATGTCGGCGAGCGTCAGATCCGACGGCGTCAACCCGCCCGCGTCCACCGTCGCGGCGTGGCCGGTGAGCGCGTGCAGCGCCTCGGCCCACGCCGTCGCCAACGCGTCCACGGTCGAAGCCGGAACCACGTCGGGGCTGTAGCCCCACGTGGCCCGCAGCACGGGGCCGTCCGCCGTGTCCTCGGTGACGGCACCGATCTCGACGGCGTGACTGACCGGCATCGCACCGTCCGATGCAGCCCCCAAGGCGCCCGCCTCCGGCGCGCTGGTCCACACGCCGCCGGCGTCCTCACCGAGTGTGAAGCGCCCCAGGTAGTTGAAGCCGATCTCGGGCTCGGTACCACCCAGCTCCGCCGCCGACTCCGGATCGAGATGACGCAGCATCCCGAAACCTATTCCGCTGTCCGGGATTGCGCGGAGTTGCTCCTTGACCGTTTTCAGCGCCGCCCCGGCCTCACCGTCACCGCTGAACGCCGCCACCACGTCCACGTCGGAGACGTCGACCAGCACCGGGTACAGCGTGGTGAACCACCCGACGGTCCGCGCGAGGTCCGCCCCGGACACCGCCTGCTCCTCCCGACCGTGCCCCTCGAGGTGAACCGGGAGCGAACCGCGGCCGTACACCCGGGCCACGGCCAGGCCGAGCGCGGTGAGCAGGACATCGTCGACCCGGGCGTTGAAGCGTTCCGGCACCGTCGTCAGCAGCGCCTCCGTGACCTCGGTGTGCACCGACACCTCGACGGTCGCCGTTCGGGACATGGTGTCGCGCAGCCGGTCCACCGGCCGGGTGCCGATCGTCACCCGCTCCGGCGCCCGGACCGCGGTGCGCCACAGCGGCAGTTCTCCGCGGCGGTCGGCCACGGCGTCGACGAGCCCGCGGGACCACGTGCGTAGCGGCGTCCCCACCGCGGTGAGGGGCTTGCCCGCGCACGCGTCGGCGAGGTCCGGCACCAGGATCCGCCAGGACACGCCGTCCACCACGAGGTGGTGGATCACCACCGCCACCAACGGGTCGGTGTCGCCGTCGTCGAACAGCACCACGCGCACCATCGCGCCGGCGGACGGATCGAGCGCGCCGTACAGTTCCTCGGTCGCGTCGTGCACCGCCCGGCGACGGTCCTCGCCGACCAGCCCGGAGATGTCAACTCGGGACACCACCCCCGCGGCGGCCACCGTTCCCGGACCGGGGATCTCGAACGTCCTCTCCCGATCGTCGAACGAGGCGCGCAGCGCGTCGTGGGTGTCCAGGAGCACCTGGACCGCCTCGGTCAGGGTGTGCACCGTGAGCCCGGACGGCGCGCGCAGCAGCCGGGACTGCGCGAAGCGCGCGTACGGCCCGCCTCGGTCCAGCAGATCGTGCACGATCGGCGAGGCCGGCACCGTCCCCCACCCGGCGGCGGGGTCGATCGGGGTGGCATCGGACTCGATCTCGGCGACCCGTGCCAGTCCCGCGACGGTCCGGTGCTCGAATACGTCCCGCGCCGTGAAGCGCACGCCCGCCGCACGGGCCCGCGACACCAGCTGGATCGAGACGATCGAATCGCCACCCAGGGAGAAGAAGTCGTCGTCGGGGCCGACGTCGTCGAGCCCGAGGACGTCGGAGACCACCGCGCACAGGCGACGTTCCAGGTCGCCGGCGGCATCGCGCGCACTGCCGGACGCCGTGAAGTCCGGTGGCGGCAGCGCCCGGCGATCCACCTTGCCGTTGGGGGTGACGGGCAACGCGTCGAGCACCACGACGGCGGCCGGGACCATGTGCTCGGGCAGTCGCGACGCCAAGTGGGCGCGCAGGCCCTCCCCGTCCACGGTCCCGGAGACCGCGACATAGCCGACCAGCCGCCGACGGCCGGGGTCGTCCTCGCGGACGACGGCGGTGGCGGCCACCACCGCCGGGTGGGACGCGAGCGCCGCCTCCACCTCGCCCAGTTCGATCCGGAAGCCGCGGATCTTCACCTGGTCGTCGGTGCGGCCGAGGTATTCCAGGACCGGTCCGGAGGCGTCGGCGATCCAGCGCACCCGGTCCCCGGTGCGGTACAACCGTTCGCCCGGATACCCGAACGGATCGGCGACGAATCGACCGGAGCTCAGTCCGGGACGGTCGAGATACCCCCGGGTGACGCCGGGTCCACCGACGTAGAGTTCGCCGGGAACACCACTCGGCACCAAGCGCATTCGGGAATCCAGCACGTGGACGCGGGCACCGTCGACGGGACCGCCGATGTGCACCTTCGGGCCGCCGATGTCGCCGATCGTCGCGTCCACCGTGCACTCGGTGGGCCCGTACATGTTGGTGGCGCGGGCCTCGCCCGACGCCGCGAGCGACGCCCACAGCTCGGCCGAGACGGCCTCGCCGCCGACGGACAGCAGGCACGGTCGATGCGCGGACGCCGGATCGAGCAGACCCGCGGTGAGCAGTTCCGACATCAGCAGTGGCACACAGTCGACCGCGTCGATGCGGTGGCGGCGCACGTAGTCGACGATGCCGGCCGCGTCCGCGGCCAGGTCGGCATCGAGCACGTGGAGGGTGTGCCCGGCGAGCATCGACAGCAGCGGGTCGATCGCGGAGTCGAACGCGAGCGCGTAAGTCAGCAGGACCCGCAGCGGGCGCTCGTCGGCGGCACCGAACGTCCGGCGACGCTGCGTCGCCATCAGATTCAGCACACCGCGGTGCGGCACCACGACGCCCTTGGGCGTGCCCGTCGACCCGGAGGTGTAGATGACGTACGCGGCGTTGTCGGGGCGGGGAATTCCGCGTCGCTCGCCGGCCGTGATCGGGCCGTCGGGCAGCGTGGGATCGACGGCGGCCAGCCCGGCCTCGTCGAGGACCAGGACCGGTGCGGCGTCAGCGAGCATGTGCGCGATGCGTTCCGGCGGGTAGGCCGGGTCGATAGGCAGGTAGGCCCCGCCCGCCTGCCACACCGCCAGCGCCGCGACCACGATGTCGGTGCCTCGCGGAAGCCGCAGGGCCACGACCGATTCGGGGCGGACGCCCCGGGCGATCAGATGCCGGGCCAACCGGTCGACCCGGCGCCGCAGGTCCGCGAACGTGATCCGGTCGTCCCCGTCGGCGAGGGCGACCGCATCCGGTGTCAGCGTCACCTGACGGATGAACGCCTCCGCCGTCGTCGCGAGATCGTCGAGTCCGGGGGCGGAGACGGGGACCAGCCCACCGGCGCTCAGCCGACGGCGTTCGTCCGGGCCGAGCAGATCCACCGCGGACAGTCGGGTGTCGAGATCACCGGCGAGCATCTCGAACACCCGGACCACGCGAGCGGCGAGCGCGTCCACGGTGGCGGCGTCGAACAGGTCGTGTGCGAACTCGATCCGCACGCGCAGACCCCCGTCCGGCGCCTCGATCACGTCGAAGGTCAGATCCAACATCGCGGCGCCCGTGTCGATCGTGACGACGCTCGGGTCGTGCTCCGCGAACTCGGTCACCACCGGCGGCATCCGGTGCTGCACCAGCGCCTGGAACAGCGGGTGCCGGGCCGCCGAACGCTCCGGGTTGAGCGCGTCCACCAGACGGTCGAACGGAAGGTCTTGGTGCGCATACGCTTCGAGATCACCCGAACGCACCCGTGCGACCAGTTCGGCGAGCGTCGGATCGCCCGACAGGTCAGTGCGCAGGACCACCAGGTTGACGAAGAATCCCACCGACTCGTCGAGTTCGGCGGCGGGCCGGCCTGCGGTGGGCGTGCCCAGCACGACGTCCTCGCCGGCGCCGCTGCCGGCGAGTGCCACCGCGACCGCGGTGTGCGTCAACATGAACATCGATCCGCCCGCCGACCGTGCCGCCTCACGCAGCCCGCGGCCCGTACCGGCGGACACGCTGCGTTCCACGAGTCCACCTGCGAACGTCGACGTCGACGGTCGGCGCCGGTCCGTGGGCAGCGCCAGCTCCTCCGGCATGCCCGCCAGGCGCGCGCTCCAGTAGCCGTGCTGGACGGAGGCCACGCTCTCGGGGTCGTCGGCGGCGCCGAGCAGTTCACGTTGCCACACCGCGAAGTCCGCGTACTGCACCGGCAGGTCGACCCGGTCGAGTGGCCGCCCCGTGCGGGCGGCTCCGTACGCGGCACCGAGGTCGCGCATCAGCAGCGGCGTCGACAACTCGTCGCTCGCGATGTGGTGCGCCAGCACCAGCAGCACCGAGTGGTCGCCGGTCACCAGCAGTCGCAACCGGATCGGGAATTCCCGGTCCAGATCGAACGGGTACCGTGCGGCATCGGCGAGGACGGCGTCCAGGCGGTCGGCGGGGACGTGTTCCACGTCGAACGGAACCGTCTCCGGCACACGGCACACCCGCTGCATGCCCACCCCGTCGATGTCCTCGAGCACGGTGCGCAGCACCTCGTGCCGGCGCAGCACCGCACCGGTCGCAGCGCGCAGGGCATCGACGTCCGGGACACCACGCAGCCGCAGCGCGACCGGAATGTTGTAGGTGGAACTCGGTCCCTCGAGCCGGAACTGGAACCACAGTCGCTGCTGTGCCGCCGACAGCGGCGACAGCGGGCCGCGCGGGGCGCGGTGCACCGCGGGACGTCGAGTCCGACCAGCGGCGACGCCGCAGTGCCCCGCGAGGCCGGCGGCGGTCGGGTTGTCGAAGACCACGCGGATCGGCAGCTCCACACCGACCGCATCGCGCACCCGTGCGATCAGTTTCGCTGCCGCGAGCGAGTGACCGCCGAACAGGAAGAAGTCGTCGTCGACTCCGACGGTGTCGAGTCCGAGCACGTCCGCGATCAGCGCGCACAGCACCCGCTCGAGTTCGGTGGACGGACCGCGGGTGGAGGCGTGGGCGCCGAAGTCCGGTTCCGGCAGCAGCTTCCGGTCCAGCTTGCCGTTGGATGTCAGGGGCAGTGCATCGAGGAACACGAACGCGGCCGGCACCATGTACGACGGAAGCCAGTCCGCGACCCGGGTCCGGGCGGCCGCATGATCGCCGTCGCCGCCGACGACGTACGCCACCAGCTGCGCCGATCCCGACGGGTCGGGCCGGGTCACCGCGACGGCTCGGGTCACGCCGGGCAGACGTGTCAGTGCCGCCTCCACCTCACCGAGTTCCACCCGGAAGCCACGGATCTTGACCTGGTGGTCGCTGCGGCCGCGGTAGACGATCTGCCCGTCGCGCGTCCGGCGCACCACGTCCCCGGTCCGGTACATCCGGCCGTCGTCGCCGGGGCCGGTACGGAACGGGTTCGCGACGAACCGCGACGCCGTCGGTCCCGGGGCACCGAGGTAGCCGCGCACCACACCGGGACCGGCCACGTACAGTTCGCCGTCCACCCCGTCCGGCACCGGGTTCAGACCCGTATCGAGCACGTAGGCAGACAGGTTCGCGACGGGTGTGCCGATCACCGGGTCGGCCGCGTCGGAGATCTCCGCGACCACCACGTCGACCGTGCCCTCGGTGGGGCCGTAGAAGTTGAAGGCGGTGCCACCGCGTTCCCGTAGCCGCCGCCACAGGTTCGCACTCACCGCGTCGCCGCCGAAGCCGAGTGTCGGGACGGTGTCGCCGGGCAGCAGGTCCGCGTCGACGATGTACTCGAGCTGCGACGGCGACAGTTCCACGAAGTGCCAGCCCTCGTCCCGCGCGAGCGATGCGAGACGCTCGGGGTCGCGTTGCGTCGGCTCGTCCACCACACGCAGTTCGTGCCCGCCGAGCATCCAGAGGTGCGGGCCCCACGACGCGTCGAAGGCGAACGACCACGCGTGCCCCACCCGCAGCCGGTCCCGGCCCGCCACCCGGCAGGCCCGCGAGAACACCCGGTCGCGGTGGCTGTGGAAGAGGTTGACCGCGCCACGGTGTGGCACCTCCACTCCCTTGGGCCGGCCCGTGGACCCGGACGTGTGGATGACGTAGGCGACGTCGAGGTCGTGCAGATCGTGCCCGCGCTCGGCGGCGGTGAGCGGCCCGTCCTCCCCCGAGCCCGAATCCAGGCGATCCAGGAGCAGGACGTCGTCCAGTCCAGCTTCGGACGCGGCGGATCGAATGCGCTGCGCCACAGCACCGCCGGTGATGACGCATCCCGGCGCCGTCTCCGCGAGCACGTGCCCGATCCGTTCGGCGGGATGGTCGGGGTCGATCGGGACGCACGTGCCACCCGCCTCGAGGACCGCGAACAGCGCGACCACCGTGTCTGCGCCGCGCGGCAGCGCAACGGCGATCCGGCGGTGCGGACCGAGCCCCCGGGTCAGCAGGACCCGGGCCAGCCGCCTGGCCCGGGATGCCAGTTCCCCGAACGTGAACGCCGTGACGTCGTCGCGTACCGCCGGCGCGTGCGGGTCGCGCAGGACCTGGGCCTGCAGCAGGTCCGGCAGCGTCGCCCCGGCCGGGACGGGCAGGGTCCGCCCCGCCGAGGCGGCGAGCAGCGCGGCCCGCTCGTCGGGCAGCAGGATCGGCAGTCGCGCGAGCGGTACCCGCGGCTCGGCGAGGCCCGCGACCGACTCGATCAGGTGCGCGATCCGGCGCGCATGGACGGCCAGTTCGGTCTCGGTGTAGCGCTCGGCGTCGACGTCGACCCACACCTCGAGTCCGCCCACGTGGTCGAGCGGGCGCACGGTCACCATGAGGTCCTGGAGCGGTCCACGTGCCACCGAGTGCACCGCGGCATGCAGGTCGTCGAACCGCAACCGGTCGCCGAAGGGCTTGACGTTGATCGACGGCCCCACCACACCGGCCGATCCCGCGGGCAGCCGCAGATCGGTCTGGATGTCCTCGCCGCGGTACCGATAGTGGCTGCGGCACAGACCGATCGCATCCCGCACCTGCTCGACGAGGTCGGCGACGGTCCGGCCCGGGGTCGGCGCGAGCCGCAGGGGCACGACGTTGACCGCCGACATCGGCACCGCCATCGACGCGCTGCCCAATCGGTTCATCACCGGGAAGCCGACGACGACGTCGCCGCGCCCGCTCGCTCCGTGCAGGTAGGCGGCCACCGCGGCGGTGATCACGTCTCCCCAGCTCGCCCGGGCGGCCTTGCCGACGGCGGACAGCCCGCGCTGCCGGTCGGCGTCGAGGGTCAGGCGGATTCCCCGTGATCGGCGGGCGATCCCCGCCCCGCTCTCGGCGAGCGTGACGGCGCTCTCGACGTCGTCGAGGTAGCCGGTCCAGAACGCCCGGTCGACCTCGAAGTCTCCCGATTCCCGGTACGCCCGCTCCTCCGCGACGACGGGGCCGAGCGGCGCGAACTTGCAGGCAGGACGCCCCTCGCCCCGCACCTCGGCGGTGTAGATGTCGGCGATCCGGCGCATCAGCAACCCGAATCCGTACGCGTCGATCACGAGGTGGTGAATGCACAGGTACAGCAGGACTGTACGGTCGTCCAGTACGAAAACCTGGGCCCGTACACAGGATTCGGTGCGCGGATCGATGACCCGGCCGTGGTCCGCGGACATGCGGAGTTGCGCCGCGCCCCACGGATCGTCGCGATCGCACAGGTCCACGACGGGAACCGGCCCGAGCGTGTGCGCACCGGGACGCAGCAACACCGATCCGTCGGACTCGATCTCCACTGCGGCAGTGAGTACTTCGGCCTCCCCGACGGCACCCCGAACGGCGGCCACGAGGCGCTCGACCTTCACGTCACCGTGGAGTTCGATACATTCGGCGGTGTTGAAGATCGCGTTGCCGGGGTCCAACTGCTGAGCGAACCACACGCCGGCCTGGGCTCGAGTCAACGGGAATGCCGAGGCCACCGGGCCGGTCGAAGCCACTGACGATCTCCTGTCCTGGATGCGAATCCACTTGCGCTGTAACACTTCACGCGGCATCCGGATCGGACCAACCGCAACCGAAGAGCACCAAAGGTTAGGCTAACCGTATATGTTCTTACGAGTCGGCGCATCACGTCCGATCGATCCCCGCCACCGCTACCGAAAGGTGAGTGCACATGCCTGCACCGGTCGCCGCAGCTCCCGCGCCGTATCGGGCCGGACGGACCACCGCGGCCCCCTTCACACTCTCCCGGCCTCAGGGCAGCATCCGCGCGGAAGGTGTCCTGCGTCGGTTCGACGACGCCACGGAGGCCGCGCGGGCCCTGCGCGCGGGTGACGTGTCGGCGCTCACCGGGGCCATCCCGTTCGCCTCCGACGCGCCGTCGGCGCTCGTCGAACCCGCCCTGTTGTGGCGCACCGAGAAGCCCTGGCGCAGTATGTCGGCGGCAGCGCTCCCCGCATGCAGCGTCGAACAGCATCTCCCCGCCGAGGGCGAGCACGTCGCCCGTGTCCGTGCCGCCCTGACGCGACTGCGGGACGAGCACGACCCGCTCCTCAAGGTCGTGCTCGCCCGTGCGCTGCGGCTGCGGGCCCACGGCCCGCTCGAGCCGGAAGGGTTGTTGCAGAATCTGATCGCGAACGATCCGGCCGGCAACGGGTACTGCGTGGACCTGTCGGCGGCGGGCGACGAACACTCCGACCAGTGGCTGGTCGGTTCGAGCCCCGAGGTCCTGATCCGCAAGCAGGGATCCGCCGTGAGCTGCCATCCCCTCGCCGGATCGGCGCCGCGCCTCGACGACCCGCTCGCCGACTGGGAGTCGGGCCGCGCGCTCGGCACGTCCGCCAAGAACCTGCGCGAACACCGGTACGTCGTGGACGCGATACGCGGTCGCCTCGACCCGCTGTGCAGCGACCTCGACATTCCCACCCGACCGACACTCACCCACACCCCGCAGCTGTGGCATCTCGGCACCCCGATCCACGGCGTCCTGCGCGATCCGTCGATCACGGCCCTCGATCTCGCCCTCGCTGTCCACCCCACCCCGGCCATCTGCGGCACCCCCACCGTCGACGCGTTCGACGTGATCCGCGAGATGGAGAGCGACCGCGGCTTCTACGCCGGCGCCGTCGGCTGGTGCGACGAACGCGGCGACGGCGAATGGATGGTGACCATCCGGTGCGCCCGGATCGACGCCGACGGCACCGGACTGACCGCGTACGCCGGCGGCGGCATCGTCGCCGACTCCGTCGCCGAGGACGAACTGGCCGAGACCACCACCAAGTTCACCACCGTCCTGGACGCCCTGGGAGTCGGCCGATGAACCTGTGCCTGGTCACCGGCGCGGGCCGGGGAATCGGCCGCGCCACCGCGATGACACTGGCCGACCGGGGCTGGCGGGTCGCGCTCCTCGACCGCGACACCGACGCCACCGCCGAGACGCGGGCCCTGGTGGGTCCGGCGTGCGTGGCGGCCCACTGCGTCGACATCCGCGACGCGTCCGCGGTGTCCGAGACCGTCGCCGCGGTCGAATCGCAGCACGGCCCATTGCGCGGCCTCGCCCACGTCGCCGGGGTCCTCGAGACCGGGTCGGTTCTCGACAGTGCGCCCGACAGTTGGCAGCGGGTGTTCGACGTCAACGTGACCGGCCTGCTCAACGTCCTGCGCACGGTGGGCACGTCGATGCGCGAGGGGCACGGCGGTGCGATCGTCGTCGTCGGCTCCAACGCCGCAGGTGTCCCGCGCGCCGGGATGGGCGCGTACGGGGCGTCCAAGGCCGCCGCAACGATGATCGCGCGGATCACCGGTCTCGAGTTGGCGCAGTACGGCATCCGGGTCAACGTGGTGGCCCCCGGCTCCACCGACACCGACATGCAACGCGGGTTGTGGCCCGATCCCACCGACGACGCCGGCGCGCGCGGCGCGATCGAGGGCAACCTCGCGGAATTCAAGGTCGGCATCCCCCTCGGGCGCATCGCCGCCGCCGCGGACATCGCGGACTCCGTCGAGTTCCTGCTGTCCGAACGCGCCCGGCACATCACCATGCAGGCCCTCTATGTGGACGGCGGGGCCACGCTCCGCGCGTGAGCATCGAACCGGCCACGACACCCGAAAGGAGAGCGAGTTGACCACCGCTCTGCGGCGCACCCCCCTGGCAGGCGTCGAACCGTATCCCCCGGAATTCGCCCAGCGCTACCGGAACGCCGGGTACTGGACCGACGAGACGTTCGCCGGGTTCCTTCCGGCCCGGGCCGCGCAGTACCCCGACCACACGGCGGTGACGGGTACCGGTGAGGGCGGCGTCCGTCGCACCCTCACCTACCGCGAACTTAACGACAACGCCGGCGTCCTCGCCGCCGGGCTGCTACGCCTCGGCATCCGCCCCGGAGACCGGGTGGTGCTGCAGATACCGAACATGCCGGAGTACGTCGAGCTGCTGTTCGCGGTCTTCACGATCGGCGCACTGCCGGTGTTCGCGCTGCCGGCGCACCGCCGGGCGGAGGTGGGCTACTTCTGCGAGTTCACCGACGCCGCCGCCTACGTGATCGCCGACCGGCACGCCGGATTCGACTACCGGACCCTGGCCCGCGAGATCGTTGCCGGGTCCGAGCGTCCGCCCGTGGTGGTCGTCGTCGGTGACGCCGGAGATGGAACCGGGTTCGTCCCGCTGGCCGAACTGCGCACTGAGACCGAACGGCCCCGGCCGTTCTCGCCCGCTCCGGACTCGATCGCCTTCCTGCAGCTGTCCGGTGGCACGACCGGGGTGCCCAAGCTGATCCCCCGCACCCACGCCGACTACCTGTACTCGGTGCGCGCCTCTGCCGAGATCTGCGCCCTGTCCCCCGACACCCGGATGCTCGTGAGCCTGCCTGCCGCACACAACTTTCCGATGAGCTCGCCGGGCATCCTCGGCGTCCTGCACTCCGGTGGCCGAGTGGTCCTGGCCCCGGATCCCACTCCGTCGACGTCGTTCGAGTTGATCGAGCGGGAGCGGATCACGATCGCGTCGCTCGTCCCACCGCTGGCGCTGACGTGGATGTCGTCGCCCGCCCGCGAGAAGTTCGACCTGTCCAGCCTCGAAGTGCTGCAGGTGGGCGGCGCCAAGTTCAGCGCCGAGGCCGCCCGCCGGGTGCGGGGCGAACTCGGCTGCGCGCTGCAGCAGGTCTTCGGAATGGCCGAGGGCCTGGTCAACTACACCCGAGTGGACGACCCCGACGACGTCGTGGTCACGACACAGGGCCAGCCGATCAGCCCCGACGACGAGGTCCGGGTGGTGGACGACGAGGACAGGCCGGTCCCGGTCGGTGCCGTCGGGAACCTGCTCACCCGAGGCCCGTACACGATCCGCGGCTACTACGCTGCGCCGGAGCACAATCGGGCGTCGTTCACCCCGGACGGCTTCTACCGCACCGGGGACCGGGTGCGGCTCACCGAGACCGGGCACCTCGTCGTCGAGGGCCGGGCGAAGGACCAGATCAACCGCGGCGGCGAGAAGGTCGCGGCCGAGGAGATCGAGAACCACCTGCTGGCCCACCCTGCGGTGCGCGACGTCGCGGTCGTCCCGAAACCCGATGCGTACCTGGGCGAGCGCACGTTCGCTTTCGTGGTCGGCGAGGACGGCGAGGACACTGCCACCCCTCCGCGTGCCGTCGAGTTGCGCGCGTTCCTGCGCGAGCGCGGCCTCGCCGCCTACAAGATCCCCGACGGGTTCGCGTTCGTGACCGACTTCCCCGTCACCGGCGTCGGCAAGGTCAGCCGCACCGAACTACGTCGAGCTCTCGAATCGACCTTCACCACGAAGCCCGCCAACGACAGTTAAGGACACCCATGTCCCTGCCCCGCTCCGTCTCCTACCCGATGCCCACCGAACTGCCCGCGAACCGGGCCCCGTGGCGCATCGACCCGGACCGCGCGGTCCTGCTGGTCCACGACGCGCAGGAATACTTCATCCGTGCGTTCGACCGCACCGCCGATCCGGCGCGCACCATGATCTCGAACGTCGACGCGATCCGCACGGCGTGCCGGGCCGCGGGTGTGCCGATCGTGTACACCGCTCAACCCGGCGACCAGGATCCCGAGCACCGCGCGCTGCTGAGCGACTTCTGGGGTCCGGGCCTGTCGTCCGATCCCGTCGAGACGGCGATCATCGCCGAGCTGGCCCCCGAACCGGAGGACGTGCTCCTCACCAAGTGGCGCTACAGCGCCTTCGCGAAAACCGACCTGCGACAGCGGCTGTCGGACCTCGATCGCGATCAGCTGATCGTGACCGGCGTGTACGCGCACATCGGCTGCCTCACCACCGCGCTCGACGGCTTCATGCAGGACGTCGAGATGTTCCTCGTCGCGGACGGTCTGGCCGACTTCTCCGCGGCCGAGCACCGGCAGGCCCTCGACTACGCCGCGGCACGCTGCGCGGTCGTGGCCCCGACTGCGCACGTGCTGTCCACACTGGCCATGCCCGTTCCGGTATGAGACGACTGCGGGGCGGTCACCTACCGGTGACCGCCCCGCAGGGATGTCCGATCGCTACGCGGCACCCGCGGTGTCGAGCACCCACGCGTACTCGAACGCGACTTCCTTCCACTTCTCGTAGCGTCCGCTGACGCCACCGTGGCCGGCACTCATCTCCGTCTTGAGCAGCAGCGGTGCGTCACCGGTCTTCGTCGCACGCAGCGCCGCAACCCATTTCGCGGGCTCGACGTACAGCACGCGGGTGTCGTTGATGCTGGTGATCGCGAGGATCGCCGGGTAGTCCTTGGCCTCGACGTTCTCGTACGGACTGTAGGAGCGCATGTACTCGTACACCTGCGGATCCTCGAGCGGGTTGCCCCACTCGTCCCACTCGATCACCGTCAGCGGCAGATCCGGGTCGAGGATCGAGGTGAGCGGATCCACGAACGGCACGTTCGCGAGGATGCCCGCGAACAGTTCGGGCGCCAGGTTGGCCACCGCGCCCATCAGCAGACCACCCGCGCTGCCGCCGTCGGCGACGAGCTGCGCCGGCGTCGTACGACCTTCTGCGATGAGATGCCGTGCGCACGAGACGAAGTCGGTGAAGGTGTTCTTCTTGGTGAGCGTCTTGCCGTTCTCGTACCAGTGCCGGCCCATCTCGCCGCCGCCGCGCACGTGCGCGACCGCGAACACCATGCCGCGGTCGAGCAGCGACAGCCGCGCCACCGAGAACGCCGGATCCATGCTGGCCTCGTACGACCCGTACCCGTACAGCAGCGTCGGCGCCGGATCGCCGCCGATCCCCTTGCGCCGCACGATCGACAGCGGGATGCGGGTGCCGTCGTCGGCGACGGCCCACTCGCGGTGCTGCTCGTAGTCGGCCGGGTCGAACCCGCCGAGCACGGGCTGCGATTTGCGCAACAGCAGTGCACCGGTCGCCAGTTCGTAGTCGTACACGCGCGACGGCGTGATGAACGACGTGTATCCCAGGCGTAGCGTCGGCTGGTCCCATTCCGGGTTGGAGCCGAGCCCCACCGAGAACAGTTCCTCGTCGAACTCCATCTCCGTCAACTCGCCGTAACCGTCGGCGCTGAGCGGCCAGATCGCCAACCGGGTCAGCACGTCCCGGCGGTAGCTGAGCACGAGGTGGTCGGCGAACGTGTCGATGTCCTCGAGTCGGACGTCGTGACGGTGCGGGACCAGGATCTCCATCGCGCCGGGATCGGACACCGGAGCCTGCGCCAGCACGAAGTTCTCGGCCTTCTGGCCGTCGACCACGTCGTTGTGCAGGATCAGGAAGCGGTCCTCGCCGGCGACCACGGCGTGCTCGGCGGAGTACTCGACGCCCTCGCGGCGCGGCAGGATCACCCGGAACTCGCCCTCGGGGTTCGCCGACTCGAGGATCCAGCCCTCGGTGGTCACCTTGGACCCGAGCCAGATCATCAGGTACTTCTCGCTGCGCGTGGACCCGACCGCCACCCAGTACCGCTCGTCAGGCTCGTGGAAGACCTGGACGTCCTGGTCCTGCGTGGTACCGAGCTTGTGCCGCCACACGGTGTCGGGTCGCCACGACTCGTCGACCGTCAGATAGAAGATGTGCTGGTGGTCGATGGCCCACGTCGCACCGGGCGCGGTGTTCGGAATCTCGTCGGCGAGCAGGTCACCGGTCTCGAGATTCTTGAACCGCAGCGTGTAGCGCTCGTCGCCGACGACGTCCACCGAGTACGCCAGCAGCGTGCCGTCGTGGCTCACCGAGAAGGCGCCGATGGAGAAGAACTCGTGGCCCTCCGCCTCGATGTTGCCGTCGAGCAGCACCTGTTCGCCCGGCATCGCGGTGTCGGCCGACAGTTCCGGCGGCGTCCAGTCGTCCGGTCCGGAGATGGGGCACCGGCAGTTGACGCCGTACTGCTTGCCCTCGGCGGTCCGCGCGTAGTACCACCAGTTGCCCAGCCGCGTCGGCACCGACATGTCGGTTTCCTGCGTCCGTGACTTGATCTCCTGGAACACCTTCTCCCGCAACGGATCCAGGTGCTCGAGCTGCTGCGCGGTGTACGCGTTCTCCGCCTCGAGGTACGCGATGACCTCGGGGTCCTCCTTGGCCCGCAGCCACTCGTAGTTGTCGACGAACGTGTCTCCGTGATGGGTCCGTTCGAGGGGCACCCGCTTGGCGACCGGCGGAGTCAGCGCGCTCATCTCAGCCCACCCAATCCTCGAAGGACAGACCCGAGATGCGCTCGTACGCCTCGATGTAGCGGGCGCGGGTCGCGTCCACGATCTCCTGCGGCAGCGGCGGGGGCGGGGTGTCCGACGCACGGTCCCAACCCGACGCGGGACTGGTGAGCCAGTTGCGGACGAACTGCTTGTCGAAGCTCGGCTGCACCTTGCCCGGCTCGTACCCGTCGGCCGGCCAGTACCGCGACGAATCCGGCGTCAGCACCTCGTCGGCGAGGACGAGGTTGTGGTCGGCGTCGAGACCGAACTCGAACTTGGTGTCGGCGAGGATGATGCCGCGCTCCCGCGCGAAGCTGGCCGCACGGAAGTAGATGTCCAGGGTGTCCTCGCGCAACTTCACCGCGAGGTCCCGGCCGACCTTGTCGACGACAGCCTGGAAGTCGATGTTCTCGTCGTGGTCACCGAGGTCGGCCTTGCTGGCGGGCGTGAAGATGGGTTCGGGCAGCTGGCTCGCCTCGACCAGGCCCTCGGGCAGCGCCACGCCGCACACCGCACCGGTGGCGTTGTAGTCCGCCAGGCCCGAGCCGGTGAGGTAGCCGCGGGCCACGCACTCGACCGGCACCATGTTCAGCTTGCGGACCACGAGGGCACGCCCGAGGACCTCCTCGGGGATGCGCTCGTCCAGCGGATCGCCCGCCAGGTGGTTGGTGCCACCGAGCTTCTCGAAGAAGAACACGCTCATCGCGGTGAGCACGCGTCCCTTGTCGGGGATCGGGGTGGTCAGTACGTGGTCGTAGGCCGAGATCCGGTCACTCGCGACCAGCAGCAGGTGCTCGTCGTCGATCGTGTACAGATCGCGGACCTTGCCGCCGGCCAAGTGGGTGTAGGAATCGAGTGAAGGGCGCACGTTGGCTACCCTATCGGTCCCGCAGATCGGCGCACCCCACAGCACGCGACCGCCCGGTCGGTACCGGCCGGACACTCCGCGTCCCAGGGTCCCGAGACGCAGGGACGGGCCGCGGAGAAGACCCGGGCGTCGACCGTGCGAGCCGGACCGGAGTGCCGGCGCGAGGCCGCCCGCATCGATCCGCACCGGCCGGCCGAGAACCGGCAGCAGCACAACGAGTTTCGAATGCGCGCCGCCGATGATTACCCGGCCGACCAGCACAAACCGTGCAATACTCCCGAAATTGGCTCGTCAACCCAGGAATCAGTGCGGATCGATACACACAGTCGGGAGTGTGGATGGCCACCACAGTTGATCGGGGAGGGGTCGGACTACGCTCGCAGCGCGGCCCGATCCTGGCATCCCTCATGCTCACGACGTCGCTGGTCGCCCTCGAGGGCACCATCCTCGCGACGTCGTTCCTCACGATCGTCGACGATCTCGGCGGGTTCACCGAGATACCGTGGCTGTTCTCGGGTTATCTACTTGCGCAAGCAATCACCGTTCCCATCTACGGGCGTCTCGCCGATATCCTCGGACGCCGGCCGGTCATGCTGTGGGGCATCGGCCTGTTGGCCGTCAGCTCCGTCCTGTGCGCAGTCGCGTGGAGCATGTCCGCGCTCGTCGCATTCCGGATCCTGCAGGGGATCGCTGCCGGCGCCATCACGCCGATCGGCAAGACCATCGCCGGCGACGTCTACACGGTCGCCGAACGCGCCAAGGTGCAGGGCTACCTCGGCAGCGTGTGGGCCGTCTCGGCGGTACTCGGTCCCACCATGGGGGGACTCTTCTCCGAATTCATCTCCTGGCGAGCAATTTTCATCGTCAACGTACCGTTGTGCGCCCTCGCGGGATGGATGTTGGTCCGGAACTTCACCGACCGGCCCCCGACCGCCCGGCGGCGAATCGACTACACCGGTGCAGCGCTGCTGAGCACGGGCGCCGGACTGCTGATCCTGGGCCTGATCGAGGGCGGGGACACCTGGGCGTGGACCTCCCCCGTCAGCATCGCGGTGTTCGCCGGTGCCTCGGCTCTGCTCACCGCGTTCGTCTTCGTGGAGCAGCGCGTCGCCGATCCGATCCTGCCGCTGCAATTGCTCACCCGACGCACGCTCGTCGCGGTGTGCCTGGTGTCGCTGTTCGGTGGGGCGCTCGTGACCGGCTTGACCGGGTACATCCCGACCTTCACCCAGGGCGTCCTCGGCGTCGACGCTTCGATAGCCGGTTTCGCACTGGTCGCCCTGTCCCTCGGCTGGCCCGTCGCCGCCGCGCAATCGAGTCGCCTGTACCTGCGGCACGGATTCCGAGCGACCGTGCTGGCCGGTGCGGTGCTGGTCATCGGCGGCACCGTGATCGCCACGCAACTGTCCGTGCAGTCCACGGTGTGGCACGTCTCCGGGTTGTGCTTCGTGATCGGAATCGGCATGGGCCTGGTGTCGGGGCCGTCTCTGATCGCCGCGCAGTCGAGCGTGGAGTGGGCCGAGCGCGGCGTCGCCACCTCCACGGTGTCGTTCGCAGGATCGATCGGCGGCGCGGTCGGCCTTGCCGTCTTCGGTGCGCTCGCCAACGCGAGCCTGGGGATGACCGACAGCCCGGGCACCGCCGAACTGGCCGAGGCGATGAACCTGGTATTCCTCGTCGCGCTGGGGACGGCCGTCGCGATGGCGCTGGCAGCGGCGGTGCTCCCCAGGGCCGGGGCATACGAACTCGCCGGGGATCGTTAGCCTTGTTTCGGAAATAGTGTGGGCCCGGACACCGTCGACGGATCGTCCCGGCATCGATCGTCGGGAGGGTGATGGTGACCGGCACGACCGACACGGCCACGACATCGGTGGGACTGCGCTCGGAACGCGGCCCGATTCTGTTGTCACTGATGCTCAGCACGTCCCTCGTCGCGCTCGACAGCACGATCATCGCGACCGCGGTCCTCACGATCGTCGGCGATCTCGGCGGCTTCTCGCAGTTCCCGTGGCTGTTCTCGGTGTACCTGCTGGCGCAGGCGGTCTCGGTACCGATCTACGGCAAGCTGTCCGACGCCTTCGGCCGCAAACCGATCATGTTGCTCGGTATCGCACTGTTCGCGATCGGTTCGGTGCTGTGCGGAGTCGCGTGGAGCATGCCGGCGCTGATCGTCTTCCGCGCGATCCAGGGCCTGGGCGCCGGCGCCGTCCAACCGATGGCCCTCACGATCGCCGGCGACATCTACACCGTCGCCGAACGCGCGAAGGTGCAGGGCTACATCGCGAGCGTGTGGGGCGCATCCGCGGTCCTCGGCCCGACGCTGGGCGGCGTGTTCTCCGAGTACGTGTCCTGGCGCTGGATCTTCCTCATCAACATTCCACTGTGCGCACTCGCGGCATGGATGCTGCACCGCAAGTTCGTCGAGACGACGACCGCGGTGCGGCGGCGCATCGACTACCCCGGCGCGATCCTGCTCACCGGCGGTGCGACGCTGATGATCCTCGGACTGCTCGAGGGCGGGCAGGCGTGGGAGTGGCTGTCGCCGATGGGTGTCGGCGTCTTCGTGGTCGGCGCGCTCCTGCTGGCCGGGTTCGTGCTCGTCGAGCGCCGCGTCGCCGATCCGATCCTGCCGCTGCACATGCTGACCCGCCGGGTGCTGGTGGCGAGCAGCCTGGTGTCGCTGTCGGTGGGCGCGATCCTGATGGGCCTCACGTCGTACGTGCCGACGTTCGTGCAGGGCGTGCTCGGCACCGGCGCGCTCGTCGCGGGCTTCGCCCTGGCGGTACTCACCATCGGCTGGCCCATCGCCGCGTCCCAGGCCGGGCGGCTGTACCTGCGCGTCGGTTTCCGCACGACCGCGCTGGTCGGCAGCGGCCTCGCGATCGTCGGCACCGCGCTGCTGCTGCTGCTCTCGGACAGTTCGCCGGTGTGGCACGTGGGCGCGACGTGCTTCGTCATCGGCTCCGGCATGGGCCTGATCGCCACGCCCACGCTGATCGCCGCCCAGTCCAGCGTCGACTGGTCCGAGCGCGGCGTGGTGACCTCGACCAACATGTTCGCGCGTTCCATCGGCAGCGCCGTGGGCGTCGCGGTGTTCGGCGCGCTCGTCAACTCGCGGGTCGGCGACACCGCCGAGCCGGATCCCGGCGACCTCGCCGACGCGATCCACCTGGTGTTCCTCGGATTGTTCGGGATCGCCGTCCTGATGGCCGTGTCGTCGGCGCTGATGCCGCGAGCCGAGAAGGCCGACAAGGCGGACAACGCCGCCTGACCGGTCGTCTATTCTTCACGATGTTGTCACGGTGTTCGGGAAGTCCGGTTGAAGCCGGCGCGGTACTCGCCACTGTGGGCAGGTACGTCGACTACTAGGGGTTCGACCCCAGCCACTGGATGCGCACGCATCCGGGAAGGCGTAGCCGACGGCTATCCCTGCCGAGCCAGGAGACCGGCCGTGACGCACAACTGCACGTTTTCCACGAGTCATGGAAGGCGGGTCGCTTTGCGCACCCATATTTCACCGCGAGTTCTCGCGGCCACGGCGGTCACCACCGCCTCCGTCCTGATCCTGTCCGCGTGTGGCGGATCGTCGGATTCCGACGCCGACACCGCCGCGATCTCCCTGCAGAACTGCGGGCGCACCGTCACCCTCGACGGGCCCGCCGAACGCGGCGTCACCCTCAACCAGGGTGCCACCGAGACCGCCCTGTCGATCGGCGCGCAGGACCGGATGGCCGGCACGGCCTACCTCGACGACACCATCGCCCCGCAGTGGGCCGCCGCCTACGCGCAGGTCCCGGCGCTCGACGAGAAGGACTACCCCAGCCGGGAGGCGCTGCTCAAGGTCAAGCCCGACCTGGTGCTCGCGTCGTACTCGAGCGCGTTCGACGACAAGGCCGTCGGCTCCCACGAGTCGTTCGACGAACTCGGTATCGCCACCTACGTCTCCCCGTTCGGTTGCAAGGACAAGTCGACCCGCCCCGCGGTGTCGTGGGATTCGATCGGCACCGAGATCACCGACTACGGGACGCTGTTCGGTCGCGAATCCGAGGCCGACGCCGTCGTCGCGCAGATGCGGGAGACGCTCGCCGGCATCGAGTCCGCCGCGCCCGCGACGGGCAAGAGCATCTTCTGGTACGACAGCAACACCGACACCCCGTACGTCGGAGGCAATGCGGGCGGTCCGCAGTTGATCATCGATGCGGTCGGCGGCACCAATGTCTTCGCGAACGCCGACGGCGCGTGGCTCGACGGCAGCTGGGAGACGGTGCTGGCGGCCAACCCGGACATCATCGTCCTCGCGGACGCGTCGTGGGACACGGCCGAGGAGAAGAAGACCTACCTCCGCAGCGACCCCGCGCTGAAGGATCTGAAGGCGGTGCGTGACGACGCGTTCGTCGTGGTGCCGTTCTCGGCGAGCACCCCCGGTCCCCGACTGATCGAAGGGGCGGCGCTGGTAGCCGGGCAGCTGGGCGGCAGCGGGGCATGAGTTCGACGACCCGGGCGCCGGCCCGGGCGACCGCGACGACCAGCACCGGCTGGGCGGTGATCCTGGTCGCGCTGCTCGCAGCGAGCTGCGCGGCCGGGGTCGCGATCGGTGCCGCCGATCTGTCGATCGGCACCGTCGTCGAGGCCATCGCCGGACGACTGGGCATCGGCCCGGGCACCGACCTGCTCACGATGCACATCGTCGTCGACCTGCGGATGCCGCGGGTGCTGGCGGCAGCGGCCACCGGCGCGGGACTGGCCGTGTGCGGCGCGGTGCTGCAGTCGCTGACCGGCAACCAGTTGGCCGACCCGTATCTGCTCGGCATGTCCGGGGGCGCGTCGCTGGGCGCGGTCCTGGCCCTGACCACCGGTGTGACGGCGGTGGGCGCCTTCGGGTTCGGTGCCGTCTCGTCGGCTGCGTTCGTCGGCGCCCTCGCCAGCCTGCTGCTCGTGTTCCTCATCGCGACGTCGCGGTCGGGCGCGTTGCTCCCCGGACGGCTCGTTCTCGCCGGCATCGCAGTGGGCCAGCTGGCTGCGGCGCTGACGTCGGCGCTGGTGCTGCTCGGCGACCGCGACGCCGCCCATCGGGTACTGAACTGGACCCTCGGGTCGGTGGCCGGCGTGCGCTGGTCGGGCCTGGTCGGCATCCTGGTCGTCGTCGCGGTGACGTTGGCGATCGTGCTGGGGTACAGCCGCGTGCTCGACTCGTTCGCGTTCGGCGAGCGTGCCGCCGCGAGCCTCGGCACCAACGTCGAACGGTCCCGGTGGGTGCTGTACGCGGTGGCGTCGCTGTGCACGGCGGCGCTGGTGGCGCAGGCCGGTGTCATCGGCTTCGTCGGACTCGTGGTGCCGCACGCCGCCCGGATGCTCGTCGGCCCACTGCACGCGCGACTGCTCCCGGTGGTGGCCCTGCTGGGGGCGCTGCTGCTGGTGTGGGCCGACATCGTCGCCCGCACCGTCCTGCCCGGTCGGGAACTGCCCATCAGCATCGTCACCGCCGTCGTCGGGGTGCCGGCGTTCGTGTGGCTGCTCCGACGCCGGGGAGCACGCGCATGAGCCACCACTCCCCCGAGATCCGCGTCGAGGACGTCACCTGGTCGGCGGGCGGCGCCCGGATCCTCGACCGGGTGACCTGCTCGGCACCGGAGAAGCAGTTCACCGGGCTGATCGGGCCGAACGGATCGGGCAAGACGTCGCTGCTGTCCACGATCGCCCGACTCGAGCGCCCGGACAACGGGCGGGTGCTGCTCGGGGACGACGTGACGACCGCGATGCACCGCCGCGAGTTCGCCCGCACCGTCGCACTGGTGGAGCAGCATTCGGCCACCGAACTGGATCTGACGGTGGAGCAGATCGTCGCACTCGGCGCCATCCCGCACCGCGGGGGCTGGGCACGTCCCGCCGCCCTCGGGACCGGTGACCTGGTCACCGACTGCCTCGCGACCACCGGCATCACCCATCTGCGGCACCGCTTGTGGCAGAGCCTGTCCGGTGGCGAGAAGCAGAAGACCCAGCTGGCCCGGGCGTTCGCGCAACGGCCCTGCGTGCTGCTGCTGGACGAGCCGACCAACCACCTCGACGTCTCGGCGTCACTGGAACTGCTCGAACTGATCCGCGCCCGCGGGCTCACCACGGTCGCCGCGATGCACGACCTGAACCTGGCCGCGATGTACTGCGACCACCTGGTGGTGCTGCGCGACGGCCGGGTCGTCACCGAGGGCCCGACCGAGTCGGTCCTCACCGCGGAACTGCTCGCGGACGTCTACGGCCTCGACGCCCTGGTGCAACCCCATCCACGAACGGGCCGTCCGATGGTGGTGCTGTGCGGCACCGTCGACGCGACCGCCGAAAGGTCTTTCTCATGAACACGATCCAACATGCGCGGTGGGTGGTCGTCACCGCCCCCACCGACCGCGGCGCCGATCCGCGCGACCAGGTGCTCGGGGCGCTGCACGCCCTGCAGGACCGGTACCCGGACACCGTCTTCGTGACCGCCGTCCTCGGCGGGTCGGGGCGATCGGTCACCACGGCACTCGACGAGGCGACCGCGTCCGGCGCGACCGAGGTGGTCGTGGTGAGCGCCCAGACCGTGCTCGACCGGAAGATCGATGCGTGGTTCCGCCGCGTCGTCGGGCACTGGTTGCGCGAGCAGTCCGGGGAACGGATTCCCGACGTGCGGATGGCGAATTCGCTCTCCGACACCACGAACTACACCGACCTGCTCGACGCCGCGATCTCGGGACCCACCACCCCGGCCCGCACGACCACCGCTCCCCTGACCTCACCCGCATGGGACGAGGTGCCCGGCTTCGCACGGCACGTGCTGGTGTGCCGTGGCCCGCGCTGCTCGGCCCGCGGCGGACCGGAGACGGCGCAGGCACTGGACCTCGCGCTCGAGGCCCGCGGTCTGAGTGACGACGACGTCCTCGTCACGCAGACCGGGTGCCTGTTCCCGTGCTCGCAGGCCCCGGTCGCGGTGGTGTATCCGGACAACGCCTGGTACTCCGAACTGCACGCCGGCCGGGTCGATCGATTCGTCGACGAGCATCTCGTCGAGGGCCGTCCCGTCACCGAGTGGCACGGAGCGCGGCGGTCGTCTGCGACCCTGGAGGAATGACCTTCGCCTCGCCCCGCGTCACCATCACGTACTGCACGCAATGCAACTGGCTGCTCCGCGCCGGATGGATGGCACAGGAATTGCTGAGCACCTTCGGCACCGAACTGGGCGAGGTGGCAATGATTCCCGGTACCGGTGGTATCTTCCAGATCACCGCAGGCGACCGATTGGTGTGGGATCGCAAGCGCGACAGCGGCTTCCCCGACATCGTGACACTCAAGAAGCTGGTGCGTGACGCGGTCGTGCCGGGCCGGGATCTCGGGCATGCAGATCGCGCGCACAACGACTGAGCTCGAGGGCTTGACGGTCACTCGATCAGCGACCAGTGTTGGTCAGAGGCAAGTGGGGCGAAACCGCGCCACGTGAAACGGCCGACCCCCGTCGTGCGTCGGCCGCATCGACACAGCTGTGCCGCCGCACATCGGAGCTGAGGCCGTCATGACCACCGACCGGGTAGAGACCGGCGCCATCGATTCGGATACCACCGCCGGAGTCGTCGCCGGGCTGCGAGAAATTCACGCGAGCGGTCGCACCAGAACCGCGCAGTGGCGAATCGAGCAACTGCGTGGGATCGAGCGCATGCTGGACGAGCGCGAGGACGAGATCACCGGCGCCCTCGCGCAGGATCTCGGGCGTGACGCCTTCGAATCCTGGATGTCCGACATTCTCGACCTGAAGATCGAGGCCCGGTATGCACGCAAGCGGGTGCGCCGGTGGATGCGCAGCCGACCGTGTCCGATGCCGTTGCATCAGATGCCCGCTCTGGGCTGGGTGCAGTACGAGCCGCTCGGAGTGGCGCTCGTCATCGGAGCCTGGAACGTTCCACTGCTCGTCACCCTGGGGCCACTGGTCTCCGCGCTGTCCGCGGGAAACTGCGCGGCCGTCAAGCCTTCGGAGCTGACCCCCGCGTCGTCGCATCTGCTCGCCAGGCTGCTCCCCGAGTATCTCGACGCCGAAGCCGTCGTGGTGGTCGAGGGTGACGGACACACCACTCAGGACCTGCTCGCCCAGGGCTTCGATCACGCGGTCTTCACCGGCGGCACCGAGATCGGCCGGAAGATCCTGGCCGGGGCCGCGCAGTCCCTGACCCCGGTGACCCTGGAACTCGGCGGCAAGAGCCCGGCGATCGTCATGGCCGACGCGGACCTCGCGGTCACCGCTCGGCGCATCGCCTGGACGAAGGTGCTCAACTCGGGCCAGGCCTGCATCGCGGCCGACTACGTGCTGGTCGAACGCCCTGTTCGGGACGAGTTGGTCGAGCGAATCATCGACAGCCTCGACGACTTCCGGCCGGAGTCGACGTGGCGCGGGTTGCGCATCGTCAACTCGCGCCAGTTCGACAGGTTGGCGGGATACCTTGCGAACACCGAGGCCACGATCGCGGTCGGGGGCGGCTGCGATCCCGCCACGCTGACGATCGAGCCCACCGTGTTGGTCGACCCGGATCCCCGGGAACCGGTGATGCAGGAGGAGATCTTCGGGCCGATCCTGCCGGTGCTCACCGTCGATTCACTGGACGACGCGATCTCGTTCGTCAACGCGCGACCGAAACCTTTGGCGGCCTATGTGTTCACGAAGTCGGCACGGACCCGCCGACGGATGCTCGCCGAAGTGAGTTCCGGATCCGCGGTGGTCAACCATCTCACCGTCCACGTCCTGGCGCCCCAGCTCCCACTCGGTGGTGTCGGATCCAGCGGGATGGGCCGGTACCACGGCAAATGGGGCTTCGAGGCACTGAGCAATCGAAAAGCCGTGCTGATCAAACCGTTCAAGCCCGACCCCCGGTTCGCATACCCGCCCTACACCGACCGGGCAGCCAAGGTCCTCCGCACGATGTTCCGGGCCTGAGACGGGTTGCCGTCGGCGGCAACGATATCCAGGAGGCTCACCATGACTACCGGTACGACAGCGACACCGCGGACCCTGTGCGAGGCGTTCCAGGCCACTGCGGCAAGGCACCCGGACGCCGTCGCGCTCCGCACCCCCGGCGATGCCGTCACGATCACCTGGCGCCAGTACGCCGAGCGGGTTCGCCGCGTCGCCGCGGGCCTGGCTAAACTGGGTGTCCGCCATGGTGACACCGTCGGCCTGATGCTGACCAACCGGCCCGAGTTCCATCTGGTCGACACCGGCGCATTGCACGCGGGTGCGACCCCGTTCTCGGTGTACAACACGCTCGCCGCGGAGCAGTTGAACTACGTACTGACCAACGCTGCGAACCGGATCATGTTCTGCGAGAAGAAGTTCCTTCCCGTCGTGCAGGAGGCATCGCAGGGTGCCGCCGTCGAACGGATCGTCTGCGTGGACGGTTCACCCTTGGGCACGTCGAGCCTGGCGGATCTCGAGGCGAACGATGACTCGAACTTCGACTTCGAGGCGTCGTGGCGGGCCGTCGAACCGTCCAACTTGCTCACCGTCATCTACACGTCCGGCACCACCGGGCCACCGAAGGGCGTCGAGCTCACGCATGCGAACATCGTCGCCGAGTACGACGCCATGCGAACTATCGTGGATTGGGAGCCGGAAGACAGATACGTGTCCTACCTGCCCGATGCGCACATCGCGAACCGACTCTTTCACTACGCCAACCTCGTCAACGGTCTCCAGATCACCACGCTCGAGGACGCGAAGCAGGCGGTGACGGCCTTACCGGAGGTTCGGCCCACGGTACTCGTCGCCGTGCCGCAGATCTGGTACAAGATCAAGGCCGCGATCGAGCAGGCGCTCGCCGACGAACCGAGCGCGGCGAAGAGACGTCTGGCGCACTGGGCCATCGGCCTCGGGCGCCGCAAGGCACGGCTGGAGTCCGACCGGACGCCGATCCCGCAGTCGCTGCGCATTCAGCATGCCGTCGCGGACAAGCTGGTACTCGGCTCCGTCCGCGCGAAACTCGGACTGGACGAGACACGCGTGGCGATATCGGCGGCTGCCGCGTTGTCACCGGACGCACTGGAGTTCGTACTCGGGCTCGGCATCCCGTGCCTGGAGGCGTGGGGACTGTCCGAGACCGCCGGCGCAGTCACGATCAACCGACCGGGCGCTGTCCGGATCGGCACCGTCGGGCAGGCTGTCGAGGGCGCGTCGCTCGAACTGGCGGAGGACGGCGAACTCCTGGTCAGGGGGCCGGTCGTCATGAAGGGTTATCGGAACAACCCCACCAAGACGGCCGAAGCCATCGACGCCGACGGCTGGCTTCACACCGGCGACATCGGGACCATCGACGCCGACGGCTACGTCACGATCGTGGACCGGAAGAAGGAACTGATCATCAATGCCGGCGGCAAGAACATGTCGCCGTCGAACATCGAGGGCGCCGTCCGCGCGGCCAGCGCGTTGATCGGCGGTGCGGTGGTGATCGGCAACGACCGGCCCTACGTCGTCGCCCTGCTGACGCTGGATCCCGACGCCGCGGCCGCCTTCGCGACCCGTAACGGCATCGAGAACGGTTCGCCCGGCGATCTCGCGTCGAACCCCCTGGTGCGCGCCGAGATCGACCGCGCGGTTGGGGCGGCCAACGCGAAACTCTCCCGCGTCGAGCAGATCAAGAAGTACACCCTGCTGCCGATGATCTGGGAACCGGGTGGCGAGGAGTTCACCCCGACGATGAAGCTGCGGCGTAAGCCCATCGACTCCAAGTACTCCCGCGAGATCGACGCGTTGTACGCGAACTGAGGAATTCGGCGGACGCGACTCGGACGAGCGATCAGACGAGGCCCGGAATCAACGCCTTGCGGTCGGCCGGGTACTCGACGAACTTGTCCCGATACCACTTGTGCGTGGCGAGGGCCCGCGGGATGAGGTTGCCGGCGGTGATGAGGAAGATGACGACTCCCGCGAGCGACCATGTCAGCAGGGCGAACCCGGCCCACGCGATCAATTCACCGAGATAGGCGGGACTGGAGACGAATCGGAAGCCGCCGCCCATCGGGATCCGGTACTCCGCGGCGCCCGGGTTCCTCTTGTCCCGCAGGTTGCGGACGATCGATTCGGAGCTCACCAGCAGCGCGAACCCGCACAGGTAGACGACCAGGCCGATCAGGAACCGGGGGTCGGTGAGCCACGCGGTGTCGTACTGGTGCATGTAGTCGTGGCTGAAGAACGCGCCGTTGAGGTAGCCGTGCATCGAGGTGACGATCATGCCCATGACGATCACCGAGGCGTTGAACGTGCTGCGCTTGCCCGGCACCTGCCGGATCGACAGCGGGAAGAACCAGCCGCGGTTCGCGTAGTGCAGCAACCAGATCGCGGCCAGCACCAGCGAGGTGGGCTCGAAGCGGTTCGGCCCGCTCAGGTAGAAGACCGCGAAGACGACGGTTGCGGGGATCTCCATGAGCCACCACCCCAACTTCGGGTTCAGGTTGAAACCCAGGTTGGTGGAAGAGAATCGGCCATACGAGCTCTGCGCGAAGAACCCGCCGACGATCACGAAAGCCGCGAAGGCGAACGCGCAGGTCAGGATGGTGTCGTAGACGGCGTCCCCGGTGTACCAGTGCATGAAATTCCTTCGGTGAGCGTGGCCGGCACAGCACGCGTCACTCGGCCACACCACCACGAACCAGCTACAAACTGGAACATGTTCTACCACGCCGGACAGCCGCCGGTCGACACTTTCCGGACATGTGTCCACGCATCTCGGTCTTGACCGAGACAGAAGGCCAGGCGACTACGCGGCCGACGCCGCACCCAGTTCGATCGCCAGCACACCGGCGATGATGAGCGCGATACCGAGACCCATCCGAGGGGTGAGCGGGTCACGGAAGATGAGGCGACCCAGGATCGCGGTCAACGCGACCCCGCACGCCACCCAGATGCCGTACACGACACCGACCGCCATGCCTCGATCGAGCACGACGGCGATGAGGCCGAACGCGGTGACGTAGGCGACCGCAGTCGGCAACAACCACCACCTGCGCCGGCCACCGTCGGAAACCTTGAGGCACAACGTTCCTGCAACCTCGACGACGATCGCCGCGACGAGCAGAACCCAGGTCACCGCACCGACTCCCGGGCCTCCGCGTCGGCGCCCGCACGCGCCTCCTCCGCCGACTGGGAGCCGAGTTCGACGACCAGGACCCCGGCGATGACGAGCGCAATGCCGATGCCCATGAGGACCGTCAGCGCGTCACCGAAGAGCAGTGCCGCCGCGACCGCGGTGATGGTGATGCCGCAGGCACCCCAGATTCCGTACGCGACACCGACGGGCATGAGTCGCAGGACCGCGGACAGGAACCCGAAGGACGCGACGTAGCCCGTTGCCACCAGGACGTACCACGCCGGATGGTCGACCGCGGCACGCAGCGACAACGTCGCCACGACCTCGCACACGACCGCACCGGAAAGGAGCCACCACCTCATGCCGCCCACGGTAGCGGTCAGTCCGGACGCGGCCCGAAAGTGTCGAGCATGACGATCGGTCCGTCGTCGACTCGCGTCTTCGCGTCGATCTCGAGCAGACCGGCGAAGGCCTTCGCCGTGTACACCGGATCGAGGGGCACGCGGTACTCGGTCCCGACGCGCTGCGCGGCCCGCCCCTCCGCGGTGGCGTACCCGTAACCGGGACCGAGGTATTCCCGGGTCACGGTCAGGCCGGCCGAGCGGAGGTCGACGTCACCCAGTTGCGCGCCGCGGCGGCGCAGCAGCGATTCGGCCCGGCCCGCGAGATCCCGGATCTCGGCGGCGCCCAGCGGCAGGGTGTCGTTGACGACGACGCCGACGACACCGGTGCGCAGGCCCGCCAACTGCAGGCCCAACAGCAGCCCCGCCACGGTGCCGCCCGATCCGACCGGGGCGACGATGTGAGCCGGTTCCGGAATCTCCCCGGCCTCGACCTGCGCGGCCAACTCCAGTGCGGCCTCGACGTATCCGAGTGCACCGATCGGGGACGAGCCACCGGGAGGCAGGTAGTACGGCAGCCGTCCGCCGCGAATGTGCCTGAGCATCAACCACGGTGCGCACGCGAGCGTCCGGACCTTGTTCCGGGTGAAGTGCAGGGTTGCGTCCGAGCGCTGCAGCCTGGCCAGTTGGGCCCGCACATGGTCGTCGACGGGCTGATCGATGAGTGCGATCGCGGTCTCGATGCCGAACTCCTTGGCATACAACGCGGTCGCCAGGCCCCAGTTGGTGCCGAGGCCGCCGACCGTGACGATCCGCCGCGACTTCCGAGCCAGGACGTCGGGGATGATCCACTCGAGTTTGCGGACCTTGTTGCCACCCCAGCCACCGGAGCCGAAGGTGCTGTCGTCCTTGACCCAGATCCGGTTTCGCGTTCCCAGCCCGTCGAGCCTGCGGACCGGGGTGGGCACCTCCCCGAGCCGGACATGGGGCAGCGACGCCGCGAGTTCGGGAAAACGCTGATGCAGAAACGGAGCCGTCGTCACGTCAGGCATCGCGCGAGCCCAGCCGACCACGGATCGATCCGGCGAGGTAGTCGAGGTCGGGCCGGGGCGGCACCGTGGGCCGGCCGCGCAGCCCGAACCCGTCCCCCACTGTCCGCGGCACGACATGCAGATGCACGTGGAACACCTCCTGACCTGCCACCACACCGTCGGCGAGGAAGAAGTTCACCCCCTCCGCGGCCACCGAACTGTCCCGCAACGCCCCCGCCATCTGCTGCCCCACCTGGAACAATCGTCCTCCGTCTTCGGGATCCAACTCGGCCAGATCCGATGCATGCTTCTTCGGCACCACGAGCAGGTGACCTGGTGTGAACGGACGGATGTCCATGAACGCAAGCGTGTCCGCATCCTCGTACACGAGACTCGATTCGGCCTCGCCGGCAACGATGGCGCAGAAGACGCAGTGGCTCATGCCTGCTGATGTTAGGTGGCGAATGCCGGTGCGACGAAGCGTTGTACCAACTGTCGCTCCATGCGCGTGTCGGCGGCGGGCCACGCGAGCAGGGTGAGCACCACCCGGACGATCCACTGCCCGCCCGCCTCGTCCTCGGCTGTGCCGGTCAGGGCGGTCGCCACCCGGCCCAGATCGGGCGAGGACGCGAGGTAGTCGTCGGCCGCCGCGGTACGGGTGTGGGCGAACCAGTCCGACAGCGTCGCATCCGCACGGACCGCCGCGACGGCGGTCAGGATCGCTTCGACGACCCGTGCGGGCCCGACGAGATGCTGCACGGCACGGGTGACCTCCTCGGCGACCGATGCGGCCGCCGACGCCACGACGGCCGACACCAGTGCGGGCTTGCCGCCGACGTAGCGGTAGAGAGTTGCGCGCGAGCAGCCGGCGCGCTCGGCGATGTCGTGGACCCCGACCTGATCGAACCCGCGCTCGACGAACAACTCGGTCGCGGCCGCCGTGATCCGTTCGACCGCGAGTGCGCGACGGTTCCCGCCCGTCAGCCAGTCGTCCCGCTCCGTCACTCCACCCACCCACCGATCGCCGACGTCGTTTCGTCTCATCTTGAGACAGAACTGCTGGGATGTCTACAACGAGAACGCCCCTTCCGGTGCGCTCACCTGCGCGGACAACGCGCCGCCGACTGCAACCTGAGACACCGCATATCTGCAGTTCACCGTCATTTTCTCAGTTTCCGGCGGCCTCTTGACAGTGCCCGGCGACGCCGTGAACCGTGGCATCACTGCAACACGTTCCACACGCCATCGAAAGGACGGTTCGTGACCACGACACCGCCGGACGGCATCGACGTCCTCGCCGCCGAACACCTCGACGACCCGTACTCGCTGTACCGGGACCTCCGCACCCACGCACCCGTCCACCGGATCCCGGGCACCGACTTCCACCTGGTGTCGTCGTGGGCACTGGTGACCGAGGCGCTGGGCCGTCCCGAGCACTTCTCGTCGAACCTGACCGGCGCGCTGGTGCAGCAACCGGACGGCCCACCCGTCACGTTCGACATGGACGGCGGCGGACGGGCCGTGCACGTGCTGGCGACCGCGGACGACCCCACCCACGCCGCGCACCGCACGCTGGTCCTCGCCACCCTCGCCAAGCGCATCCGCACCCTCGGCCCCTCCGTCCGCGCACTCGTGGACGAACTGTGGGACACCGGACTGGGGCCGGACGGCGCCTTCGAATGGGCCGGCGACATGGCCGACACCCTGCCGCTCAGACTCGTCGCGAGCCTGATCGGGCTGCCGCAGAGCGATGTTCCCCGGCTGCTGTCGTGGGCGTACGACAGCACCGAGCTGCTCGGCGGGGTGGTCACCGGCGACCGACTGGGCGAGCTGGTGACCTCCGCGGCCGAACTCGCCGGCTACCTGCACACCGAATTCACCGCGGCCAGAAGTGATCCGCGGACAGACCTGCTCGGCGTCCTCGCCCATGCCTGCAACGAGGGTGAACTCACCGACGACGTCGCGGTGCTGATCCTGGTGCAACTGGTCGGCGCCGGCGGCGAGTCCACCGCGGGGCTGATCGCCAACGGCGCCCGGATCCTCGCCACCGATCCCGCGCTGCAGGACCGACTGCGCCGGGACCCGTCGTTGATCGACCCCTTCCTGGACGAGGCCCTGCGGCTCGAGTCACCCTTCCGCGGACACCACCGGAACGTGGTCGAGGACACCACGCTGGGCGGCGTGCACCTCCCCGCGGGCAGTCACCTCCTGCTGCTGTGGGGTGCAGCCAACCGCGACCCGTCCGCGTTCGAAAACCCCGATGCGGTCGTCCTGGACCGCCCGAACCTCAAGGGCCATCTCGCGTTCGGCAGGGGTGTGCACTTCTGCATCGGCTCGGCACTGGCGCGAATGGAGGCCCTCGCAGCCCTGACCGCACTACTCGAACGCACCACGTCGTTCACGATCGCCGACGGCGGCGCACGCTGGGTGCCGAGCCTGTTCGTGCGCCGTCACCGATCCCTGCCCCTGCGGCTCGAGACGAAACCGGCCCGATCGTAGTCGTGGAGACCCTCAGCGGCCCACCCGAATTGGAATCCGGGGCCATCTTCCCGCTGGCCGGACACCACCTCCCCGGCCACGAACATCCAACCTAGTGTGACGGGCACCACAAGTAAGCCGACCCCGAGGACAGGAGCTCCCTATGAGCGCTCGCGTACCCGTCGCCCCGATCGACGCCGCCGACATCGACACCTACGACCACGAGACCGATGTCCTGGTCATCGGCTACGGCTGCGCCGGCGCGTCCGCCGCACTCGAAGCGAACGCCGCGGGCGCCGAGGTGGTTCTGCTCGAGCGGCAGAGCGGTGGCGGCGGATCGTCGGCGCTGTCCGGCGGCGAGATGTATCTCGGCGGCGGCACCCCGATCCAGGAGGCGTGCGGCTTCGCCGACACCGCCGAGGCGATGGAGAAGTTCCTACTCGCCGCGCTCGGCCCGGATGCCGATCAGGAGAAGGTGGGCCTCTACAGCCGCGAGAGCGTCGCGCACTACCAGTGGCTCGTCGACCACGGCGTGCCGTTCAAGCCGTCGCTGTGGGATTCCCCCACGTGGGTACCGCCCACCGACGACGGCCTGATGTGGATGGGCGAGAACGCCTATCCGTTCTACGAGCTCGCCGAACCGGCCCCGCGCGGGCACCGCGTCACGTCCGACGGCTTCGGCGGCAAGGTGCTCATGGCGGTGCTGAGCGAGGCCGTCGCGAAAACCGACATCGCGGTCCACACCGACTCCACCGCGCTGCGCCTGATCGTCGAGGACGGCCGCGTCGTCGGCGTCGTCGCCCGGCACTTCAACGACACCGTCACCTACCGTGCCCGACGCGGCGTGATCATCACGACCGGCGGGTTCGCCGACAACAAGGAGATGCTCGCGCAGCACGCGCCGCAGCTGGTGGGTCTGGGCGTCAACAGCGACGGCGGCGACGACGGACGCGGCATCGTGATGGCGCAGGCCGTCGGCGCGGCGGTCAAGCACATGTCCGCCGGCCAGGTGGGCATCTCGCTGGTGCCCGGAATGATGGTGCGCGGCATGATCGTCAACAGCGTCGGCCAGCGGTTCATCAACGAGGACGTCTACCCCGGCCTGGTCGGGCAGGCGGCACTGTTCAAGCACAACCTGCAGGTGTGGGTGATCCTCGACGAGCAGGCGTACGAGGAGGTCCCGGTCGACGAACGCTGGGGCGTGCAGCCGCATTTCGTCGCCGAGACGCTCGAGGAGCTCGAGCGCGAGATCGGAATGCCCGAGGGCGCACTGCAGAACACGGTCGGCGAGTACAACCGCTTCGCCGAGCACGGCGAGGACCCCTACTTCCGCAAGTCGTCGCGCTGGCTGCGTCCGCTGCAGTCGCCGTTCGCGGCCATCGACGTCCAGCGTGGCATGGCCCCGCCGGAGTACGGCGACGGCGGAACCGGCGGTGGCGGCGCCGAGGTGTTCACCATCGGCGGCCTGCGCACCACCGTCGACGGCCGGGTCCTAGACCTCGACGACGACGCGATCCCCGGGCTCTTCGCGGCCGGACGCGCGACGTCGGGCCTGCACTCGTGGGGCTACATCAGCGGCACGTCGCTCGGTGACGGCACCTTCTTCGGCCGTCGCGCCGGCGTCGCCGCCAGCGCCGTCACCCCGGGCGAGTAACGCCGCATACCGGCCGCCGAGCGCGCGCAACTCCTCGTGGGTGCCGCGCTCGGCGACCCGGCCGTGGTCGAGAACCACGATCCGGTCGGCGTCCCGGATCGTGGACAGCCGGTGCGCGATCGTGATCGTGGTCCGGCCGCGGCTGACCACGTCGAGCGCGGCCTGCACGGCCCGCTCGGTCTCGTTGTCCAGCGCGCTGGTGGCCTCGTCGAGCACCAGGATCCGCGGATCCCGCAACAGGGTTCGTGCGATCGCGATGCGCTGCTTCTCGCCGCCCGAGAACCGGTGCCCGCGCGCGCCGACGACGGTGTCGTAGCCGTCGGGCAGCGACGAGATCAGCTCGTGCACCTGCGCGGCCTTCGCCGCGGCCTCGATCTCGGCGTCGCTCGCGTCGGGGCGCGCGTGCCGCAGGTTCTCCCGGATCGTCGCGTGCAGCAGGTACGTCTCCTGCGAGACGACGCCCACCAGCTCGGACAGTTCGGCGAGGGAGATGTCGCGCAGGTCGACGCCGTCGATCGTGACCCGCCCCGACGTCGGATCGTGCAGTCGCGCCACGAGTGACGCGAGAGTGGTCTTGCCGGAGCCGGTTTCGCCGACCAGCGCGAGCGACGACCCGGCCGGTACCTCGATCGTCACATCGGCCAGGGCGTCACGGTCGGCGCTGCCGTAGCGGAAACCGACACCGTCGAAACGCACACCGCCGTCGACCCTCTCCCGCGGCATCGGCACCGGATTCTCCGGTTCGTCGATCTCCACCGGTAGATCCAGGTACTGGAAGATCCGGCTGAACAGTGCCAGTGAACTGGTCACGGACACACCGACGTCGAGCAGTCCCATCAGCGGACGGAACAGCGTCGTCTGCAGTCCGGTGAAGGCCACCAGCGTGCCGATCGTCATCCCACCGGACGTCGCGGGCAGCCCGGCGGCGAGGTAGAGCAATGCGGGAATCGCGGAGAAGACGATGCTCATCGTCGCCATCCGCCACCGCCCGGACAGCTGGGAGCGGACCTCGAGATCCACCAACCGGTGCGAGGTGTCGGCGAACCGCTCCGACATCGCCGGTCCGGCCCCGAGCGTCTTGCCCAGTTGGATACCGCTGATCGAGAGGCTCTCGTCGATCTGGGTCTGCATGTCCGCCAGCGCCTTCTGCCGCTGCGCGGTGATCTCGCGGCGCATGAGCGCGACCTTGCGGGTGAGCCAGATCGCCGGCGGCAGCACGATCAGCGACAGCAGCGACAGGCGCCAGCTGAGCACCGCCATCGCGATCGCGGTGCCGACGACCGTGGTCACATTGGACGCGATCGACGTGGCCGTGGACGTCACGACGGTCTGCATGCCGCCGATGTCGTTGGTGAGCCGCGACTGGATCTCACCGCCGCGGGTGCGGGTGAAGAAGCCGAGCGACTGCCGCTGCAGGTGCGTGAACACCCGGGTGCGGAGGTTGTGCATGATCCGCTGGCCGACCGTCGTCGAGATCCAGGTCTGGATCACGCCCAGCACCGACCCGGCGACCGTGATGGCGAGCATGCCGAGCACGGCCCACACCAGCAGGCTCACGTTCTGTTCCGGGATCGCGCGGTCGATCACCTCGCGGACGAGGAACGGGTTGGCCAGCGAGATCGTGGACGACACCACGATGAGCGCCATCACCACGCCGATCTGCCAGCGGTACGGCGCGAACAGCGCGCCGATCCGACGGAGGCTGACCGGGGATTCCTCGAGCTGGGCGCGGTCGGCGGGATCGACCTTGCGGGCACGCGTGGGACGACCACCGCCGGGTCCGCCGAATGGAGGGCTTGTCATTGCACCACCCCTCTCAGATGTCGGGGCAAGCCTTTACTGAGGTTGCCTCAACATGAGGTAACTGTCAAGTGAGGTAGGCTCCGACAGCATGACGGACGTATCGGCCGAGCAGCTCCGTGACCTCGTGATGTCCACGTCGCGAGGGCTGCGCCGACGCTGGTTCACCGCGCTCGAACCGTGGGGACTCTCCCCGCACGAGTTCCGCGCGCTGCGGGCCATCGACCGCGAGGCTGACGGCCGCCCCCGGCTCGGCGACGTCGCGAAGGCCCTGCGCATCGCGCCCCGCTCGGCGACCGAGGTCGTGGACCGACTGCAGAAGCGCGACCTCGTCGAACGCGTCGCCGACGGCGTCGACCGCCGCGCCGTGTGCGTGCAGCTCACCGAGACCGGCCGCAGACTGGTCGACGAGATGTCCGCCGCCCGCGACGCCCAGGCCGCGGACTTCTTCGCCCCGCTCGACGCGCGCGACCGCAACGAGCTCAGCCGGATACTGGGCAAGCTCACCGCCGACGACGGCTGCTGACCTCAGTCCCGGTCCGCGAACACAGCAGGGGCGAACGTGAAGACGAAGTAGTCCCGGCCGGCGAAGACGAACGTCGCCGCCTCGGTCATCCCGTAATGCCGGTGCACGGCAAGCGACTTCGCGTTCGCGGCCTCGACGAACGCCACACCGAGGTCGAAGCGGTCGCGGAGTTCACGACTGAGCGCGGCGAGCAGCTTCGTCAGCACCCCGCGGCCCTGGAACCTCGGATCGACTGCAGCGGGCCCGTACAGGAACAGGCGTCCGCTCCCCTCCCCCACCGCGTCGACCGCCAACCGCGGCGGACCCGACGTCGCCGCACCCGGCTCGGACGTCATCGCGAACCCGGCGAGGGTGCCGTCCTCCTCGGCGACGAAGACCCCGGTGCCCTCCTGGAAGCGGGCCAGGTCGTCCTCGCCCATGCTCCCCTGCACGAAGCCGCGCTCGGCGCGCTCCGCGGCGGACAGTCCGTCGCCACGCGACGCGTTCATCAGTGCGAGGATCGCCTCGCGGTCCTGGGGCCCGGAGCGGCGCACGGTGAGAGTCATACCCCGATTATCGGACCACCGCCGGAAGCACGAACGGGAATCCCCGGCAC
>NZ_JPOC01000004.1 GCF_000738775.1 Prescottella defluvii
AACCGATGTGACATTCGGTCACCGTCACGGGCGGGTGACTACGCGCGCTGGCTGGAGACCGAGACGATCTCGCCGGTCATGTAGGTGGTGTAGTCGCTCGCGAGCATCGCGATGACCGACGCGATCTCCCACACCTCGGCGGCGCGGCCGTAGGCCTCGCGCGATGCGAGGCTGTCGAGCAGCTCGTCGCTGGTGACCTTCGCCAGGAACGGGTGCTTGGCGATGGACGGCGAGACCGCGTTGATGCGGACGCCGAACTCGGCGGCCTCGATCGCGGAGCAGCGGGTGAGCGCCATGACGCCGGCCTTGGCTGCCGCGTAGTGCGACTGCGAGTGCTGTGCACGCCAGCCCAGGACGGAGGCGTTGTTGACGATGACGCCGCCGTGCTCCACGCCCTTGAAGTAGCGCAGCGCGGCGCGGGTGGCGCGGAAGGTGCTGGTCAGCGTGATGTCGACGACGCGGTCCCACTGGTCGTCGGTCATGTCGACGATCGGGGTCTCGCCGCCCAGGCCGGCGTTGTTGACCAGGACGTCGATGCGGCCCAGCTTCTCGGCGGCGCCGACGATGAGCGCGTCGACCTGATCGGTGCTCGAGACGTCGCACACGAACGACTCGATCTGCTGGCTACCGAACTCGGCCGACAGCTTCTCGACGGTCTCACCGAGGCGACGCTCGTGGAAGTCCGAGACCAGGACGTCGGCGCCTTCGAGCAGCGCGCGGCGTGCGGTCGAGAAGCCGATGCCGGTGCCGGCCGCGGCGGTCACGACGACCTTCTTGCCCTTGAGCAGGTCGTGGCCCGCGACCTCTTCGGGAGCGACGGCGAGCGGGGACTTGATGGTGGCGGTCACGGGCGTGCCTCTCGGGGAAGGCCGAGCACGCGCTCGGCGATGATGTTGCGCTGGATCTCGTTGGATCCGCCGTAGATGGTGTCGGCGCGGGTGAACAGCCACAGGCGCTGCAGGTCGTTCAGTTCCTCACCGGGTTCGGTGTTCTCCACACCGACGAGCGAGGCCGCACCCTGGACCTCCATGGCGAGTTCGCCGAGGCCGCGATGCCAGTTCGCCCACAGGAGCTTGGCGACCGACGCCTCGCCGCCGTTGGCGCTCGCATCGACCGCCGCGAGGGTCCGCAGTGCGTGGGCACGCATGACCTGCAGGCCCATCCAGGCGCGGGAGATCTTGCTGCGGATCGCCGGATTCTGGGCGGCGCCGTTGCGCTCGGCCAGTTCGACGACGGACTCGAGCTCACGGGCGAAGCCGATCTGCTGCCCGAGGGTCGAGACGCCGCGCTCGAAGGTGAGCGTGCCCATCGCGACGCCCCAGCCGTTGCCCTCGCCGCCGACGACGAGGTCCGCATCGGTGCGGGCGTTGTCGAAGAACACCTCGTTGAACTCGGAGGTGCCGGTGAGCTGGATGATCGGACGGACCTCGACGCCCTCCTGGTTCATGGGAACCAGCAGGTAGGACAGGCCCTTGTGCCGGGAGGAGCCCGGCTCGGTGCGGGCGACGACGAAGCACCAGTCCGACAGGTGTGCGAGCGACGTCCAGACCTTCTGGCCGTTGACCGACCACTGCTCGCCGTCGAGGCGCGCGGTGGTCGACACGTTCGCGAGGTCGGAGCCGGCGCCGGGCTCGGAGTAGCCCTGGCACCACAGCTCGGTGACCGTCTTGATTCCCGGCAGGAAGCGCTGCTTCTGCTCCTCGGTGCCGAACGCGATGAGCGTCGGGCCGAGCAGCTCCTCACCGATGTGGCTCACGCGTGCAGGCGCATCCGCACGCGCGTATTCCTGATGGAAGATGATCTGCTGGCTCAGCGTCGCCTCGCGTCCGCCGTACTCCTTCGGCCATCCGAGGCAGGTCCAGCCGGCGGCGGCCAGGTGGCGATCCCACTCGAGGCGTTCCTCGAACGCCTCGTGTTCACGCCCCGGCCCGCCCAGGCCCTTCAGCTCGGCGAACTTCCCGGAAAGGTTCTCTTCGAGCCATTCGCGAATTTCCCGCGCAAAGGCCTCGTCAGCAGCTGCCTGCTCGCTGGTCTCAATACCCTGGCTAACGTCCACAGCGATACGGTACCCTACCAAGCACTTGCTTTGTATAGAGGTTCTGCCTCGTTGAGGAGAGATTGTGAGCACGAATGTGACCACCGAGCCCCGGACGACCCCGGCTGCGCTGTGGCGCGCCGCTGAGCAATTCGGATCGAACGAGGCTGTAGCGGACGGATCCGACCGGACCACTTACACCGAACTGCTGGAACGCGTTCGCCTCGCAGCCCGGGCGTTGATGGCGAAGGGTGTGGAGGCCGGCGACCGCGTCGCGGTCTGGGCGCCCAACACCCACCACTGGATCGAGGCGTTCCTCGCCGCGCAGTACGCCGGCGCGACGCTCGTGCCGATCAGCACCCGCTACACCGGTCACGAGGCCCTCGACCTGCTCGAGCGCACCCAGGCCAAGGTCCTGGTCGTCCCCGACCGCTTCCTCAAGAACGATCGCCTCGCGGACGTCCTCAAGGCCGCCGGGCCCGCGGGCATCCCGACGCTGAAGCTGGTGCTGCGCACGCCGTCGGACAATCCCGCGGCCGGCGCCCCCACCACCGAGTTCCCCGGCGGCGAGATCCTCGAATGGGATCAGCTCGCCGCGGCCGCCGAGCCGGTCACGGCCGAGGAGGCCGACGCCCGTGCCCGCGCCGTCTCCCCCGACGACGTCGCCGACATCCTGTTCACGTCCGGCACCACCGGCAAGAGCAAGGGCGTCATGACCGCGCACCGCCAGACCGTCGGCATCGCCGACGCCTGGGCGGACTGCGCCGAGGTCGACAGCAACGACCGCTACCTCGTCGTCAACCCGTTCTTCCACACGTTCGGCTACAAGGCCGGACTCATGGTGTGCATCCTGCGCGGCGCCACGATGGTCCCCGCCGCGGTCTTCGACGTCCCCACCATCATGGCGACGATCGCGAACGAGAAGATCAGCGTGCTGCCGGGCGCCCCGACGATCCACCAGACGATCCTCGACTTCCCGACCCGCGACGACTACGACCTGTCGAGCCTGCGCGTCGCGATCACCGGCGCGGCCGCCGTGCCGGTCGTGCTCGTCGAGCGCCTGCAGGCCGAACTCGGCTACGACGCCGTCATCACCGCCTACGGCCAGACCGAGGCGGTCGTGGTGACGATGTGCCGCACCGACGACGACCCGGTCACGGTGTCGACGTCGTCGGGTCGCGCGATCCCGGGCATGGAGGTCCGGATCGGCGAGCACGGCGAGATCCTGGTGCGCGGCGAGAACGTCATGCTCGGCTACCTCGACGACCCGGAAGCGACGAAGAAGACGATCGACGCGGACGGCTGGCTGCACACCGGCGACGTCGGCGTGCTCGACGAGCGCGGCTACCTCGACATCACCGACCGCCTCAAGGACATGTACATCTCCGGGGGCTTCAACGTGTACCCCGCGGAGATCGAGAACGCTCTCGCCCGTATGGATTCCCTCGCGGAGGCGGCCGTGATCGGCATCCCCGACGAGCGGATGGGCGAGGTGGGCCGCGCGTACGTCGTGCCGAAGGCCGGCGTCGCCGTGACCGCGGAGGACGTCATCGCGTTCTGCAAGGAGCGTCTGGCGAACTTCAAGATTCCGCGCGAGGTCACCGTCGTCGGCGCGCTGCCGCGCAACCCGTCGGGCAAGGTGCTCAAGAACGATCTGCGGGAGGGCAAGGCATGACCGACCCCCACAGTGTTTCCGATCGGGGCGACGTTCCCGACGAGGGGGAGGTCGTCACGTACGAGGTGCGGGACCACGTCGCGTTCGTGACGCTGAACCGCCCCGACTACCGCAATGCGCAGAACTCGGTGATGACGTACGCCCTCGACGCCGCGTTCGAGCGGGCCGTCGAGGACGACGACGTGAAGGTGATCGTGCTGGCCGGCAACGGCGAGCACTTCAGCGCCGGCCACGACATCGGCACGCCCGGCCGCGACCACCACGTGCACTACGAGAACAAGGCCGCGCTCTGGTGGGACCACCTCGGCAAGGCCGGCGGTGACCAGCGTTTCGCTCGCGAGACCGAGGTCTACCTGGGCATGTGCCGCCGGTGGCGGGAGATCCCGAAGCCGATGATCGCGCAAATCCACGGGGCCTGCATCGCCGGTGGCCTCATGCTCGCGTGGTGCTGCGACCTGATCGTCGCATCGGAGGACGCGTACTTCTCGGATCCCGTTGTCCGGATGGGCGTCCCGGGCGTCGAGTACTTCGCGCATCCGTGGGTGCTGGGGTCTCGGTTCGCGAAGGAGATCCTCTTCACGGGCGACCGCTTCACCGCGCAGCGCGCGTACGAGGTGGGCATGGTCAATCGGGTGGTGCCCCGCGCCGACCTCGAGACCGAGACGCTCGCGCTCGCCGGCCGGGTCGCGGAGATGCCGCGCTTCGGTCTGGCACTCACCAAGAAGGCCGTCAACCAGTGCGAGGACCTCATGGGTCAGCGCGCGGGTATGGATTCGGTGTTCGGCCTGCACCACTTTGCCCACGCACACAATGCCGAGGTGGGCAGGGACTCGCTGGGTGGAATGGACGTCAACAGTATGAAAGCGAAGGCGAAATAGTGGATCTCGAACTGGATGAGAAGGCCCGCGCCTTCCAGCTGGAAGTGCGCGAATGGCTCGCGGCGAACGTTCCGGCACAGCCGCTGCCGTCGATGGACACCGCGGAGGGCTTCGAGGCCCACCGCGAGTGGGAGCACAAGCTCGCCGACGCCCGCCTGTCGACCGTCTCGTGGCCCGTGGAGTACGGCGGCCGCGATGCGTCGATGATCGAGTGGGTCCTCTTCGAGGAGGAGTACTACAAGGCCGGCGCCCCCGGTCGTGTGAGCCAGAACGGCATCTTCCTCTTCGCGCCGACGCTCTTCGAGCACGGCACCGAGGAGCAGCTCGCCCGCATCATGCCGAGCATGTCCCGCGCCGACGTCATCTGGGCGCAGGCGTGGTCCGAGCCGGAGGCCGGCAGCGACCTGGCGGGTATCCGCTCGACCGCTCGTCGCACCGAGGGCGGCTGGATCCTCAACGGGCAGAAGACGTGGAGCTCGCGCGCGGTGTACGCGGACTGGGGCTTCGGCATGTTCCGCACCGACCCGGAGGCGCAGCGCCACAAGGGCCTGACGTACTTCATGTTCCCGCTGAACCAGGACGGTGTCACCGTCCGGGCGATCCCGCAGCTCGACGGCGAACCCGGCTTCGCGGAGATCTTCTTCGAGGACGTCTTCGTGCCGGACACCGACGTCGTCGGTGAGGTGAACAACGGCTGGCGTGTCGCGATGAGCACCGCGTCCAACGAGCGTGGCCTGTCGCTGCGCAGCCCGGGCCGCTTCATCTCCGCGGTGAACCGTCTGATCGAGGTGTGGAAGGCGAACGCCGACGACACCGACACCGCCGCACGCGACCGCGTGGTCGACGCGTGGATCGGTGCCGAGGCGTACCGCCTGCACACGTGGGGCACCGTCACCCGCATGCTCGAGGGTGTCCCCCTCGGCGTCGAGGGCTCGATCAACAAGATCTTCTGGTCCGAGCTCGACGTCCGCATCCACGAGACGGCCCTCGACCTGCTGGGCGCCGACGGCGAGCTCGCCGGCAAGTGGCAGGACGGCTACCTGTTCTCGCTGTCCGGCCCGATCTACGCCGGCACCAACGAAATTCAGCGCAACATCGTTGCCGAGCGGATGCTCGGACTCCCGAAGGCGGATCGATGAAATTCTCCCTCTCCACCGAGCAGCGCGATTTCGCGGAGAGCCTCCGCGGCCTGCTCGCCAACGCCAACACCCCGGCCGTCGTCCGGTCGTGGGGTGAGAACGACACCGCAGCGGGCCTGGCCCTGCTGGCGCAGCTCGCCGAGACCGGCGTGACGGCACTCGCCGTGCCCGAGGAGTTCGACGGCATCGGCGCGCATCCGGCCGACCTGGCCGTCGCGTTCATCGAGCTCGGCCGCGCCGCGGTCCCGGGCCCGATCCTCGAGACCGCTGCCGCCGTCCCGGCGCTGCTGTCGGCGCTGAACGACCAGCAGCTGGCCAAGCGCTTCCTGCCCGGCATCGCCGAGGGCACCCTCGCGTCGCTGGTGCTCGAGCCGTCCACGCCGCGCGCCCTCGACGCCGATGTCGCCGAGCCGGTCCTGCGGGTCTCGGGTGACACCCTCGAGCTGGTCCGCCCGACCACGCAGCTCGAGTCGGTCGACCCGGCCCGCCGCCTGTTCGAGGTCGAGTCCGTCGAGACGCTCGCGCAGGGCGCGGACGTCGCAGCCGCCGCGGAGAAGGCCTACGACCTCGCGGTCCTGGCCGCGTCGGCGCAGCTGATCGGCGCCGGCCACGCGATGATCGAGACGGCCACCGAGTACGCCAAGAACCGTTCGCAGTTCGGTCGCGTCATCGGCAGCTTCCAGGCCGTCAAGCACCACATGTCCGACGCCCTCGTGGCCGTCGAGATGGCGACCCCGCTGGTGTACGGTGCGGCGATCTCGATCGCCGAGGGATCCGACACCGTCGCGCGCGACGTGTCGGCCGCCAAGGTCGCCGCCGCGAACGCCGCCTACGTGGCGTCGCGCAAGGCGCTGCAGGTGCACGGTGCGATCGGTTACACCCTCGAGTGCGACCTGTCGCTGTGGCTGACCAAGACGCGGGCCCTGCAGTCCGCGTGGGGCACCGCCTCCGCCCACCGCGCACGGATTGCGAGCGCACTGTGAGTGGCGTCGGAGTGTTCACGGAGGAGCAGATCGAGCTCCGCAAGACGGTTGCCGCACTGCTGGCCAAGCGTGCCGACCCGGCCGCACTGCGTAAGACGCTCGAGTCGGGCGACAGCTACGACCGCGGTCTGTGGGACGTGCTGTGCCAGCAGGTCGGTGTCGCGGCACTCGCGATCCCGGAGGAGTTCGGCGGCTTCGGCGCCACGCTCGTCGAGCAGCACCTGGTCCTCGAGGAGCTCGGTGGCGCGCTGACGCCGTCGCCGATGTTCGGTTCCGCGGTCCTGGCCGCGCAGGCGATCCTGGCGACCGGCAACACCGAGGCGTGCGAGCGCCTGCTCCCGGGCATCGCCGAGGGTGCGTCCGTCGCCGCCCTGTGCTGGGTGGGCCCCGAGGGCCACTGGCGCAGTGACGAGGTCGCCTGCACGGCGGCCGGCAGCGACGCCGACGGCTACACCGTCTCGGGCACCGCGCACTACGTGCTCGACGGTGCACACGCGGACGTGCTGATCGTCGCCGCTACGGTCGACGGGGTCATCGCGCTGTTCGAGGTGGATCCGTCCGCCGACGGCGTCGCCCGCCGCGAACTGCCGACGATGGACCTGACCCGTCCGATGTCGTTGGTGGAGTTCACCTCCGCCGCGGCCGTCCGGCTCACCGCCGACGACGCGACCGCGGCGCTCGAGAAGGTCCGCACCATCGCGATCGTCGCACTGTCGGCCGAGCAGGTCGGCGCGGCCGCGCGCTGCCTGCAGATGACGGTGGACTACAGCAAGGACCGCGTCCAGTTCGGTCGCGCGATCGGCAGCTTCCAGGCGCTCAAGCACCGCATGGCGGAGCTGTACTTCCAGGTCGAGACGGCCCGGTCGGCGTCGTACGCCGCGGTGTACTCGCTGAGCGAGGGCCTGCCGTCGGCCGCAGCCGATGCCGCGGTCGCGAAGGCGTACTGCTCGGAGGCACTGCTCACCGTCACCGGCGATTCGATCCAGTTGCACGGCGGCATCGCGATCACGTGGGAGCACGACGCGCACCTGTTCTTCAAGCGGGCCCACGGCAGCGCGCAGCTGCTCGGCCAGCCGGAGGAATTCCTCGAGGGCATGGAGTCGCTCGCGGGTCTGCCCGCCTGACGTCCGTCCCGCACACGCCGAGGGCCGGCCCGGAACTTCCGGGCCGGCCCTCGGCGTATCCGCTCACGTGTTGTCGCACAGCTCCTCGAGGTACTGCGCGACGCCGTCGGCGTCGTTGCCGGGCAGGATCCGGGCCGCGAGAGCGCGCACCTCCGGCAGCGCGTTCTCCGGGCACAGTGCGGTACCGCCCCACAGCAGCATCGGGATGTCGTTCACGGCGTCACCGATCACCGCAACCTCCTCGGCCGCAATGCCCCTCGCCGCGCAGAGCCTGGCGAGGGCACTGGCCTTCGACACCCCGGTCGCCGCCATCTCGACGTACGGGGCACCGGAGTGCGTCAGTTCGACGCCGTCGACACCGGCCGCGACCGCGAGCCGGTACAGCTCGTGACTGGGCACCTCGGGGTGTCGTGCGACGATCTTGACCATCGGCTCCCCCATCCGCGGCAGCCGCTCCTCGAGAATCATCTCGTCGAGTGTGCGGTGGTGGTCGGCGTAGTCGCACAGTGCCGCGTACTCGGGTTCGGCCACGAACTTCGTCGGCCCGACGTTCGCGAACACCACTCCCGGCACCAGGGTGCGGACCCGGTCCATCGCGGCCAGGGCCTCGGCGACCTCGATCGAGACCGTGCCGGTGATCTCGGGGGTCCCGTCCGCCAGGTCGAGAGTGACCGCACCGTTGGCGCAGATCGCCTCCCCGCGGAAGCCGCACGAGCGGGCCAGCGTATCCACCGAGTGCCGGGCACGGGCCGTCGCCCACACCACCTCGATGCCCGCGTCACGCGCGGCCACCATTGCCCGCGCCGTACGCGGCGACACCGTCCGGTCGGACCGCAGCAGGGTCCCGTCGAGGTCCGAGGCCACCAGTCTGATTCGCGTCACCCGTCCATGATCCCAGGAGCCCCGATGTCGGCCGCAGGCTATAGGCTCGCGCCGCACGCCACGTGGGCGTCGAGGGAGGACGGCATGGGAGTCTGGGGTCCGGGAAACTTCGAGAGTGACACCGTCGCAGACGGACTGGGCGAGCTGACGGACCGGATCATCGCGGACATCGCGGAGCAGTTCGACGACCCGACCGACACCGCCCTGGAGCCGGACGAGTGGGGCGGCGAGATGGTGCCCGCCTGGCTCGAGATCCTCGTCCAGATCGTCGAAGGTGGACGAGTCGGTGCGACGTTCCCCTCGGTGACGGTACTGACCGGGTGGCGGGACCGGTATCTGCGCGTGTGGGACGGATACATCGACGGCCTCGACCCCACGGCCGGCCACAAGATCGCTCGACGCGCGGTGCTCGCCGACACCTTCGATCGGGCCGTTTCACTCGCCACGGAGCGCGAGCAGGACTGACACACCCGGGCAGAAGGGACGGTGTTTCGCAGGACACCACGAACATCGTCCTCGGAGCGCTATCGTTCCGGCACCGCGACAGGCCGAGGAAAGGACTGACGGGATGCGTCGGTATCGGAGTGCATTCGCCACTGCGACTGTCCTTCTGGCACTGGGACTGTTCCCCGCGGCGGCCGCCGCGACCCCCAGCGAGGGTGTCACCGGCGAGATCCTGGGTCAGGCCACGGTCGGTGACAGGGACTACGTCCTCCGCAAGATCACGATCGCGCCCGGTGGGACCACGGGCTGGCACTTCCACGACGGCATGCTGTACGGCCTCGTCACCGAGGGCACGCTCACGCACTACCGGTCCGACTGCACCACCGACGGCATCTACAACGTCGGCGGCACCATCGTCGAACCGAGCGGGCCCGGCTACGTCCACATGGGCCGCAATCTCGATCCGACGCCGATGGTCCTGCACGTGCTGTACGTGAACCCGACCGGCAGCCCATTGTCCGAGGACGCACCCGCACCGGGTTGCGCGTAGCCCTACCGTCATCCAGACGGTCAGCCACCTGATTCCGGTCGCCGCGCCGCCGTCGTGAACTTCACCGGCATCGTGCCGAGCCCGGGCACGACAATCGCCCAAACCCGCCCCGAGAGTGGGACTTGTTCCTACTATCGGCGAGGTATCGGACGTGCGAGGGGAGACGTGATGAGGTCGGACGGCGGATCCGGGAGTGTCATCGGCGGGGTGGTGTCGGCGTGAGTTCACACGAGGTGCTCGGCAAGCAGGTAGACATGCCCGTCGAGGTCCGCGCCGCCACCGCGTTCATGGCGATGTATTCGGTCCCCACCGCGGCCGCCCAGTCGTTGATCGAGCACACCGGGCTCGAGATCCTGCAGTTCCGCCCCGGGCGCGGCCTGTGTGGGCTGGTGTTCGTCGACTACGTGGACGGAGATCTCGGCCCGTACAACGAGTTCGGTGTCACCTTCATGGTCCGCGACCACCGCCGCCGGGGACGGTCGTCGGTGTTCGGCGACCTGCGGGCGCTGGCCACCGGTCGGGCCGGCGCGCTCATCCACCAACTGCCCGTCGACGGCGATTTCACCCTCGCCGCCGGCCGTGAGATCTGGGGATTCCCCAAGGTCCTGGCCGACTTCGAGGCCGACCACAGCAGTGACGTCCGCCGCGGCAAGGTCAGCCGGGACGGCCGCCTCATCGCCGAACTCACTGTCAAGCAGGGCATTCCGACACCCGGCGGCGGCGCCAACACGTCCCTCGAGGCGTACTCGCACCTGGGCGGCGTCACCCGGCACACCGCCTGGGACATGAACCCCAGGGGCGTCCGGTCACGGCTCGGCGGCGCCGAACTGCGCTTGGGCGACCACCCGATCGCGACCGAACTCCGGTCCCTCGGCCTGCCGCGCCGCGCATTGATGACCACCACGATCCCGGATCTGCAGATGACCTTCGGCGACGCGGCGAAGGCCTGAACCGACACGACACTCCGCCGACGAACCCTTGCGAAACGAGACCGACTGGTGTCTGCTAGAAGACTTGGACGTTTGATCAAGTAATGATTCTCGACCTCGCGCAAAGGACTTCGTCGTGACGATCAGTCGACGCACCGTGCTCGCCGGAGCCGCGGCCGCACCGGCGCTCGCAGCCATAGCCGGCTCGACCGCACAGGCACTGCCCCGCTCCACCGGCGCGCCCGCCCGCCGCTCCGCACCCGAGCAGGGATTCCGGGTCGGCGTCGGCCTGTCCGACATGACCGGCCCGGTCGCCGAGAACGGCATGATGGGCTACTCGCAGTTCGACCAGCGCACCGAGGGCCTGCACCAGCGGACCCGCGTCCGCGCGTACATCTTCGCCGACGCCGCCGACAACCGCGTCGTCTACGCGTGCGCCGACACCTGCATGGTGTTCCAGGCCGTGCACGACGCCGTGCTGGCCCGGCTCGCGGAGAAGTTCGGTACCCAGTACACCGAGAAGAACGTCATGCTCACCGCCGTGCACTCGCACGCCGCGTGCGGCGGTGCGTCCCAGGACTATGCGTACAGCCTCGCGACGCTGGGCTTCCAGCCGCAGGTGTTCGGCGCCGAGGTCGACGGCCTGGTCGAGGCGATCGTCGCCGCACACGACAACCTGACCGCGGGCGTCGTGTCCTACGGGCGCAGCGAATTGAAGGACGCGAGCGTGAATCGTTCGCGCGCGGCATTCGATCGGAACCCGCAGCGCGACAAGGACTACTACCCGCTCGGTATCGACACCTCGATGCGGGTGCTCAAGATCAGCCAGGGCGGCGACAACGTCGGCGGCATCGGCTGGTTCCCCACCCACGGCGCCTCCCTCACCAACAAGAACCACCTCGTCTCCGGCGACAACAAGGGCGCCGCCGCGTACTTCTGGGAGCACGACGTCGCGGGTGTCCGCTACCTCGACGGAGCACCCGGATTCGTCGCGTGCTTCCCGCAGACCAACACCGGCGACATGTCCCCCAACCTCGACCTCGAACCCGGGCACGGCCCCACCTCCGACGAGTTCGAGAACGCCCGGCTCATCGGCGAACGTCAGGTGACCGCCGCCCGGACCGCGTTCAAGGCGGCGTCGCCGCTCGCATCGACCACCGTCGACAGCCGAATCATGTACCTGGACATGGCCGACCAGATCGTCGACGGCAAATACACGTCCGACGGGCAGACCCGCCGCACCGCACCGGCATGCATCGGTGCCGCGATGGCCGCGGGCAGCACCGAGGACGGACCCGCGATCGACATCTTCACCGAGGGCACCCGCAACCCGATGATCGACGCCCTCGGTGGCATCGACACCCCCACCCCGCAGTGGCTCGCCGACGCGCAGGCGCCCAAGCTGGTGCTGGTGCCCGTCGGCCTGCTGCCCCCGGACGGCTGGGTACCGCACGTGCTCAAGATCCAGATCATCCGGATCGGCGACGTCTACGTCGTCGGCGGACCGGCCGAGTACACCATCGTGTCGGGCCTGCGGATCCGCCGCACCGTCGCCGAGGAACTCGGAGTCCCGTTGGAGAACGTCATCTTCCAGGGCTACGCCAACTCGTACTCGAGCTACTGCACCACGCCCGAGGAGTACGACGCCCAACAGTACGAGGGCGGGTCGACGCTGTTCGGCCGCAACACCCTGCCCGCCTACCAGCAGGGATTCGCGAAGCTCGCCGCGGCAATGAAGATCGGCGCCGACGTGCCGCGCGGACCCGCACCGCGCGACCTGTCCGCCTTCCAGCCCGGCTTCGGGCACGACTTCCCGGCCGACGAGCCACTGCCCGGACGGGCGTTCGGCGACGTCGTCGTCCAGCCCACCGGGAACGCCGGCGTGGGCGAACAGGTGGCCGTCGAGTTCGTCACCGGGCACCCCAAGAACGACCTCCACCGTCGCGGAACATATTTCGAGGTGCAGCGCCGCGACGGCAGCCGTTGGGTGCGCCACGCCGACGACGGCGACTGGGCCACCAAGTACCGCTGGCGCCGCGAGGGACTGAACGCGTCCATCGCCCGCATCACCTGGGACGTCCCGACCGGAACCCCGTCGGGCACCTACCGCATCCAGCACTTCGGCGACCGCAAGGCCCCGGACGGCGCGGTATCCCCCTTCACCGGAACATCCGCGGAATTCACCGTCCGCTGAGAGTCCCCTCTCTGAACAGCTGAAGGGTCCCTTCGTGCGCTGCGAGCGCATGAAGGGACCCTTCAGCTGTCGGGGGTCTCGAGAATCGTCTTGGCGTTCTGCAGATTGCTGTGCACGTCACGGGAATACAGTTTGACGACGACGGAGTCCGCGAACTTGAACAGGCGAGTCCCCGCGTCGGATTCCTGCCGGAAGGTCACCCGGGTCGCACCGTCCCCGTCGCTCTCGAAATCGAGTTCGCGGTCGTAGCCGATCTTTGATTCCTTCGACCGGATCCGGAGCACCTTGTTCTCCTGATAGTCGGCGAGTTCCTCTGTCGCGTGGACCCGGACACCCGCGACACGCGCGGTCACATCCATCACCGCACCGACCTCGTTCGGGGCCCCGGAGAGCACCTTGTACTCGACTACGTTGCTGCTCCATTCTGGAAGGTTGTCCGGATCGGACATGTATCGGAAGACCTCGGGGAGTGGTCGATCGATGACGATCGACTCGCTCGTCTCGAGTGTTCGAGCCATGGGATCTCACATCCTCAACTGCACGACTGGCCGGCACACACCGCCATACCCGTTCCACTGCACGGGAGTACGGATACCGGATACGAAACCTCAATGCGAATGCACCAACCCGGCGCGCGGACAACCGATCCGGTCATGCGCTCGATGCGCACTGGGAACCGCGGGTCCGACGCGCGCCTGTCCCAATCGTAGTCCGGCCAAGACGGCATTTGAAGGCTCGAACCGGCACACCAAGAGTGCCCCAAAAGAGCTGAAAGGTCCCTTCACACGCTGGTAGCGCATGAAGGGACCCTTCAGCTGCAACTCCAACGGAGATCACCGTCGGACCCGGCGCGGTTACCCCGCGGGGAAGACGAAGGTGTCGTTGACGAAGCGCTCGGCGCGGCCGGTGAAGGCGACGCCGTTGGCGGTGTGGCCGCCGAGGATCCGGTGCACCACACTTCCTTCCGGAGCGGTCACTGTCCCGATGCCCGCCGCGGGCTGGTCGATCGTCATATTCGCGTTCGTGGTGACCACGTAGCGGCCTTGCGCGTCCCGGGTCCACAGTTTGTAGACGATTCCCGGGTTCGGTACCCGCACCCCACCGGGCAGCAGCGACGGCGTCAACTGCGCTGTCGCGGAGGTCGGTGCAAGATCGCCGCCGGCCGTCGCGGAGGCGTGCCGATCGAGTCGGTCGGGCGCTCCGAGATCGAGTGTGATGTCGGCGAGTTCGGTTCGATAGCCGACGCCCGACTTGAATTCGGACAGCAGCGAATTCGTGTCCAGCTGCGAGAGCATGTAGATGTTCTCGGCAACGACCTCACCCAGCCGCGGCGACGCGATCGGCGCCGGTGGCGAGATCGACAACGCGGCCTCGGACAGGTGGAACCGGCCGATCTTGGTTCCGTTCACGTTCGCATCCGCACAGGTCGAAGTCTCGATGAGCATCGTGGGCACTGCGGCGAGGACGAATCCCGTCGGGAGCATCGCTCGGGCCCGCTCCGCCTGCGCCGGATCGAGTGGGATCGTGACACCGAGATTGGTGCACGATCGCGCCTCCACCACCCCCACATGCGTGGCACCCGCTGCCGCCGATTCGGCAGCAGCGGGTGCCACGCATGTCAGGGACAGTGCGAGTGCACTCATCGCGCCCCGAGCCAACGTCGTTCGTCGTCCACGAGACACATGCACTGCGTTCCGCCTTTCCGTTGCGGATACCTACAACCAGGTGTCCTCGCTGGCGGTGGTGAGGAACGCCTCGAGATCGTCCCGCCACGGCGCCGGCACCGTCTTGTCCGGCTCGATGCCGGTGTACTGGCCGCGGTAGAACAGCAGCGGTCGCTCCGTTTTGATCTCACTCATCGAGTGGACCCGCCCGAAGACCACGTAGTGGTCGCCGCCGTCGTGCACCGTCTCGACCGTGCAGTCGATGTGTGCGAGCGAACCGGTCAGGATCGGCGATCCCAACGGGGAAGTCGTCCAGTCGATTCCCGCGAACTTGTCCGGTTCGCGCGAGCCGAACCGGGCACACGTGGACTGCTGTTCCTCGGCGAGGACGTTGACCGCGAAGTGCCCCGACCGCTCGATCGCCGCCCAGGACCGTGACCCCTTCGTGGGGCAGAACAGCACCAGCGGCGGATCGAGCGACAGCGCGGCGAACGACTGGCACGCGAATCCGACCGGGGCGTCACCGTCGTCGCCGGCATCCATCGTCGTGATGATCGTGACACCGGTGCAGAACTGGCCGAGTACGGTCCGGAACTGGCGCGGATCGATCTCCGTGCCGGTTCCCGCGCCGGACGTCTCGGGCGCGGACACTACTTGAACCCCACCGTGAAGTCGTGGCCCCACAGGCTCACCGCGGTGCTCTCCTTGGCGATCCACTTCTCGTCCTCGACCTCGAGTCCCTCGCAACCGAATTCGACGTCGAATCCGCCCGGGGTCTTCATGTAGAACGACAGCATCAGGTCGTTGACGTGGCGGCCCAGCGTCGCCGACATCTTCACGTTCTTGCGGAGCGCACGGTCGAGGCACAGGCCGACGTCGTCGGAGTTCTCGACCTCGACCATGAGGTGCACGATGCCCGACGGATTCGGCAGCGGCGCGAACGCGAGGCTGTGGTGACGCGGGTTGCAGCCGAGGAAGCGCAGCCAGGCCGGATCACCGTCCGCCGGACGCCCGACGACCTGCGGAGGCAGGCGCATCGAGTCGCGCAGCTTGAATCCCAGCACGTCGCGGTAGAACTCGAGGTCGGCCTCGTCGTCCTTGGTCGCGAGCACGACGTGCCCCAGACCCTGCTCACCGGTGACGAACTTGTGTCCGTACGGGCTCACGATGCGGCGGTGCTGCAGGGCGATCGTGTGGAAGACCTCGAGGCGCGAACCGGAGGCGTCGCGGCACTTGATGAACTCGACGACGTTGCGTTCGGCCGCCTCCTCCTTGGTGCCCTCCTCGAACTCCCAGTCGGCCTTGGCCAGGCGCTCACGAATCTCCTGCAGGCCTTCGGCGTTGGCGCACTCCCAGCCGGTGGCGTACAGACCATCGCGCTCACCGGGCACGATGACCAGACGAGCCGGGTAGTCGTCCATGCGCAGGTACAGGTTGTCGGGGTTCGAGCCCTTGCCCTCGATCATGCCGAGGACCTTGAGCCCGTACTCGCGCCAAGCGGCCATGTCGGTCGCCTCGATGCGCAGGTACGCAAGTGAACGGATACTCATCAGTTGCCCCCATCGAGCAGGAAGTCGCCTGCGAGCCGGTTGAACTCGTCGAACTTCTCGAGCTGCGCCCAGTGGCCGCAGCCGCCGAACACGTGCAGTTGGACGCGCGGGATCATCTTCAGTGCCACCAGCGCACCGTCGATCGGGTTGACCCGGTCCTCGCGGCCCCAGATCAGCAGGACTCGCTGGCGCAGCTTGTACGCGTCGCGCCACAGCATGCCGAGCTCGAAGTCCGAACTCGCGAACGACTTGCCCATCGCCTTGGCCGCAGCGAGCGACTCGGGCGAGCTGGCCGCGGCGAACCGCTCGTCGATCAGTTCGTCGGTGATGAGCTTCTGGTCGAACACCATGATGCGCAGGAACGCCTCGAGGTTCTCCCGCGTGGGCTGGTACGCGAACTTGCCGAGGTTCCGGACACCCTCGGTGGGGTCCGGCGCGAACAGGTTGACGCTGAGCCCGCCCGGCCCCATGAGGACGAGCCGGCCGGCCCGCTCCGGGTAGTCGAGCGCGAATCGAACCGCGGCACCGCCGCCGAGCGAATTGCCCAGCAGGTGAACACGATCGGTGATGCCGATGGTGTCGAGCAGATCCTTCAGGGCCGACGCGCTGTGCACGAAGTACTGGGGGTGCTCGTTCGGCTTGTCGGACTTGCCGTAGCCGGGCTGGTCGACCGCGATCACGTGGAACTGCTGCGCCAGAACGGGAATGTTCTTGGCGAAGTTGGACCACGACGAGGCGCCGGGTCCACCGCCGTGCAGCAGCACGATCGTGGGGCCGTTGCCGACGCCGGCCTCGTGGTAGTGCAACTTCAGGTCGTCGCGGACCTGCGCGAAGCGGGAGGTCGACTCGTAGGTCAACTCTTCGGTAGTGGTCATGTGCCGCCCCTAGACCATCGTGTCGGTGAGCGGCAGACCGAACTCGGCACCACCGAACATCACGTAGGCGCGCTCGGCATCGTTGGCGGCGTGCACGCGGCCCGCGTGCGCGTCCCGCCAGAAGCGCTGGATCGGTGTGCCGTTGGTGAGCGCCGTGGCACCCGAGTTCTCGAACAGTCGATCGATCGAGGCGATGGCGCGACCCGTCGCACGGACCTGGTCGCGGCGGGCGCGCAGACGCAGTTCGATCGGCACCTCCTCGCCCGCGAGCAGGTGCGCATACTCGTCGGCGACGTTGCCCGACAGCTGACGCCACGCCGCGTCGATGTCGCTGGACGCCTCCGCGATCCGGATCTTGGCGAACGGGTCGTCCTTGGCCTTCTCGCCGGCGTAGGCCGCGCGCACACGCTTGCCCTGGTGCTCGACGTGGGCGTCGTAGGCGCCGTACGCCATACCCACGATCGGGCTCGAGATGGTGGTGGGATGGATGGTGCCCCACGGCATCTTGTAGACGGGCGCGGTGTTCTGCTGCAGGCCCGGCGCCGTCAGGTCGCTCATCGCCTTGAAGCTCAGGAAGCGGTGCCGCGGCACGAAGACGTCCTTGACGACCACGGTGTTGCTGCCGGTGCCACGCAGGCCGACGACGTTCCACACGTCGTCGATCTCGTAATCCTCACGCGGGATGAGGAAGCTGCCGAAGTCGACCGGGCGACCGTCCTTGATGACCGGGCCACCGACGACGACCCACGACGCATGGTCGCAGCCCGACGACCAGGCCCACGCACCGTTGACCTTGTAGCCACCGTCGACGGCCTCGCCGGCGCCCATCGGCGCGTACGACGACGAGATCCGGACGTCGGTGTCCTGGCCCCACACGTCTTCCTGCGCCTGCTGGTCGAACAGCGCGAGGTGCCAGTTGTGGATGCCGAGGATACCGGCGACCCATCCGGTGGAACCGCACGCGCTCGCGATGTTGCGGACCGCGGTGTAGAAGGTGACGGGATCGGACTCGTAGCCGCCCCACTGCTTGGGCTGCACCAACCGGAAGAACCCGGTCTCCTGCAGGGCCTTGATGGACTCGTCGGGGATGCGACGCAGATCCTCGGTCTCCTGTGCGCGTTCACGCAGCACCGGCAGTAGCGCGTCGATCCGCCGCATCACCTCGCGGCTGTCCTGGTCACCCACTGGACGCTCCCGTCTGTAGAGATGTTCACTTGCCCTGAGACTAGAACACGTTCTCTTCCATGTCGAGGAAACCGGAATTCCACTGGTAAGCGGCAGTCGTCGCAGATCCCGAGCACTCGAAATCTAGCGGAATCCGACGAAGTTCTATAACGTGTTCTAGCAACAGCTAGAAGGGATGTGAGGTACTGATGGCGCAGATTCGTGAGATCGATGTGGGAGCTCCGCAGACGCGTTTCGCACGCGGTTGGCACTGCATCGGCCTGGAGCGCGAATTCCTCGACGGCAAGCCGCACGCGGTCGAGGCGTTCGGCACCAAGCTGGTGGTCTTCGCCGACAGCGAGGACAAGCTGCACGTGCTCGACGCGTACTGCCGGCACATGGGCGGCGACCTGAGCCAGGGCGAGATCAAGGGCGACTCCGTCGCGTGCCCGTTCCACGACTGGCGCTGGGGCGGCAACGGCAAGTGCACGGACATTCCGTACGCCCGCCGCGTACCGCCGATCGCGCGGACCCGCACGTGGACCACACTGCAGCGCAACAAGCAGTTGTTCATCTGGCACGATCCCGAGGGCAATCCCCCGCCGGACGACGTCACGATCCCGGAACTGCCGCAGGTCATGACCGACGAGTGGACCGACTGGCAGTGGAACCGGATCGTCGTCGAGGGCTCCCACTGCCGCGAGATCGTCGACAACGTCGTGGACATGGCGCACTTCTTCTACGTCCACTTCGGCTTCCCGAAGTACTTCAAGAACGTCTTCGAGGGCCAGGTGGCGTCGCAGTTCCTGCAGAACCACGGCCGGCCGGACGTCGGGAGCATGGGCACGCAGTACGGCGATTCGGTGCTGGACTCCGAGGCGTCCTACTTCGGCCCCTCGTACATGGTCAACTGGCTGCACAACAACTACAGCGGCTACAAGGTCGAGAGCGTCCTGATCAACTGCCACTACCCGGTCACGCAGGACTCGTTCGTCCTGATGTACGGCGTGAGTGTGGAGAAGCCGAAGGGCCTCGACGACGCCACGAGCAACAAGCTCGCCCGCAAGTTCACCGAGGGCGTGGCGATGGGCTTCGAGCAGGATGTCGCGATCTGGAAGAACAAGACCAAGATCGAGAATCCGCTGCTGTGCGAGGAGGACGGCCCGGTCTACCAGCTGCGCCGCTGGTACGAGCAGTTCTACGTCGACGTCGCCGATGTCGACGAGAAGGCCACGCAGCGCTTCGAGTTCGAGATCGACACCACCAAGGCCGTCGAGGCCTGGCAGCGTGAGGTCGACGCGAACCTGGCCCGGCAGGCTCAGGAAGCAGCAGCGAAGGCCGATTCGGACAACGCCGGGGTCGAGACGGGAGTGTGACGATGACCTCGACCTGGTCCAAGGCCCCGAATTTCGCCGACAGTCCGGCCCGGGTCGAGGCTGTCCGCGCCCAGACCGCCGTCGACCTGCAGACCTACCTCGAGGACGGTCTGCACGAGGTGGAGTGCCGCGCGTGCGGGACGTGCGTGCTGGTCCGTAAGAACAGCTACAAGCACACCAGCATCCAGTGGCAGGGCAATCCCGCCGAGGCGTGCCCGGAGTTCACCGACGCCGGTGGGCGAACCGGTTCCCGGCAGACCTGCCCACGACTGCTCAGCAGCATCAACCACGCCGTGCTGGAGGGCATCCTCGAGGTGCGCGACACGCGGTCGTAGCAAGCGATCACACGAGGCTGGGCGGGCATCCATCAGGATGCCCGCCCAGCCTCGTTTCATGTCCGCGCAGCCCGAACCCGCATCGACTGCAACGCGTGTTCGTTTGTCGACATCGTGATCGCACGATTCTCGCAATACTTCCTGGCAGAAAGCATGGACTGGCGACCACTTCGTTCTATAACGTGTTCTACATGAGCAAGCAGGAATACGACATCGTCGTCGTCGGCAGTGGCGCCGCCGGCATGACCGCCGCGCTTACCGCCGCACACCAGGGCCTGAGCGTGGTCGTCGTCGAGAAGGCAGCGCACTACGGCGGTTCGTCCGCACGATCGGGCGGAGGTGTCTGGATCCCGAACAACGAGGTGCTGCAGCGCGACGGAGTCACCGACACGACGGACGCGGCACGCACCTATCTCCACAGCATCATCGGCGACGTCGTCGATCCCGCGAAGATCGACACCTACATCGACCGCGGCCCCGAGATGCTGTCCTTCGTCATGAAGAACAGTGCGCTGGAACTGCAGTGGGTTCCCGAGTACTCGGACTACTACCCGGAGGCGCCGGGCGGACGCATCGGCGGACGCTCCGTCGAACCCGTCCCCTTCGACGGCAACCGTCTCGGTGACGACCGCAAGAACCTCGAGCCCGACTACGTGAAGGCGCCGAAGAACTTCGTCATCACGCAGGCCGACTACCGCTGGCTGAACCTGTTGATGCGCAACCGCCGCGGACCGCTGCGGGCGATGAAGGTCGGCATGCGTTTCCTGGCCGCGAAGGCCCGGGGCAAGGATCTGCTGGTGCGCGGCCAGGCCCTCATGGCCGGACTGCGTCTGGGCCTGCGGGACGCCGGCGTCCCGGTCCTGCTGAACACCCCGCTCGTCTCGCTCCACACCGAGGACGGCGTCGTGCGCGGCGTCAAGGTCCTCGTCGACGGCCCCGACGGAGCCACCGAGCAGGTCATCCACGCTCGCCACGGTGTCGTCCTCGGCTCGGGCGGCTTCGAGCACAACGACGAGATGCGCAAGCAGTACCAGCGCGGCCCGATCGGCACCGAGTGGACCGTCGGCGCCAAGGCCAACACCGGCGACGGCATCCTCGCCGGCCAGAAACTGGGCGCGGCAGTCGACTTCATGGACGACGCCTGGTGGGGTCCGTCCATCCCGCTCACCGGTGGCCCGTGGTTCGCACTGTCCGAGCGCACGCTGCCCGGCTCCATGATGGTCAACACCCGCGGCAAGCGATTCGGCAACGAGGCCGCGCCGTACGTCGAGGCAACCCACATGATGTACGGCGGCGAATACGGTCAGGGCGAGGGCCCTGGCGAGAACATCCCCACGTGGATGATCCTCGACCAGCGCTACCGCAACCGGTACACGTTCGCGGGCATCACCCCGCGCTCCCCGTTCCCGGGTCGCTGGCTCAAGGCCGGAGTCGTCGTCAAGGCGAACACGATCGCCGAACTCGCCGAGAAGACCGGCCTTCCGGTCGATGCCCTCACCGAGACGGTTCAGCGCTTCAACGGGTTCGCCCGCAACGGCAAGGACGAGGACTTCGGTCGCGGCGACAGCGGCTACGACCACTACTACGGCGACCCGCGACTGAAGAACCCGAGCCTCGCCGAGATCGACAAGGCACCGTTCTACGCCATCAAGATGGTGCCGGGCGACTTGGGAACCAAGGGCGGCATCGTCACCGACGTCAACGGCCGTGCTGTACGTGAGGACGGTTCGGTGATCGAGGGCCTGTACGCCGCGGGCAACTGCAGCTCCCCCGTCATGGGACACACCTACGCCGGACCCGGCGCGACCATCGGTCCCGCGATGACGTTCGCGTACCTGGCCGTGCTCGACATCGCCGACCGTGCCCGGGCCGCAACGCAGTCCGTGACGAACTGACAGGAGAACCAAGTGCCCATCGATCCGTCGATCGCGATCGGAGCGCAGCTCCCCACGCAGGAGTTCTCCTGGACCCCGTCCGACGTCCAGCTGTACCACCTGGGCATCGGCGCGGGGGCGCGTCCTCTGGACCCCCGCGAACTGCGGTACCTCGACGACGCCAAGCCGCAGGTCCTGCCGACGTTCGCGACGGTCGTCGCGAACATCCACGCGACGGAGGCGCCGCGTGTGTCCTTCCCGGGCGTCGAGATCGACCTCGCCAAGGTCGTGCACGGCAGCCAGGAAGTGACCGTCCACCAGCCGATTCCGGCGAGTGGTTCGGCCCGGACCACGACGCGGATCGCCGAGGTGTGGGACAAGGGCAAGGCCGCGGTGATCGTGCAGGAGTCGTCGACCGTCGCACTGGACGGCTCACCGCTGTGGACGGCGCGGTCGTCGATCTTCGCACGTGGCGAGGGTGATTTCGGGGGTGAGCGTGGCCCGTCGGAGTCGGTCGCGCTGCCCGATCGGGCTCCCGACGCCGAGACGATCTCGCAGGTCCTGCCGCAGCAGGCGCTGCTGTATCGGATGTGCGGAGACCGCAATCCGCTCCATTCGGATCCTGGATTCGCCTCCGCTGCGGGCTTTCCTGCGCCTATCCTGCATGGACTGTGTACATACGGGATTATTTGCAAGGTAGCGACCGACACCGTCCTTGACGGAAATGCCGATCGTGTCAAGGGATTTCGTGCCCGTTTCGCGGGGGTAGTCTTTCCCGGCGAAACGCTGCGCACGCGGATCTGGCAAGAGGCCGACAGGTTGCTCATCTCTGCAACAGTTCCCGAGCGCGACGACTCGCCAGCCCTGGCGGACGTCGTGCTCACCGTCGCGTAGGCGAACACGAAGCTGTACCGGTCGGGTCGATGTGCTCATCGACCCGACCGGGCATATCTGCACCCGGACTTCATTCCCCCTCACACACCTTGGAGTACACGAATGACGCTCAACGACGAGCAGACTCGGCTGTCGCGGCGAGGATTCCTCGCCGCAGGTGCCGGTGCCCTGGCGGCCGGTGCCGTGGTCGGCGGCTGGACGCCTGCCTTCGCCGTTCCCGCCGGCTCCGCAGGGTCCCTCGGGTCCCTGGGATCCCTCGGCTCCTCCGGTCCGGTCGCGCCGCTCCCGACGCCGCCGAACTTCCCGCAGGGCATCGCACTGTTCCAGCAGGCGTACCAGAACTGGTCCAAGGAGATCATGCTGGACGCCACCTGGGTCTGCTCGCCGAAGACGGCGGACGACGTGGTCACCCTCGTCAATTGGGCGCACGAGCACGGCTACCAGATCCGTCCCCGCGGCGCGATGCACGGTTGGACCCCGCTCACCGTCCAGAACGGCACGAACGTCGACAAGGTGATCCTCGCCGACACGATGACCCATCTCAACGCAGTGACCGTGAACCCGAGCGGATCCACGGGCACTGTCACGGCGGGCGCGGGCGCGACCATCGACGCGATCGTCACCGAGCTGCAGAAGCACGATCTGGGATTCGCGAACCTGCCGGCTCCGGGTGTGCTGTCGATCGCGGGCGCGCTGGCTGTCAACGCGCACGGTGCGGCGCTGCCCGCCGACGGCCAGTCGACGGAGCCCGGACACACGTACGGCTCGCTGAGCAACCTGGTCACCGAACTCACCGCAGTGGTGTGGGACGGCAATGCGTACGTGCTGAGGACGTTCCGGCGCGACGACCCGAAGATTCTGCCGATGCTCACCAACCTGGGACGTACCTTCCTGACCTCGGTGACGCTGCAGGCCGGACCTAACTTCCGCCAGCGCTGCCAGAGTTTCACCGACATCCCGTGGCAGGAGCTGTTCGCAGCCAAGGGCGCGAACGGCCGGACGTTCGAGAAGTTCGTCGCCGAATCCGGCGGCGCAGAGGCGATCTGGTACCCGTTCACCGACAAGCCCTGGATGAAGGTCTGGACGGTCTCCCCGACCAAGCCGGATTCCGCCAACGGCAGTCTCGGTAGTGCCGGTTCGCTCGTGGGCAAGCCCCCGCAGTCGCGTGAGGTCACCGGCCCGTACAACTACGTGTTCTCGGACAACCTGCCCGAGCCGGTCACGGACATCCTCGGCCAGATCAACGCCGGAAACCCGTCCATCGCACCGGCCTTCGGCCAGATCATGTACACGACCACCGTCGCAGGGCTGGCCGCGACCAACTCCTCCGACATCTGGGGCTGGTCGAAGGACGTCCAGTTCTACATCAAGGCGACGACTCTGCGGCTCACCGAGGGTGGCGGCGCCGTCGTCGCGCCACGCGGCTAAACGTTCTCGGCGTTCCGGGCACCCCCGGAATGTTCGAGTTCTACCAGGAGATGGAGCAGTGGATGCGGGGTCACTACAACAACAACGCCGCCACGTTCCGTCCCGAGTGGTCGAAGGGTTGGGCGTTCGGCCCCGACCCGTACACCGACACCGACATCGTCACGAACCAGATGCCGGCCACCTACATGGCGGGTGTCGAGAACGTCCACAACTGGGAGACGGCCCGCGGTCAGTACAACGACCTCGATCCGCACCGCATCTTCACCAACTCGTTCATGGATCAGCTGCTGCCGTAGGGTAGCCGGAATCTGATCCGCCGACGCCGGTGGTGCCTGGTAGTCCTCCAGGCGCCACCGGCGTTCTCGTGGGCCGGGGTCGAATCCGGATTCGGAGTACCGTCGAAGTTGATGCACGACAACCGACGGTGAGCTGAGCCCAGGGAGTGCTGTCATGACCGCATCCACGCCGGATCCCCCTCCGCCCCCGCCGGAGCCGACG
>NZ_JPOC01000005.1 GCF_000738775.1 Prescottella defluvii
GCCCCTCCCCCTCGCGTTTTGCGCACTTGTCGCGCCCCGCGGGCCCCGAATCCCGCGCTTTCCGCACTTGTCGCGTGGGTCACCAGCCCGTGACGAACATGTACCAGTCGCCGCGCAGGTGGGAGAACCTCGGACCTTCGCCTACCGCGTCGGGTTCGGCCGGGACACCGTCCGGCAGATAGGCCAGACCCGCGTCGAGGAAGAAGGAGCCGTTGCGGTCGAAGAAGTACACGTTGTTTCCGGCGCGGCGGATCCGGTCGATGTCGAACCCCGCAGGCGCGTCCCAGTCCCGCCCGTCGACAGTGCTGTGGCCGATCGTCGTCGCCACGTTCTCGAACTCGGACTGCGCGAACAGCCACCGAACGTGCAACGGCGCGCTCACCGTCATCAGCGCCACCGACGCCAGCACCACCATCGGCGCCCACGCGATCCGCCAGGATCCGCGCCGGGTGAGCCAGACGAACGCGATGACTCGTACGAGCCAGCAGACGCCCAACACCACCAGGGCGAATCTACTGAGCAGCCACGGTCCGAGCATGACCCCGGCCACACTCGTCGACCACAACCACACCAGGCACGCCGCTGCGACGGCCGCCGTCAGGATCCACCCCGGCGGGCGAACGAACAACGCCCGCACCCGGCCTCGCATCCCGGGGCGCCCAGCATCCTCACCGTGCGTGGCCATCCGCGTCTCCCCTCCTCGCGATTCGCGCACTTATCGCTGCCCCACCTCGATTTGGTACACGACAAGTGCGCAAAACGCGGGAGAGGAAGGAGGGCGTCGGCTACCCGAGCACGTCCACCCGAGCACGCCGACCCGAGCGCCTACCCGACGGTGTCGGGCAGCGGGATCTCCTCCTCGAGCACGTGCTCGGCGAGGAACGACTCGACAACCTGGTACCAGACCTTGGCGTGCTGGGGACTGAGCACCCAGTGGTTCTCGTCCGGGAAGTAGAGGAACCGGTGATCGGTCTTCCCCTCGGCGTCGGCCGGCAGCCCCGACTCCGACAGCAACTCGTACCACAGCCGCAGGCCCTCGCCGATCGGCACGCGGTAGTCCTTGTCGCCGTGGATGACCAGCATGGGGGTGACGATGTCGGCGACATACAGGTGCGGGGAATTCTCGAACGCCATCTCCGGCGTCATCTCGCGCTGCCAGTACCAGGCGGCGTCGGTGGTGGGACCGAACTGGTCGAGCGCCCACAGGCTCGCGTGCGTGACGATCGCCTTGAAGCGGTCGGTGTGACCGGCGATCCAGTTCGCCATGTAGCCGCCGAACGAGCCGCCCATCGCGGCCGTCCGCTTCGCGTCGATCTCGGGCAGCGCCTCCGCCGCATCGGTGATCGCCATCAGATCGGTGTACGGCGCTTTGCCCCACTGCCCCCAGCCACGCTGGACGAAGTCCTGTCCGTAGCCGGTCGACAGCGCCGGATCCGGCAGCAGCACCGCGTACCCCTTGGCGACCAGCAGCCACGGGTTCCAGCGCCACGACCAGGTGTTCCACGAGTTCAGCGGCCCACCGTGCACCCACAGGAGCAGCGGTGCCGGGGTCTCCGCCGACGCCGACTCGGGCAGTGCCAGCCACGAGCGCAGCGGCGTGCCGTCGGCCGCCTGCCCGACGACCTCGGTGAGCCGGCCGGGCAGTCGCGGCGTCGTGGACGGGGCCCGCAGTTCGGTGACAGCCCCGACGTCGCCGGCCAGTGAGATCCGCACCGGGTGCGGCGGCTGGGCGTACGAGGCACGCATCGCATACACCGCGGAACCGTCCGGGGCCGGACGCAGATCGGTGTAGGCGGCGTCGTCGGCCGTCAGCGCCGCCGGTGCTCCGTTGCGCACCAGGAAGATCGGGCCGCGGCCGTGCTCGTCGACGGTGACGAGCAGGCCGTCCCCGCCGGGCAGCCAGACGACGGACGTCGGCCACCGGTCCCAGCCCGGTGCGAGGTCCTCGACGGCGCCGTCGGCGACAGTGATGCACTGCAGCGTGATTCGTGGTGCCTGCTCCGGATCTCCGTGCGATTCGCGCAGATACGCCACCCGCGTGCCGTCGGGTGAGATCGCCGGATGCGACAGGTCCGCCGCGTCGTCGTCGACGAGGGTGACCCGCTCCCCCGTCGCCACGTCGATCCGGACCAGGATCGTGCGCATCGTGCCGAGCACACCCGGGACGGACCAGGTGCTGACGACGAACGAACCGTCGTCGGCGAGCGCGTACTGGGCGTCACGCAGAGCGATCCCCGGCGCCGGGGTCAGGTCGTCGAGCACGAACTCGTCGTCGGTGACCGCCGACAGCAGGTGCGGGACGTCGGGGCCCAGGTCGTGGTCCCAGTGCCGCACCGGGTAGCCGGTGTGCAGGACCGCCGAGATCTTCTTGTCCTTGCGCTCGGCGCGGATCCGCTCGTCGTCCTCCGCGGACCCGGATGCCCCGAGGACGCCGGTGCTCACCACGACACGCGCCGCGGACCGGGCGGCACGCACCCCCGCGATCCCGCCACCGCGTCCGGCCACCCGGTACGCCTCACCGCCGACGGCGGGCAACCGCCACAGTGACACCGCCGAGCTGTCGGAGTCGGACTCGTCGGGCGAGGGCCGGGTCGACGTGAACAGCAGGTCGCCGTCGTGGGTGAACGCGGCGCCGGCTTCGCCCTTCGATCCCCACGTGAGTCGCCGGGCGGGACCGGCACCCGCCGGGTCGATCTCCCACAGCGCGGACACGTACTTGGTGGCCGTCTCGTCGAGAACCGCCTGCGCGACGACCAGTCGGGTGCCGTCCGGGGACAGGTCGAGGCCCGACATGCGGGGCAGTGCCAGGTAGTCGTCGAGGTCCTGGAAGGGGGTGCCGAGAGGGTGCTGCGAGGTCGAGGTCACCCCTGATTGGTACCACGCCGGGACCGCCGGTGACGGCCGTCACGCTGCACGTTCAGGATCCGATCACCTCGGGTTGCGCCACATCTTCCACAGGGTCGGACCGCCGTTCGGGATCACGATCTCGCCGGTGACCTCGAATCCGAACCGTTCGTAGTACGGAATGTTCCCGTGCTTGCTGGATTCGAGGTACGCCGGCGCCGCCTCGGCGTCGCAGCGGGACAGGCGCGAGTTCAACAGGGCCTTCCCGTAGCCGCCACCGCGGCCCGCCGCCGAGGTGCCGATGGTCGCCAGATACCAGTGCGGTTCGGTGGGATGCGCGGCCTCGAGGACGTGCGAAACCTCGGCACCGACACGCATGTACCGCCCCAGCGCCAGCGCGACGGTCGGCAGGCTGAGAAGGGAATCGAACGCCGACTGCTTCCAGCGGCCCGGCGGATCCCACAGAGCACCGCCGACGATGGCGCCGTCGGCCGAAGTCGCGAGTTCCGCACCCCCACCGGCGAGATGGTGGTAGCGGATCTCGGCCGCGAACAGTCGCGCCAGGCCCGCCGGCCGCTTGGATGCGTCGGGCAGCATCCAACTCATCACCGGATCGTCGTCGAACGCCTCGGCCAGCGCGCGCGACAACGCGGGAATGTCCGGTCGGGTCACGGGTCGTACGACGACAGCCATGACCACGAGGGTACCGGCCAGGTCAGCCCAGTAGTGGTGCGATTCGGGGCGGAATCTGTTGCAGCGCGTACGGCAACGACAGCACCGTGCTCCAGGTCATGGCCTCCGCCGCTTCGTCGTCGAGGATAATCGTGCGCCCGTTCCGGACGACGTCGAGTGTCTGGTAAATCGCCGTCTTGCCGAGCTCGGCGCGGAGATCGTCGCCGAACCCGCCGCCCGCGTACCAGACGAGAAGGTCGACGTCCGCGAGCGAGAGCTGCTCGGTGCTGATCTCGGCAAAGTTCGTCCTGCGGACCTGCTCGGCCACAGGCGGATTCACGAACCCGAGTTCGGTGAAGAAGCGAACCTTGGGGTCCTCTGGCCCGTACACCCCGAACTGGCCTGGCCCCTTCAACGCCCCAACGAGCACCGTCTTGCCGGCGAACACCGGGTTCGCGGCCGCAACGTCGGTGAACTGCTGCTGCACACCCGACACCAGTTCGGCGGCGCGGTCCTGCCGCCCCAGCGACTCCCCGACGATCGTGATCTGATCCTGCCAGCGCACACCGTAATCCGCGACCCCGGCCGGTTGCGCCACCGTCGGGGCGATCGCGGAGAGCTTGTCGTACTGGCCCTGGGTGAGACCCGAATACGTACCCACGATGAGATCCGGTGCGACACCGGCGACCTTCTCGATGTCGATGCCGCTGCTCGCGCTGCCGATGATCGGCAGTTCCGCGTCACCCAGGGCGTCCTGCGCCCACGGCCACACGGCGCTCGGGTGGTCGCCGTACCAGTCGAACACCCCGACCGGCACCGCTCCCAGAGCCAGCAGCGCGTCCTGATCGTTGTAGCCGACACTCACCACCCGCTTGGGCTCGGCGGGCGCCGTACTCTGCCCGTACTTGTGGGCCATGGTCGCACCGGGAGCGTCGTCGGAGCCGCCACCGGCGGATTCTGCACTGCTGCACGCCGCCGCGAATGCCAGGAGGGCGCCCGTGCCGCCGATCAGGAAACACCTCCGTGAGAGAGCGCTCGCGTCCCGGCGCTCGATCACCTCGAAACCGCGCCCCGGTCGGCAATCCCCCATCGTCAGACCCTCCGTTCGCAACACGAGCACAGAAGTAGGTAAGGCTCACCGACCTTACCCTGCGGTTCGGTGCGTCGGACCGTGCATCGCACGATCTCTCGGGCCAGTATGGGAGGCATGACGCGCAAGGGTCCCCGGGAAGACATCGACGAAAGCGATCTCGTCGTCGGCCGCGCCAAGGACTACGCGGCCGGCGTGCCTGCCGTGCTCGTGTCGCTGGAGCGCGCGGTCGAGCAGATGGGCGTCGCCCGCACCGCGCGCACCCTCACCCGACTCAACCAGCGGCACGGCTTCGACTGCCCCGGCTGTGCCTGGCCGGAGACACCCGGCCACCGCAAGCCGGCCGAGTTCTGCGAGAACGGCGCCAAGGCGGTCGCCGAGGAGGCGACGCTCCGGACGGTCACGCCCGCGTTCTTCGCCGCTCACTCGATCTCGGACCTGGCCGACCGCACCGACTACTGGCTCGGGCAGCAGGGCCGGCTCACGCACCCGATGGTGCTGCGCCCCGGCAGCAACCACTACGAACCGGTCGACTGGGCCGAGGCGTACCGGCTGATCGCCGACCAGCTCCGCTCGCTCGCAACGCCCGACGAAGCCGTATTCTACACGTCGGGCCGCACCAGCAACGAGGCGGCGTTCCTGTACCAGTTGATGATTCGCAGCTTCGGCACCAACAACATGCCGGACTGCTCCAACATGTGCCACGAGTCGTCGGGCAGTGCACTCACCGAGGCCATCGGCATCGGCAAGGGCTCGGTCTCGGTTCCGGACATCGAGCAGGCCGACCTGATCCTCATCGCCGGCCAGAATCCGGGCACCAACCACCCCCGCATGCTGTCGACGCTCGAGAAGGCGAAGGCCAACGGCGCCAGGATCATTGCGATCAACCCGTTGCCGGAGGCCGGCCTGCGCCGGTTCAAGGACCCGCAGAAGATCAACGGGGTCGTCGGTGACGGCGTCCAGATCGCCGACGAGTTCCTGCAGATCCGACTCGGCGGCGACATGGCACTCTTCCAGGGCCTGGGCCGGCTCCTGCTCGAGGCCGAGGACCGCGCACCCGGCACCGTCGTCGACCGGGCGTTCGTCGACGCGCACTGCGCGGGGTTCGACGAGTACGCCGCGCACGTGCGTGCCGTCGACCTCGACACCGTCGTCGAAGCCACCGGGCTCACGATGCGACAACTCGAGGACACCGCCAGCGCGCTGGCCGCCTCCAACCGCACCGTCACCTGCTGGGCGATGGGCCTGACGCAGCAGGCCCACGCGGTCGCCACCATCCAGGAGGCCGTGAACCTGCTGCTCATGCGCGGCATGATCGGCAAGCCGGGCGCGGGCGTGTGCCCCGTCCGCGGCCACTCCAACGTGCAAGGCGACCGCACCATGGGCATCTGGGAGAAGATGCCCGAGGAGTTCCTCACCGCCCTCGACGCCGAGTTCTCGATCGAGAGCCCCCGCCGGCACGGCTGGGACACCGTCGAGGCGATCCGGGCGATGCGCGACGGCCGCGCGCGAGTGTTCGTGGCGATGGGCGGCAACTTCGTGTCGGCCACCCCGGACACCGCCGCCACCGAGCAGGCGCTGCGGAACTGCGAACTGACCGTGCAGATCTCGACCAAGCTCAACCGCAGCCACGTCGTGCACGGGCGCACAGCGCTGATCCTGCCGACCCTCGGCCGCACCGACCTCGACGTCCAGGCGGCCGGCAAACAGTTGGTGTCGGTGGAGGATTCGATGTCGATGGTGCACCTGTCCCGCGGGCGGCTGAAGCCGGTGAGCGAACACCTGCGCAGCGAGGTCGCGATCGTCTGCCAGCTCGCGCGGGAACTGCTCGGCTCCGACCATCCGGTGCCGTGGACCGCGTTCGAAGGCGACTACGACCTGATCCGGGACTCCATCTCCCGCGTCGTGCCGGGCTGCGTGGACTACAACACCCGGGTGCGCCGCCCCGACGGCTTCCAGTTGCCGCACCCCCCGCGCGATGCCCGGGAGTTCCGGACCCACACCGGCCGCGCCAATTTCGCGGTCAACCCGCTCGAGTGGGTGCCGACCCCACCCGGACGGCTGATCCTCCAGACGATGCGCAGCCACGACCAGTACAACACCACGATCTACGGCCTCGACGACCGTTACCGCGGCGTCAAGGGCGGACGGAAGGTGGTCTTCGTCAGCGCCGCCGACATCGCCGAGATGGGACTGTCCGACGGCCGGATGGTGGACATCGTCTCCGAGTGGACCACGCCCGACGGCACGGTCGAGGAACGTCGGGTCCACGACTTCCGGATCGTCGAGTACAGCACCCCGCGCGGCAACGCGGCCGCCTACTACCCCGAGACGAACCCACTGGTCCCCCTGGATCACGTTGCCGCCAAGTCGAACACGCCCGTGTCGAAGGCGATCGTCGTGCGACTCGAACCTGCCCGGACCGGCTGATGGGACGCGTCACCGCGCGGCGGCCGGTCCTGCACATCACCCCGGACGGCATCCGACGCCGCCCGGACGCCCTCGCCGTCGAGGAACCCCTCGAGATCCGTCTCGGCGGGCGGTCCCTCACCGTCACGATGCGCACCCCCGGCAACGACATCGACCTGGTCCACGGCTTCCTGCTGGCCGAGGGCATCATCGGCGGCGCCGAGGACATCTCGGTGATCCGGTACTGCGACGGCGTCGACGATGCCGGCGCCAACACCTACAACGTCCTCGACGTCGAACTGGCGGCGGGCGTGCCGGATCCGGGCGACCGGGGGCGACGCGCGTTCCTCACCACCTCGGCATGCGGGGTGTGCGGAAAGGCGTCGCTCGACGAGGTCGCCACCCGCAGCCGCTTCCCGCTGTCGACCGCCGCCGTCGACGTCACGGCCGCCGCGCTGTTCTCGATGCCGCCCACCCTGCGTCGCGGCCAGCGGGTGTTCGAGGCCACCGGCGGGTTGCACGCGGCCGGGCTGTTCACCCCCGACGGCGCCCTCCTCGCGCTCCGCGAGGACGTCGGTCGGCACAACGCGGTCGACAAGGCCGTCGGCTGGGCGCTCACCGAGCGGCGGATCCCCCTGTCCGGTGTCGTCCTGATCGTCAGTGGCCGGGCCTCGTTCGAACTCGTGCAGAAGGCCGCGATGGCCGGGATCCCGATGCTCGGTGCCGTGTCGGCGCCGTCGTCGCTGGCCGTCGACCTGGCCCGCGACCAGGGGATGACGCTCGTCGGCTTCCTCCGCGGCGAGAGCATGAACGTCTACACCGGCGAGCACCGCATCAAGCAGTGACCCGGGGCCGCACCCGAAAATCGGGTGATCCCGGGTGGCCCGGCGCCTCACGTGCGAGAGTGGATGGCGCTCGAGCGGGGACGGACGAGAGGGCGTCACACATGGGTGCTGCGAGGTCGTCACTGCGCATCGGCGCGCTGTCCGCCGCACTCGCCGGCATGTCCTTCACGGCCGTCCTGTGCGCGTCACCCGCATCGGCGGCCGTCACGGCGCAGGCCGAGGCCCGCACGTTCGGCAACTCGATCCTGGTGACGCTGCTGGACGTGCAGTCCACCACCGATGCTCCCGCCCGGTGCGCCATCCTCGTCCGCGACGCGGACGATCAGCCCGTCATGGGCCAACTGATGGAGATCCTCGACGGTGGCGTGGGCGTCTACTGGGCGACCACACCCCACGAGACGCTGCACCTGGCCGGCCAGTACACCGACAGCGCCGACTACACCGTCACCGCGCAGTGCGCCGACGACGACGGTGCCGTCGGACTCGTCGACACCGTCGTCACGCTCCCCACCGGGGAACTGGTGGGGAATCCCCCGCGATACTCGGAGCTGTTCGGGCCTTTCTAGCAGGCGCCCGCGGGCGTCTCACCGTTCTGCAACTGCCGGAAGAACTGCTCGGCGTCGCCGAACGAGTCCGCGACCGCGGCGCGGTGGTCGGCACCTTCGTACGTCTTGTATCCGACCGAGGATCCGTTGTCGCACAGAGCCTTCGCCAGCGCCCGCGATCCCGGCTCGGCGACCAGCGTGTCTGCGGTTCCCTGCAGGATCAGCGTCGGGACCGACAGCGTCAACTGCGACGGCTCCTGCTTCTTCAGGTACCCGATCAGCGCGTCCATGTCCGCGCCGGGCGCGAAGGCCTGGTCGACGGGCACCGACGGGATCACGTCGCGGATCTGCGCGACGCAGCCATTGCGGGCGGCGGTCAGCAGAGCCTTCGAGGCGGGCGTGACGTACGCATCCGCGTCGATCGACGGGTCCGCGGCCTCGGCGCCGAGCAGGATCAGCGGCAGGAACGCGAGCGCCGGGGCCACCGCAGGATCTCCGGAGGCCAAGTACTCGGGCGTCCGGCTGGTGCCGTTGCCCGGCGCGATCGCGACCGCGCCCCGCAGATCCAGTTCCGGCGCACGTTCCTCGGCCTGCGCGGCGGTGAACAGCGCGGCGTGCCCGCCCTGACTGTGCCCCATCGCGTACCACTGACCGCTGATCGAATCGTCGAGGTCGCGGCTCGCCCGCACGATGTCGACGACGGCGTTGGCCTCCGTCCCACCGTCCATGTACGGGTGGCCGCCCGGAGTGCCCATGCCGACATAGTCGGTCTGCACGACGACGTAGCCGTCGGCGACATAGCGGTCGAGCGTGACGTCGACCGCAGCGAGGTAGTCGTGGGCGAGGCCGTCGTCCGAATCTGCGGACGGCGCGCAGAGGTCGGAGACACCCGTGGTGCCGTGCGCCCAGCTGAGAACCGGCCACCCGCCGTCCGGCGCCGACGTCTTCGGGAGCGATACCGTGCCGGACACGACCACCGGATCACCCTGCGCATTCTGCGACACGTAGGTGATCAGTTCGCTGCGGGCAGCGCTGGGCAGCACGGGGGCGCCCGTGAGCGGCTGACTCGACAGCAACCGGCCGGGCTCGAGCACCACAGGCGCGTCACCGCCCGCGTCGCTGCTACAGCCGGCCGCAACGAGCGCGACGGACGTTGCCGCGACGACGGCGAGAACGCCTCCACGTCGACCATCGCGGGTCTTCGTCACCGAGAACACAGAGAACCTCCGGGTTAAGAAATATGCCTTAGGCGGATGAAGATAACCCATTCAGTACGCTGACCGCTATGACAACCCCGAATGGCCGCGACACGATCCTCCAGGTTGCCGAGCGCCTCATCGCCGAACGCGGCATGCACGGGGTCTCCGCTCGGGAGATCGTGAGAACCGCCGGCCAGCGGAACAACTCGGCGATCACCTACCATTTCGGCAGCTGGGACGGCCTGCTCGAATCGGTGTGGCTGCAGCATCTCGGCACCATCAACGAGCTGCGCCGCGAGATTCTCCACAGCATCGACAGCGACGACCCCGACCGACTGGAAGGACTCGTCGCCGCCTACGTGCATCCCCTCGTCGCGGAGGTCGGCGCGTACTCGCCGTCGTACTGGGCGCGCTTCAACGAACAGTGGCTGACCGGGGTCCACATGGACTTCGTCACCCGCCCGACCTCGCTCGTGCCGGACGATCCCCGATACCCCCGCATCGGCCACACCGCGCTGCTGCAGGACGTCTTCGCCGGCATCCGCGCCGAACTCACCCACCTCGACACCGAACGCAGCGCCCGGCGCGTCGCGATGACGGTGCGATTCGTGGTGTCGGGTCTGGCGACGTGGGAGCGCGAACACGAGGCCGGTTGGGCGCCCGATCTCGCCGACTACGAGAAGGAACTGAACTCCCTCGCGCTCGCCCTGCTACGCGCGCCCTGAAACGAGGGAAGCCCGGGCGCACTGTCGGCACCCGGGCTTCCCTCGTTTCGTTCGGAGCGGAACTACGCGCTCTTGTCGCGGCGCTCGTTGCGGTCCGGCTTACGCGGCACGATCGTCGGCAGGACATTGTCGTTGACGGTCTCCGCAGAGACGACGACCTTCGCGACATCGTCACGGCTGGGGATGTCGTACATCACCGGCAGCAGGACTTCCTCCATGATCGCGCGCAGGCCACGGGCGCCCGTGCCGCGGTGGATCGCCTGGTCGGCGATCGCCTCCAGCGCGTCCACCGTGAACTCGAGTTCGACGCCGTCCATGTCGAACAGGCGGGTGTACTGCTTGACGAGCGCGTTCTTCGGTTCGGAGAGGATCTTGACGAGAGAATCCTTGTCGAGATTCGTCACCGACGCCACGACCGGAAGCCGGCCGATGAACTCGGGAATCAGACCGAACTTGATCAGGTCCTCGGGCATGACCTCCGAGAAATGGTCCTGCGTGTCGATCTCGGCCTTCGAACGCACCTCCGCGCCGAAGCCGATGCCGCGCTTACCGACTCGATCGGAGACGATCCGCTCGAGCCCGGCGAACGCACCCGCCACGATGAACAGCACATTCGTGGTGTCGATCTGGATGAATTCCTGATGCGGGTGCTTGCGCCCACCCTGCGGCGGCACACTCGCCTGCGTGCCCTCGAGGATCTTCAGCAGCGCCTGCTGCACACCCTCGCCCGACACGTCCCGCGTGATCGACGGGTTCTCGCTCTTCCGGGCGATCTTGTCGACCTCGTCGATGTAGATGATGCCGGTCTCGGCGCGCTTGACGTCGTAGTCGGCGGCCTGGATCAGCTTCAGCAGGATGTTCTCGACATCCTCGCCGACGTATCCAGCCTCCGTCAGCGCCGTCGCGTCCGCGATCGCGAACGGCACGTTGAGCATCTTCGCCAACGTCTGCGCCAGGTAGGTCTTGCCACAGCCGGTGGGCCCGAGCATGAGAATGTTCGACTTCGCCAACTCGACGGTCTCACCGCGCGCGTCCCGACTACGGTCGCCCGCCTGGATGCGCTTGTAGTGGTTGTAGACCGCCACCGCCAGCGTCCGCTTCGCCGCGTCCTGGCCGATCACGTAGTTCTCGAGGAAGTCGCGGATCTCCGCGGGCTTGGGCAGCTCGTCGAGCTTGACCTCACTGGACTCCGCCAGCTCTTCCTCGATGATCTCGTTACACAGATCGATGCATTCGTCGCAGATGTAGACCCCCGGTCCCGCAATGAGCTTCTTGACCTGCTTCTGGCTCTTACCGCAGAAAGAGCACTTGAGCAGATCGCCGCCGTCACCGATGCGTGCCATCTCGTAAGGTCCCTACTTCCTTGTCTACGTGCGAGCACCCTCACCCGAATCCCCGCGGGCCGCTGTGCCCGCTCTGCCGCGATCTCGGATCAGGATCGAAGGCCCATGGTGTGACCGTACCCGCAGATCGGGAAAGAGGTCGACCAAAAGCCGGTGATTCCCGCACGGTGAACACGATCCCGACACATGAATCACATCCGCGTGCAGCACGCGGAATGCCCCAGCTTGACCGGTGCGCACCCCGGTCCGCCGCAATCCGATCCCTCGGCGTGTCGGCGAACCGGGATGCCCCACATCACTTCTGCGCGGACAGCTTCCGGTACTGGAGCACGTCGTCGATGATGCCGTACTCCTTCGCCTCCTCCGCCGTCAGAATCTTGTCGCGATCGGTGTCCTTGCGGATGACGTCGGGATCCTTGCCGGTGTGCTTGCCGAGCGTGGTCTCCATGAGACGGCGCATACGCTCGATCTCCGCGGCCTGGATCTCGAGATCCGACACCTGGCCCTGGATGCCACCGGTGGAGGGCTGATGGATCAGCACACGCGCGTTCGGCAGTGCCAGGCGCTTGCCGGGCGTGCCGGCCGCCAGCAGGACCGCGGCAGCCGACGCCGCCTGGCCGAGGCAGACCGTCGTGATGTCGGCCCGCACGTACTGCATCGTGTCGTAGATCGCCATCAGCGACGTGAACGAGCCGCCCGGCGAGTTGATGTACATGGTGATGTCGCGATCCGGGTCGAGCGACTCGAGCACCAGCAACTGCGCCATCACGTCGTTCGCCGACGCGTCATCCACCTGCACGCCGAGGAAGATGATGCGCTCCTCGAACAGCTTGTTGTACGGGTTGGACTCCTTGACGCCGTAGCTGGAGTGCTCGATGAACGAGGGCAGGATGTAGCGCGACTGGGCGCCGGCCGGAGCCTGACCGCCGAGTGCGTGGGCGGCACGGGGATCGAAGAGGTTGGTCATCAGTTCTCCAAGAAGGTGTGGGCGGAAGGTCGGATGGGTCGCGGGCTAGTTGCCTGCGCCGCCGGCCTGCCGCGCGCGGGTGATGACGTGGTCGACGAAGCCGTACTCGAGCGCTTCCTTCGCGGTGAACCAACGGTCACGGTCCGAGTCCGCGGTGATCTGCTCGACGGTCTGACCGGTGTGCTCCGCGATGAGCTCGGCCATCTCACGCTTGGTGTGCGCAAACTGCTCCGCCATGATCGCGATGTCGGACGCGGTGCCACCGATGCCGGCGGACGGCTGATGCATCATGATCCGCGCGTGCGGCAGGGCGTACCGCTTGCCCTTCGTGCCCGCCGACAGGAGGAACTGTCCCATCGAGGCCGCCAGGCCCATGCCGAAGGTCGCAACATCGCACTCGGCGAACTGCATCGTGTCGAAGATCGCCATGCCGGCCGTGACCGAACCGCCGGGCGAGTTGATGTACAGGGAGATGTCCCGGGTGGGGTCCTCTGCCGACAGCAGCAGGATCTGGGCGCACAGCTTGTTCGCGATGTCGTCGTCCACCTGCGTGCCGAGGAAGATGATGCGCTCGCGAAGCAGGCGTTCGTACACCGAGTCGCTGAGATTCAGACCGGAGGTGGCTGAAGTCATGGCGGGATTCTGGTAAGTCACGGTACCTGCCTTCTCGATAAGTCGTTGGTTCCTGACACTGACACTAACCAAGTAGGGCGGCACCGGAGTCCCGGTGCCGCCCTACTTCGCTTTAAGCGGAAATACTCGCGCCCACCGGAGGTGGCACACGTCGTTCCGCAGGGGTGTTACTTGTCGTCGCCCTCGGCCTCGGCCTCGTCGGCGTCCGCCTCGGCGGATCCGAACATCTCGGCGGTGTCGATCGCGGCACCGGTGGTGTCGGTGACGGTCGCAGCTTCGACGACACCGGCAAGGGCCTTGCCGCGACGGACGTCCGCGAAGACGGCGCCGAGCTGGTTCGCCTGCTGGATCTGCTGGATGAACTGCTCCGGAGCCATGCCGTAGCGCTGCGCCTGGAACAGGATGCGCTCGGTGAGCTCGTCCTGGCCGACGGTGGTGCCCGCGGCATCGGCGATGGCGTCGAGCAGCAGCTGGGTCTTCACCGAGCGCTCCGCAGCCTCCTTGGCGTCCGCGTCGAACTGCTCACGCGTGGTGCCCTGCGACTCGAGGAGCTCGTTCAGCTTCTCCTCGTTGTGGTCGAGGCCGTGGATCGCATCGTGCAGCGCGGCGTCGACCTCGGCCTTGACGACGGCCTCGGGCAGCGGAACCTCGACGGTCTCCAGCAGCGTCTCGAGAACCTTGTCGCGGATCTGGCCCGCCTGCTCGACCTTGCGGACGCGTGCGACGCGCTCACGCAGGTCGGCCTCGAGCTCTTCGAGGGTGTCGAACTCGCTTGCCATCTGGGCGAACTCGTCGTCGGCCTCGGGCAGCTCGCGCTCCTTGACGGACGCGACGGTGACGGTGATGACCGACTCCTGGCCCGCGAACTCACCGGCGACCAGCTTGGAGGTGAAGTCCTTCGACTCGCCGGCCTTGACGCCGACGATGGCCTCGTCGAGGCCCTCGATCAGCTGACCCGAACCGACCTCGTGGGACAGGCCCGATGCGGTGGCCTCCGGGACGGCCTGGCCGTCGACCGTGGCGGACAGGTCGATCGACACGAAGTCGCCGTCCTGGACCTCACGATCGACACCCTTGAGGGTGCCGAAGCGCTGACGCAGCGACAGCAGCTGCTCGGCGACCGCTTCGTCGGTGACCTCGATCGGGTCGACCGTGACGGCGACGGTGGAGAAGTCGGGGAGGGTGATCTCGGGGCGGACGTCGACCTCAGCGGTGAACGTGAGCTCCTGGCCGTCCTCGAGCTTGGTGATCTCGATCTCCGGCTGGCCGATGACCTTCACCTCGGTGGCGTTGACGGCCTCGGAGTAGCGAGCCGGAAGGGCGTCGTTGACGACCTGCTCGAGCACTGCGCCGCGGCCGACACGAGCCTCGAGCAGCTTGGCCGGAGCCTTGCCCGGACGGAAGCCGGGGAGACGGATCTGCTGCGCGAGCGCCTTGTAGGCCTTGTCGAAATCAGGCTTGAGCTCCTCGAAGGGCACCTCAACGTTGATACGGACTCGCGTCGGGCTGAGCTGCTCGACGGTGCTCTTCACGGATCTGGCTCCTTCGTAGTGGTGGTGCTCTTCGTTGCTCTATGTCGTGCGTCGGTGCCGCAATCGCGACACCGACGCATACGTGGTCGGGATGACAGGATTTGAACCTGCGACCCTCCGCTCCCAAAGCGGATGCGCTACCAAGCTGCGCCACATCCCGTCAGAAACAGGCCATCGCCAACCTCGCGAGGACCCGAGACAGAATCCTACGGCCCCCCGATTATGAAATCCAAAGCGAGGTTGGGTACAGTCTCATCTCGCAGACGGCATCGCTGGCGATCCCACTAATGTCGTATGCACGGGGATGTAGCTCAATGGTAGAGCCTCAGTCTTCCAAACTGATTACGCGGGTTCGATTCCCGTCATCCCCTCCACACGGAGGAAGCCCCCACCACTCGGATACCCGTCCGAACAGTGGGGGTTTTCTGGTTTCTGCATCCATTCGGGCCCTCCGCATCTCGGACCCGCTCGACGAACCGGACACCCGTCGCCGGCGCGCACCGATCCCCGCATAGTGACTCTTGTCACATTACGACGAGCTGCCGGCACTCCGCGATTCCCACCGCAGCGAAGGCATCCCGGCCTAGGTTGGAACCTGTTACAGAATCTCCGCCTGAATCAGGCAGACCACTGAAGGAGTGCCGGATGCACACCCCACTCTGCGACGATCTCGGTATCGAGTTCCCGATCTTCGCATTCACCCATTGCCGCGATGTCGTGGTCGCCGTCAGCAAGGCCGGCGGATTCGGCGTTCTCGGCGCCGTGGGGTTCACACCCGAGGAACTCGAGATCGAGCTCAAGTGGATCGACGAGCACATCGGCGATCGTCCGTACGGCGTCGACATCGTCATCCCCAACAAGTACGAGGGCATGGACTCGAACCTGTCGGCCGACGAGCTGACCAAGATGCTCCAGTCGATGGTGCCGCAGTCCACTCTCGATTTCGGACGCAAGATTCTCACCGACCACGGCGTGCCCCTGCCCGACGACGGCAGCGACAACGCATTGCAACTGCTCGGCTGGACCGAGGCCACCGCCACCCCGCAGGTCGAGGTCGCGCTGCAGCACCCGAAGGTCACGCTGATCGCCAATGCTCTCGGCACCCCGCCGGCGGACATGATCAAGCACATCCACGACGCCGGACGTAAGGTCGCCGCCCTGTGCGGCTCGCCGTACCAGGCCCGCAAGCACGCCGACGCCGGCGTCGACATCATCATCGCGCAGGGCGGCGAGGGTGGCGGGCACTGCGGCGAGGTCGGCTCGATCGTGCTGTGGCCGCAGGTCGTCAAGGAGGTCGCTCCGGTCCCCGTGCTCGCGGCGGGCGGCATCGGCAGCGGCCAGCAGATCGCCGCCGCACTCGCACTCGGCGCCCAGGGCGCGTGGTCCGGCTCGCAGTGGCTCATGGTCGAAGAGGCCGAGAACACGCCCGTCCAGCAGGCCGCGTACGTGAATGCGACCAGCCGCGACACCGTCCGGAGCCGCTCGTTCACCGGCAAGCCGTGCCGCATGCTGCGCAACGACTGGACCGAGGCCTGGGAGCAGGAGGGCAACCCGGAGCCGCTGGGCATGCCGCTGCAGTACATGGTGTCCGGCATGGCAGTGGCCGCCACCCACAAGTACCCGGACGAGACCGTCGACGTCGCGTTCAACCCGGTGGGTCAGGTCGTCGGCCAGTTCACCAAGGTGGAGAAGACCTCCGCGGTCATCGAACGCTGGGTGCAGGAGTATCTGGAGGCCACCGGCACCCTCGAGCAGCTGAACGAGGCCGCGAACGCCTGATCGTCCTCGAAAGACCACAGCGCTCGCACTAGTCGGGCAGGATCGGAACGCTCTCGCCGCCGTCGCGGCCGAGCAGCGCGGCGCGGGTGACCGCGACCGACCCGAATTTCGCCCGGACCGCATCGAGCGCACCGTCGAGCCGGACACCGCCGGACTCTCGCAACGAGTTCCCGGTGTCCGGCTCGAACGGCAGGGCGAGTTGTTCGGCACCTTCGCTGTCCAGGTTCGTCAGCGCAACGCCGATCAGGGTCAGCCCCCGCTCGGCGATCAGCGGTCGCGCCTGCTCCAGCAACTCCCGTACCGCGGCGAGGACGGTCTCCGTGCGAGCCGACGCCTCACCGAGAGTGACCGACCGGGTGGCACGTCCGAAGTCCGCGAACCTCATCCGGATCACCACGGTCCGGCACACCCGCCCGGCGGCGCGCAGCCGCCGCGTCACCCGGTCCACCAGCGCAGCAGCGATCGTCTCGATCTCCGCGAAAGTCCGCGTCCGGCGCCCGAGAGCACTCTGCGCCCCGATCGACCGCCGCCGCCGGCCCGTCTCGACCCGTCGCGGATCGCGCGCCCACGCCAGCGCATGCAGATGCCGGGCGGACCCCGGCCCGACCACCGTGGCCAGTTCACGTTCCGACAGCGCCGCCAGTTCCGCGACGGTCCGGACGCCGTACGCATGCAGTTTCCCCGAGGTCACGGCCCCGACACCCCACAGGCGTTCGATCGGCAGCGGATGCAGGAACTCGAGCTCGCGGTCCGGCGGAACCAACAGCAGCCCGTCCGGCTTCCCCACTGCGCTCGCGACCTTGGCGAGGAACTTCGTCCGCGCGATGCCGACGGTGATCGGCAGCCCCACCTGATCCCGCACCTGCCGCCGTAGCCGTTCCGCGATGTGCCGGGGGCTGCCGTCGATCCGCCTCAGCCCGCCCACGTCGAGGAAGGCCTCGTCGATCGAGATCCCCTCGACCAGCGGAGTCGTGTCCCGGAAGACGTCGAACACCTCGCGGCTGGCCCGCGCATACGCGGACATCCGCGGGGGAACGACGATCGCGTGCGGGCAGCGCCGCCGCGCCTCCGCTCCGCTGCTCGCGGTGCGCACCCCGTAGGCCTTCGCTTCATAGCTGGCCGCGAGGACCACTCCCCCGCCGACGATGACCGGCCGACCACGCAGCCCCGGATCGTCCCGCTGTTCCACCGAGGCATAGAACGCGTCCAGATCTGCATGCAGAATCGACGCCTCGGCACGCTGCGGCGGTGGCGGCAGTTGCGACGAACGAGCGGCGAAATCGGACACGAACATATGTTCGCATCGCCCACCGACAGGTTCCGAGACACGATCACGCCACGCCGGACCCCGGTACTCTTGACATTGTCCGATTTGACACCTCCGGAAGGTCCCCCCGTGGAACTCCTCCTCATCATCGCCGTCATCGGCGCCGTCGTCTTTCTGGTGATGAAGAGCCAGAACAAGAGCAAGGGCCACTCGGCGAACCAACTCGACGACGCCAAGGCGGACGCCCGCCAGGCGATCGAACGCCTGGGTGGTCAGGTCTACAACCTCGCCGGCAACGACGATGCCTCGAAGCAGGCCCTCGCCGACGCCTCCGAGCGGTACACCGCCGCCGGGTCCCAGATCGAACAGGCCACGACACCCGTGCAGGCACGTCTGGCGAAGCAGACCGCCCTCGAGGGCCTCTATTACATCCGTGCCGCGCGCACCGCGATGGGCATGGATCCCGGTCCCGAGATCCCGAGCATCGACGGCCAGAAGGCGGCCGGTTCGGTCACCGAGAACCGCGATATCGAGTTCGAGGGCCGGCAGGTCTCGGCATCGCCGAATCCGTCGGCGCGCACACCCAACTACTACCCCGGCGGCCGCGTCGCGGGACGTCCGGTCCCGGCCGGCTGGTACTCCGAGCCGTGGTGGAAGCCCGCGCTCGTCGCAGGCGCGTGGGGCGTCGGCTCGATGTTCCTGTTCTCGGCGATGTTCTCGGGCATGGCCGGAGTTCCGTACGACGCCCAGGCTTTCGAGAGCGGTACCGGTGACGGCTCCGATGCGGGCGGGGATGCCGGAGCCGACGGTGGTGACAGTGGGGACGGCGGCGACGGTGGCGACTTCGGGGGCGGCGACACCGACTACGGCGCCATGGGCGACGGTGGCGGCGACTTCGGCGGAGATTTCGGTGGCGGCGACTTCGGGGGCTTCGACTTCTAGTCGACCTGACAGCCGGGGCACCAGAACAGGTTGCGCCCCTTCATGACAGCGTGAGCGATCGGCGTGCCGCAGATGCGGCACGCCGATCCTGCTCTGCGGTAGGTGTAGGTGCGCGGCCGGTCCTTCGCGTAGGCCGGGTCGCCGTGGTCGTCCTCGGGACGCACGACGTGCATCTTGCCGCGCCGCACGCCGACGTTCATCAGGTCGACGAGGTCGGCCCACATCGCGTCGAACTCGGTGCGGCCCATGCGCTTGCCGGGACGTTCGGGATGGACGTTGTGCCGGAACAGGATCTCGGCGCGGTAGACGTTGCCGACGCCGGCCAGTACGGCCTGGTCCATGAGCAGCGCACCGATCGGCGTCTGCGACTTCGAGATCCGGGCCCAGGCCCGGTCGGGATCGGCGTCACTGCGGAGTGGGTCGGGGCCGAGCCGGGCTTCGATGGCCGCGACCTGCGGCGGATGCAGCACCTCGCACGCTGTGGGTCCGCGCAGGTCGGTCCCGTGGTCGGCGCCGATCATGCGCATTCGGACCTGTCCGACGGGGGCGTCGAGCGGCACGGCGGACTCGGTGAACTTGCCGTACAGGCCCAGGTGGACGTGCACCGCGAGACCGTTCTCGTAGTGGTGCCACAGGTGTTTGCCCCACGCGTCGGAACGCACGAGGACGCGGCCGTCGATCAGGGCCGCGTCCTCGGCGAATCTGCCCTGTGGGCTCGACACCGCCACCGCGGATCCCGCGAAACGCCGCTGATGCAGGCGCGCGAGACGGTGCAGGGTGTGGCCCTCGGGCAAGGTGACTACCTAGTTTTCGTCAGGCTTCGGGGGCCGCGGGCACGGCCGGCGCGACGCCCGTCTTCTCGTACTCGGCGAGGATGTCGATGCGGCGCTGGTGACGCTCCTCGTCGGACCACTCGGTGGCGAGGAAGGCGTCGACGATCGCGAGGGTCTCCTCGAGCGAGTGCATGCGGCCGCCGATACCGATGAGCTGCGCGTTGTTGTGCTGGCGGGCCAACTGCGCGGTCTCGACGCTCCACGCGAGGGCGCAGCGCGCGCCGGGGACCTTGTTCGCGGCGATCTGCTCGCCGTTGCCGCTGCCACCGAGGACCAGGCCGAGGCTGCCCGGATCGGCGACGACGCGGCGGGCCGCCTCGATGCAGAACGCCGGGTAGTCGTCGACGGCGTCGTAGACGTGTGCACCGCAGTCGATGGCCTCGTGGCCGTTCGCGGTGAGGTGTTCGATGATCTGGTTCTTGCGTTCGAAGCCGGCGTGGTCGGCACCCAGGTATACGCGCATGACGTCAATTCTGACAGGTCACGTCGTCGCGGCGCCCCTCGGGGACGCCGCGACGACGTCACGCTCGGACCGTCGACGTCAGTCGAACTGGGGATCCTCGTTGCGGCTGCGCTTGAGTTCGAAGAAGTGCGGGTAGGACGCGAGGGCGACGGTGCCGTCCCAGACCTTGCCGGCGTCCTCGCCCCGCGGGATGCGCGAGAGCACCGGGCCGAAGAAGGCGGTGCCGTTGACGTGAATGGTGGGGGTGCCGACGTCGTCGCCGACCTTGTCCATGCCGGCGTGGTGGCTGCGGCGCAGTTCGACGTCGAACTCGTCGGCGTCCGCGGCCGCTGCCAGTTCGGCGGGCAGGCCCAGTTCGGCGAGAGCCTCGGCGACGACGTTCGTCAGGTCCTGGTTGCCGCCGTTGTGGATCCGCGTTCCCATCGCGGTGTAGAGCGGCAGGAGGATCTCGTCACCCCGCTGCTGGGCAGCGGCGATGAGGACCCGCACCGGGCCCCACGCCCTGCTCATCTTCTCGCGGTACTCCTCGGGCAGCTCCCTGCCTTCGTTGAGCACGGCCAGGCTCATGACGTGGAAGTTGGCCTCGATGTCGCGCACCTTCGTGACCTCGAGGATCCACCGCGAGGTGATCCAGCACCAGGGGCACAGGGGGTCGAACCAGAAGTCGACGGTGTCCTTCTCGCCGGGCTTGCCGGGGTTTGTCTGTGCTTCCGCGCTCACGCGTGTCTCCCTCGTCCTGCGGTGTGACAGATCCGCGTCACACCTCTCGACTGATAGACAACCATGCACGTTCGGAAAGCCTTCCCGCACGCCCCGAAGCAACGTTACTGTCGATGGAGGACAGCCGGTAACCACCCTGGAACGGAGCCTGCCGTGACGTCCCACGAGTCATCGAATCGCACGTTCGTCATCGTCGGCGGCGGCCTGGCCGGCGCCAAGGTCGCGGAATCGTTGCGAGCCAGAGATTTCGACGGATCCATCGTCCTCCTCGGCCAGGAGGATCACCTCCCCTACGAGCGGCCACCCCTCTCGAAGGAACACCTCGCCGGCAAGAAGGATCTGCCTGATTTCACAGTGCTGCACGGTGACTGGTACCGAGACCACCGCGTCGATCTGCGTCTGGGGACCACCGTCACGGCCCTCGATCGCGACCGCCGGTGCGTGGTCCTGCCGGACGGGTCGACGCTCGGCTACGACCGTCTCGCGCTCGCGACCGGATCCCGATCCCGTCGCCCACCGATTCCGGGCGCGGACGCGACGGGGGTGCACTACCTGCGCACCGTCGACGAATCCGACGCGCTGATCGAGGCGCTCTCCCCGGATGCCCGGTTGGTGATCGTCGGCGCGGGTTGGATCGGACTCGAGGTCGCGGCGGGCGCGCGCGGACGCGATGTCGCGGTCACCGTCGTGGAGTCGGCCGAGTTGCCACTGCTCGCGGCGTTGGGCCGGGAGATGGGTGCGGTGTTCGCCGATCTGCACCGCGAACACGGCGTCGATCTCCGCTTCGGGGCCAAGGTCGAGGAGATCACCGTCACCGACGGACGCGCCGACGGCGTCCGGCTCGGCGACGGGACGGTGCTGCCCGCCGACGCGGTGCTGGTCGCGGTGGGCGCGCAGCCCAACATCGAGATCGCCGAGGCCGCGGGGCTTTCCGTGGACGGCGGCGTCCTCGTCGACGGCACGCTGACGACCAGCGATCCGCACATCGTCGCGGTCGGTGACATCGCGGCGCAGCAGCACCCGCTGCTGGCGGCCCGGGTCCGCGTCGAGCACTGGGCCAACGCGCTGAACCAGCCGGCGGTCGCGGCCGCGACCATGCTCGGCCATCCGGTCGAGTACACCAACCTGCCGTACTTCTTCACCGACCAGTACGACCTGGGCATGGAGTACGTGGGCTGGGCACCGGAGTACGCGACGGTCGTCACCCGCGGCGACGTCGGGGGCCGAGAGTTCCTGGCGTTCTGGCTCGACGAGGACAACCGCGTCATGGCCGGTATGAACGTCAACATCTGGGACGTCACCGACGACATCAAGGCGCTCGTCGCGTTCTCCGGTCCGGTCGACCCCGAACGCCTCGCCGACCCCACCGTTCCGCTGCCCACCCTCCTCCCCTGACCCCGCGTTTTGCGCACTTGTCGCGCCTCGGACCTCGGAACGGCCGCGATAAGTGCGCAAATCGCGGGAGGACGGGGACGCGTGATGGGATAGCAGTGAGTCGATTGTCCATCCGTGATGAGGAGATCTTTGTGGCCCCACCGAATCTGACCCGCGAACAGGCCGCCGAACGCGCGGCACTGTTGACCGTCGACAACTATCGCATCGAACTGGATCTCACCGACGGGGCCGGCCGGCCGGGCGAGAGCACCTTCCGGTCCCGCACCACCGTCACCTTCTCGGCGACGGCGGGTGCGTCGACGTTCATCGACATCATCGCCGCCAGAGTGCATTCCGCGGTGCTCAACGGCACCCCGGTCGACGTGTCGTCGTACGACGAGTCGACGGGCATCACGCTCGACGGCCTGGCCGAGTCCAACGAACTGGTCGTCGAGGCCGACTGCATGTTCACGAATACCGGCGAGGGACTGCACCGGTTCGTCGACCCCACCGACGACGCGGTGTACCTGTACTCGCAGTTCGAGACCGCTGATGCCAAGCGGATGTTCGCGTGCTTCGACCAGCCGGACCTCAAGGCCACGTTCGACATCGCTGTCACCGCCGCCGACGACTGGAAGGTGATCTCCAACGCCGAGACCGTCCAGACGCTGGTCGCGACGCCGGGCCGGCATGTCTTCCGGACGACGCCGCGGATGAGCACGTACCTGGTGGCGCTCATCGCCGGACCGTACGCGCAGTGGACCGACTTCTACACCGACGAGCACGGCACCATCCCGCTCGGCATCTACTGCCGCTCCTCGCTCGCCGAACACATGGACGCCGAACGCCTGTTCACCGAGACCAAGCAGGGCTTCGGCTTCTACCACCGCAACTTCGGGATCCCCTACGCGTTCGGCAAGTACGACCAGCTGTTCGTGCCGGAGTTCAACGCGGGCGCGATGGAGAACGCGGGCGCGGTGACCTTCCTCGAGGACTACGTGTTCCGGTCCAAGGTGACCCGCTACTCGTACGAGCGGCGCGCCGAGACCGTGCTGCACGAGATGGCGCACATGTGGTTCGGTGACCTCGTCACGATGCGCTGGTGGGACGACCTGTGGCTCAACGAGTCGTTCGCGACGTTCGCGTCGGTGCTGTGCCAGACCGAGGCCACCGAGTACACCAACGCCTGGACCACGTTCGCGAACGTGGAGAAGTCCTGGGCGTACCGGCAGGACCAGTTGCCGTCGACGCACCCCATCGCCGCGGACATCCCGGATCTGGCGGCCGTCGAGGTGAACTTCGACGGCATCACGTACGCCAAGGGCGCGAGCGTGCTCAAGCAGCTCGTCGCGTATGTGGGCCAGGAGCCGTTCATGGCCGGCCTGCGTGACTACTTCGCCGAGCACGCGTTCGGCAACGCGACGTTCGACGACCTGCTGCGGGCGCTGGAGAAGGCGTCCGGCCGCGACCTGTCGAGCTGGGGCGCGCAGTGGCTCAAGACGACCGGGCTGAACATCCTGCGCCCGGACTTCCAGATCGAGCCCGACGGCACCTTCCGCAACTTCGCGGTGCTGCAGGACGGCGCCGCGCCGGGCGCCGGCGAGACCCGCGTGCACCGCCTCGCGGTCGGCATCTACGACGACGACCCGGCGAGCGGCAAGCTGGTCCGCACGCACCGCGTCGAACTCGACGTCGAGGGCGCGAGCACCGACGTGCCCGAGCTGGTCGGGGTGCCGCGCGGCAAGCTGATCCTGGTCAACGACGACGATCTGACGTACTGCTCGGTGCGCCTGGACCGGGATTCGCTCGACACCCTGATCGGCCGGATCGGTGACATCGCCGAGCCGCTCCCCCGCACCCTCGCGTGGTCGGCGGCGTGGGAGATGACCCGGCAGGCGGAGATGCGTGCGCGCGACTTCGTCGGCCTGGTGCAGCGCGGTATCGGCGCCGAGACGGAGGTCGGTGTGGTGCAGCGGCTGCTGATGCAGGCGCACACCGCGCTCGCGGCGTACGCGGAGCCCGGCTGGTCCGGCGCGTTCGGGTGGCCGGCGTTCACCGATCGGCTGCTCGAGCTGGCTCGCGAGGCCGAGCCCGGCTCGGACCACCAACTGGCGTTCGTCAACGCGCTCACCGGGTCGCAACTGTCGGCGTGGCACTCCGAGGTGCTGCAGGAACTGCTCGACGCCGACCCTGCAACGCTGGGTCTGACCGGGCTGGTCGTGGACACCGACCTGCGCTGGCGGCTGGTGCACGCCCTGGCCGCGGCCGGTCAGGTCGACGCGGACGGCATCGAGACACCGTTCATCGACGCCGAGGCGCAGCGGGATCCGACTGCGGCGGGGGCACGGCACGCTGCGGCCGCCGCGGCGGCGCGCCCGCAGGCCGCGGTGAAGGAGCGGGCGTGGACGACCGTCGTCGACGACGACACCGTCCCGAACATCACGGCCCGCGCGATCATCGGCGGCTTCGCCGGTCCGGGCCAGGACGCCCTGCTCGAGCCGTATGTCGCACGGTATTTCGCGGAGATCCCCGAGGTGTGGGAGCGTCGCTCGAGTGAGGTCGCGCAGACCGTCGTGGTTGGGCTGTACCCGTCGTGGTCGATCAGCGAGGAGTCGGTGGCCGCAGCCGACGCGTTCCTGTCCGGTGAGCATCCGCCCGCGCTGCGCCGGCTGGTGGTCGAGGGCCGCGCCGGCATCGTTCGCTCACTGAAGGCCCGCGCGTTCGACGCGACCTGACCTGCGCGTCCGGCCCCGGAAACGCCGGTGACCCGATGTCACAGCGGTTCAGTTCGACTGAACGCATGTGACATCGGGTCACCGGGGGTGAAGCGGAAAGTGCGGGACTACTTCGGGGCGATCGCGGCGCTCATGACGCGCAGCGCCGAGACGAGACCGTCGATGAGGTCACCCTCGCCGAAGGACCCGACGGCGGCGGTGACGCCGAGCTGCGTGACCCGATCCGTGACCCGGTTCGCGACGCCGCGGCCACCGCGGACCTCGATCACCCGCTGGTTCGGCGACACGGCGATCAGGATCGACCGGTCGGCCTCCGGGGTGTTCGGGAAGACCGCGTCCGCGCCGGCGGCCGGGTTCTCGCCCAGATCGCCGACGTAGATGTTGAAGCGCACCTTGGTCGACCGCGTCGCTTCCGTCAGGGCGACGTCGAGGCGCACCAACTGCTCGGTGGTGAACGGCAGCAGGTCGGCGAAGGGCTCGCCGATGCGGTGCACGCCGGAGATGCGGCCGCCGGAGGTCACGACGGTGCCCATCGGCAGATCCGCCGCTGCTACCGACGAGGACTGGAGAACGTCACCACTTGCCACTTGCCGAACCTCCGATCAGATCTGCACCGGCAGCGTGTCCGCTGTGGTGACCGTGCGTGGTCACCTCGTCGACAGCGCTCCACAGGACCGGCTGATGGGTCCAGCGCTGACCGAGTCGGTACTCGGTCGGAACGAATCCGGGCGACTTCTTGGTCATGTAGGACGGGACCGCGACAATCGCGATCACCAGTACGGGGATCCCTACGAATATCAGCACTGTCTCGAGAATGCTCACGACGCAAACCGTAGCCGAGTCCTGCCGAAATGGAAGTGTCGGGGCCGAATCAGGCCGCACCCTCGCCGAGATAGGGAAGCCAGGTGGGATGTACCTCGGTGGTGGTCGACAGCAACCGCCAGTGCGGCCCGGAGGGCGGCACGAGCGCCGTCCGGAGGGTCCACCCCAGCTCGGTGAGCAGTTTGTCCGCTTTTCGGTGGTTGCACGGCGCGCAGCACGCGACGCAGTTCTCCCACGAGTGCCCGCCGCCACGGCTGCGCGGTACGACGTGATCGATGGTCTCGGCCTTGTCCCCGCAGTACCCGCAGCGGAAGCGGTCACGGTGCATGAGCGCGGCGCGGGTCATCGGGACTCGGGTCCGGTACGGAACCCGGACATAGTTGCGGAGTCGGATGACGAACGGAACCTGGAGGGCACAGCCCTCGGAGTGGACCACGGGACCGAGCGGGTCCTCGTGAACCGGGTCGGCTTTGTCGCAGACCATGAGCACGACGGCGCGGCGCGCGGGCAGCGCGGTGAGAGGTTCGAACGTGGCGTTGAGGAGCAGCACCCGACGTTTGTTCCAGGAGGTCCGGGAAGTCCAGGAAGTCTCGGTGCCGAGACTCGGCAGACCGAGCCCGGACGATCCGGGCTCGGGGATGACATGCAGCGGAAAAGCCCCCAGCGTGCGGTCTCCCCGCACGTCAGTGGGCACGAGTTGTCGATGCGCTCGCGCGCTCTGTCGATGTGTCATGCGACCTCCGCGAAGACTGACCCCAGTTGACCACGGATGATCGGCGTCCGCACACCCATTTCCGGGAAAAAATCTGCGGCACGGACGGTGAACGAACGGTGGCGCACCCCACGTCCGTGCGCGCCGGGCGGTCCTCGAGGCATGCTCGACTCGAAACCGGGCACAATGGGACGGGACATGACTGAAACGAACCCCACCACGCAGCAGACCTTCTACGAGGCGGTCGGCGGAGCTGAGACGTTCCGCAAACTCACCGCGCGCTTCTACGAGGAAGTCGCGAAGGACGAGGTGGTCCGACCGCTGTATCCCGAGGAGGACCTCGGGCCGGCCGAGCGCCGCATGCGCATGTTCCTCGAGCAGTACTGGGGCGGACCGCGCACCTACTCGGAGGAACGTGGGCATCCACGCCTGCGGATGCGCCACAATCCGTTCCGGATCGGCCCGATCGAGCGGGACGCGTGGCTGCGGTGCATGCACACCGCGATCGCCTCGATCGACGAGCAGACGCTTGACGAACCACACCGCCGCGCGCTGATCGACTACATGGACATGGCGGCGGCGTCGATGGTCAACTCGCCGGTGTAGAAACACCACGGCCGCATACCGCTTCAGCGGCCCGCCGATGCGGCACTATTGGTGGCTGTGACCATCCGTGAGGACAAGTCCGCGGCCCACGAACCGTCCGACTCCCGGTCGTGGTGGTCCGACGCGGTCTTCTACCAGGTGTATCCGCGGTCGTTCTCCGACTCGAACGGCGACGGCATCGGCGACCTGGGTGGTGTGATCGACCGACTGGGCTATCTCGAGCTGCTGGGTGTCGATGCGCTCTGGCTCAGTCCGGTGATGCGCTCACCGATGGCCGATCACGGCTACGACGTCTCCGACCCCCGGGACGTCGATCCCCTGTTCGGCGATCTCGCGACCATGGACGAGCTCATCGCTCAGGCGCACGCCCGCGGGATACGGGTGACGATGGACCTCGTCCCCAATCACACGTCCAGCGAGCACCCGTGGTTCCGGGAGGCTCTCGCGGACCGTCCCGGCGGCCGCGCCCGGGACCGCTACATCTTCCGGGACGGACGTGGCCCGGACGGCGCAGAGCCGCCCAACAACTGGCCGAGCGTCTTCGGCGGGCCGGCGTGGACACGGATCACCGAACCGGACGGCACTCCCGGCCAGTGGTACCTGCACATCTTCGCACGCGAGCAGCCGGACCTGAACTGGAACGACCCCGAGGTGTTCGCGGACCTGGAGCAGACCCTCCGGTTCTGGCTGCGCCGCGGCATCGACGGGTTCCGCATCGACGTGGCGCACGGCATGGCCAAGCCGGAGGGGCTCCCCGACCACGACTGGGCCGGCAACGAACTCCTGAAGAACGACGACGACGATCCGCGCTTCGACAACCCGGCCGTGCACGAGATCCATCGCGGTATCCGCCGGGTGATGAACGAGTTCCCGGACGCGGTGGCGGTCGGCGAGATCTGGGTGCGCGACAACGAGCGGTTCGGCCGGTACATCCGCCCCGACGAACTGCACCTGGGCTTCAATTTCCGGCTCGCCGAGACGGTGTTCGCCGCCGATGCGGTCCGCGCCGCGATCGAGAACTCGCTCGACGCGGTGGCGCGGGTCGGCGGCACCCCGACCTGGACGCTGTCGAATCACGACGTCGAACGCGAGGTGACCCGGTACGGCGGCGGCGCCCGCGGTGTGGCCCGCGCCCGCGCGATGGCCCTGGTGGAGTTGGCGTTGCCGGGGGCGGCGTTCATCTACAACGGTGGCGAGCTCGGCCTGCCGAACGTCGATCTCCCCGACGCCGTCCTCCAGGACCCGACATGGGAGCGATCCGGGCATACCGAGCGCGGTCGCGACGGGTGCCGGGTCCCGGTGCCGTGGGAGGGTGACCGCCCGCCCTTCGGCTTCTCGACGACCCCCGACACGTGGCTGCCGATGCCGCCGCAGTGGACGGCACTGACCGTGGAGTCCCAGCTCGAGGACGTCGACTCGACGCTGTCGCTGTACCGCGCGGCGCTCGAGTTGCGAGCCAGGCTGCCGGAGTGTTCGGGGCCCGGAATCGATTGGTACGGAAGCCCTCCCGGCTGTTTCGCATTCCGCCGCACCGGCGGTCTGATCTGCGTGTTGAACGCGACGGACGGCCCGATCGAACTCCCGCCGGGCACGGTCGTGCTCTCGAGCGCACCCCTCGTCGACGGGCTGCTTCCGGCAGATTCGGCCGCCTGGATGGTCTGACACCGCCGGCCGGCGGGCACACTCGAACCCTTGACAAAAAGGGTGATGTGTCTCACTGTCGAAACATGACGACGACAGTGTCCGGCCAGGCGTCCTACGTGCCCCGCTCCGGCGAGTCCTGGCGCGACCCGTGGGGGATGTACGCCGCACTGCGCGACCACGACCCCGTCCACAATGTCGTGCCCGCGAACTCCCCCGCCGACGACTTCTGGGTGCTCACCCGGCACGCGGACGTGTACGAGGCGTCGCGCGACGCGGGGACGTTCTCGTCCGCCGAGGGACTGACCATGACCTACGGCGAACTCGACAAGATCGGGCTCCGGGACAATCCCCCGCTGGTGATGCTCGACCCGCCCGTCCACACGCAGTTCCGCCGCCTGGTCGCCCGCGGGTTCACACCGCGCCAGGTGGAGGCCGTCGAACCCGAGGTGCGCAGGTTCGTCGTCGAGCGACTCGAGGAACTGCGGGCCGCCGGCGAGGGCGACATCGTCACGGCGCTGTTCAAGCCGCTGCCCAGCATGGTCGTCGCCCACTATCTGGGCGTGCCGGCGGAGGACCGCGGGCAGTTCGACGGTTGGACGGACGCGATCGTCGCGGCCAACGCCACCGGGGATCCACTCGATGCGGCGAACGCCGTCGGCGAACTGATGGGCTACTTCGGCGGGCTCATCGAACGGCGTCGGGCCGAGATCGGCAAGGGCGCCGCGGGCGACGACACCATCTCGCACCTCGTGGCGGCCGGGGTCGGCGCCGACAGCGACGACATCTCGGGACTGCTGTCGATCCTCGGGTTCGCCTTCACGATGGTCACCGGCGGGAACGACACCACGACCGGAATGCTGGGCGGCGCAGTGCAACTGCTCACCCAGCGCCGGGATCAGCGGGAACTGCTGCTGGCCGATCCGTCGCGCATCAACGGCGCCATCGAGGAACTGCTGCGACTGACGTCCCCCGTGCAGGGACTGGCCCGCACCACCACCCGCGACGTCACCATCGACGACGTCACGATCCCCGCCGACCGCAAGGTGCTGCTGGTGTACGGCTCCGCGAACCGTGATCCGCGGGTGTACGGGCCGGACGCCGAGGAACTCGACGTGCTGCGCAATCCGCGTCAGATCATGACGTTCAGCAACGGCAACCACCACTGCCTCGGTGCTGCCGCCGCACGAATGCAGGCTCGGGTGGCGCTCGAGGAACTGCTTGCGCGCTGCCCGGACTTCGAGGTCGACATCGACGGCGTCGAGTACGCCGCCGGCAACTACGTCCGCCGGCCCACCCACGTCCCGTTCCGCGCCGGATAGCCATGACCGCCAAGACATCCGGCGTATGGCTGAGCGACGAGCGCAACGAGGCGGCGGCCGGGAAGATCCTCGACGCCGCCGCCGAGTTGTTCGTCGAACGCGGCGTTGCCGGAACCGGGATGGCCGAGGTGGCCAAGGCCGCCGGGTGTTCGCGCGCCACGCTCTACCGCTACTTCGAGAACCGACGCGCACTGCACCGGGCGTACGTGCACCGGGAGGCCCGCCGGCTCGGTGAGCAGATCGCGGCGACGGTCGCGCCCATCGACGACCCACGGGTGCGGGTGACCGAAGCTGTCCTCCTGGCGATCGCCGAGGTCCGTTCCACCCCGACACTGGCGGCGTGGTTCGGCCTGGGCGACGCCGGTCTCGCGTCGGAACTGGCAGGCACGTCCGAGGTGATCGAGGTGATCGGCACCGCGTTCCTGGCCGACCTGTGGCACGCCGACGACATCGAGATCGTCCGGCGCGCACGCTGGCTGGTGCGGGCGATCGTCTCGCTACTGACCGTGCCCGGCGCCGACGCCGCGGACGAGCGGGCCATGGTCGAGCAGTTCCTGGTGCCGGTGCTGATTGCACCCGGCACCGATCACCGACCTACGTCGTGAAGAGCGGAATGGCGCCGGCCCGACGCGCGTAGACCGATCCGAATCGGGCGTCGAGTCGCAGCCACGACGGGTGCGCACGCACCCGCACGATCTCGGTCTCGGCGATCGCGGCGAGGTCGGTGTCGGCGGTCGCGGCACCGCCCGCGGCGAGTGGCACGAATCCCATTCCGGTGAGCGCGAACACGGTGCGCATCGAGACCTCGATGCGGGTGCCGCCGCCCTCGACGTCGAGCACCTTCTGCTCGAGCAGCGACGTGGGCGGGCCCTGCGCGCTGCCGTGTTCCTTCGCCAGCGCGGCGCCGCGCTGCGCCAGTTCGAGCAGGACCCGCGCGGGCACGTCGTCCACGTGTACGTATCCCGACTCGGGCGGCAACGCGCCGCGCCACGCCGAGTCCATCGCGAACCCCGGGTCGATCTCGGCGCCGACATCGGGCTCCGACATCGCCCGTAGCAGGATGTCGGCGCCGGCCGTCGTGTCCTGCGGACGGATCTCCCCGGCAACGACTCGCGTCGCCAGGGCGTCGAATCCTGTTGCCGCCCAGACCGACAGCCCTCCCGCCGGCCGCTGTCGCAGCCGCACCACCGCAGCCTCGTCGAGCCGCAAGGCACGCCCGACGAACACCGCCAGGTCGGCCCGGTCCGCGGGGTTCGGGACCGTCAGAACACGTTCACGCACGCTTCCAGCGCTCCAGGTACGCGCGCTCGGAATCCGTCAGCCGCCGCAACCGCTGGGTCCCGATGTCGAAGGCAGCGATCTGGGTGGACGCGACGATCGCCGCCGGCGTCGTGGATGCCGCGCCCGCGGGCCGAACCTCGTAGGCGATCGTGAAATCGACGGCACGGACCTGCTCGATCCACATCAGGACGTCGAGTGGGCTGTCGTCGTGCCGGAGTTGACCGCGGTAGCGCACGTGCAGGTCGGCGATCACCGCGCCGTCCCGCAGCGTCACCGTCGGCGAGTGGTCCTCGAACAACCACGGGATCCGCGCCTCCTCGAGCAGCGTCACCATCCGGGCGTGGTTGATGTGCTGGAAGGCGTCCATGTCCGACCAGCGGACCGCGACCCGCGTGTGGAATCCCACCGGCTCCGCACCGACAGGGCTCCCGTTCCTCACGGCCTCCTGAGAACCGCTCACCTTCCGACCTCCGATCTGGTGCCCACACCCCGCACCATGCTGCGAACCTGACGCGCCGCCACCGAGAGCGTCGCGAGGTCCAGCGTTCCAGACTCGAAGATCTCGGCGAGCGCGGACCTCGCCCGCGACAGTCGCGACGCGTTGGTCGACTCCCAGTAGTCGATCTTCTCCTGCGGCGTCTCCGTCGGTTCCCCACCGACCAGCACCTCCAGCGTGAGTGACCGCAGCGACCCGTACAGGTCGTCCCGAAGCGCCAGCCGCGCCAGCGAATGCCAGCGGTCGCCGCGCGCCAGGTCGGACACCGCCGTGAGCAACCAGTCGATGCCCAGGTGCGCGTCGAGCGCGTAGTACAACTCTGCGACCTCCGCGCCGTCCCGCTCGCAGATGTCGGCGATGTCGATTATGTCGAGCAGCGGAAACAGGTCCAGCAGCCGGTACACCTCGAGGGCGAGTTCCCGCGGTGCGCCGTCCGCGATGACCGCCCGCGACCGCTTCTCGAGGTCCGTCACGTGGTGTCCGCGCAGCCACCCGGGCACCTGCGGCGCCAGCTGTCGATACGCCGTCGCGTAGCGGCTGATCTCGGCCCCGACCGCGATGGGTTGCGGCCGGTTCGACAGGAACCACCGCGATGCGCGGTCGAGTACCCGGCGCGACTGCAGCATCAGCACATCCGAGACGTCCGACGGGACGTCGGTGATCCGGACCCGCTCCCACACGTCGTGCAGGCCGAAGATCTGCGTGACGGCCGCGTAGGCGCGGACCGCGTCCGTGCTCGACGCACCGGCGTCCTCCGCGAGCCGGTAGACGTAGGTGATGCCGCCGTTGTCGATCGTCTCGTTGGCGAGCATCGTCGCGACGATCTGCCGGCGCAGTGGGTGCGCGCGGATCGCGGCCTCGAACTGCTCCCGCAGGGGACGCGGGAAGTAGCCGGGCAGCCCGGACGCGAAGAACTCGCTGTCCGGCAGATCGGTCGCGAGCAGGTCCTGCTCGAACGCCAGCTTCACGTGTGCCATCACCGTCGCCAACTCGGGTGACGTCAGGCCGGCGCCGGCCTGCGCGCGCCGGTTGAACTCGGATTCGGTGGGCAGCGCCTCGAGCTTCCGATCGAGGCCGTGGTGCGAGATCAGCATCGCGATCAACCGACGGTGCACGCCGAGCATCTGCGACGCGCTGGCGCGGGACATTCCCAGCTGGTTGTTCTGGGCGACGTTGTCCGCCAACACCAGTCGGGCCACGTCGTCGGTCATCGACGCGAGCAGTGGGTCCCGGTCACGCTGCGCGAGGGCGCCACTGCTGACCAGCGAGTCGAGCAGGATCTTGATGTTGACCTCGTGGTCGGAGCAGTCCACCCCGGCCGAGTTGTCGATCGCGTCGGTGTTGATCTTGCCGCCGTGCAGGGCGTACTCGATGCGCCCGAGCTGCGTGACACCGAGATTGCCGCCCTCCCCGACCACCCGCACCCGGAGGTCGGCCCCGTGCACCCGGACGGCGTCGTTGCTCTTGTCCCCCACCGCCGCGTCGGACTCGGACGCCGCCTTGACGTAGGTGCCGATACCGCCGTTCCACAGCAGATCCGCCGGCGCGGCCAGAATCGCCTTCACCAGGTCCGGCGGCGCCATCGTCGTCACGTCGGCCCCGAGCCCGAGCACCGCGCGCACCTGGGGGCTGACCGGCACCGACTTCGCGGTGCGCGGGTAGACGCCGCCGCCCTCGCTGACGACCGTGGAATCGTAGTCGGCCCAGGACGATCGGGGCAGCGCGAACATCCGGCGCCGCTCGGCGAACGACCGGGCCGCGTCCGGGTCGGGGTCGAGGAAGATGTGCCGGTGGTCGAACGCCGCGACGAGTCGGATGTGCTCGCTCAGCAGCATGCCGTTGCCGAACACGTCGCCGCTCATGTCGCCGATCCCGACAACCGTGAAATCGTCTGCCGCGACATCGATTCCGAGTTCACGAAAGTGCCGCTTGACGCTCTCCCACGCCCCTCGGGCGGTGATGCCCATCTCCTTGTGGTCGTAGCCTGCCGAGCCTCCCGACGCGAACGCGTCACCGAGCCAGAAGCCGTAACCGGCCGCCACGTCGTTGGCGATGTCGGAGAACGTGGCCGTCCCCTTGTCGGCGGCGACCACGAGATACGTGTCGTCCGCGTCGCGGCGGACCACCCGCTGCGGCGGCACGACCGCGCCGTTGGCGCGGTCGACGTTGTCGGTCACGTCGAGCAGACCCGAGATGAACGTCCGGTAGCACGCGACGCCCTGGTCCCGCACGGCCTGCCGGTCGAGCGCCGGATCACCCGTCGGCGCCACGGGTTGCTTGACGACGAACCCACCCTTCGCCCCGACCGGCACGATCACCGCGTTCTTGACCGCCTGCGCCTTGGCCAGGCCGAGGATCTCGGTCCGGAAGTCGTCGCGCCGGTCCGACCAGCGCAGCCCGCCGCGCGCGACGGGTCCGAACCGCAGGTGGACGCCCTCGACCTCGGGCGAGTACACGAACACCTCGAAACGCGGCCGCGGCTTCGGCAGTTCCGAGATGCGGTGCGGCTCGAACTTCAGCGACAGGAAGCCACGCGGCGCACCGTCGTCGCCGCGGACGTAGTGATTGGTACGCAGTGTGGCCTGCACCAGGCCGAACAGGGCGCGCAGGATGCGGTCCACATCGAGGCTGACCACCTCTCCGATCGCGGCCCGCAGTCCCCGCTCGAGGTCCTTCACCCGCGTCGGGGAGGCGTCGTCCGGATCGAACAACGCCTCGAACAGATCGATCAACGATCGCGCGATCTCCGGGTGCGCGAGCACCACCGTCTCGATGTGCGCCTGGCTGTACGCGAAACCGGCCTGCCGCAGATACTTCACGTACGCCCGCAGCACCGTGGTCTGACGCCACTCCAGCCCGGCACGCAGCACGAGCTGGTTGAACCGGTCGGCCTCGCAGCGGCCGTACCAGACCGCGGTGAACGCGTCGGTGAGACGATCGCGCAACTGCTGGTCGGGCCCACCGGACCGCACGCCGGCAGCGGCGTCGTCCAACAGCTCCGGCGGGACGGCAATCCCGAACTCGTACAGCCAGCACTGCAGTCCGTCCGGGCGCCGGACCTGATAGGGCCGCTCGTCGAGCACCTCGACACCCAGGCTGTGCAGCACCGGAAGTACGTGGGACAGAGAGATTCCCGTGCCCGCGAAGTAGAGCGCGAACTGCCATCGCCACGCCGGGGCCGGCGGATCGTGGTGGATCCGCATGTCGATCGAATCGGCCGTGAGCCCGGCAAACCGGCTGATGTCGACGAGCGCCTCCGCCGCGTCGAAGTCCTCCTTGTAGGCGTCGGGAAGCTCGGCCGCGTACCTGGCAGCCATCACCGGGTCCACGTCGGGGTCGGCCGCCACCGTGTCCGCGAAATGGTCGTCCCAGCTCCGACTCGCCTCGGCCAGCATGTTCTGGATCCGCAGCCGATTCGCCTCGGACGTGTCGACCGGCGCAGGCGGACTCCCGACCGGCTTGCGGATCGTCACGTGCAGCAGCGCCAGGTCGCCTTCGGTGACACGCGCGGTGTACTCGAGCGAACCACCGCCGAGTTCGTCGAGCAGGATCCGCTGCATCTCCAACCGCACCCGCGTCGTGTAGCGGTCCCGCGGGAGATAGACCAGACACGAGACGAAACGACCGAAACCGTCCTCCCGCATGAACAACCGCACCTGACGACGGAGTCCGATGTTGAGCACCGCGGTGATCGTCTCGAGCAGGGTGTCGGTGTCGATCGAGAACAGCTCGGTGCGGGGGAACGATTGGACCTCCTCGAGCATCGCCTGCCCCGAGAACGAGCCGAGATCGAATCCTGCACGCTCGATCGCGGTCCGCACCCGCCGCGCGATCACCGGGATCTCGAGCACGTTCTCGTGCATCGCGGTCACCGTGAATACCCCGAGGAAGCGGTGTTCGCCGACGATCGTTCCGTCGTCGGCGAGGATGCTCACCCCCACGAAGTACGGGTACACCGAGCGGTGCACCGTCGCCGGGGCCGAGCCCTGCGTCAGCACCAGCAGTGGACGATCCGGAATATCCGCGGCGAGAGGAATATTGACGCGTTCGTCGGCTCGGACGTCCGCCCGCAGCACACCCAGGCCACTGTCGGGCACCCACTGCCGGGCCCGGCCGCCGGCCGCATCCGAGCCGTCGAACTCGAAGCGCCGGTACCCCAGCACCGCGTAGTGACCGTCCGCGAGCCAGCGCAGCAGATTCGCGCAGTCCCTCAGCTCGTCCGCCGAACGCCCGGACGGCGGGTCACCGGCCCGGACGTCGAGCTCGGCCGCGAGCGCCAACTGCAACGCCCTCATCGCCTCGGTGTCGGCCACCACCTGGTGGACGTCGGACAGGACGTCGCCGATCGCCCCTTCGAGCGCGTCGAGCGTCGCGTCGTCGGTCGCCGGATGCAGTTGCACATGCATCCACGACTCGGCGAGGCAGCCCGGGGGCGAATCATGGATCGACGAGGTCGGCAGGACCGTCTCCAGATTGCCGGCGGTATCGCGGCGCACCGTGAAGATCGGGTGCACCACCTCGCCGATGGCCGCGTCGAGACGGCCGAGAAGAGCGGTGACGGACTCGACGAGCAGCGGCATGTCGTCGGTGACGATCTGCAGCGCCGCACCGAGCCCGGTCCCGTCCGACGGCCGGTGCACGCGCGTCGCGGCCCACCCCGGCATCCGGTGGCTGGCGAGCGCGACATGCTCCCGCAGGATGGCGTCCGAACGACCGTTCAGAACGCTGTCGGGCTCACCGGCCGACGTGTGCCGGAAGTACGCGGCCGCCAGATCAGGCAGACAGGCCCGCAGTCCGTCGGGCAGTGCGAGAGACCAGTCGGAATCGGCAGAATCCGTCATACGACGCTCCATCCCTGTTCGAGGTCACCGCGGGTGGCTCAAGGCGAGCCTAACCGCGGTGACCCCGAGCGGGGTGGATCTCGATCCGACCGAGTCCGCGCCGGACCTACGCCGGCGCCGAGGCCGGCAGGTAGCCCTCGAGGACCCGGCGTTCGCCGTCGCTGAGCGGGCGCGAACGCTCGCCTCGGACGTCGAACCCGACCATGAGGGCGTCGCCGCTGGCACAGACGTTGCCGGAGACGTCCTTGACGACGTGCCGCAGCGTGAACGACGACGTCCCCAGCCGCACTGCCGACACCTCGACCCGCACCGGTCCGGACGCGTCGGTGATGGGGCGCAGGAACTCGACGTCCATCTTCCGGACGACGGCCGCGCCGGGTGCGGCGCCGACCGACGCCGCACCCTCGATCAGGAAGAGCGAACGCGCCTCCTGCATGTACTCCACGACCCGCGTGTTGTTGACGTGCCCGAGCCGATCGGAGTCACCCCAGCGAACCTGGATGTCGCAGGTGTAGATCTGGTTCGACACGAGGTCAGTCGCGGGTCAGCTTGCGGTGCGTGACGCGATGCGGGCGTGCGGCGTCGGGGCCGAGACGCTCTACCTTGTTCTGCTCGTAGCCCTCGAAGTTGCCCTCGTACCAGTACCAAGCAGCCTCGTTGTCGCCGAAGCCGCCTTCCCACGCCAGGATGTGGGTACACGTGCGATCGAGGAACCAGCGGTCGTGCGAAATCACGACGGCGCAGCCCGGGAACTGCTCGAGCGCGTTCTCGAGCGATCCCAGGGTCTCGACGTCGAGGTCGTTGGTCGGCTCGTCGAGCAGGATCAGGTTGCCGCCCTGCTTGAGCGTCATCGCCAGGTTGAGGCGGTTGCGCTCACCACCGGAGAGGACCCCGGACGGCTTCTGCTGATCGTGACCCTTGAAACCGAACGAGCTGATGTAGGCACGCGACGGCATTTCGGTCTGACCGACGACGATGTGATCGAGGCCATCGGAGACGACCTCCCACACCGTCTTGGTCGGATCGATACCCGATCGGTTCTGGTCGACGTAGCTGAGCTTGACCGTCTGGCCGATCTTGACCTCGCCGCTGTCCGGCTCCTCGAGACCGACGATGGTCTTGAACAGCGTGGTCTTGCCGACGCCGTTGGGGCCGATGACGCCGACGATGCCGTTGCGCGGCAGCGTGAACGACAGATCCTTGATCAACAGGCGGCCATCGAAGCCCTTGTCGAGGTGGTTGACCTCGACGACGACGTCGCCCAGTCGCGGCGGCGCCGGGATCTGGATCTCGTCGAAGTCGAGCTTGCGGGTCTTCTCGGCCTCGTTCGCCATCTCCTCGTAGCGATCGAGACGGGCCTTGTTCTTGGCCTGGCGAGCCTTGGCACCGGACCGGACCCAGGCCAGCTCCTCCTTGAGGCGCTTCTGCAGCTTCTGGTCCTTCTTGCCCTGCACCTCGAGGCGGGCGGCCTTCTGCTCCAGGTAGGTGGAGTAGTTGCCCTCGTACGGGAACAGGCGGCCACGGTCGACCTCGCAGATCCACTGCGCGACGTGATCGAGGAAGTACCGGTCGTGGGTGACGGCCAGGATGGCGCCCGGGTAGGCGGCCAGGTGCTGCTCGAGCCAGAGGACCGACTCGGCGTCGAGGTGGTTGGTGGGCTCGTCGAGGAGCAGCAGGTCGGGCTTGCTCAGCAGCAGCTTGCACAGCGCGACGCGGCGCTTCTCACCACCGGACAGGTGGGTGACCATCTCCTCCGGCGGCGGGCAGCGCAGCGCGTCCATCGCCTGCTCGAGCTGCGAGTCGATCTCCCACGCGTCGGCGTGGTCGAGCTTCTCCTGAAGGGTGCCCATCTCCTCCATCAGCTCGTCGGAGTAGTCGGTGGCCATCAGCTCGGCGATCTCGTTGTAGCGCTTGAGCTGCACCATCGTCTCGCCGAGGCCCTCCTCGACGTTCTCGCGGACCGTCTTGGTCTCGTCCAGGTGCGGCTCCTGCATCAGGATGCCGACCGACGCGCCAGGAGCGAGGAACGCTTCGCCGTTGCCCGGCTGGTCCAGACCGGCCATGATCTTCAGGATGCTGGACTTACCGGCACCGTTCGGGCCGACCACACCGATCTTGGCGCCCGGGTAGAAGCTCATGCTGACGTCATCGAGGATGACCTTGTCACCATGCGCCTTGCGCACCTTCTTCATCGTGTAGATAAACTCAGCCACCCAAAGGCTCCAATCTGGACCGGAAAAGTGCAGCTCACCGGCTGCGAGAACGTACGACTCGCCAGCCAGCCTACCGCGCCCGACCCACGGCCCTCCCGCGTGCGCGACCGGTACCCGATAATGACCCGGTGCGGTCACGGAAGAAGATCTTGGACGCCACGGTCGGACTGATCGGCGGCGCCGGATTCGAGGGTGTCAACATTGCCGCCGTTGCCGCCGCCGCAGGCGTGACCCGGCAGACCGTCTACTCCATCTTCGGCACCCGCGAGGACCTCGTCTCGCAGGCCGTCGCCGGTCTCCTCGTCGATGTACTCGGCGACATCCGCGCCCGCCTCGCGACGGCGCAGTCCCCCGTCGAGTACGTCGTCGAACTCGTCGTCGCCGGGCGTGCCGCGATCCGCGACGTGCCCGTGCTCGCCGCCCTGCTCCACGCGGGTGACGGCAACCCGCTGTTCGACCCGGGGATGATCGCGCGCGCCAAGCCGATTGCCCGCGAACTGCTCTCGCCGATCCTCGAGTACGAACCCGCACTCGCGGACCGCCTCGACGACATCGTCGAGATCGCTCTGCGCCTGGGCATGTCCGTCGTCATCTTCGACGACGACGCGGTCCACGCCGACGACGACCTGCGCAGATTCCTCACGCGCTGGCTGGCACCGGCGATGACGCCCGACCCTCACACCGCCCCCAAACCCGAAAGTTCTTGACACTCGGGACGACAGGTGTCTAGTTTTACCTGGCTCTCCGGAGTGAGTCGGATCACTCCGCGCGGCTGACCATCCGTCCGCCCCGAGCTGAAGGGACCGTTCATGCGCCTACAGCGCATGAAGGGACCCTTCGACTGTTGACGACCACTGCGTTCCAACTGGGGGGTTTGCCGTGTCCGAGATCAAGAGAAGGTCGTTCCTGACCGCCGCTGCCGCCACCGCCGCGGGGATTGCACTGGCCGCGCCGGGCGGTGCCCACGCGGCCGGGATCGCTGCCCGCGTCGACCGGATTCCGGTCACTCGCGAGGACCACCGCGTGATCGTGATCGGCTCCGGCTTCGGCGGCGGCGTGACCGCGCTGCGGCTCGCGGAAGCAGGCGTGCAGGTGACCGTCCTGGAGCGCGGAATCCGCTGGCCGACAGGGCCGAACGCGACGACCTTCCCGAGCCCGACCGCTCCGGACAAGCGTGCGCTCTGGTACCGGTCCGCGCCGCAGCTGTTCGGCCGGCCGATCCTCGTGGAGCCCTTCACCGGTCTGATCGAGGCGGTTCCGGGCGACAACATCACCGCGCTGTGCGCGGCCGGCGTCGGCGGCGGCTCGCTGATCTACCAGGGCATGTCGCTGCAGCCGTCGGAGGCCGTGTTCACCACGCACTTCCCCGGCGGCATCGACTGGGCGGAGATGGAGCGGGTCCACTACCCCCGGGTCGCCCGGATGCTGGGGCTCGCGGTCGCACCCGACGAACTGGTCGACAGTCCCAGCTACCTCGCACCGCGGACGTTCGCACAGAACGTCGAACGTGCCGGGCTGCCGCTGTCGAAGATCCCGATGCCGATCGACTGGAACTACGCCCTGGACGAGCTGCGCGGGCTGATGAAGCCGGCCTACACCAACGGCGACGGTGCGCTCGGCGTCAACAACGGCGGCAAGCACTCCGTCGACGTCACCTACATCGCGGCCGCCGAGGCGACCGGGAGGGTGACGGTGCAGACGCTGCACGAGGTCACCGACGTCGAACGGGCACCGGACGGCCGCTGGACGGTGTTCGTGAACCGGATCGACACGACCGGCCGCGTGCTCGAGAACAAGATCCTCACCTCCGACGCGCTCGTCATGTCCGCCGGCAGCCTGAACACCACCAAGATGCTGGTGCGGGCCGCCGCGCAGGGACGGATCTCCGACCTGCCCGACGCGCTGGGCGGCGGCTGGGGCACCAATGCCGACCGGATCTACGTGTGGACCGACCCGACCCGCGAGTTCGGCGTCACGCAGGGCGGACCGGTCGTCTACGGCAGCCTCAACTGGGACGATCCGGCGACCGCCCACACCGTCATCCAGGCCTCGATCCCGTCGCTGTCGGTGGACGTGCGCAGCACCATGCTCGTCGGCTACGGCGTGAGCGACGGCCGCGGACGGTTCGAGTACGACCCTGCCAGCAGCGACGCGGTACTGCGCTGGCCGCACGAGGGCGACCGGGCCATCCAGAACGGTCACATCGATCGGACGGTCCGCGCGATCGCCGGCCCGACGAGCATCCTCACCGACACGAACGCGATCGTGCCGTCCACGTGGCATCCGCTGGGCGGCGCGAACATGGGCGCGGTCTGCGACCTCGAGGGCCGCGTCCACGGCCAGCGTGGGCTGTACGTCCTCGACGGCGCCCTGATGCCGGGCAACACCGCCGCGTGCAACCCGTCCATGACCATCGCCGCGGTCGCCGAGCGCGCCCTCGACCGCATCGTCGCGCACGACGTGGGCACGGTCATCTGACCGCCGCAGCCCCATCGCAGCCCCGTCGCAGCTCGAACTCCGGACCGAAAGGCCTGTCCATGACCAGCTCTCGACCGCTCCGTTCCACCCTCGCGGCCCTGGGAGGCGCCGTCGCCGTCGCGCTCGCCGTCACGACGGCGGGGCCCGTGTCCGCCGCTCCCGCACCCGACTTCTACACGCCGCCGGCCGAGTTGCCGGCGACTGCGGGCGAGGTCGTCCGCGCGCAGCCGATGCCGGTGTTCGGCACACCCCCTGAAGCCGACGGCACCTGGCCTGTCGCAGCGCAACTGGTGATGTACACCTCGCGCCTGCAGGACGGCACGCCGACCGCGGTGACGGGCACCTTCATCGACAGCACGCACCCGTGGCGTGGCGGGGGCCCGCGGCCGACCGTCGTCATCGCGCCCGGCACGTCCGGGCAGGGCGACCAGTGCGCGATGTCGCGTGCGTTCCCCACCGGCCTGATCGCGGGTGTCGATCCGCTGTTCCTGTCGGCCAATCAGGAGGCACCGTCCGCAGCGCTGTGGTCGTCGCTGGGGGCGCGAGTGTTCGTGACGGACTACGTCGGCCTCGGCACACCCGGTGTCCACACCTACGTCAACCGGCTCGAGCAGGCGCATGCGGTGCTCGACGCCGCCCGCGCCGCGAACGCACTCAGCGGCGACGATGCGACTCCGATTGCGCTGTGGGGCTATTCGCAGGGCGGCGGCGCCACCGCGGCCGCGGTCGAACTCGCCGCCTCGTACGCCCCCGAACTGAACATCAAGGGCGCCTGGGCCGGTGGTCCGACCGCCGATCTCGAGCAGGTACTGGCCCAGATCGACGGAAATCTCATCGGCGGCGCCATCGGCTTCGCGATCAACGGCTTCGTCGCGCGCTACCCGGACCTGCAGTCGGTGGTCGACGAGCGACTCACCCCCGAGGGCAGGGCGACGCTCGACGGCATCGCCACCGAATGCATCGCCGACATCATCGTCGAACGCCCGTTCCTGCGGACGAGCGCCTACACGCGGGACGGCAGGCCCCTGCTCGACAACCTCCGCGACGTTCCCGAGGCCCTCGACGTGCTCCGCAAGCAACGCATCGGCACTGTCGCGCCCGACGTCCCGGTCCTGATCAGCAGCGGCCGCAACGACGACACCGTCCCCTACGGCCAGGCCCGACAGCTGGCCGTGGACTGGTGCGACCGCGGCGCGAACGTCACGTTCCGCACCAACGACCTGCCGCCGCTCGCACCGGGTACCACGTTCGGCAATCACTTCGGACCGCTGATCGACGATGCATACGTCGACGGCGAACCCGTCCGCTACCTGCTCGACCGTCTCGACGATGTTCCGGTCGCGCCGGGCTGCAGCATCTCCTGATCGAGCGTGATCACAGTCGGTGCCGGACGAACGACGTGGAGTCCGGCAGCGACGCGGCCATGGTCCCGTCGTGGTTGGTGGGATAGGTCATGTAGGTGGCGTCGACGCCGGCCAGTCGCAGGTCGGCGATGAGCTTGAACGACAGCGGTGCCGGGACGACGGTGTCGAGCAGGCCCTGCGCGATGAACAGTGACCGGTCGTAGCCGCTGGTGGGCACGCCGAGATACTCGGTCATCGCCGCGTGCATGGGAGGTTCGCCGAGCGATCGGGTCAGCAGTTCACCCACGGAGACGCCCTTCACGGCCTCGGCCTGTTCCTGGTAGCAGAGGGTCTCGGCGGCGTCGACGAGCTGGCGGCCGCGCGGGGTGAGGTAGCTGTTCACGTCGACCTCGGGCATGGTCGCGCGCATCCCGGCGAGGATGTACGTCGTGAACGAGGTCAGCCCGTCGAACCCGAGCGGCGGGATCCACGGGCCGCCGATCGAGAAGGCGTACTCGAGGTTCGACGGCGCGCCGGTGGTGACCGCGCCGCGGTAGTCGAGTTCGGGCGCGTAGCGGGTCGCCTGGTGGGCGGCGGCCAGCGCGGCGTGCCCACCCTGCGACTGCCCGATCGCCATCCACCGTGGCGACAGCTCGGGCACCACCGCGCGCCCGGCCCGCACCATGTCGACCACGGCATTCGCCTCGGACGCACTCTCCAGGTACGGGTGCACACCGGGTGTGCCCAGTCCGATGTAGTCCGATGCGACGATCGCGTACCCCTGGGACAGCCAGTGCCCGAGGTAGTTCGCGTCGCGCGCCGACCGCGGATTCTGCGAGGGCGCACACGCGTCGCCGAGCCCGACCGTCCCGTGCGCCCACGACACCACCGGCCACCCGCCCTCCGGTGGAACGCCCTGAGGTACGAACACGACCCCGGAACTCGACGCGGGACGCCCTGCCGCGTCCCGCGTCGTATACGTGAGGCGGTACTCACGCGCCGTCCCGGCCAATCCGAGCCCGGGCGGCAATGCCTCGACGGACTCGACGTGTCCGGGCGCGGTGTCCGCGGACACCACCCCGCCCGCCGACGCGGTGGCCGGCAGGAGCGCGGTGAGGGCGAGGACCGCCCCCACCGCTGTTGCGCGGCGCAATGACTGACGGCTCGATCGACGCATGGCCCACTCCCCGTATGTCGCGAATATCCTGAACGGACGTTCGATCACCTTCGCAGACCGCGCGGGCCACCACGCGGCGATCCGCCGAATCCGTCGATCCGGTTCCGGCTAGCCGGCCAGCGATTCGACGCCGTCCCCGGCGGCGTCACCGACGTCCTCACCGTCGTCGGCGTGGTCGGGTGACGACGTCGCGGCGTCGTCCGGCGACGGCGCGACCCGGATCCGCCACGATCGGTCGAGCTTGGCGGTGCAGCGCGCCAGGTCCGGCCCGATCGCGGTGGCCCGCATCTCGAGGTCGGACCGCGGCTCGCCGTCACGCGTCTTGTATTCGTTGGTGCGCAGTTCGCCGTGCGCGATGATCGGGTCGCCCTTCATGAGCGAGGCACCCACCCCCTGCACGAGCCGGCGCCAGCAGCTCACCGTCAGGTACAGCGTCGCGCCGTCGGTCCATTCACCCGTCTCGCGGTCCCGTCGGCGCACGTTGCTCGCCATCCGGAAGCTCATCACTTCCTCACCGGACGTCGTCTCCCGCTTCACCGGATCGGTGATGACGGTGCCCACGACCGTGCCGTGTGTCTCGTACATCTGTTGCCCCCTCGCGTCTCACACCCTGTCGTCCCCGGAACGGCGAACGCACCGCCCGATCGGGACGGTGCGTTCGACGATGCCGTGGATTCGGGCCCGAATCCGGGCCGGGACGGATCTGTGGACGAACCGGAGTCGTATCCACAGCCTCGCCCTGGAGCCGGGTTCGGCGACGGTTCGTGTCGTGCCGGTGTGCTATCGACCGGCCTCACGTTCGCGGCGGGCCAGTTCGGCGAACATCGCGTTGTGTGCGGCCAGTTCGGCGTCGTCGTCGCGGTCGGCGGCCCGGTCGACACGCTTGGCGGTCTTCTGGTCGCTGCGCGACCACTGCACCAGCAGCGCGAGCATGACGAGCACCAGCGGCACCTCGCCGGTGGCCCACGCGATGGAGCCGCCCAGCTGCTGGTCCTCGAGCAGGTCGGCGTTCCAGTCCAGACCCAGCGAGCGGTAGAACGTCCCGCCCATGACCGTGCCCATGCTCATGAGCGTGACGCCGAAGAACGCGTGGAACGGCAACGATCCGAACACCATGGCCAGCTTGGTGATGGGCTGCAACTGCCGCGGCGCCGGGTCGACGCCGATGACGACCCAGTAGAACAGGTACCCGCTGAGGATGAAGTGCACGTTCATCAGCAGGTGCGCGGTGTGGCTGTCGACGTTCGCACCGAAGATGCCGCCGAGGTACAGCGCGTAGAAGCCTCCGACGAACAGCACCGACGCGACGATCGGCTGGGTGAGGAAACGCGAGATCGGGCTGTGCAGGAACGCGAGCAGCCACTCGCGGGGACCCGGCACCCCGTCCTTGCCGGCCGGGCGCAGCGCCCGCAGCGCGAGGGTGAACGGGCCGCCGAGTGCCAGCAGCACCGGTGCGAGCATCGACAGTGCCATGTGCCCACCCATGTGGACACTGAACATCGCCGTGGCGTACCGGCCGACGCCCGACGAGGTGGCGATCAGCAGCACGACGCAGCCGCTGATCCATGCGATCGTGCGTCCGACGGGCCAACTGTCGCCGCGCTTGCGCAGCGTGCGCAGCCCGACGATGTACAGCACCGCGAGGATGATCGCGGCCGTGCCGAAGATCAGGTCGAAGCGCCAGTCCAGCGCGAGACGCGCGAAGGTCGGCGGGCCGTCCAAGTTGTAGCCGAGTTCCACCTCGGTGATGGTCGGCAGCGTGGCCGGCGGGGGCGGCGGGGTCCGGCCGAGGCCGACCGCGATGCCGATCGTCGCGGCGAACACGAGGGCCTCGGCGCCGGCGAACCGGATGAGGGCGCCCCGGGATTCCGGGTCGGCGGCGAGCGCGGGCAGGGCCCGACGGCGCTGCATCCACCCGAAGACGCCGAGCAGGACCAGCGCGACGACCTTGGCGACGATCAGGCGGCCGTAGGTCGTGGTGAACAGGTCGTCGAGCGGCAGGCGCACGAGCGCGTTGATGACACCGCTCAGGGCCATCGCGACGAAGCAGATGGTCGCCACGAACGAGAACCGGCGCGCCGCGACGTCGGTGTACGCCCCGCGGCGCCGGGCGTGTGCGAGGAGAGCGAACAGGCCACCGGCCCAGAACGCCGCCCCGACGACATGCCAGATCAGGCTGTTGGTCGCGATGTCGTGCGAACCGCCGGACGACGAGTGTCCGGTGAGTGCGAGCGGCATCATCGTCGCGACGCTCAGCGCCAGCAGGAACGGCGTCCACGACCAGCGCAGCACGATCCGTGACAGGACCGCGAGCACGACGGCGAGGATCGCTGTCCACTGCCACGCGACGGCGGTCTCGACCTGCCCCATCGCGGAGAACAGGTTGGCCGGCTTCACCGCCTCCGAGAACGGCTGCCCGGACGTGTCGGACAGTGTCAGCGGCACCAGGACCGCCGAGCACACTGCCCACACGAGGGCCGCAGCGGAGGCGGTCCGGATCGCACGGTAGCCGTCGACGTCGAGGACGCCGGATTTCTGCGGCGGGACCATGAACGCCGCGAACAGGAGGGAGCCGACCGCGATGACGGCGGCGACCTCGCTGACCGCGCGCAGCGCGGGTAGGCCGTACGTGGTGAGGGGGCCCGGGTCCGGGATGCCCATCAAGACCAGCGCCTGGGATGCGGACATCGCCACGACGAGCGCGGCGACGATCCCGGCGAGGACTCCGCTGACCGCGTAGACGACGCCGGATCCTGATCGGGGGGAGCTGACGGGAGCGTGGTCGGACTGCTCGCGCAGGGGTGTTGCCATACCGACAAGGGTAGGACCTACGACAATCTGTCGGACTTGCCCCTCACCCGAGCGCGGGCGCGCGCGACTCGGTCGTTCCGGGCGACGGTGGTCAGCATTTCTCCGAGCGCCGCGACGGTGTGGGCCGAGAGGAAGTCGTCGCAGTGCGGCAACGCCGCGGCCATCGAACCGGCGGTCGGCTCGAATCCTGCTGCCCCGGCACGGGGATTGAGCCACACCACCCGGTGGGCCCGGCGGTGAATGCGGGCGACGGCGCGGGCCAGGTCGGCGGGATCGTCACTGTCCCAGCCGTCCGACGCGACGATCACGACGGCGCCCCGCAGCGCGCTTCCGTGTGGTGAGGACAACAGTGCGGCGAGGCTGCCGGCGATGTGGGTGCCGCCGAATCGGTCGACGACACGCTCGCTGGCACGCGCGACGGCCACGTCCGCGCTTCGGTGCGCGAGGACGGGCGTCAGCCGGGTCAGGTGGGTCGAGAAGGCGAACACCTCCGCGTTGCCCCGCACGACCGCGGCCCGCATCAGGTGCACGTACACGTCGGCGTACCCGTGCATGGACCGGCTCACGTCGCACAGCAGCACGATCCGCCGCCGCCGCTCGCGCGGCCGGCACCGCACCAGCCGGACGGGTTCGAAGCCGGTGCCGCGGGCCCGGCGGATGGTGGCCCGCAGATCCACCCGGCCGTGCCGGTGCGGTTCGTGGCGGCGGCCCGGCCGGCGGGGCCAGTCCGGTTCGGTCTGTTCCAGCCAGCGACCCAGCCGGCGCAGGTCGTCGTCACGTAACAGCCCGAACGGTTCGTCGGCGATCGCCTCGATCGGGCTCGGCAGCCGCAACGTCACCGCGGTGGTCTCGTCGCCCCCGCCCGGATCCGGCGGCGGGGCCGCGGTGGCGTCGAGGGTCGCCCACGGCGGCGCGCCCCGCGACCGGGGCCCGGGCGCCGCTGACCCGTCGTCGGCTCCCCCGCCGGCGCGGGTCCGCTTCGTGTGCGGGGCCGAGGCGCGGGCGGCGGGGTCGAGCGCGAGTACCGCGTCGTCGAACACCGCCGCGAAGACCGCGTCGAACCGCTCGATGTCGGTGTGCCGGCCGACGAGGCTGACCCGAGCCGTCCAGTACAGCCGTCGCCGGCCGGTGGGTGGCAGCACCCGCAGCGCCTCGGTGAACCGCGCGGCGCCGCTCGCCGAGACGTCGACCCCGGCGCGGCGGGCGCGGGTGACGAGCGCGACGGCGAACGCCGCGAGGTCGACACCGCGCAGCAGGACCGCGGATCCGGTCACGTCCGCCGGGACCGCAATATCGCGAAGACGACGACGGCGGCGACCACCGCGACGATCCACGGCGTCGCGCGCCGGGCCGCCGACCCGCCGGCCAACTCGATCAGGTCGATGGGCTGCACCTGAGAAGACGCTGGAGGCGCTGTCGGCGCTGCCGGCGACACGGTCCCGACCGGCATGGATGCCGGCGCGACGTCCGGTTCAGCTCCGCCGGCCGCGAGCTTGCCCTGAAGGGACGCCGCGAACTGGCCCATCAGCTTCTCCGACACCTGCGCGATCATGCCGCTGCCGAACTGGGCCAGTTTGCCGACGATCTTCATGTCGGTGTCCACCGTGACGCGGGTGGCGCCGCCGTCCTCGTGCAGGCGGGCGGTGATGGTGGCCGACGCGTTGCCGCTGCCGCGCTTCTCCCGGCCGCGGGCGTCGATCACCGCGGTGTGCGAGTTCTCGTCCTTCTCGGTGAACGACGCCCGGCCGGCGAACTCACTCGTCACTGGACCGACCTTGATCTTCACGGTGCCGAGGTAGTCGTCGCCCTCCCGTCCGGTCATCGTGGCACCGGGCAGCAGTGGGGCGATGCCCTCGAGATCGGTGAGGATCTCCCACGCCCGGTCTATCGGTGCGTCGACGGTGAACTGATCTGCGATCTTCATGCCGGTCCTCTCGGTGCTGTCGGTGGTGTCGGTGGTGTCACTGGGGTGTCCGGCCGGCCGCGTACTCGCCGACCGCCGCGGCCAGCAGGACGCGGTCGTCCGGGGTCTTCGCGATCGCACCGAGACTCGCCAGTGCGGTGGCCGGCGCCAGATCCGCCGCCCCGAGCGCCGCGAGCGCGGACACCCAGTCGATGGCCTCCGCGATGCCCGGCGCCTTGTCGAGGTCGAGGGAACGGGCCGATGCCACGAAGTCGGTGACGGCGGTGATCAGGGCGGTGTCGGCGCCGGGCACGGTGCGACGCAGGATCGCGGCGGCGCGGGCGGGCTGCGGGTAGTCGATCCAGTGGTAGAGGCAGCGGCGGCGCAGCGCGTCGTGCAGGTCCCGACTGCGGTTGGAGGTGAGGACCACGGTGGGTGGTCGCTCGGCGACGAACGTGCCGAGTTCGGGGACCGTCACCGAGGACTCGCCGAGGAACTCGAGTAGCAGCGCCTCGAATTCGTCGTCGGCCCGGTCGATCTCGTCGATCAGCAGCACCGGTGGGCGCGGACCGCGGTGTCGCACGCACCGCAGGATCGGACGCTCGAGCAGGAACGGCTCGGTGAACAGGTCCGCCTCCCGCAGTCGCTCCCCGTGTGCCTCCGACAACCGCACCGCGAGCAGCTGCCGCTGGTAGTTCCAGTCGTACAGCGCCTCGTCCGCACCGAGACCCTCGTAGCACTGGAGCCGGACCAGTGGTGTCCCCGACGCGGCGGCGAGCGCCTTGGCCGCCGTCGTCTTCCCGACCCCCGGTTCGCCCTCGAGCAGCAGCGGGCGGCCCAGCCGCGACGCCAGGTAGAGCGCTGTCGCCGTCCCCTCGTCGAGCAGGTAGTCCTGCGCGTCGAACCGTCGCGTCAGGTCCTCGATGTCGGCGAATTCGGCGGCGGCAGCGGTCACGACGCGTCCCGGTCCTGGTCGAGCAGCGCCCGGTAGCCGTCCCATGTGTCGACGTCGAGCGGGATCCGTCCCTCGGCCGGGATCTCGAAGACGTCCGTGAGCGCGCGATCGAAGAGCTTCCACACGGCCTTGTCGCCGTACAGCGCGGCGAGGTCACCGAAGCTGCTGCGGCCCAACCACAGTGGATGTCCGGGACCGTCTGTGTAGCGGCACAGTCCGATGTTCTCGAGACGACCGCGGGTCACCAGCGCCCGCACGGTCGCGGGGGTGACGCCGGGTTGGTCGCCGAGCATCAGCACGATCCCCGACGCCAGCGGATCGATCTCCGGCAGCGCCGCTTTCACCGAGGCCGAGCATCCACTCCCCGAGTCGGGGCAGTGGACGACGGTGCAGCCGCGGAGGTCGACGAGGTCCTCGATCGCCTCGGCGGCGCCGGGCACGGTCACCAGCAGCTGCTGGAACCGGCACGCGCGCGCCACGGTGAGGGTCGCGTCGAGCAGCGTCGCACCGCGGTACGGCAACAGCTGCTTCGGCCGTCCCAGGCGCCGCGACGCGCCGGCCGCCAGGACCAGTCCGGTCACGAACATCGCGCACGCTCCTTCTCGTAGCTGCGGCGGCATCCGGGCGCGCAGAACCAGTAGTCCTCGCCGTCGATCTGCAGGTGCGGGGTGTCCTCGCCGACGGTGACCGACATGCCGCACACCGGGTCGATCACGGTCAGCGCGGCCGCATTCTCCGCCTCGCCGCCGAACCGGCCTACGACGGGAAGTCCCTCGACACGGATTTCCCGCACCAGTTCCGCGAGGATCGCGACCGCGATCTCGCCGGGGGTGCGGGCGCCGATCGGCAGTCCCGCGGGCGTGTGCACGAGTGCCCGCGGCCCGGGATCGAGGTCGAGTCCGTCGACGACAGCGGCGCCCCGCACCCGGCCGGCGACGAGGCCGACGTATCCGGCTCCGGCGTCGAGCGCCTCCCGGATCGTCGTCGGCTCGTCCCCACCGAGGCTCGCCACGATCACCGCGGTCTCGTCCGGGACCGGCTCGCCGCCGCGGCGGACGTCCAGGTCGAGTCGGTCGGCCAGATCGGCGACGGCGTCGGCGACCGGGGTCGCGCCGACCACCCGCACGATCGGGGCGGGCAGGCACGCCTCGAGGAAGATCTCCATCGCGCCGCCGGACAGGCACGGGTTGACCACGACCCGCGCGCCGGGCGCCTCCGGGTAGTCGACACCGCCGTCCGGCAGGATCCGCAGCAGCAGGCTCTCCCCCGATGCGAGGACGTCGGCCGCCGCGACGCGCACCGAGTTCTGCGCGCAGTGACCACCGACGAATCCCTCGATCGTGCCGTCCGGCAACAGGATCGCGCGGTCACCCGGCGATGCCGACGTCGGCTGCTGCGCCCGGACCACCGTCGCGCGCACGTACGGGCGCCGCTCGCCCGCCAGTTGCGCGGCGCGCGCACTCAGGTCCATGTGCACTCTCCTCGTCAGATCGGCGGGGTCGCTCGGCCCTGCATCGCCTCCCATACCCGCGACGGTGTCAGCGGCATGTCGGCGTGCCGCACCCCGAACGGTTTCAGCGCGTCGACGACGGCGTTGACGACGGCGGGCGGCGACCCGACGGTGGCGCTCTCCCCGATCCCCTTGGCCCCGATCGGGTGATGCGGCGACGGAGTGACGGTGAAGCCGGTCTCGAGGTGCGGCACCTCCAACGCGGTGGGGATGAGGTAGTCCATGAGCGAGCCCCCGAGGCAGTTGCCGTCCTCGTCGAACGCGATGATCTCCATGAGCGCCATACCGATTCCGTCGGTGATGCCGCCGTGTACCTGCCCCTCGATGATCATCGGGTTGATGCGGGTGCCGCAGTCGTCGACCGCAAGGAAGCGGCGTACCTTCACGACGCCGGTGCCCGGATCGATGTCGACGACGCAGAAGTACGCGCCGTACGGGTAGGTGAGATTCTCCGGGTTGTAACAGATCTGGGCCTCGAGCCCGCCCTCGATGCCGTCGGGCAGGTCGCCCGCGCCGTACGCGCGCATCGCGATGTCCTGGATGGTGACCGCTGCCGACGGATCCCCCGTCACGTGGAAGTGGCCCTTCTCCCATTCCAGATCCGAAACGGACACCTCGAGCATGCCCGACGCGATGATCCGCGCCTTGTCGCGGACCTTGCGCGCCACCAGCGCGGCGGCCGCCCCGGACACCGGGGTGGATCGACTGCCGTACGTGCCGAGCCCGAACGGGGTGTTGTCGGTGTCGCCGTGCACCACGTCGACGTCGTCGGGTGGGATGCCGAGTTCCTCGGCGACGATCTGCGCGAACGTCGTCTCGTGGCCCTGCCCCTGGGTCTGCACGGAGATCCGGACGACGGCCTTGCCGGTGGGGTGCACGGTCAACTCGCAACCGTCGGCCATGCCGAGGCCGAGGATGTCCATGTCCTTGCGTGGGCCGGCGCCGACGGCCTCGGTGAAGAACGACATCCCGATGCCCATCAGTTCACCGCGTTCGCGTTTCTCGGCCTGTTCGCGGCGCAGCGCGTCGTACCCGATCATGTCCATGGCCTTGCGCATCGTGGTGGCGTAGTCACCGGAGTCGTACTTCCAGCCCGTCTTCGACGTGTACGGAAACTGCTCCGGCCGCAGCAGGTTTCGCAGCCGCAGCTCGGCCGGGTCCAGGTCGAGGTCGAACGCGAGGCAGTCCACGAGACGCTCGACGAGATAGACGGCCTCGGTGATCCGGAACGAGCACGCGTAGGCGACGCCGCCGGGCGCCTTGTTCGTGTAGACGGCGGTCATGTGGCAGTACGCGGCCTCGAGGTCGTAGCTGCCGGTGAACACCCCGAAGAAGCCGGCCGGGTACTTCACCGGCGCCGCGGTCCCGTTGAACGCGCCGTGGTCGGCGAGGACGTCGGTGCGGATCGCGAGGATCTTGCCGTCGGACGTCGCCGCGATCTCCCCGACCATGATGTAGTCGCGGGCGAAGCCGGTGCTGGTGAGGTTCTCGCTGCGGTCCTCCATCCACTTGACCGGCTTGCCGGTGAGCAGCGATCCGACGATCGCGCACACGTAGCCCGGGTAGATCGGCACCTTGTTGCCGAACCCGCCGCCGATGTCGGGGGAGATGACGCGGATCTTGTGTTCGGGCAGCCCGGCGACCAGCGCGTACAGCGTGCGGTGCGCGTGCGGCGCCTGACTGGTGGACCACAGGGTGAGCTTGCCGTCCACGGCGTCGTAGTCCGCGACGGCCCCGCACGTCTCCATCGGCGCCGGATGGACCCGCGGGTAGACGAGTTCCTGCCGCACCACGACATCCGCCCGGTCGAACGCCGCCTCGGTGGCCTCGGCGTCCCCCGTTTCCCAGTCGAAACAGTGATTGTCGGTCTTGCCGTCCAGGTCGGTGCGGATCACCGGGGCGTCCGGTTCGAGGGCGCGGCGCGCGTCGATCACCGGATCGAGGATCTCGTACTCGACGTCGATCAACTCCAGGGCGTCCCGCGCGGCGTAGCGGTCCTCGGCGACGACGAACGCCACCTCCTGCCCCTGGAACCGCACCTTGTCGGTCGCGAGGACGGCCTGCACGTCGTTCGACAATGTCGGCATCCACGCCAGGCTCTTCTCGGCGAGGTCCGCGCCGGTCACAACCGCCGCCACCTTCGGGTGCGCCTGCGCCGCGGTCGTGTCGATGCGCACGACGCGGGCGTGTGCGACGGGTGAGCGCAGGATCGCCAGGTGCAGCATGCCGGGCAACTGGACGTCGTCGACGTAGCGGCCCCGGCCCCGGATGAAGCGGGGGTCCTCCTTGCGCAGCATCCGGCCGTGCCCGCACGGCTTCTCGTCGTTCGCGACCCGGTCCGGGTTCACCTCGGCCGGTTCGTCCACTGTGGTCACGACGCGCCTCCGGTCGTCACGGTGTCGGTGGTCGCACCGCCGTGCTCGGCGGCCCAGCGGACCGACCGGACGATCGTCGTGTAGCCGGTGCAGCGGCAGATCTGGCCGGAGATGGCCTCGCGGATGGTCTGCTCGTCGGGGTCCGGGTCGCGATCGAGCAGGGCCCGGGCGGTGATCATCATGCCGGGGGTGCAGAAGCCGCACTGCAATCCGTGGCACTGCATGAAGCCCTCCTGCACGGGATCGAGCACCCCGTCGGCCGCGAGACCCTCGACGGTGCGCACGTCCCGGCCGCCGGCCATCACGGCGAGCATCGTGCACGACTTCACCGGCTCGCCGTCCACCGACACCACGCACGTCCCGCAGTTGCTGGTGTCGCAACCCCAGTGGGTTCCGGTGAGCCCCAAGCAGTCCCGCAGGAAATGCACCAGCAGCATCCGCGGTTCGACATCCTCGGACACCTCGGTCCCGTTGACCGTCATCGTCACCTGCATGTCAGGACTCCGTTCCGTCGAGCGTTCCCGAGGCGCGTTGCGCGGCAGTCCGCAGCGCGCGGACGGTCAGTTCCCCGGCGAGATGGCGTTTGTAGGCGGCGGTTCCGCGTGGATCGGTCACCGGGTCGCACGCCTGCCCGGCGAGGACCCCGGCCTCGATGAACACGTCCTCGGACAGCGCCAGCCCGCCGAGGTACTCCCCGATGGCGGCGACGCGGGCGGCGTCCGGTTGTACCGCGGTGAGCCCCACCCGGGCGCCGCCGATCCGGTCGCCGTCCAGCCACATCGAGGCGCCCGCCGCGGCGATGGCCCAGTCCCCCACCCGCCGTTCCACTTTCGCGTACGCGCTGCCGCCGGCGTGCTCGCGTGGGATGCGCACCTCGACGAGGATCTCGTTGCCGCGCACCGCGGTCTCGTAGGGGCCGACGAGGAAGTCGTCCATCGGTACCTCACGCACCCCCGTCGGTCCGCGGATGACGCACACCGCCCCGATCACCGCACACACCGTCGTCAGGTCCTCGGCGGGATCGGCCTGGCACAGCGACCCGCCGATCGTGCCCCGGTTGCGGACCACCGGGTCGGCGATCACCCGCTCGGCGTCCCGGAAGATCGGGAACAGCGCGGCGAGATCGGCGGACTCGAGGATCTGACGGTGCCGCACCATCGCGCCGATCCGCACGGCGTCCGGTTCGACGGTGATGTCACCGAGCTCGGCGACCAGATCGTTGATGTCGATCAGGTACTCGGGGTTGGCGAGGCGGAGTTTCATCATCGGCAGCAGGCTGTGCCCACCGGCGACGACCCGCGCCTCGTCGCCGAGCCGGTCGAGTAGCGCGATCGCGTGCTCGACGTCGGTTGCGCGTTCGTATTCGAACAGTCCCGGAACCTGCATGTGGCACCCCTCACACCGCCGGATATCTTCCAGCGTGTGCCCGGCCGGGGCCACCGTCAAGCACGATTCAGCGATCACTTGATCACGTCGGCGCCGGGCCTGTCGTGATCATCCTGATTGCTCGTGGTGGATTCGTCCGTGCAGGTCGTGCAGGGGAAGCCCGCCACCGCCCCACCGGCGGGCGATGATCTCCGCCGCGATCGACACCGCCGTCTCCTCCGGTGTCCGGGCCCCGAGATCCAGACCGATCGGGCTCGACAACCGGTCCAGCTCGTCGTCGGTGAGCCCCGCCTCACGCAGGCGTCCGAGCCGGTCGGCATGCGTCCGCGCGGACCCCATCGCCCCCACGTACCCCACCTCCGGCAGACGCAGTGCCACCTCGAGCAGCGGCACGTCGAACTTGGGGTCGTGGGTGAGGACGCAGATCACGGTGCGGCCGTCGATCCGGCCCGCCGCGGCCTCACCCGCCAGGTAGCGATGCGGCCAGTCGACGACCACCTCGTCGGCGGTCGGGAATCGGCTCGCCGTCGCGAACACCTCCCGCGCGTCGCACACCGTGACCCGGTAACCGAGGAACGCGCCCTGCCGGGCCACCGCGGCCGCGAAGTCGATCGCGCCGAACACCAGCATCCGCGGCGGCGGGGCGTAGCTCGCGACGAACACCCGCATCCCCTCGCCGCGGCGCTGGCCGTCCGGCCCGTACTCGAGCACCGCGGTCCGGCCCGCGGCGAGCAGGCCGCGGCCGTCGTCGGTGACGGCCGCGTCGGCGCGCGACGAGCCGAGCGAACCCGACACCGTCTCCGGACGGATCACGAGATGCCGGCCGATCCGGGCACGGTCCTCGTGCTCGATCACCGTCGCGACGGCCACCGGCCGGCCGGTCTCGACGTCGGAGGCGACCTCGGCGAGGTCCGGGAAGGTGCGCGACGAGACGGGCTCGACGAACACGTCGAGGATGCCGCCGCACGTGAGCCCCACCGCGAACGCATCGTCGTCGCTCACTCCGTATCGCTCGAGCACCGGCTCGCCGGTGGCGACCACTTCCGCCGCCAACTCGTACACGGCGCCCTCCACGCATCCCCCGGACACGGATCCGGCGACGACGCCGTCCGGTGCCACCACCATCGCGGCCCCCGGGGTGCGCGGCGCGGACCGGAACGTGGCGACGACGGTGGCCAGTCCGGCGGTGCCTCCGGCCCGCCAGATTCCGAGCAGATCGGACAACACGTCACGCATCGAGTCGGCCTCCAGCCCCGGCCCGTCGACGCAGGTCCGAGGGGCCGAATCGCGGATGTCGATCTTCGCCGGGACGTACCCTCGAATTCGTGACACCCGCTCAACTGCGAGCCTATTCCGCGGTGGTGCGACTCGGATCGGTTCGAGCGGCCGCCCGCGAATTGGGCATGACGGATTCGGGCGTCTCCATGCATATCGCCCAACTCCGCAAGGAACTCGACGACCCGCTGTACTGCCGCCGGCCGTCCGGACTCGCATTCACACCCGGCGGTCTGCGTCTCGCGAGCCGGGCCGTCGAGATCCTGGGGCTGCAGCAGCAGACGGCGCTCGAGGTGAGCCAGGCCGGGCACGGACGACGCCTCCTGCGGCTCGCGGCGTCACCGCTGTTCGCCGAGCACGCCGCCCCCGGTTTGATCGACAGGTTCGCCGGACGGGCGAAGGACCTGGCGGTGGAACTCAGCGTCCACCCGGTCCGCCAGTTCGCGAACCTGATCTCGTCCCGCGCGGTCGACGTCGCCCTCGGCCCCCGCATCGTCGGCGGCGAACCCCTGTGCAACCACCCCTTCCTGCACTACGAGGTACTCGCCGTCGGCGCCCCCGATCATCCACTCGCCCATACCCGCCCGACGCGGTCCCGGCTGCGCGAGCAACAGTGGTTCCTCGGCCCGTCCGCGGTCGGCGGCGACGGCGCGATGCGCCATCTGCTGCGGGCCCTCGACATCCCCCGCGACCGACAACGGATCTTCCAGAGCGACGCCGCCGCCACCGACGCCGTCCGACGCTCGTCCGCGCTCACCCTGGCCCTCGGGTTCGCCGTCAGCGACGAACTGTCCGAGGGCTCCCTCACCCGCATCGACGGCCCCGAACTACGCGCCACCGGCAAATGGTGCGCCACCACCCTGCACCACCAGCACCTGCAACCCGCCGCATCCGAACTACTGCACTTCGTCAACACCCCCCGCTGCATCCAGGCGATGATCCGCGGCACCGGCGTCGACGTCACCCACTTCAAGCCGAAGGTGCACGTGACGCTCTGGAGCTGACCCGGTTGCACAGGCCATCCACATTCAGCGGGTATGCTTTCCCGCGCGCCTCCGTAGCTCAGTTGGATAGAGCAAGAGCCTTCTAATCTCTAGGTCGCAGGTTCGATTCCTGCCGGGGGCACCACTACAGCAGGTCGACAAGGCTGCGGGACCGAGTACGAAGACTCGCCATCCGCGAACCCACCGGATTCAACCAGGTCAGCCGCTGGATATGCGCCCACACCGGTCGATCGTGGCGAACGTAGCGGAGACGGTCGACTAGTCCAGTGGCGCCGGCTGATAGTCGCCGTACAGTCCATCGTCCTTGCCGGCTAGGTACTCCTGGTGTTGCTCGTCAGCACGGGCGGCCAGGGCGGCGTTGTCGGCACGATCCTTCGCGGTCCGCTCCTGATGCCGTCGAACCGCCGCCGTGAGGCCGACGTAGGCACCCCACACTGCCAGGCACATGGCCGCGAACCCGACGATCCACTTCCAGTAGGCCAACACCAGCCCGATCGCAATCAGGATCGCGATCCCGCCAGCCTTACTGTTGCCCTTCATGATTGCCCTCCATGCATCGGCCCCTGATTCCGGCGGCAGGTCATGCGCGTCGCCGAGTCGGCGTGACGCGCGTATGACTCGACCACTCTGCTCCCGTCCAATTGCGCTGTCGATCAGTTTCGTACGGGCCTTCGTACCGCTCAGCCTTGGGATGACCTATTCGCAGGCGACGCCATCACCGTCGCGGTCCAGCTTGCTGCTGTAGCCGGGATCGCCGCTGTAAAGGGGTGCGGCGCCTGCTGCCTTCGCGGCTTTGCAGTTCGGGTAGTAGGCGCTCGCTGCAGGAGCGGGTGCCGGTGCAACCGCTGCTGGAGCAGGAGCAGGGGCCGGAGCTGGAGCAGGGGCAAGCAACTGCACCGGCGCGGGCTCCGGTTCGTTCACGATAGGAGCCGGGGCCTGCACGACAGGTGACGGCTCGACAGCGGCCGGAGCGACCGACGAAGTCGTTGTCGGCGGAACCCCGGTAGTTGTTGTGGCCTTGGCGGTGGTGGTCGCCTTCGTAGTCGAAGACACAGCCGTGGTGGTGGTGGTCTTCGCTGAGCTGGAATCGTCACCGCCGCAGGCAGTCAACGCGAACGCTGCCGCCAGAACCATGATTCCGGCGCCCGTACGCCGAACGATCGAGCTTGAGACACGCATGTTCAACATCCCGTCTGTGAGTGTAGAAAAGGCGTGTCCCAACCAGTACCGGCTGGGACACGCCTAACTGTGATCAAACCTGAGGGACTCTAGCCCGGAATTCGGGCAAAACCGGTCGGCCGACAGGGTGATTGCGAGGGTGAACCAACTTCGAAGTCCCCATAGGCCGTCTCGCAAGACCCGACTGGTTTCAATGATCCGATTCGGCGTGGACCTGGCGCACTCGAAGAGCATGGCCGATGCCGCTATCCCCGACCTCGAGAAGACGGACACACAACGACGTTACCGCCGTGTTCCTCACCCGATCGGCAGCCCGGTGAGCGGCGAGATCACCATGCACGGCACCGGACGCGGATGCTCCGGATCGAGTGCGTTGAGTACGTGCGCGGCCGCGATCGGCGATGCCGCGATCGCCGCGTGTTCGGAGTAGTCCTGCGGGCACTGGTCCTGCATCACGATGTTGGTGGTGTCGGGTCCGGGCACCAGTCCGCTGGTGTACGGGACCACGAGTTCGTCGTAGCGGGTGGCGATGTTGGTGTACGTGACACCCGGTACGTAGGGGCTGCCACCCTCGTTGATCTTGTCGACGAACTCGGCGCCCGGCGCCATGTCGAGACACGACGCGCAGAGTTGGCCGAAGGTCTGCTGCTGCAACGGCATGAGGCCGTTCTGCTCGGCGAACGCGGTGATCTCGCCGGCCCAGAAGGCGCCGGCCCCACCCCACAGCGGTGCCAGGGAGACGTACTTGTCGACCTTCGCGGCGCCGCCGAGGAACTTCACGTAGTAGTTCGGCATCAGGGTGCCCTGCGAGTGGCCCACAATGTCGACCTCCGTCGCACCGGTGGTGGCGAGAACCTCGTCCACGAAAACGGAGAGCTGCTCGGCGCTCTGCTCCAGCGGCGCCAGAGCACCGAAGGCGCTCGACGGCCACGTCGCACCTGCCCGCGTGCCGTACGTCGGCGCGAACACGCAGTAGCCCTCGTTCTTCAGCAACGGAACGTAAGTGGCCCAGTTGGTTTGACGATTGGCACCGGTGCCGTGGACCAGGATCACCGGATTCGGGTGTTCCGCCGTCGGCCGGCAACTCCAGTCGTTGGATCCGGGAATCGAACCGCCGGGATCGGCCACCTCCAGCCCGATCCCGTCGAAGAAATTGTGCGGCACCGGCATCGGATCTGCAGCCACCGCAGGTAGCGCACCCGGACCGAATCCCGCCATCGCGACGAGTGCGAGGACTGCCATGCACGACCTGACCATCCGATTCCCCCTCAGCCGCCGACCTGACCGCCCCCGAGCAGTCGAAACCTCACACTCGCAAGAGAATCGGAATCCGCAAACGAGGGAGGCCCGCCCCCGATTCCGGGGACGGGCCTCAGCTTCACGACACCGTCGAACTCACTCGCCGTCGACTGTCTCGGCGAGCTCCTCGGGGGTGATGAACCCCTCGGGGGTCTCGAAGCCCTCGAGCCTCTGCTCTCCAGTGACCGCAATGTCGGGCCGCTCCGCCTGACCGGTCAGGCGCTGCATACCGTTGAGATCGGTGCGCATGTAGATCACGTTGTATCGATCCCAGGTCGTCACAACGTAGTGCAGGTAGCGCCCGTCGGACCAGGGGTGCATGAAGCCGCCGTACAGCGATGGCAACGCGGCCGACTTGATCAGCGTGTCCGCAGTACTCCACGGGCCTTCCGGACGTAGGGCCTGCCGCATCCTCAGCCCGCCCAGGTCCGTGTAGATCGACACGTACCTGTTGAGGTACGGATTCCACTGCACCGACAGCTCGCTGACCTTCCCACTGATGACCGGGACTGCATCGGCGATGTCTTCGCTCCAGTCGGACCCGTTCCAATACTGGTATGCCAGTGAGTCGGCGATCTGCGCCTTGGGTACACGCGCGATCCGTGCTTGCCCGGAACGCCCTGACTGCGTGCCGAATTCGTAGATGAAGTCATCCCCCGCTCGGCCCGGCAGGAAGGCACTCATCTGCCAGTCGTTGTTCTCCGGTGACACCGGGGGAATGCCCGGAATACCCAGGCCGTCGAGGTTCGCGCGCACGGTCGACGGATCGGTATGCCACCTCTCCCCGTTGTCGGTGGACGTGGCGAGCCCGGAGTAGTTGGTGGTCCACTCGCCCGGCGTGTCCCACGAGCGGACGGACATCCACCGCACGTACTGCACGCCGTCGACGGCGACACCGCCGGTCGGAATCACAGTGAACTCGGGGAAGCCGCCACGCGGGTTCGGAAGCAGTCCGTCGATGACCTGCCGTGAGAAGTTCGGGCCGTCGAGCGGCGAACTGTCGATCCGCATGCCGTCGTCCAGGCTTTCGTCGCCACTGCGGAACAGGACGTTGCTACGCCACTGGTCACCGGGTTCATCGCAATCGCCGACGGTGTCACCGAAGAGCACCATGACCTCTCGGTCCTGGCCAGTCTTTCCGGTGTCCCACATGATCCCGAGGTCGGTGCCGGAGACGCTGAAGCGCTCGATGCTGTTGTTGGGGCTACCGGGCCCGGTGACCATTTCGATGGCCTTGGTCTTGCCCGTCAGCACCGGCAGCGCACCGTTGGGCGCGCCGGTGATCCACGGAAGCGAGTTGATGAGCGAACCCGTCGCGCTGCCGAGACTCCCCGAAGCCAGGCTCCCAAGACTGCCAGAGCTGCCCGAGCTGCCGGAACTGCCTGCGCTGCCGAGGCTTCCGCCGTTCTGCCCGCACGGTCCCCCGACCGCCGTTGCGGGTGCTGCCATCGCAACCGAGAGTCCGACAGTGACTGTCGCAGCGGACAGCGCCGCCGTCCATCTGCTCTTCGTTGCCCTCACAGACCGATTTCCTTCCAGTGGTCGGGAGGCAAAGCTGTGTGCGCGGCCCAACCGCTGGTCCCCCCGGATTCGAACATTGAGCAACGAGCAAACCATGAAACACCCCAGATCCGGACGTTACTCATGTGATTCCTGTGAAAAAACGAGACCCGCTCGAGCGGAATCATCGCCGGACTCCACCGTGAACTCCATCCCTCGTTCGGGTGACACGGAACCGACCACGCCCGCCTTCCGTAACACGATGTTTACACGTGGCCAATCTCACTTTCCCCAGGTAAGCGTCGAAGAGTCGGCCTGCGACGGACTATTGTGTTACGGAAAGATCAATGAGTTCTCACGGAATCAGGTAGGTGAATGTTGTCTGTACGCGACCGCGTTGAGGAGATCTACGAGCAGGTCCTGCTGCGCAATGCCGGCGAGCCCGAATTCCACCAGGCAGCAGCCGAGGTCTTCGAATCTCTGCATGTGGTCCTCGAGCATCACCCCCGCTACGCCGATTCCGGCCTGATCGAACGCCTCTGCGAGCCCGAGCGTCAGATCATCTTCCGCGTGCCGTGGACCGACGACAACGGCAACGTGCACGTCAACCGCGGATTCCGCGTCCAGTACAACAGCGTGCTCGGCCCCTACAAGGGCGGCCTGCGCTTCCACCCGAGCGTCAACCTCGGCATCGTCAAGTTCCTCGGCTTCGAGCAGATCTTCAAGAACGCCCTCACCGGCCTGCCCATCGGCGGCGGCAAGGGCGGCTCGGACTTCGACCCCAAGGGTCGCTCCGAGGCCGAGATCATGCGCTTCTGCCAGTCGTTCATGACCGAACTGCACCGCCACATCGGCGAGTACACCGACGTGCCCGCCGGTGACATCGGTGTCGGCGGCCGCGAGATCGGCTACCTGTTCGGCCAGTACAAGCGCCTCAACAACTCGTACGAGTCGGGCGTCCTCACCGGCAAGGGCCTCACCTGGGGCGGCTCGATGGTCCGCAAGGAGGCCACCGGCTACGGCGTCGCGTACTTCGTCGCCGAGATGATGGCCGCCAAGGGCGAGAGCCTGCAGGGCAAGAAGGTCGTCGTCTCCGGTTCCGGCAACGTCGCCATCTACGCCATCGAGAAGATCCACAAGCTCGGCGGCACCGTCGTGGCCTGCTCCGACTCGGCCGGCTACATCGTCGACCCCAAGGGCATCGACCTCGAGCTCCTCAAGGACATCAAGGAAGTCAAGCGCGCTCGCATCTGCGATTACGCCGACGAGGTCCCCCACGCCACCTACACCGAGGGCGGCTCCATCTGGGACGTCGAGTGCGATATCGCGCTTCCCTGCGCCACCCAGAACGAGCTGGACGAGGACGCCGCCAAGAAGCTCGTCGCCGGCGGCGTGCAGGCCGTGGCCGAGGGCGCGAACATGCCCACCACCCCGCAGGGCATCAAGGTCTTCCGTGACGCGGGCGTCGCGTTCGCACCCGGCAAGGCCGCCAACGCCGGTGGTGTCGCCACCTCCGCACTCGAGATGCAGCAGAACGCCTCGCGCGATTCCTGGAGCTTCGAGTACACCGACGAGCGCCTGTCGAAGATCATGCGCGGCATCCACGAGCGCTGCATCACCACCGCAGCCGAGTACGGCAAGCCGGGCGACTACGTGCACGGCGCCAACATCGCCGGCTTCGTGAAGGTCGCCGACGCGATGTTCGCCATGGGCGTCATCTGATCCGCAAGCACCACACACGGCTCGGGCCGGCATCGACTGCGATGCCGGCCCGAGCCGTTTCCCGTCCACCCCGCGTGCGGTCGATCGTTCGGTTACCGTGACCCCATGACAGCCGACCCGCGCCACGACCGAGTTCGCCTGGGCGACCTGACTTTCGACGTCACCGTCACCGGTCCGGAGGACAACGCGCCCATCGTCGCGCTGCACGGTTTCCCGGAGAGCGCGGCGTCCTGGCGTCCGGTCACGCCGCGACTCGTCGACGCCGGATTCCGGGTGATCGCGCCCAACCAGCGGGGCTACTCCCCCGACGCCCGCCCCGACGGAGTCGAGGACTATCGGTTCGATCGCCTCGTCACCGACGTCGTCGACCTGCTCGACGCCTACGGTCTCGACTCGGCGCACCTGGTGGGCCACGACTGGGGTGCGGCCGTCGCCTGGCAGGTGGCGGGCCGGCACCCGGAGCGGATCCGCAGTCTCACCGCGGTGTCGGTGCCGCACGCGGCCGCCTTCGGGTGGGCGCTGCGCCACGACGCCGACCAGCAGCGACGATCCGGCTACATGCGACAGTTCCGCACCGAGGCCGACTCCGAAGCCGCTCTGCTCGAGAATGATTCGCGGGGACTGCGGGCCGTGTTCGGCGACGGCAACGATCCCGCACTGGTCGAGGAGCACGTCCGCCTACTGTCCGAGCCGGGTGCCCTCACGGCCGCGATGAACTGGTATCGCGCGCTGGTCCCCGAATTCGGTGACCTGCCGCCGGTGCGGGTCCCGACGACGTACGTGTGGAGCACCGCCGACCCCGCGATCGGGACCGCCTGCGCCCAGCGGTGCAGCGACTTCGTGGACGCGCCGTACCGCTTCGTCGTCCTCGAGGGCGGGAGTCACTGGATTCCCGAGGAGAACGCCGACGCCCTGGCCGAGGCGATCCTCGCGCGGGCGGCCCTGAGCTGACCAGCGGCGGTCACGCGCCGAGGACCACCTCGAGTTCGTCCACCACCGCGTCGAGCGGTGCCGACGTGCCCTGCGCCTGTGCCATCACCAGGGCGCCCTCGAGTGCACTCACCACGAGGACCGCCAGCGCCGCCGACCGCTCCGGCGCGACGCCGTCGTCGACGAGCGACGCGGCAATGAGATCGCACCACTCGGAGAACGTCGTGCCCGCCACCTCACGCGCACCGCGTTCGGTGCCCAGCGCGGCCGCGACGATCGGGCACCCGGCGGCGTAGTCGGTGGCCTCGAGTCCTCGCCGCCACAGATCCACCAGCGCCCGCAGCGCCGAGACGGTGTCTCCCTCCTCGAGCACGCGGGCGACGCCGCGACCCAGGTAGGACGCCGCCGACCGGGTCGCCTCCTCCACCAGCTGGGACTTCCCGTTCGGGAAGTGGTGGTAGATCGAACCACGCGGGGCGCCGCTGTGGGCGAGCACGTCCGCGAACGACGTCGCGGCAACCCCCTGCTCGCGGATGAGCGCGACGGCGCTGTCGATCATGGCCGCGCGTGGACCGTTCGCGGGGTCGCTTCGCCTCGCCATGTCGTCACCCTCCGTAGATCGCCCCGTTGCCGTCCGGTTCTATGTATGTTGTCATACCTAGAACCGGATCGTCACTCACCAGGAGCAGCCGTGACCCAGATCGCCGCACCCCCGCACCCGTTCGACACCGCCGTCGAACTCAGCGCGTTCGACGCAGGCCGGTCGCACGGTCACACCGATCCCGCCTACGCGAACATGGTGGGCCCGTTCGGCGGCATCACCGCCGCGACCATGCTCCGCGCCGTGCAGCAGCACCCGGAGCGTCTCGGCGAACCGCTCTCGCTCACCGTCAACTTCGCCGGCCCCATCACCGACGGCCCGTTCGAGATCGATGCCCGACCGACACGCACCAACCGCTCCACGCAGCACTGGAGCATCGAACTCACCCAGGACGGTGCGGTCACCACCACCGCCACCGCGGTGTTCGGCGTCCGACGCGAGACCTGGTCGTCGACGGACATCACACCACCGTCCGTCCCGCCCGCGGATGCCGTTGCGGTGCAGGGATTCCCCGACTTCATCGCGTGGGCCCGCAACTACGAGATGCGCTTCGTCGCCGGCGCGGTTCCGGACCTCGAGGGCAGTGAGCAGACCGACTCGACGACGACGCTGTGGGTGCGCGACAATCCGCCCCGCGCGCTGGACTTTCCCGCCCTCACCTCACTGTGCGACGTCTTCTACCCGCGCGTGTTCCTGCGACTCGGCCGCATGGTGCCGGCCGGCACGGTGTCACTGACCGTGTACTTCCACGCCGATTCGGCGATGCTCGCCGCGCAGGCGGACGACGCCGTCCTCGGGACCGCCCGCGCCCAGCGCTTCGGCAACGGCTACTTCGACCAGTCCGGTGAGATCTGGGGACGCGACGGCGTCCTGCTCGCCACCACCCACCAGCTGGTCTACTTCAAGTCCTGACACACCGCCACCGCCGGCCGAATGTCACACGCGCTCGGGCGCCCGGACCGTCATCAGCGCCGCCAGACCGATGCCGAGGACCACGAGCAGGCCGACGATGCCGGCCCGGTCCGCGCCGAACCACCACGCGAAGAAGCCGAAGAGCGTGGGCGCGAGGAACGACACGGCGCGGCCGGTGGTGGCGTACAACCCGAACAGCTGACCCTCGCGCCCGGGCGGGGTGATCCGGGCGAGGAACGTCCGCGACGACGACTGCGCCGGCCCGACGAACAGGCACAGCAGCAACCCGAAGATCCAGAACATCACCGTCCCGGAGACGGCCAGCAATGCGGCGCCGACCGCGAGCATCGCGATCAGCGATCCGGCGATCACGATCTTGGGGCCGATCCGGTCGTCGAAGCGTCCGGCGACGATCGCGCCGAGGGCCGCGACGAAGTTGGCGGCGACACCGAACAGCAGCACACTGTCCGCCGCCATCCCGTACACATTGACGGCCAGGACCGCGCCGAACGTGAAGACGCCGGCCAGTCCGTCGCGAAACAGCGCGCTCGCCACGAGGAACCGGACGGTACGCCGGTCCGCGGCCCACAGATCCTTCAGGTCCCGCCACAACACCCGGTACGACTCGACGAAGCCCGCCTTCGCGGCGCCGGGGTCGGCCGCGGTACGCGGCACCTCGGGCACCGCGAGTAGCACCGGGATCGCGAACACCAGGAACCACACCGCCGCGAGCAGCGCGACGAGCCGGATGTTGAGGCCGCCATCGGTACTCAGGCCCAGGAAGCCACGGGTGTCACCGTCGCCGGCGATGAAACCGAAGTAGCACACCAGCAGCAGCACGATCCCGCCGAAATAGCCCATGGCCCAGCCGAACCCGGACACCCTGCCGATGTTCTCAGGGGTGGACACCTGCCGCATCATCGCGTTGTACGGCACCCCGGCGAGCTCGAAGATCACCGATCCGACGCCGAGCAGCACCAACCCCAGCCACAGGTAGTGGTAGTCGTCGACCACGAAGAACATCCCCGCCATCGCGGCGACCGTGAGGAACGTCAGGACCGCCAGGGACCGTTTGCGCCGACCGGCGGCGTCGAACCGCTGACCGCTGACGGGCGCGAGGACGGCGATGAAGAAGCCGGCGATACCGAGGGACCATCCGAGCCAAGTGCTCGCGGAGATCGATCCGGGCAGATCGTCGCCGACGGCATCGGTGAGGTACACCGAGAAGACGAAGGTGACGACGACGGCGTTGAAGGCGGCCGACCCCCAGTCCCACAGGCCCCACGCGGCGACCTGACGGCGCGTCGCCGCTTCCCCGATGCCTGCGCCCCCCACCACTTCGGTGCTCATGGCGGCGAGCCTACGTAGTGCGACAGCCCCCGCACGGTGACACACCCACCGCCCGGCCGAGTTCACGGCAAATCGTCCGCGCATATCCAAATCCGTACTTCTATCAAATTTATCGATTCATTTCAATTTCACACCATGAAATCCGATCCGCGAATTGCTACGTGTTACACTGCCTGGCGACCGATGGGAATGCGTCGACGAACCTGCGCAGAACTGCGCAGATGCCCGATCCGGAACACGTCGACCCTCGTGAACGAACGCCGAATTCGCGCGTCCGATGCACACCCGCACGACCGTCGACGCGGGCAACTCCCGCGCCGACGGGCCCTGCGCGCCGTCACGGCGCCGTCGGTCCACGAGCTGTGTCGAGGGTCATGACCCGTTCGCGCTGAACAGTTTTCGCGTTCTCGGGAGTGGGCACCACGGCGCCGCCGCGTCGACGTGCCGACCGCCGTCGCATTGCGCGGCCGCCCCTCGACCTCCCCTGCTCGCATCACGAATTCGCGGGCGAATTTCTCGCGAATGAATGTCAAGGAGGTAACGAATGGACGTTCCCGAACTCGTCCAATTCAGCGCCGTGGCGATTATTCTGCTACTAGTGTTCTTCTACGGCGGAACATTTCTCGTCTCGCTACGCATCGGGAGACGGAAGGAGAACGCCGACAACTTCATGACCGCCGGAAACCAGGTGGGTTTCGGCATCTCCGCGGCCAGCATGACGGCCACCTGGATCTGGGCGTCGTCGATGTATGCGTCGGCGACCTCGGGATACACCTACGGCATCTCCGGTCCCATCCACTACGGGCTGTGGGGCGCGCTGATGATCCTGTTCATCTACCCCTTCGGCCGCCGGATCCGGCAGTTGGCGCCCAGGGCCCATACTCTCGCGGAGATCATGTACGCCCGGCACGGCCGGTCCAGTCAGCTCATGTTGGCGGGCTCGAACGTCGTCGGCAGCCTCATCAGCCTGATGTCGAACTTCATCGCGGGCGGTGTACTGATCTCCCTGCTGTCCCCGCTCAATTTCATCCAGGGTGTTCTCATCATTGCGAGCGGCGTGCTGCTGTACACGCTGTGGTCGGGATTCCGGGCCTCCGTACTGACCGACGTGATCCAGGTGCTGGGCATGCTGGGCGCCGTCGCCATCCTGATCCCCATCGTCTTCTTCGCTGCGGGATTCCCGGCAGCGTTCGAGTCCGGTGCCGCCAACCTGACTCCGGCGCAGGGCAACTTCTTCTCCAGCGAGGCGTTCTTCAACCAGGGTGCGCCCTATATCGCCGCGGTCCTCGCCTACGCGATCGGCAACCAGACCATCGCCCAGCGACTGTTCGCGGTCCGCGAGGATCTCATCAAACCCACCTTCGTCACCGCGGCCGTCGGATACGGCGCCACGGTGATCGGTATCGGCATGTTCGGCGTCCTCGCGCTGTACCTGGGCCTCGACCCGTTGGACGGGGACGTCAACAACCTCATCCCCCAGATGGCGGGCACCTATCTGCCGGCTGCGCTGGTCGCGCTGTTCTTCCTGCTGATCCTCGGAGCGTTGTCGTCCACAGCGGACTCCGATCTGGCGGCGCTGTCGTCCATCGTCATGACCGACGGCTACGGGCACACCGTCGCAGGCCGAGCGGCAGCCGATCCTCGCCGGATGCTGCTGGTCGGCCGCGCGACCATGGTTGTCGCCACCGCTGCGGCCGTGGCGTTCGCGAGCATGCGGCTCAACATTCTCGATCTCCTGGTGTTCGTCGGCGCCCTGTGGGGTGCGCTGGTCTTCCCGGTGATCGCGAGCTTCTACTGGAACAAGGTCACCAACAAGGCGTTCACGGTCTCCACCCTCGCCGCGGTGGCCGCGTTCCTGCCGGTGCGCTTCGGCTGGGTCCCCACCGACGGGGCGAGCGGGTTCATCATCGACGTCGTGTCGGTAGTCGGCGTCGGCGTGGTACTCGCACTCATGGCCTTCGGGTTCTTCGGCCTGCGCGTCGCGAAGATCGTCGGTGCGGTCGCGATCGTGGTCGTCGCCCCCTTCGGCATCGGCTTCCTGCACGACTACGCCACCCTGAGCGGGTCCCTCGTCGCGTACGCGGTGAGCACCGTGCTCTGTTACGTGATGTCGGTGCGCAACCCCGACTCGTTCGACTTCGCCACGATCAAGGAACGGGTCGGCGACTTCGACCGCGATTCCGACTCCACCGACGCGGACGGCGAGCGCCCGTCCCGTGGGGAGGCACCGGTCCGGGGCTGAACCCGGACGACGCCATGACCTCCCCCGATCCGACCACCACCACAGAGGAGTACCCGTGAACACCGTGTTCCTGACCGTCTACGTCCTGATCTGGCCGATCCTCGTGGCCGCGACGCTGTTCGTCATCACCCGCGGCGCCGTCCGCGAGTGGGCCGACGCCCGCAGAACGGGCAAGGACCTCGTCTGACCCGACCCGAATCGACGTGAGGGGTGTCCAGGACCAGCGGAGGTCCGGGACACCCCTCGCCTTATACGCGTAGTTGCATATTCACCTCGTTGCATACAGACTGGCAACGTGGCACTCGAACATGCGATCCTCGTCTCCCTCAGCGAGCAGTCCGGCTCGGGATACGAACTCGCGCGCCGGTTCGACCGGTCCATCGGCTTCTTCTGGAGCGCCACCCACCAGCAGATCTACCGCGTCCTCAAACGGATGGACGAGGCCGGCTGGGTCACCGGGGAGTCGATCGCCCAGGACGGCCGCCCGGACAAGAAGGTGTACCGCGTGTCCGGCGCGGGCCGGGCCGAACTGGCCCGCTGGATCGCCGAGCCCACCGAACCGGGCCCCCTGCGCAACGAGCTCGCCGTGAAGATCCGCGGCGCCGCGTACGGCGACATGACCGCACTGGTCGCCGAGGTCCGCCGTCATCGCGACGAGCATCTCGCGCGACTGGACCTGTACCGCCGCATCGAAGCACACGATTTCCCCGACCTCCGCCGCCGCAGCGGGTCGGCTCTGCACCAGTACCTCGTCCTGCGCGGCGGCATCCGCGTCGAAGAAGGATTCGTCGGCTGGTGCACCGAGGTGCTCGACGCTCTCGACGACGCACAACACCCAGCGACTTCGCAGCCCTGACCGAAAGGCCCGGCATGACTTCCCAGTTCCCGCACCTGCTCTCGCCGCTCGATCTCGGATTCACGACATTGAGGAATCGCGTGATCATGGGGTCGATGCACACCGGCCTCGAGGACCGCGCGAAGAACACCACCCGGTTGGCCGAGTTCTACGCCGAACGGGCCCGCGGCGGCGTCGGACTGATCGTCACCGGCGGCTACGCCCCCAACCGGACGGGCTGGCTGGTGCCGTTCGGCGCGAAGCTCACCAACCGGTTCGAGGCCCGCCGCCATCGCGCCATCACGCAGGCCGTGCACGACGAGGGCGGCAAGATCGCGTTGCAGATCCTGCATGCCGGCCGCTACAGCTACCAGCCCCTGAGCGTGTCCGCGTCGTCGATCAAGGCCCCCATCAACCCGTTTCGGCCGCGGCGCCTGACCAGCCGCGGGGTGCGCTGGCACATCCGCAACTTCGTCCGCTGCGCGCGCCTGGCCCGCTCCGCCGGCTACGACGGCGTCGAGATCATGGGCGGGGAGGGCTATTTCATCAACCAGTTCCTGTCCGAGCGCACCAACAAACGCACCGACGAGTGGGGTGGCACCCCCGAGAATCGTCGCCGCATGGCCGTGGAGATCGTGCGCCGGACCCGTGCCGCGGTGGGGCCGCACTTCGTCATCCTGTTCCGCCTGTCGATGGCCGACCTCGTCGAGAACGGGCAGAGCTGGGACGAGATCGTCTCGCTCGCAAGGGAAGTCGAGGCGGCCGGCGCCACCATCATCAACACCGACATCGGCTGGCACGAGTCGCGGGTGCCGACGATCGTGACGTCGGTTCCGCGCGCCGCGTTCGCCGACATCACCGACAAACTGGCGAAGCACGTGTCCATCCCGGTCGCGGCGTCCAACCGCATCAACATGCCCGAGACCGCCGAGGAGATCCTCACCCGCGGCGACACCCAGCTGATCTCGATGGCCCGGCCCATGCTGGCCGACCCCATGTGGGTGCGCAAGGCCGAGGCCGGCACTCCCGACGAGATCAACACGTGCATCGCCTGCAACCAGGCGTGCCTCGACCACGCGTTCGCGAACAAGCACGTCTCGTGCCTGCTCAACCCGCGAGCAGGACGCGAGACCGAACTGACGCTGCTCCCGACGCGGCGGACGAAGAACCTCGCCGTCGTCGGAGCCGGACCGGCCGGGCTGGCGGCCGCACTGAATCTCGCACAACGCGGCCACACCGTCACCCTGTTCGAGTCGCGCGACGACATCGGCGGTCAGTTCGGTATCGCGCAGAAGATCCCCGGCAAGGAGGAGTTCGCGGAGACCATCCGCTACTACCGCCGCCAACTCGACCTCGCAGGCGTCGATGTCCGCCTCGGCACCCGCGCCGACGCCGCGGAGCTGATCGCGGCCGGCTACGACGAGGTGGTCCTGGCGACCGGCGTCACTCCACGCGTGCCGGACATCCCCGGCATCGACCACCCGAAGGTGCTCACCTACGCCGAGGTGGTGCGGGACGGGAAGCCGGTCGGCAGGACGGTCGCGGTGATCGGCGCCGGTGGCATCGGCGTCGACGTCAGCGAGTTCCTCACCCACGAGCACTCCCCCACCCTGGACTTGAAGGAGTGGAGGCAGGAGTGGGGCGTCACCGATCCCGAGTCCGCGCCCGGTGCACTGACGACGCCGCAGCCCTCGCCGTCACCGCGCGAGGTGTACCTGCTGCAGCGCAAGCCCGGGCGGATCGGCGCCGGGCTGGCGAAGACCACCGGCTGGGTGCACCGCGCCGCGCTGAAGGCGAAGGGCGTGCACGAGCTGTCGGGCGTCAACTACGAGCGGATCGACGACGCCGGCCTGCACATCTCCTTCGGCGAGAAGCACGAGCGGCCACGGACACTCGACGTGGACACCGTCGTGATCTGTGCCGGGCAGGAATCGGTGCGCGACCTCGTCGACGAGCTGACGGTCGCCGGTGTGACAACCCACATCATCGGCGGGGCCGACGTCGCTGCCGAGCTCGACGCCAAACGCGCGATCGAGCAGGGCACTCGGCTCGCGGCACGGATCTGAACGCATGACCACCCCGAATCCGGGCACCGACTACGCTGCACTCTCGTGAGCCTGCCGAACCCCACCCCAGACGCCCGCGCGGTCGTGACCGGCGCCTCCTCCGGAATCGGCGAGGCCCTCGCCGCCGAACTGGCCGCGCGCGGACACTCGCTGATCCTCGTCGCCCGCCGCGGCGACGTCATGGAGAAGCTCGCCGCCCAGCTACGCGAGAAGCACGGTGTCGAGGTCGAGGTCCGCGCCGTGGACCTCGCCGACCGCGACGGCCGGGCACCGCTGGTCGCCGAGCTGTCCGAGCGCGAGATCTCGATCCTGTGCAACAACGCCGGCATCGCGACGTTCGGTCCGGTGACCGAACTCGATCCGTCGTACGAGCGCGACCAGGTCGAGCTCAACTCCGTGGCGGTGCACGACCTGACCCTCGCGGTGCTGCCGGGCATGGTGGCGCGCAAGTCGGGTGCGATCCTGATGGTGGGCTCGGCGGCCGGCAACATGCCGATCCCCAACAACGCCACCTACGCCGCCTCCAAGGCGTTCGTGAACACCTTCTCCGAGTCGCTGCGCGGCGAGCTCAAGGGCAGCGGCGTCAACGTCACCCTGCTCGCCCCGGGCCCGGTCCGCACCGAGGTCCCGGACCCGGCCGAGGCGTCGATCGTCGACAAGCTCGTCCCCGACTTCCTGTGGATCTCGAGCGAGTACGTCGCGAAGGTCTCACTCGACGCGCTCGCCGCGAACAAGATGCGCATCGTGCCCGGCATCCTGAGCAAGGGCATGTCGGTGGCCGGGCAGTACAGCCCGCGCGCCGTCATCGCCCCCATCGTCGGCACGTTCTACAAGAAGCTGGGCGGCTGACCCGACGCGCGTCAACCGCGCGTCAGGGCTCGGCCGGGGGCCGTCAAGCCCCCGTCAAGAACCGACCGACGGGCACGGGACCGGCGTAGTCCTGAGAGTGACCCCGCTCCACCCGGATGCGGGCAGCCCTCAGGAGACGCCGGTGACCCTGCTCGATCTCTTTCCGTCGCTTCGCACGACGATGACGCCGCGACTGGATCCGGCACTGTGGCCGACCACCACCGACCACGACGACCGCGGCCGGATCCGGGTCGGCGGAGTGGCGCTCGACGACATCGCCGACCAGTACGGCACACCCACCTATGTCCTCGACGAGGCCGACGTCCGGCACCGCTGCCGCGGGTACCGCGCCGCGTTTCCCGAGGCCGAGATCGCCTACGCCGGCAAGGCGCTCATGATCCGCGCGGTCGCCGACTGGGTGACACGCGAGGGGTTGTCCGTCGACGTGTGCTCGGCGGGCGAACTCGCGATCGCGCTGTCCGCGGGCGTCGATCCGGCGCGGATCATCCTGCACGGCAACGCCAAGACCGCGACCGAACTGCGGGCCGCGGTCGACGCCGGGGTGGGCCGGATCGTGGTCGACTCCCTCACCGAGGTCCGTCTTCTCGCCGCGATCGCGACCCGGCGCGTCCAGGTGCTGGTGCGGGTCACGCCGGGCATCGACATCCACGGCCACCCCGCGGTGACGACCGGGGTCGACGACCAGAAATTCGGATTCCCGCTGTCCCACGATCAGGCGGGCAATGCGGCACGGCTGATCCTCGAGCAACCGAACCTCGAACTCGTCGGTCTCCATTGCCATCTCGGATCCCAGATCGCCGACGCCGACTGCTTCCGGTCCGCGGTCCCGCTGCTCGTCGGTCAGATGGCGCAGATCCGCGCCGATCACGGCGTCATCCTCACCACGTTGGACCTCGGCGGTGGGCATGCCGTGCCCTACCGGCCCGGCGACCCGGCGTCCGATCCGGCGGTCCTGGCCGGGGTGATCGACGACGCCCTCGACGACGCGTGCGCACGCAACCGCTTCCCCCGCCCGCAGATCGTCGTCGAACCGGGGCGGGCAATCGTCGCCCGCGCCGGTGTCACCCTCTATCGCGTCGTGTCGACGAAGACCCGGACCGGCGGCCGCACCTTCGTCTCCGTCGACGGCGGCATGAGCGACAACCCTCGGGTCGCGCTGTACGGGGCCCGATACGACGTCGTGATCGCCAACCGGCACCCACAGGTCCCTCATGCGCCGATGACCGTGGTCGGGCGGCACTGCGAGGCCGGCGACGTCATCGCCGAGGACGTCTCGCTCCCGGTCGACCTGCACCCCGGGGACGTCATCGCCGTGCCGTGCACGGGCGCCTACCATCACAGCCTCGCCTCGACATACAACGGCGTCGGCCGGCCACCGGTGGTCGCGGTGCGCGACGGGCACATTCGCGAGTTGATCCGCCGTGAAACCGTCGCCGATCTGATGGCCCGGGAGACCGGTACCGGTGAGTGAGACCACACCCGCTCGAACAGACCACCCGGACGGATAGTGACGTGGCACACATCCACACGTCCGTCCAGGAGGAACCCTGTGAAGACCCGCGCCGCCGTCATCACCGAAGCGCCCGGCACCTACAAGGTCGTCGACCTCGAGCTCGAGGGCCCCCGCCAGAACGAGATCACCGTCAAGATGGTCGCGTCCGGCCTGTGCCACTCCGACGACCACATCGCCAAGGGCGACCACGGCGTGGGCCGCTACCCCATCTGCGGCGGCCACGAGGGCGCCGGCGTCGTCGTCGAGGTCGGCCCGCACACCGTCGGCTGGGAGGTCGGCGACCACGTCGTCTTCTCGTTCCTGGCCGGCTGCGGTCGCTGTCGTTGGTGCGCCAAGGGCCTGCAGAATCTGTGCGACCGGGGCGCGGCGATCATGACCGGCGGCCGACCCGACGACCCGAACAGCTACCGCCTGTCGCTCGACGGCGCGGCCGTCGCCCAGACCTGCGGACTCGGCACGTTCAGCGAATACACCACGGTGAGCATCGATTCCGCGGTCAAGGTCGACAAGGATCTCCCCCTCGAGACGCTGTGCCTGCTCGGCTGCGGCGTCGGCACCGGCTGGGGCGCCGCCGTGAACTCGGCACAGGTGTACCCGGGCCACACGGTGATCGTGATGGGCGTCGGCGGTATCGGTATCAATGCCGTGCAGGGTGCGGCCCACGCCGGCGCAGCCCACGTCATCGCCGTCGACCCCGTCGAGTTCAAGCGCACCACCGCCCTCGAATTCGGCGCCACGCACGCGGTCGCGACGATGGAGGAGGCCACCGAGATCGCCCGCTCGTTCACCAACGGCCAGGGCGCCGACTCCGCAATCGTCACCGTCGGCGTCACTACGGGTGAGCATGTCGCACAGGCGTTCTCGTCGATCCGCAAAGCCGGCACCTGCGTGGTGACCGGGCTCGGCAAGATGGAGGACGTGGGTCTGCCGATCAGCCTGCTCGAGCTCACGCTCTACCAGAAGCGCATCCAGGGCTCACTGTTCGGCGCCTCCGCACCCAGCGCCGACATCCCGTGGATGATCGAGCTGTACAAGTCCGGCAAGCTCGAGCTCGACAAGCTCGTGACCTCCACCTACAAGCTCGACGACATCGCTCAGGGCTTCATCGACATGCACGAGGGCCGGAACATCCGCGGCGTCGTCCTGTTCGACTGACCGTCGCATCGGTACCGGGCGCGGTCACCGCCGTCGCCTGCGCCCGGTACCGAAAATGCTCCGCGAGATCTCCCGGCCCGCCGCCGACGCCGCCGACCGGAGGAAACTCTTCACCGCGGTGTTCCCGAGGATCTGCTCGGCGACGCTCGGGCCCTCGTTCGGCGCGGGCGGCGGCGGCAGGTCCGGAAGATCCGGCAGCGGTGGCACATCCAGCGTCGGATCCAGGTTCGGTGCGCCCGAGACCTTCGCCGTCAGCAGTTCGTACGCCGACTCCCGGTCCACCGTCTGCCCGTACTTCGCCTGCAATCCGCTCTCCCCGGCCGACGCCCGGATCCCGTCGTCGCCGATCGTGTCCATCAGGGACCGCGGTGGACGAATCCGCGTCCACGCGACCGGCGTGGGCGCACCCTTCTCCGACAGCACGGTGACGATCGCCTCACCGGTCCCGAGGGACGTGAGCGCCGTCTCGAGGTCGTAGTGTTCGGTCCGCGGATACGTGCGGACCGTCTTCGTCAGCGCCTTCTGGTCGTCCGGGGTGAAGGCGCGCAGTGCGTGCTGCACCCGCGCTCCGAGCTGGGACAGCACGGCATTCGGGACATCGGTGGGCAGCTGGGTACAGAAGAAGACGCCCACGCCCTTGGACCGGATCAGCTTGACGGTCTGCTCGACCTGCGCCAGGAACGCCTTGGACGCGTCCTTGAAGAGCAGGTGAGCCTCGTCCAGGACGAAGACCAATTTCGGCTTGTCGAGGTCACCCTCCTCGGGCAGCGTCTGGAACAGGTCGGCGAGCACCCACATCAGGAACGTCGAGAACATCGCCGGACGCGCTGCCTGCGCACCGAGTTCGAACAGCGTGACCACCCCACGGCCGTCGGCGGAGAGTCGGAGTAGGTCCTCCGTCTCGAACTCCGGCTCACCGAAGAAGGTGTCGCCGCCGTCGGCCTCGAGATTGACGAGTGCGCGCAGGATCACACCCGCCGTGGCCGCCGACACACCACCGATGCCTTTGAGGTCGACCTTGCCCTCGTCGGACGTGAGATGCGCGATCACCGCCCGCAGATCCTTCAGATCCAGCAATGCCAGACCGCGGGTGTCGGCCCAGTGGAAGATCAGCCCCAGCGTCGACTCCTGCGTCGCGTTGAGCCCGAGGACCTTGCCGAGCAGGATCGGCCCGAAGCTCGTGATGGTGGCCCGCACCGGGATCCCGATGCCCTCGGCGCCCAGGGACACGAACTCGACCGGGTACCCGGTGGGCGCCCAGTCCGGGTCCCCCGTCAGGGCGGCACGGCCGACGATCTTGTCGTTCGACTCGCCCGGCGCCGACAGCCCGGAGAGGTCACCCTTCACATCCGCCATCACGACGGGAACGCCTGCCGCCGAAAGCTGTTCGGCGATGACCTGCAGAGTCTTCGTCTTGCCTGTTCCGGTCGCGCCGGCGATCAGCCCGTGCCGGTTGACGGTCGCCAGCGGAATCCGCACCCGGGCGGACGCATCCACGGTCCCGTCGACCACGACCGTTCCGAGTTCGAGTGCCGCACCCTCCGACGCATAACCGGACGCGATCTCGGCGGCAGCTTTCGCGAGCCGGGCCTTCTCCTCCGACGTCGGGTCGACCGTCATGTGGTGTCCTCCTCGAGCAGAAAGCGTGCGGGAAGTTCTCCACCCTGGACGATATCCCGCCCGCGCCTGACTACTGTGTTTCTCGTGCAAGACAAATTGGTATGGATCGATTGTGAAATGACGGGGCTGCGACTCGGCACCGACAAGCTCATCGAGATCGCGGCCCTCGTGACCGACAGCGACCTCAACATCCTGGGCGAAGGTGTGGACATCGTCATCCACGCCGACGACGCGGCGCTGGCGGACATGCCCGACGTCGTGACCCAGATGCATGCGAAGTCGGGTCTGACCGAGGAGGTGCGCGCCTCCACGGTGACGCTCGCCGAGGCCGAGCAGATGGTGCTGGCGTACATCCGTGAGCATGTTCCCGTCGCCGGCACGGTGCCGCTCGCCGGCAACTCGATCGCGACAGACCGCGGCTTCATCGCCCGCGACATGCCCGAACTCGACGGACACCTGCACTACCGCATGATCGACGTCAGCTCGATCAAGGAACTGTGCCGACGCTGGTACCCGCGGATCTACTTCGGCCAACCGGAGAAGGGCCTCTCACACCGCGCACTGGCGGACATCAAGGAGTCGATCCGCGAGCTGCGGTACTACCGGCGCACCGCCTTCGTCGCGGATCCCGGCCCCTCGAGCACCGAGATCGCGGCCGCGGTGAAGGAGCTGGGCCCCGCCTGACCAGCCGATTGGCACTTTGGTCGATCAACAGGCTAATATTCATCTCGCTGCAGCAACCGGCCTTGCCGGGAGCGACAGTGATGGTGACTGTAGTTCAGTTGGTAGAGCACCAGGTTGTGATCCTGGGTGTCGCGGGTTCGAGTCCCGTCAGTCACCCGAAAGAAAAGCCCCCGGCATCGCCGGGGGCTTTTCTCGTTTCTACCGACGCGCCCGCTCCCCCAGCCGCGCCGCACTCGCCGCACTCGCCCCGCGTTTCGCGCACTTATCGCGCCCCTCCCCACACCAGCCCTGCGTTTCGCGCACTTATCGCGCCGGCCGCGCCCCTCGAGGACCGCAAAGTGCGCAAAACGCGAGGTGGAAGCACTGGCGTGACGGGATTCACTTTCAGCGACTCCACGACACACACAAATCGCCCTGAACAGGAATTTCTCCCAAGTCCCACTCAGCGGGACTGCCAATGAACCGTTTGTTCAGTCTGGCCCTACTGTGACGCACAGCATCAACGATGCAGGGCATGACACATGCCACATTCCCCGATCCGCACCACATGAAGGAGCTTCACATGGGTTCTTCCGACGCCGACCTCGCCCTGATCAAGCAGATCCAGCCGGTCGTTAGCGGCATCGGCGGCGTTCTCGCCGGCGCAGGGGCAATCCTGGGCCTGGTTGGCGCCATCAACGCCTTCCTCTGATCCAACAGAGGCGCAAGACCGTTCAGAAAGAAGTGGCCGGCACCCGATCGGGTGCCGGCCACTTCTTTTTGTTGCCGCGCGGCAGGAACGTTCAGCCGCCAGATGCCGTCAGATGCCCTCAGTCGAACAACGTCGGCGCGTCGGTGCCGTTCGTGTCGTCGACCGGACGAGCGGCGCGCGCGCCTGGTTCGGCTTTACGTACCACGGTCAGGGTCGTCGTCCGGCGTGAGAGCCGGTGCCCGTCGGCGTGTTCGAGCAATGCCATGCCGTGTCGGACCTCGAGAACAGTCCACGGGCCTGCATGGCCCGCCGTCTGAACGAGATCCCCGACTCCCACCGTTACCACGCTCAGCTCCCGTTCCTTCGGACGATTCGGTCACACCCAGACTAATCGTCTGTCACGCGTTGCCGGCGCGCCAGGTCTCCCACGGGATGTTCCAGTCGCCGAGCCCGTCCGTGCCGGACAGTGTCCCGCCGACGGTGTTCTCGACGATCACGATGTCGCCGCGCTTGGTGTTGTCGTAGATCCATTTGGCGTTGGACGGGCTGAGGTTGAGGCATCCGTGGCTGACGTTGCGCGAGCCCTGGTCACTGATCGACCACGGCGCGGAGTGGAAGAAGATGCCGCTGTACGACATTCGTGTGGCCCAGTCGACGGGCGTCTTGTATCCGTCCGGCGAGGTCACCGGGACGCCGTAGGTCGACGAGTCCATGACGAGGTGGTCGAACCGGTCTCCGATGACGTAGACGCCGTTGTCGGTCGGGGTGCTGTCCTTGCCCATCGAGGTCGGCATCGTCTTCACGGTCTTCCCCGACACGTCGACGGTCACCTGCTTGGTGTCGTCGTCGACTTTCATGATGACGGCGTCGCCGATCGTGAACGACGAACGCACGTCCTCCTGCCCGAACAGCCCCTTGCCGAGGTCGCGGCCGTACGCCTTGACGTCGACGCTGACCTTGGTGCCGGGAGCCCAGTAGTTCTGCGGACGCCAGCGCACCTCGCGGTTGTTGAGCCAGTAGAAGGCGCCCTCGACCGGCGGCACGGTGACGACCTCGATCGCAGCCTCCGCGGCCTTGCGATCCGGAATGTTCTCGTCGAACTGGATGGCGACCGGTTGCCCGATACCGACGACGCTGCCGTCCCAGGGCATCACGTAGGGCTTGGTGAGGTTCCCGGGGGCGCTGGTCGTGAACGACAGGGCGGTCGACGTCGAGCCACCGAGTCCGTACGCGTCGGCCCTGAGCGTGTACTTCCGGTTGTAGCCGAGCGGCTCGGTGTTGGTCCACGACAATCCGTCCGGAGCAACAGCGCCCGCGACCCGCTTGCCTTCCGAGTTCCGCAGATCGACGTCGGCGAGTCGACCGTCGGTCACGCGGACCTCGACCGGATCACCGGGCGAGAAGCCGACGGCACCGTCGGCGACCGCGGTGGTGAGCTTCGGGTGGATCAGTGCGAGGACCGGATTGGAGTCGATCGGCCCCGCATCGGAGGCGGAGGCTCCGGCCGCGCCGGTCGAGATGGTGCAGCCCGTGACGAGCATCACCATCCCCAATGCTGCTGCGGCGACCGCCGCGGTGACGGGCATCCTCGATCTCGTCGCCCCACCTCCGCGCCGACGACACCCACCGCGACTGACCTTCATCAAAACCCCACTTCACACTGCACAACTGCCGAGGCGAGCCCCTTCGGCCGACCCCACACGCGTGCCGGCCCGGTAGTCCCTGCAGCACCCGCGTCACTGCATGATGCCAGGTTCGCGGAGCCGACCTCCGCGACGTGCCGGGCGGGTGAGTAACGGTCGAATACCGATCGCCACCTGCGGCTCGAGGGGTGCCCGGGTGCAGATTTGCTTTCGCTCGAAGCCGTCCGCTAATGTTCTCTTCGCACCGAGCGAGGGACACCTCGTGACGAGCAATGCGCCTATAGCTCAGTTGGTAGAGCAAGTGACTCTTAATCACTGGGTCCGGGGTTCGAGTCCCTGTGGGCGCACGCTAGTTCACTAGCAGCCGGTTTTCCGGCAAATGGGCATGCGCCTATAGCTCAGTTGGTAGAGCAAGTGACTCTTAATCACTGGGTCCGGGGTTCGAGTCCCTGTGGGCGCACCGTGAAAGGCCCCCGCACTTCATGTGCGGGGGCCTTTCGTCGTTTCCGGCCGAACGCTCGATGCCCTCGATGCCTCCGATGCCTCCGAAACGACGAACGGGACGTCAGGTAATGTGTGACCTGACGTCCCGTTCGAACTGCCGGACGCGACCCGGTCGCGTCAGCGGAAGATCTTGCGCAGCACCAGCAGCCCGACGACAGCACCGGCACCGATGAGGGCCGCCTTCACGGCGGGCTCGTTCAACTTGGCGAGGACACTCTGCTTGGTGGTCTCGACCAGCCGCTTCGGGTTGGTGCGGACCGCGAGCACGTCGAGTGTCTGCGCGAGTTGATTGCGGGCGTTCTCGATGTCCCGCTCGATGCTCTCGGTGTCCCTGGGCACGTGTCCTCCAACTGGTTCGAATCGGTGCGGCTGCGTTGCTGCTGCGCCGGTCACGCTACCGGCACGGCTCGACACAACCGTAGAGCAGAAGGCACTGCGGAGCGTCGCGCGGACCTCCCGGGGACGGACTGTGGCCGTCGGGGGCCGTCGGGGGCCTTCGGTAGCCTCAGTCGCTGTGACCGACAACAGGCTCGCCCCCGGCGACATCGCACCCGACTTCACCCTGCCCGACGCCGACGGCAACGAGGTGTCGCTCGCCGACTACCGCGGCCGCAAGGTGATCGTGTACTTCTACCCCGCTGCGAGCACGCCGGGCTGCACCAAGCAGGCGTGCGACTTCCGCGACAGCCTCGCCGAACTCAACGAGGCCGGCCTGGACGTCGTCGGCATCTCCCCCGACAAGCCGGCCAAGCTCGCGAAGTTCCGCGACAACGAGGGCCTGACCTTCCCGCTGCTGTCCGATCCCGAGAAGACGACGCTCACCGCGTGGGGCGCGTTCGGCGAGAAGAAGATGTACGGCAAGGTCGTCCAGGGCGTCATCCGCTCGACGTTCCTCGTCGACGAGGACGGCAAGATCGAGGTGGCGCAGTACAACGTGCGCGCCACCGGTCACGTCGCCAAGCTCCGCCGCGACCTGTCGGTCTGACACCGACCCCGGCCGAGCCGTCAGCCGAGGCCCTGCAGGAACAGGGCCTCGGCGACGGCGAGGTTCTCGATCTCCGACGGATCCACGCTCTCGTTGGGCGCGTGGATCAGTGCCCGCGGTTCCTCGACGCCCATCAGCACGATCTCGGCGTCGGGAAACTGTCCGGCCACGACGTTGCACAGCGGGATCGTGCCGCCCTGCCCCGCCACCGCGACATCGGTACCGAACGCCTCCGCGAGCGCGGCCGTCAGCGCGGTGTATCCGGGGCCGGACGTCTTCGCCCGGAACGGCGATCCGACGGCCTCGCGTTCCACCGTCACCCGGGCGCCCCACGGCGCGGACTTCTCGAGATGCGCGATGAGTGCGTCCTGGGCCGCGACCGGATCCATGCCCGCCGGCACCCGCAGATTGAGGCGGGCCGATGCCCGCGGCTGGATGGCCGCCGCGGATCCGACGACCGGCGGCGCGTCGATTCCGAGGATGGTCAGTGCCGGGCGCGCCCACACCGCGTCCGCGACCGACCCCGAACCGGTGAGGCGGACCCCGTCGAGCACGCCGGCGTCGGCCCGGAACTGTTCCTCCGGGTACTGCGCGCCGTCCCAGTCCTGGGCGGTGTCGAGCCCGTCGACGACGGTGTTGCCGCCGTGATCGCGCAGGGTGGAGAGCATCTGCACGAGCGCAGCCAGGGCGTCCGGCGCGGAACCGCCGTACATGCCCGAATGCAGTTCGCCCGCGAGGGTTTCCACGTGCACGACGACGTTCGCGATTCCCCGCAGGCTGGTCGTGAGGGTGGGCCGGCCGACGGCGACGTTGCCGGTGTCCGCGATCACGACGACGTCGGCGGCGAACAGTTCGGGGCGCTGCTCGACCAGATCCTCGAGTCCCCCGCCGCCCGTCTCCTCGGAACCCTCCGACACGATGCGGACCCCCACCGGCAGCGGCCGCCCCGACCCGGCCAGCGCCCGCAGCGCGAGCAGGTGCATGACGACGTTGCCCTTGCAGTCCGCGGCGCCGCGGCCGTACCACCGGCCGTCGCGCTCGGTGAGGTCGAACGGCGGCGTGGTCCACAGCGCCTCGTCGCCCGCGGGTTGGACGTCGTAGTGGCTGTAGAGCAGCACCGTCGGCGCGCCGTCGGGTCCGGGTTGGTGTCCGACGACCGCGTGTGACCCGTCGGACGTCTCGATCAGTTCGACGTGACCGATCCCGGCCGCCCGGAAGGCGTCGGCGACCCAGTTCGCGGCGCCGGCGCACTGATCGGGCGGGGCCTGCCGGGGATCGGCGATGGAGCGGAACGCCACGAGCGCGGCGAGTTCGTCACGCGCGGTCGGCATCATCTCCCGGATCCGGGTCCGAATCTCGTCCGACGTCTGCACCACCACGGCCACCTCCAGCAATCTCGGGTCGCATCCGAGCCTACGATCCGGAGACCACCGACGGGGCGTTGTGGCGCTAGGAGTCGTACCGCGCCACGAGACGTTCGACACCGTCGAGGAGCAACGACAGCGCGAACCGGAAATCGGCTTGCTCCCAGTCGACGTCGTCCTCCTCGAAGGCGCCGCTGCCCAGCGCCGACAGGACGGCGGGAAACTGCGCCGGATCGAGGATCTGCGGCAGGATGCGCGCGTAGTTGTCCGGTTCCGCGTCCGGGACGAGATCCATGGCGAATCGTGCACGTCCGATGACGTGCACCGAGACGTTGAGCGCGATCTGCACCTTGACCGCCTCGGGCAGCCCGGCCGATGCCAGGCACCCGAGGGCGGCCTCGAGCCAGGCCACGTTGTTCGGCCCCAGCGGCGCGCCGTTGATCGGGAGCCGCAGCCACCATCGGTGGCGCATGAGGGCGTCGTATTCGGCGTGCGCCCACATCTCGAGCCCTTCCCGCCACGACAGGGTCGGCGGAATCGTCGGCGGTGGGCCGAGGACGCGGTCGGAGATCAGTTCGAGCAGCTCGTCCTTGCTTTCGACGTACCGGTACAGCGACATCGTGGTGAAGCCCAGACGCTTCGCGACCCGCGCCATCGACAGCGACGCCACACCCTCGTCGTCGGCCAGTTCGATGGCGGCGTCGAGGATCTCGGGCACGCTCAGGCCCCGCTTGGGGCCGCGGCTGCCGGATTCGCCCAGTCCCCAGGCAAGTTCGACGACCCGAGGCAGTGCCGCGCCGTCAGTGGTCTCCATCCGCGTCACCGCTCCTCGCTCCCGCTGAACTCTTGCGCTCATCCTAAAACTGCGTATGTTGTAAACAGTTGTGTATGACGTACACAGTTTCGGGGAGGAAGTCACGTGAACGAATCACAATCCACACACGCCATCGCGGTCACCGGCCTACGGAAGACCTTCGGCGACCGCACGGTGCTGGACGACCTGGATCTCCACGTGCCCTCCGGCAGCGTGTTCGCGCTGCTCGGGGCCAACGGCGCGGGCAAGACCACCACGGTTCGCATCCTGTCGACCCTGCTGCCGTTCGACGCCGGGCGGGTCGAGGTGGCGGGACACCAGCTGCCGTCACAGGCCCGAGCGGTCCGCACCGACATCAGCGTGACCGGCCAGTACGCATCGGTCGACGCACTGCTCACCGGCCGCGAGAACCTCGCCCTCCTGGGCGATCTGCATCACCTCGGCCGTCGCGAATCGCGGCGCCGCGCAGACGAACTCCTCGAGCAGTTCGATCTCACCGCCGCCGCGAACCAGCGCGCCGACAGCTACTCCGGTGGCATGCGCCGACGCCTCGACCTCGCGATGAGCCTGGTCGCGCGTCCGCGGGTGCTGTTCCTCGACGAGCCGACGACCGGGCTCGACCCGCGGAGCCGCCGGGACGTGTGGGCGATGGTGCGTGAACTGGTCCGCGACGGCACCACCATCCTGCTGACCACCCAGTACCTCGACGAGGCCGACGAACTCGCCGACCGGATCGCCGTCCTCGATGCCGGCCGGATCGTCGCAGAAGGCACCGCGGACGAGCTCAAAGAGCTGGTCCCCGGCGGGCACGTGGAGATCACGGTGCACGACCCGGCCCAACTCGCTCGCGCGAGCGCGGCGCTGTCCGACGCCGTCGTCGACCTCGACAACTCGACGCTGCAGATCCCCACCGACGGCAGCATTCGCTCGCTCAAGGCGCTGCTCGACCGCATCGACGATCCGGCGCTGTCGGTCGACCGGTTCACCCTGCACACCCCCGATCTCGACGACGTGTTCTTCGCCCTGACCGGCGCCGCACGCAAGGAGGAAGTCCGATGACCGTGTCGACCCCGACCGCGCACGAACCGATCTCCGCGGTGTCGGACTCCTGGACGATGTTGCGGCGGAATCTCACCCACATCTCACGCAGCCCGGACACGATGATCACGGCCCTCGTCCTGCCGCTCATGTTGATGGTGATGTTCGTCTACGTGTTCGGCGGTGCCATCGATACCGGCGGCGCCTACGTCGACTACGTCGTACCGGGCATCATCCTGCTGTGCGCCGCGTTCGGTGCGGCCACAACGGCGGTGAGCGTCTCCAGCGACATGACCGACGGCATCATCGACCGGTTTCGCACCTTGCCCATCGCGCGGTCCGCGGTCCTGACCGGGCACGTGCTGGCAAGTGTCGTGCGCAACATGATCACGACCGCGATCGTCGTCGTGTTCGCACTGCTGATCGGGTTCCGACCGACGGCGGATCCCGTGCGGTGGCTCGGGGCGATCGGGATCATCGCGCTGTTCGTGTTCGCGTTGTCGTACTTGTCGACCGCGCTCGGGTTGCTCGCGAAGAACCCGGAGGCCGCGAGCGGCTTCACGTTCGTCTTCCTGTTCCTGCCCTATGTCAGCAGCGCTTTCGTTCCGGCCGAGACGATGCCGAGCTGGCTGCAGTGGTTCGCCGCCAACCAGCCGGTCACCCCCGTCATCGAAACGGTTCGCGGGCTGTTGATGGGCACCCCGATCGGAAACAGCGCCGCGCTGGCCGTGCTCTGGTGTGCCGCCGTCGCCGCCGCCGGATTCGTCGGCGCCACGACGCTGTACCGCAGGCGAACCACGCGTTAGCGGTACCGGGAGAAACACCAGAACGGGAAGGTCGTCGAATCTGGCGGCAAAGACCGATAATCTGTGCTCGTGGAGTCCACTACCAGCCGCCGTCCCCCTCGCAGGGTGGACCCCGCGCTGGAGGTCCAGAGCGACCCCCAGGAACTGATGCCCCGGAAACGCCCCACGCAGGAGCGCAGCCGACGCAAATTCGATGCCCTGCTGGCCTCGTCACGCGAGTTGCTGGTCGACGTCGGCTTCGAGTCGTTCACGTGCGAGGAGGTCGCGGCACGGGCGGATGTGCCCATCGGCACGCTGTACCAGTTCTTCGCGAACAAGTACGTGATCGTCTGTGAACTCAACCGGCAGGATCTGAAGGGCGTACAGCAGGAGCTGGAGGCGTTCAACGGGGAGGTCCCGTCGCTCGACTGGCTGCGGTTCCTCAACAAGTTCGTCGATCACATGGCCGGGCTGTGGACGTCGGATCCGTCACGCCGCGAGGTGTGGCTGGCGATGCAGTCGACGCCGTCGACGCGGGCCACCGGTGTGATCCACGAGAAGGCGCTCGCCGAGCAGATCTCCCTCATGCTCGCCCCGCTCACCCCGCACACACCCCGCGAGCGCCGCACGATGATGGCCGAGGTCCTCGTCCACGTCGTCTACTCGATGTTGAACTTCTCCGTCCAGGACGGCCAGAGCCACAGCGACGCCGTCGCCGAACTCAAGCGATTGATGGTCGCGTACCTCCTGGTGGCCGAGAAGGAAGCCCGCTCCAAGTAGCCCGATCGGGTCGCGTCGGCGCCGTCGAATCAACGGAACACGGTGGGCACGTCCAGTCTGTGCTCGACACGACTGACGACGGGTAGGCGCGCGATGGCGTAGCGGGCATCGACCTTGGGCGCCCCGGAACGGTCGACCGGAATCGACGGGCGGATGGCTCGACCGTCACGGTCGACCAGCCACACCATCGGGCACGTCGTCCCGGGGCTGCAGTGATCGGACGGTGGTCGGCGGGTCTTCCCGAACCACGCCTCGATCCACCATCCCGGCGGATCCGAATGCTCCGACAATGCGGCCAGCAGGTCACCGAGATCACCCTCGCGCCGCACTTCGTCCACCGTCTCGGTGGTTCCGGCGGGCTGCTGTCCGTCGGCGCCGAAGTACGTCCAGCCCGCGCCTCCGCCGCAAGTGACGACGGCGACCGGATCGAAATCGTCAGGGACCGTTCCCGGTTCAGGCGGCTCGAAGCTCTGTGGCGCCGGCCGAGGGAAGTGACCGGGGAACATTCCCGGGTCCAGGCAGGTCACCTCCGCAACCGCCTGCGCCGGGTCGGGACGGTCCGGTTGGCGTTCGTGCAGCTGGATCGCTCCGGCCGTCGCAGCGCCGACCGCCAGGGCAACCAGGCCAAGGTCCCTCGCCTTCATCGTGTCGACGATATCCACGGCGGGGTCGGTGAGAGGACAGAACGAGGCCGGCCGACGGATTGTGTCCGTCGACCGGCCTCGTGTTCTTCCGTGCTCGATCAGCCGATGGGCTGGATCGGGTCAGGTTCTTCGATCACGACCATCGCCCCCGCGACGTCACCGTCGTGGGTGAGCGAGAGGTGGATCTTCGCGGACGGCAGGAACTGCGCGGCCTCGTCGTGCAGCTTGATCGTCGGACGCCCCCAGGCGTCGTTGACGACCTCGACCTGCACGTAGGCGTTGTCCCCGACGGCCGGCGGCCGGGCGAACCGCGAGGCCGCCCACGCCTTGATCACGGCTTCCTTGGCCGCCCAGCGGACCGCGTAGTGCCGGGCCGGTTCACTCTTGGCCTCGCAGTAGCGCCGCTCGCCGGGCCGGAAGCTCGACTTCATCGCGGTGCCGGGACGCTTCAGCTGCTCCTCGAACTCCGAGATCGTGACGACGTCGAAGCCGATTCCGAGAATTGCCATCACTGGCACCCCGGCTTTCCGGCGCGGTACACGTCGTCGGCGCCCAGGCGCGCATCCTCGGTGAGGAGCATGTCGGCCTCGAGCTGACGGGATGCCTTGGCGGGCACCGAGTCCCCACCGAAGCGACGGTCCGCCGGACGCTCGTACAGGCTGTCGCCACCGCACATCGCCGACGCCAGACGACGCTGGCCGTCGATGGTGCGCTGCTGCGCCTGCGCCAGGTAGGCCGCGCGCTGGTCCACCGGGATGGACTCGACGAACGCCTGCGGGTGCACCACCGCGATTAGGCCCGACACGTGACCGAAGCCGAGGCTGGTCAGCAGGCCGGCCTTGAGCGCGAACTGGTCGCCGAAGCGCAGCGGGGTCCGCGGCCACACCAGGTGGGAGAACTCCGCCATCTTGTCGTCGACGCAGTCGAGGCTGCGGTTCGGCGGGATGACGCCCTGGCCGAGGACCTGGCACAGGCCGATCAGCTGGAACGCTGCCGCGCCGCCCTTGGCGTGACCGGTGAGCGTCTTCTGCGAGATCACGAACAGCGGGGCACCCTCGCTGCGGCCCAGGGCCGCGGCCAGACGCTCGTGCAGTTCGGCCTCGTTCGGGTCGTTCGCCGCCGTCGAGGTGTCGTGCTTGGAGACCACCGAGATGTCGTCGGCGGTGACTCCGAGCGCGTTGAGCGACAGCGCGAGCTGCGAATCCGCTCCCCCGCGTCCGGCGCCGAGGGCACCGATGCCGGGGGCCGGGATCGAGGTGTGGACACCGTCGGCGAACGAGCCCGCCCACGCGACCACACCAAGAACCGGCAGACCCATCTCGAGGGCCAGGTCGCCCCGGGCCAGCAGGATGGTGCCGCCACCGGCGGACTCGACGAATCCGCCGCGACGGCGGTCGTTGGCCCGCGAGAAGCGGCGATCGCTGATGCCCTTGGCGGTCATCTCGTCCGACTTCGCGGTCGCCGACATGTCACCGAAGCCGATGATGCCCTCGATGCCGAGGTCGTCGAAGCCACCGGAGACCACCAGCTTGGCCTTACCGAGCTTGATCTTGTCGACGCCCTCCTCGACGGAGACCGCGGCCGTGGCGCACGCCGCAACCGGGTGCACCATCGCGCCGTAGCCACCGACGTACGACTGGACGACATGCGCCGCAATCACATTCGGCAGGGCCTCCTGCAGGATGTCGTTGGCGCGGGACTCGCCGAGCAGCGTGTCGATGTACAGCGAGCGCATCGACGTCATGCCGCCCATGCCGGTGCCCTGGGTGTTGGCGACGAACGCCGGGTGCACCCAACGGAGCAGCTCGGACGGGGTGAAGCCACCGGTGAGGAACGCGTCGACGGTCGAGACGATGTTCCACAGGCCCACGCGGTCCACGGATCCGGCCATGTCGGCGGGGATGCCCCACTTGGTGACGTCGAATCCGGTCGGGATCTGACCGCCGACCGTGCGGGTCAGCTTCGCCTTGCGCGGCACGCGGATCTCGGTGCCGGCCTTGCGGGTGACGGTCCAGTCGCCGCTCTCCGGGTCGACCGCGGCGGTCGTGTTCTCCGGATCGGAGTCGACGAACGCCCGGGCCTCCGCCTCGGAGCCGACCACGAAGGACAGGTCCTTGTCGATGAAGACCGACGTCAGCAGCGGCGCCGTGTTGTCGACCATCGCGCCCTCGTCACCGTAGGTGCGGATACCGCACCGTTCGACGACGGCGTCGTGGTAGCGGTCGGCGATCTCCGCCTCCGGCACCAGATCGCCGGACTCGGCGTCGTACCAACCGGCGACCGGGTCGTTCTCCCACGTCACCAGGCCGGTGTTCCACGCCAGCTCGAGCACGCCGGCCGCCGAGAGCTGCTCGTCGACCTCCATCTCGAAGCGGGTACGCGACGAACCGTAGGGTCCGAGCTCACCGGCGCCGACGATCACGACCAGGTCCGCGGGATCGACGTCCAGCTCGGGCCAGGAAGCGATCGCGGGCATCTGGACCGCACGCGGCGGAGCGGGCAGTGCCGCAATCGAATTCGCGTCGTCTCCGGCCGCGTCGGCCTCCTTGCCGGCGTTCTCGGCCGCCTCGGCGGCCTCCTTCGCCAGCGCCGGCAGATCCAGGTCGACCTCGGCGAGGCCACCGGTGAGATCCACCAGGCGCGGCGCCACCGCAGCGGCACGCTTGGCCTCCGCCGTGCACGAGGACAGCAGTTCGGTGGCCATCTCGTCGGTGGACCAGGTACGCACGCCCTTGGCCTCGACGGCCTCGACCATCGGGTCGTTGCCGCCCATCAGGCCGGTGCCGCGCACCCACCCGATCAGCGCGTGGACGATCGTGACCCGCTCCGCCCAGGTGCGCTCGGCCGACCAGCGTCCGACGACCGCGTCGAGCGCGGCCTTCGACTCGCCGTACGCGCCGTCGCCGCCGAAGAGGCCGCGGTTCGGGGAACCGGGCAACACCACGTGCAGGTGGGTGTCGACGTCGCTGTCGTAGCCGATCTTCGACAGGCCGCCGATCAGGCGCTCCACCGACCACAGCAGGACCCGCATCTCCATCTCGGCGCGGGCGCCGGCGTCGGAGAGTTCCCCGGCGACGCGAGGTGCGGCGAACGGGAACAGCATCGTCGGCGTCATCGCCTCCTTGACGAGCTTCTTCGCACCACCGGCGGTCTCCGTCTGGACGTTGCCGACCCAGTCGATGAGCGCGTCGACGTCCGCGTAGGACGCCATGTTCGCGGGCACCACCCACAGGGCGGCACCGGCGCGGGCGTTGTCGGCGTAGAGCTTGCGGTAGAAGCCCAGCCGCGAATCGTCGAGACGCGAGGTGGTCACGACCACCGTCGCACCGCCACCGAGCAGCTTGCCCGCCACCGACGCGGCGATCGAGCCCTTGCTGGCGCCCGTGACGACCGCGATCTCGCCGACGTACTGGCCGGTCTCGTCGATCGGGACGACCGCGACCTGCGCGATGCGGCCGTACAGCTCGGCCTGCGTGGTGCGGCCTTCCGTGGTGGCGCGCTGCTGCCACCACCGGGCGTGGGTGGCCACGGCGGCACCGGCACCATCGAAACGCTCGACGGTCAGATCGGTCTCGCCGATCCAGGCGCGGGCCAGGTCCTCGCGAGCGGTGGCCCAGCGGTCGTCGATCAGGACGGCCTTCTTGGCGTCGAACGCGGGGGCGACCAGACGCGGCCAGTCCGAACCCAGCTCGGCCGACACGAGGTCGACGAGAGCGGTGTCCTCGGTGGCGACGGCGGCGGCTGCCGCGTCGCTGAAGCCGAGCTGCTCGAGCACCAGACGGGCCGCGGAGGCCAGCACGCCGTTGCGGCCGGTGATGTGCTCGGTGAACTCACCGAGCGCGGCCGCGTCGACGGTACCGCCCGCGCCGCCACCGGCAGCCGGCATCGACACGGCGACACCGCGTCGACCTGCCACGGCCTGGACGGCCGCGTCGACGAGTGCGTCGACGGTGGCACCGTCGGCGATCGCACCTTCGTGCAGGCCACCCATCGCGCCACCACGCACGCTGGAGCCGTCACGGGTACCGAGCGCGACCTCGGCGGTCACGTGGCTCGCCCAGCCGTCGCCGAGCTCCCAGACCTTCTTGACCCGGTCCGCGATCGCGGCGGGGCGACGACCCGACGGGCCGAACACCTTCCGCAGGTGATCGTTGATCGAGTCGGACAGCACCGGGCCGAACGGCTTGTAGGTGCGGGCCAGACGGTCGACCGTCACCGCGAGCGAACCCATGTCGGCGTCCGCGGCACCGTCGATCGCGCCGAGCGACAGCTCCGCGCCGAGGTCGACGAGCAGCTGGTTACGGCGCGAGGACACGCCGTCGCACAGCGCCTCGATGGTGTCGGCGGGACCGATCTGGTCCGGGCGCAACTTCGTCCACAGTGCGATGAGCACCTTGGTGGCGTCGGCGGCCTTGAACGCGATGTCGTCGGGGCGCGGTCCACCGCTCGGAGCGGCCGGAGCCGCGGCGGGGGCGGCGGCAGCGGCAGCCGGAGCGGCGGAGGCCGCGGGCGCTTCCGGCTCGTCGTCCTCCACCGGCGCCGGATCGACGTCGGTGCTGTAGACGACCGACGCCTCACGCTCGATGTTGAGGACCTCGACCGTGGTGTGCGCGTGCTCGTCGAGCTTGAGGGTCTGCGACGCGAGGTTCGCGACGGTCGGGGTGGCACCCAGACCGATCTCGACGAACCGCTCGACACCGAGACCACCGTCGGCCTCGTCCGTGAAAAGCAGGTCCTGCGTCTCGATCCACCGGACCGGGCTCGCGAACTGCCAGGCCAGCAGCTCGACGAGGATGACGCGGGTCAGGGCGACCGGGCGTGCCGCCCAGCCGTCGAAGTCCGCGAGGACCGTCTGCAGCTGCTCCGACGGCACCAGGTCCGCGATCTCCTGGACGAAGTCGCGACCGAGGTTGAACAGCCTCGGCACCAGGTTCGGGATGTAGCGGCCGATCAGCAGCGACGGGTCGATGTCCTGCGGCAGCAGCTCGTCGAGCTTGGCGCGGAAGTCGTCCACACCGCCCCGCAGGACGGTCGAGTGGAACGGCACGTCGATGCCCGGCACCACGATGAACGCGCGCTTGCCACCGAAAGCCTCACGGCGGATGTCGATCTCGCGCTCGAGAGCGGCGAGGCCCTTGACCGTGCCGGCGATCGCGTACTGCGAACCCTTGAGGTTGAGGTTCACGATCTGAAGAAATTCTCCAGTACGAGCTCCGATTTCACCGACGAACGCCTGCAGTTCGTCGTCGGCGACGCCGATCTGCGACGGACGGATCGCGGCCATGCGGTAGTCGCTGCGACCCGCGGCGTCGCGGGGCACCAGCTCGTGCATCGCCGAACCGCGCTGGAACACCACCTCGAGCAGCGCCTCGAGCGGCAGCACTCCGGCGACCGCGGTGAGCGCGTTGTACTCACCGACCGAGTGACCGGCCAGGTAGGAGCCCTCGATGAAGGCGCCGGACTCGCGGAGCTCGGCGACCTGCGCGACACCGAGAGTCGCCATCGCGACCTGGGTGAACTGGGTCAGGTGCAGCACGCCGTCCGGGTGACGGTGCTCGACGCCACGCGCCTTGACCAGCGTCGGGTTGTCGCGGACGACGGCGAGGATCGAGAAGCCGAGGGCCTCACGGGTGTGCTTGTCGGCACGCTCCCACACCTCGCGGGCGGCCTTGCTGCGCGAGCGGGCGTCGAGGCCCATGCCCGGACGCTGGATGCCCTGGCCGGGGAACGCATAGATGGTCTTCGGGGCGGCGGTGCGGCCGGACGCGACCATCACCAGGTCGCCGTCGACGCGGCAGCCGACCTCGACGATCTCGGCACCGCGATCGGTGGCGATCCGGTCGACGCGGACGTCGATCTCGGCACCGGGGCGGACCATGCCGAGGAACCGTGCGGTCCACGCGGTGAGGCGGCGTGCCGGCGTCTTCGACGTCGGGTCGACGGCCGTGACCGCCTGCTGCGCAGCGGCCGACAGCCACATGCCGTGCACGATCGGGCTGCCGAGGCCGGCGAGCAGTGCCGCGGCGTCGGACGTATGGATCGGGTTGTGGTCACCGGAGACGCGGGCGAAGGCCGCCATGTTGCGCGGGGCGACCATCTTCAGGTCACGACGACGGCGACGCGGGGTCTCCGCGACGTCGGCGGACAGCGAACCCCCGGCGCGCGCCGGGTCGGCCAGCTCGCCCTTGCCGGTGCGGCCGCGGATCGCGAAGCGCTCCGTGAGCGTCGCGACGGCGGGAGCGTCGAGGCCCTCGCCGAGCATCGCGCCGACCTCGACACGCACCTCGACGACGCGACCCATGTCGGTGTCGACGATCTCGCCGGCCTCGGCACGGACCACGAGAATGCTGGTCTCCGAGGGCAGTTCACCGACGAGGTTCACCGCGTGGTCGAGGTGGACCAGGTCGAGCATGCCCTCGATGACGTGGATGCCGGACTCGGTGGTGGCGGCGCCGAGGGCGGCGAACACGGCCGGCCAGCAGGCGCCGACGACGACGTCGGGCACCGCGTTGCCGCTGGTGCTCACGGTCTCCGGCAGGCCGACACCGGTGACACCGGCGTGGTCGGCGATCAGGTCCGGGGTCCACGCCAGGTTGATGTGCGCGACACCGCCCTTGACCACCGGAAGCTCCTGGCCGGCAGCGACACCGAGCAGTGCCGACATCGACGCCTCGGCGTCGGCCTCGGTGACGACGGGCGCGCCGCCGTCACGGACCGCGGCGGGCACGGTGATGCGGATCTCGACGGCCTTGCCGAGGGCGAGCGGCACCGTCAGGTCGACGTGCTCGGAGCCGGCGACGACGAGGCGCGCGCCGGTCTTGTCGTGGCTCGCAACGGTGTCGGACTCGATGGTCCACTCGGCGACGTCGCCGAGGCGGCGGACCGGGTTCTGCGTCAGGCGCGCGGCCCACAGCACGTCGGGTGCGGTGAGTACGGCGTCGAGCAGACCGGTGCCGAAGCCGCCGTGGCGGCGACCGGCGACCGGGGTCGGGACGGCGCCGGTCGCGACGAGTTCGTCGGCGGTGGCCTTCTCGAAGCGGTCCAGCAGTTCGCCGACCGGCTCGTCGACGCGGGTGATGCCGGCGACCGCGACGGTGCCGGGGATGACGCACACCTGGTCGGCGCCGTAGCGCGGATCGTGGGCCTGCCACAGCGAATCCGAACGCCACCAGCGGCGGACGTCGCCGTCGACGACGGGCACGAAGTTGACGGGCTTACCGGGCGTCTTGCACAGCGCCGTGAAGAACGGGACGTCGGCGGGATGCAGGACCGTGGTGGCGTAGTCGGGGTACGCAGCCTCGAGCGCGCACAGCGCGGCGAACGGCTGATCGAGCGCAGCCGAATCGGCGAACAGCGTCTGGATCGGTCCGCGGTCGTTGCGGTGCAGGCGGGCCTCGGCGCGCTGGAGCATCTCACCGAAGCGGTCACGCCACGAGACGTCGAGCCACACCGACTGGGTGGCCTCGGCGATCGCGTCCTGCACGTCGCCGCCGCAATCGAACGCCTGCGGGGAGTCGACGCCGACGGCGAGCTCGAGGTAGCGGCGCAGCCACTGCTGGTAGGTCATGGCCGCGACGTCACCGAAGTACGGCTTGGCGGTCACGTCCAGCGCGGCGATGATCTCGTCGCGGCGGGCGGCGACGGCCTCGGCGTCACCGGCGACCTCGTCGAGCAGACGACCGGTGCGGGACGCGGCGTTGTCGATCTCGTGGATGTCGGCGCCGAGCTGGCTGCGGCCGGACGCCATGCCGCCCTCGGCGGTACCCGCACCGACCCAGTCGGGGGTGCCGGGGGTGTCGACCAGCAGCTGCTTGACCTCGGGCGAGGTGGTGGCCTCGAGGGTGGCCATCGCGGCGGTGCCGACGAGGATGCCGTCGAGAGGCATTGCCGGGAAGCCGTATTCGGTGGACCAGCGACCGGTCAGGTAGTCGGCAGCCCGCTCCGGGGTGCCGATGCCGCCGCCGACGCACAGCACCAGGTTCTCCCGGGTGCGCAGTTCGGCGTAGGTGTCGAGCAGCAGGTCGTCGAGGTCCTCCCACGAGTGGTGACCGCCGGCGCGGCCGCCCTCGATGTGCACGATGACGGGGAAGTCCGGAACCTCGTTGGCGATGCGGACCACCGAACGGATCTGCGCGACGGTGCCCGGCTTGAAGGCGACGTAGCTGAAGCCGGCCTCGGTGAGCTCCTCGATGATCGAGACGGCTTCCTCGAGCTCGGGGATGCCCGCGGTGACGACTACGCCGTCGAACGGGGCACCCGCGGCGCGGGCACGCGGGACGAGACGCTTGCCGCCCACGTGCAGCTTCCACAGGTACGGGTCCAGGAACATCGAGTTGAACTGGACGGCGCGACCGGGCTCGAGCAGGCCCTTCAGCTCCTCGACGTTGTCGGCGAAGATCTGCTCGGTGACCTGGCCGCCGCCGGCCAGCTCGGCCCAGTGGCCGGCGTTCGCCGCGGCAGCGACGATCTTCGGATCGACCGTCGTGGGGGTCATGCCCGCCAGCAGGATCGGCGAGCGACCGGTGAGCTTGGTGAACGAGGTCTCGACGGCGACGCGGCCGCCCGGCAGCTGAACCGCCTTGGGCGCGAACTCGTTCCACGCGCGCGGAACCTCGGGTGCGGCACCCGGGGTGAGGAGGTTGCGGTGACCGCCGCGGGTGGACGCGGCGATGATGCCGACGCCACGGCCGCGCAGGCCGGCCGCGGTCATGCGGGTGAGCAGGTCGCCGGGGCCCAGGTCCAGGATCCAGGCGGCACCGGACTCGACCGCGCCGTCGACGGCATCGACCCAGTCGACCGGATCGACCAGCACGGCCTGCGCGAGGGCACGCACCTGCTCGGCGTCCAGGCCACAACGGGTGGCCCAGCCACCGATGATGTCGACGGCCTCGTTCAGGGCCGGGTGATGGAAGCCGACCTCGACGGACAGCGACTCGAAGACCGGGGCGAACACCGCACCGCCGCGAGTCTTGGCCTCACGGGCGCGAGTCTCGTCGGCCGCGATCTGCTCGCAGCGCTGCTGCACGCGGGCCAGCTGGGCCGGCGGACCGGACAGCACGACGCGACGACGGCCGTTGCGGATCGCCATGACGGCGGCGCGCTCGGGCTCCTGTCCCTCGGAGACCTGCGCGACGATCGCAGCCAGGCGCTCGGGATCGACGTTGGAGACGGCCAGCATCGGCGCGCGGTCCGCGGTCGCGATGATGCCGCGGCGGCGGCCGACGAGACCGGCGGCGGCACCGATGAGCTGGGCAGTGGCGAGCAGCGCCCCGTCGGCGACGCCGCCACCCTGGACCGCGGCGGCGGCGATGAGACCCTGCGAGTGGCCGATCGTCGCGACCGGCGCGGTCTCGGCGGGATCGAGGCCCTGCTGCTGCAGCGCACGCAGCGCGGCGAGCTGGGTGAGGAATACACCGGGCAGCGACACCGCGGCGGACGTCAGGGCTGCGGCGGACGGGCCCGCGGCGCCGGCGGTGTCGTCGTCGTCCGCGAGTTCCTGCTCGAGGATCCACGCGATCGGGTCGAAGCCGACCGGGCGAACGACGAGGAGATCCTGCGCGACGGGCTCGAGCAGTGCGGCGGCCTCGTTCACGAGGTCGGTGAGCGTCGGCTCCAGCGCACTGTCACGGGCGAGCTCGGCGAGGGCACTCAGCCACGGCGCGCCCTGGCCTCCGAAGGCCAACGCGTAGGGCTCCCCCGCGCGCAGCCGGTCCACGAGCGGGCCCTGTGCGGAGGACCGGGCAGAAGCCCGATCCGAACCGAACTGGCTGCTCTCCCTCGAGGTTCGTCCGTTTCCTGCAGTGTCGTCGATCGTCACTGAAGTTAAGTCCTCTCCTGGTCCCGCGACGGGACGTAGGTCGTGGTCGGCCGCCCTCGGCAGAGCTGTCGCGGCGATGTCCCCCGACATCCACGGCACCCCTCGAATGCGCTGCGAATACAGCGAATACGGGCGCGTCAAGGTTGACACAAAATCATGAGGGAAGCCTCACGTTTGCCTGCGCCCCGCTTTCTACCAGCGAGTATCGAGTGATCTTGCGCACAGGTTCACGCGAAAGTGACCCGCGAGTAGATCGCGTAACCGCGGGTCACGGGCCATGCGAGGACGTCCACAAACCTGAGGAAACCCTCACATTGATTGTTATCAATTCGTGACCTCCTTGACGGCAGGCCCGCAGCATGCGTCCACCCCGGATCGCCTTGTCGGGGTCGGCGGTTACCGTGCGCCGGACAATCGAACTTCCGGGGGGAACCATGAGTGCATCAGACGTCCACACACTGCTCGCCTACATCGACGACGCCCTGCCGAGCGAACGAATCCACTGGCCGTCGGGCTGGCCCGGCGAGATCGAGGCGGCACTGCTCGACGCCGTCTTCTCGGCCCGCGCCACGTACGGGACACCGACGTCGGGTGTCCGGCGGGTCGTGGCCAATTGGCGGGCGCACCGCGGTGGGGACCTCGACGACCTCACAGCCTTGGCCGCCTTCGTCGACACCCCCGACCGCTTGGCGGAGATCCTCGGCAACCGTCAGCGGGTGCCGGGCAACTACACCACCAAGGCGGAGGCCGCGGCGCTCGCGGCGGCCGCGCTCGTCGAGGCGGGTGTCGCCGGCAGCGCACGGATCGGGGACGGCCGCATCGCCCGGGAGGCGCTCGCCTCGGTGCCGGGACTCGGCGCGACCACCTGGGAAACGTTCGTCCTGCAACTCGGACTCGTCGGCCCCGCGGCACTCGACACGATCCGCCAGTTCGTGACGGAGGCAATGGGACCCGGCGACACTCCGGTAACCGAGACGCGGGCTCTCGAGGTGCTCGCCGACGTCACCGAGCACCTCGATGTCGACCCGACAGCCCTGCTGGGCGCGGTGTGGCGGTACGGACGGAGCCGGGACCGCACCCGGAACCCGTTGTCCGCGTAGGAGAATCGCTCCGTTCACTCCGGCGGCCGATCCTGACGTTCGGGACCGGCCGCCGGTGGCGTAGTCTGACACCACTCGCGCGAGTGGCGGAATTGGCAGACGCGCTGGATTTAGGTTCCAGTGTCTCAGGACGTGGGGGTTCAAGTCCCCCCTCGCGCACCACGAACAGTCTCACCGTCTCCGGTGAGCAGAGGCGGGCGATCGCCGCGGCCTAGCTCGCGAACTCGACCTGCACCGTCGACGCCCCGCGCAACACGGCCACCTGCTCGGCCTCTGCGCGCACCTGGTCGCGGACCGTCGGGCTCGACGGTCCGAACGCATCCACCGTCACCGTCAATCGGCGCCCACTCTTGCGTGGACGCCACGTCCCGACGATCTGGCCGTCGGCCAGTACCGCGCCGGGATCGCCGACCGTCTTCCACAGCTGGGCATGGTGCATCTTGTCGACGATGGACTGCCGATCACGCATCTGCAGGTAGGGGTCGTGCGGCGGCAGCAGGCGCACCCCATACGCCCGCGGTGGCGCGCGTAGGGCGTCGAGATCGGCGGCGAGGATCCATCCCCGCCTGCCGTCGACGTCGACCGGTGTGAGCTCGTCCTCGACAGACGTCCACCACGGGTCGACGTCACCCGTGCGGACACCCAGCCAGGCGGCGAAGTCCTTGCGGGTGGACGGTCCGTAGCAGTGCAGGTAGCGGCGCAGCAGGTCGGCGCGAGCGACGTCGGGCTCCGTCTGCGGCAACGGCCCGCCCAGCCATTCGTCGAGCAGAACGAACGGCGCCTTGTTCCCGGCCCGCGGTGCGAGGCAGACGATTCCACGCAGCGTCAGGATCCGGATGCAGAAGTGGACGACGGCCTCCCCCAGCGGCTGGTGCGTACCGTAGGGGCCTTCCGACTGCCAAGTCTCCCGGCGGGTGGGCGGCAGCGTGCGTGCGACGCGCTCGGCCAGTTCCTCACCGAGTTCACCGATCGCCAGTTGCCGGCCGGACAGTACGTCGTGGATCTCGTCGGCGATGAGGTCGACCGCCTCGTCCAACCCCATCCCGAGTCGCTCCAGCGCCTGCTCGACACCGCGGATCAACTGCAGCCGCCCGCCCTCCGTCGCCGGCAGCACACCGGTGGTGAAGGTCGGCGCGGCGGCGGCCGGGAAGAAGAACGGCGCCCCGCGCATGCACCAGGACTGCAGCAGGCTGCGGTCCTCGGCGACCAGGTGGTCGACGAGGTCCCCCGTCACGCCCTCGACGCGGGCGTGCAGCGCGAGCAGCGCCGACCCCGGCGGGCTGTTCTGGACGCCGCACGCACCCGCCACCTCGAGCAGATCGTCGATCGGTCGCCGGGCGGTCAGATTATGCGCGTGCAGCCGGAACGCGACGACGTCGCTGGTCCTGACGGTGGCGGAGTCCCCGCTCGGACTAGCTGTCACCAATCGCCTCCCGTCGACAGATCCGATTGTGCCGAACGCACCGTGATCCATCCCGTCGAACGGGTCCCGGCTCGTCCCGACATCACACACCTTCTCGCCGGATCACACACCCTTTGTGCACGGAATTGGGGTGTGACCTCGACGAAACCTGTGTGACGCCGGAGCAGGGTGGCCGAGGATGCCGAGGAGCCGTCAGGCGAACGAGCCCCGCGCCGTGACGACCTCGCCGCCGACGATCACCAGCGACGGCTGCGACAGCACCTGCGGGCCGGTGCGCGGATCCTGCTCGTAGACAATGAGATCCGCGGCAGCGCCGACGTCGAGTCCGCCGCCACCGAGCCAGGTCTGCGCATTCCAGCATGCGGCGCCAAGGGCCTCGGTGGGGGTCATGCCGACCTTGCCGAGCGAGGCGACCTCGTCGGCGATCCGGCCGTGCCGGACGTGGCCGCCGGCGTCGGTGCCCGCATAGATCGGGATGCCGGCATCGCGGGCGGCGCCGATGGTGTCGTTCACCCGCGCGTACAGGTCGCGCATGTGCGCCGCGTACACCGGGAACTTGGTGGCGCCGTCGGCGATCTCGGGGAAGTTGTCGATGTTGATCAGCGTCGGGACCAGCGCGGTGCCGCGTTCGGCCATCATCGCGATCGTGGTGTCGGTGAGGCCGGTGCCGTGCTCGATGCAGTCGATCCCGGCATCGATGAGACCGGGCAGCGCGTCCTCGCCGAACACGTGCGCGGTGACGCGGGCGCCCTCACGGTGTGCGGCCGCGATCGCGTCGACGAGGATGTCGTCGCTCCACAGCGGCGCCAGATCGCCCACCTCGCGGTCGATCCAGTCCCCCACCAACTTCACCCAGCCGTCGCCGGCGCGGGCCTGCCGCACCACCTCGTCGGGCAGTTGCGACTCGTCCTCGAGATCGACGGGCAGTCCGCGGATGTAGCGCTTGGGCGCGGCGATGTGCCGACCCGCGCGGATGATCCGTGGCAGACCCGGGACGTCGTCGAGCGTGCGGGTGTCCACCGGCGATCCGGCGTCGCGGACCAGCAGGACACCGGCGTCCCGCTCGGTCCGTGCCTGCGCCAGCGCCCCGTCGAGGTCCTCGGCGCCACCGCCGTAGCGAATCCCGATGTGGCAGTGGGCATCGACGAGGCCGGGCAGGATCCATCCCTCGGTGCACAGCGTGTGCGCACCCGGCACCGGCTCGTCGGTGATCTTCCCGTCCCGGATCCACAGCTCGAACCGCTGCTCGTCGGGCAGGCCGGTGCCCCGCAGGTGGAACGCGCTCACCGGCGCGCCTACTTCTTGGGGAGCTTGAGCTGCGACAGGTCGATGCCCTCGAGTCCCGGAGGCAACTGGTCGAGGCCCTTGGGCATGTTCGACAGGTCCGGCATGCCGGCGGGCATCCCACCCATACCCGGCATTCCGGCGGGGAAGCCACCCGGGAACCCGCCCCGGATCTTGGGCTGCGTCGGGCCCTTGCCGCCCTTCTTGCCCTTCTTCCCCTTCTTGCCCTTGATCTGCTTGCGCGCACCCGGCATGCCCATGCGACCGGCCATCGCGGCCATCATCTTGCGGGCCTCGAAGAAGCGTTCGACCAGCTGGTTGACGTCGGAGACCTTGACGCCCGAACCGTTCGCGATCCGCAGTCGACGCGAGCCGTTGATGATCTTCGGGTTCTCGCGCTCCTCCGGGGTCATGCCGCGGATGATCGCCTGGATCCGGTCGAGCTGCTTCTCGTCGACGTTGGCGAGCGCGTCCTTCATCTGTCCCGCACCGGGCAGCATGCCCAGCAGGTTGCCGATGGGGCCCATCTTGCGCACGGCCATCATCTGGTCGAGGAAGTCCTCGAGCGTCAGCTGGCCGGAGCCGATCTTCTGCGCGGTCTCCTCCGCCTGCTGGGCATCGAACACCTGCTCGGCCTGCTCGATGAGGCTGAGGACGTCGCCCATGCCGAGGATCCGGCTGGCCATGCGGTCGGGGTGGAAGACATCGAAGTCCTCGAGCTTCTCACCGGTCGACGCGAACAGGATGGGCTCGCCGGTGACCTCGCGGACGCTCAGCGCCGCGCCACCGCGGGCGTCGCCGTCGAGCTTGGTGAGCACGACACCGGTGAAGCCGACACCCGACTTGAACGCCTCCGCGGTGTGCACCGCGTCCTGGCCGATCATCGAGTCGAGCACGAAGATCGTCTCGTCGGGCTGGACGGCGTCGCGGATGCCGGCGGCCTGCGCCATCAGCTCCTCGTCGATGCCGAGACGGCCGGCGGTATCGACGATCACGACGTCGTACTGCTTGTTGCGGGCTTCCTCGACGCCGGCGCGGGCAACCTCGACCGGGTCCGCGGCCGAGATGCCGAGCGGATTCTCGCCGCCGCCGATGGACGTGCCGGGGTGCGGCGCGAACACCGCGGCACCCGCGCGCTCACCGACGATCTTCAGCTGGCTGACGGCACCGGGACGCTGGAGGTCACACGCCACGAGCAGAGGGGTGTGCCCCTGGTCCTTGAGCCACTTGGCGAGCTTGCCGGCGAGGGTGGTCTTACCTGAACCCTGCAGACCGGCCAGCATGATCACCGTCGGCGGCGTCTTCGCGAACTGCAGACGACGCGTCTCGCCGCCCAGGATGCCGACGAGTTCCTCGTTGACGATCTTGACGACCTGCTGCGCCGGGTTGAGCGCTCCCGAGACCTCGGCGCCCTTCGCGCGTTCCTTGATCTTGGCGATGAAGGCGCGGACGACGGGCAGTGCGACGTCGGCCTCGAGGAGCGCGAGACGGATCTCGCGGCACGTGGCGTCGATGTCGGCTCCGGAGAGTCGACCCTTGCCACGCAGATCCTTGAGGGCTCCGGTCAACCTGTCGGAAAGGGATTCGAACACCGAGTGCGCTCCTGAGCTCTGGGAGAAGGCCGTGAAATATTCTCGCAACCAGGGTAACCGCTCGAGGCGGTCGGACCGTGCGGCAACCCTGCACCCGGCTCAGATGGACTCGGCGTCCGGCTCCTGCGCGGGTTCCGGCGCGGGGACGACGGCCAGGATCGCGTCCTCGAGCCGCTGCCGTCCGGCCCGGGTGTCGGCGTCCGTGATCCGGATGCAGAACGCGTCGACCACCGACGAGCCCAGCGTGCTCACCCGCGCCCAGCGCACGTCGGCGCCGTTGCGCTCGAGCACCCGGGCCAGCCTGCTGAGCAGGCCCAACCGGTCCTCCGCCCGCAGTTCCACGATCACCTGCCCCGGCTCTCCGGCGCCCTCGGCGCCCTCGGGGTCGAACCAGATCACCCGGGGCGGGGCCTGCGCGTACTGCACCGGAACGGCAGCCGCGGTCCGATCCTCGAGCGGCTGCGTCCCCCGCGACTCCGCCTCCCGCGCATCCAACTGTTCGAGGACGTCCACCTCGCCGGCGATCGCGCGGATCAGTTCCTGCCGCAGTAGGCCGGCCTGGGGCGGGGCCCCGAACCGCGGCGCGACGACGAACGAATTGATCGCCGAGGCGTCGTGGCTGCCCAGCGACGCCGACAGCACCCGCAGCGAATGCAGGGCCAGCACGCCGGCCTCGTGGGACAGCAGGCCGGGCGTGTCGGGCGCGACGACGGTGACGACGAACGTGTGCGCGGCGGGACCGGGGTGCAGCGAGACATGGATGCCTCCGCCGGCCGCCAGGTCGATCAGCGCCGGGTCGATCGGGTCGGGCGCCGGCAGCGGCTCCCCCGCCATCGCGAGGCGGCAGCGACGCACCAACTCGCCGATCAGCGACGACTTCCAGTCGCCCCACACGCCGGGGCCGGTCGCCAGCGAGTCGGCCTCGGCGAGCGCGTGCAGCAGTTCGAGCAGGACCGGGTCGCCGCCGAGCTTGTCCACCACCATCTGCACGGTGCCCGGATCGTCCAGGTCGCGGCGGGTGGCGGTCTGCGCCAGCAACAGGTGATGCCGCACCATCGCGGTCAGCAACGCGATGTCCGACGGCCACAGCCCCAGCCGGGTGCCGATCTGGACGGCGAGTTCCGCCCCGACCTCACTGTGGTCGCCACCGCGCCCCTTGCCGATGTCGTGCAGCAGTGCGCCGAGCATCAGCAGGTCCGGCCGCGCGACACGGGTGGTGAGGGCGCCGGCCTGAGCGACGGTCTCCACCAGGTGCCGGTCGACGGTCCAGGTGTGGACGGCGTCCCGCGGCGGCAGGTCGCGTACCGCGCCCCACTCCGGCAGCAGCCGCCCCCACAGCCCGGTCCGGTCCAGGGCCTCGATCGTCGGGATCGCCCGGGTGCCCGAGCCCAGCAGGACCAGCAGGTCGGCGAGTGCACCCGGGGGCCACGGTTCCCTCAGTTCGGGGGCGTTGTCCGACAGCCGGCCGAGCGTGGACGCCGAGATGGGCATCCCGGTGACCGCCGCCGCCGCCGCGACCCGCACCACCAGTCCGGGGTCCCGGCCGAGCCGGGCGTCGCGCGCCAGCACCACTTCGCCGCCGTGTTCGACGACGCCCTCGTCGATCGGGCGTCGCACGGGAATCCCGCGAAGTCTCGACAGACCACGCCGTGGCAGCGAATTGTTCGCCGTCCGCAACCCGACGTCGACGGAGTAGCCGATGGTTCTGGCGCAGTCGCTGAGCGTGCGGGCCAGGTCGAACCGGTCCCCGATGCGCAGCGCGGCGCCGATCTCGTCCGCGTCCTGCGCGCGTAACTGGTCCCGCGAGCGGCCCGCCACCCGGTGCAGTTCGGTGCGCACGTCGAGCAGGCGGCGATGCGCGAGCGCCAACCCGCCGCCCGGCACGTCCGGCCCGAGACCGGGCATCCCGTCGGTGAGCTGTGCGATCGACAGCGCGTTGAGCAGTTGGACGTCGCGCAGTCCGCCGCGGCCGTTCTTGAGGTCGGGTTCGGCGCGGTGCGCGATCTCGCCGCTGCGCGCCCACCGACCGCGGGCCTGTTCGACGAGTTCATCGAAGCGCGAACGGATTCCGGTGCGCCACTGCCGTCGCACACCGCCGATGAGCAGGTGGCTCAGCTCGACATCGCCGGCGATGTGCCGGGCCTCGAGCATGCCGAGCGTCGCGGTCAGGTCGGCGGCCGCGACCTGCAGTGCCTGCGGCACGGTCCGCACGCTGTGGTCGAGTTTGATGTGCGCGTCCCACAGCGGATACCACAGTTGATCGGCGACCCGCGAGAGCCGCGCGGGATCGACGTCGTCGTGCAGCAGGATCAGGTCCAGATCCGAGTACGGCATCATCTCGCGGCGGCCCAGGCCGCCGACCGCGACGATCGCGAAGCCCGAGTCCGGCCGGATACCCAGTTCGTTTCCCTTTGTGGTGAGCCAGAATTCGTGCAGATCGACCAGCGCATGCCGCAATGCGGGTGCGTCCAGGCGATGGTTCCGGGTTCCACCCGCCAGCAACTGCTCGCGCGCCCGCGCCAGGTCCCGAGCGTCGTCGGGATGATCGGTGCCGGGTCCGTGAGACCCGGACGGCCCCGACCCCGCCGCCGTGGTGGCGACAGGATCAGGGCCGTCGGATCCGGACCCGTGAGGGTCAGATCGCATCCCCGCCCCGTTCCCCGGTGCGGACCCGGATGACCGATTCCACCGGTGTGACCCAGACCTTTCCGTCACCGATCTTGCCGGTGCGGGCTGCCTCGACGATGACCTCGACGACCTTGTCGACGACCGAGTCGTCGACGACGACCTCGACGCGAACCTTCGGCACGAAGTCGACCGAGTACTCGGCGCCGCGGTAGACCTCGGTGTGGCCCTTCTGCCGCCCGTAGCCCTGCACCTCGCTGACCGTCATTCCGAGCACACCTGCCTGCTCGAGTCCGGTCTTGACGTCTTCGAGCGTGAACGGCTTGACGATTGCGGTGATCAGCTTCATCTCTCATGCCTCCCTGGCGGCAACAGTGGCGGGCGCAGGCGTGCGACCTTGGACCGGGCTTCCAGCGAGCGCGACGAAGTCGTAGGCACTCTCGGCGTGTTCGCTCTCGTCCACCCCGCGAACCTCGTCCTCGGCGCTGACCCGCAGTCCGATCGTGACCTTCACGATAAGCGCGATCACGGCCGTTGCGATGCAGGAGTACACGAGGACGGCGCCCGCGCCGACCGCCTGACGCCACAACTGGTCGAATCCGCCGCCGTAGAACAGGCCGTCGACACCGGTCGGTGCGGCCTTCGTGGCGACCAGGCCGACCAGCAGCGTGCCGACGAGACCACCGACGAGGTGGACGCCGACGACGTCGAGCGAGTCGTCGTAGCCGAAGCGGTACTTCAGGCCGACGGCGAGGGCACACAGTGCACCGGAGATGACACCGATCACGAGGGCGCCGACGACGTCGACGGACGCGCAGGCCGGGGTGATGGCAACCAGGCCGGCGACGATGCCCGACGCACCACCGAGCGAGGTGGCGTGCCCGTCGCGGATCTTCTCCACGAGCAGCCAGGCGAGCATCGCGGCACAGGTCGCGACGATGGTGGTCACGAATGCGGCGGCGGCGACGCCGTTCGAGCCGACGGCCGAGCCGGCGTTGAAACCGAACCAGCCGAACCACAGCAGCGCCGCACCGAGCATCACGAACGGCAGGTTGTGCGGACGGAACGGGGTCGTCGGCCACCCGCGGCGCTTCCCGATCATCAGGGCGAGAACCAGACCCGCGACACCGGCATTGATGTGCACGGCGGTGCCGCCGGCGAAGTCGATCGCACCGAGCTTGTTGGCGATCCAGCCGCCGGTCTCCGCGGTCACGCCGTCGAAGGAGAACACCCAGTGCGCGACCGGGAAGTAGACGATCGTCGCCCACAGACCCGCGAACAGCATCCAGGGGCCGAACTTCATGCGGTCGGCGACCGCGCCCGAGATCAGCGCGACGGTGAGAATCGCGAACATCGCCTGGAATGCGACGAACACGAGCGCCGGGACGCTACCGACCAGCGGAATCGATACGGCGGCACCGGTTTCGGCGTCAGCAAGGTAATCGCCGCCGAAAAGCCCCTTCAGCCCGAAGAACTCGGTCGGGTCGCCGATGATTCCGCCCTTGTCGTCACCGAAAGTCATGGAATAGCCGAACAGGACCCAGAGAACGCCCACGACACCCATCGCGCCGACGCTCATCATGATCATGTTCAGCACGTTCTTCGCGCGAACCATGCCGCCATAGAAGAACGCGACGCCCGGCGTCATCAGGAGCACCAGCGCGGCGCTCATGAGCATCCACGCGGTGTCCCCGGTGTCCGGGGTTCCGATAGTGGGAAAATCCACGGTAGCCCTCCTCATCAGTCTTGTCGTTCTGTAAGGAAAGACTGCTCACGCGGTGTTTCATCCGTGGTTTCGCGGAGTTTCGGACAGGTGAACGGATCGGCGGGAAGTGTTGCGATCTCGTTTCGTGGCTGTCGATCTGCGGCGAAGACCAGCGAAGCACGACGTCGGTTCATCCAGCCGCACCGTGGAACGTGCCGGCGTCGGCCGACTCGGTGGGACGCACGCTCAGGCGGGCAGATACTCCGCACGCAGGACGTCCTTGCGGAGTTTGCCGGATTCCAGTCGGGGAAGCTCGTCCCGGAAGTCCAGGACGCGAGGCACCTTGAATCGGGCGAGCTGCTCCCGGGCGAACGCGAGGATCTCGTCCGCGAGTTCCGGGGTGGCCGCGACGCCGGGGGCAGGCTGCACGACGGCGTGCACGTACTCCCCCAGGTCCGCGTGCGGCAGCCCGAACACGGCGACGTCGGCGACGGACGGATGCATGATCATGCGGCCCTCGATCTCGGCCGGGTAGATGTTCACACCGCCGGCGATGATCATGAACGCCTTGCGGTCGGTCAGGTACAGGTACCCGTCCGCGTCCAGGCGCCCCATGTCCCCGATCGTCGCCCACGTCGGGTGGTCCGGGTGCCGCGCGTCAGCGGTCTTCGCGTCGTCGTTGTGGTAGCCGAAGGGTGCGCCCTGCCGCTCGAAGTAGACGGTGCCCACCTCATCCGTGGCCAGCTCAGCGCCGTCGTCTCCGCAGATGCGGATCGGACCCGTCACCGACCGCCCCACGCTGCCGGGACGCGTCGCCCAGTCCCGCGCGGCGATGAACGTGACACCGAGACCCTCTGTGCCTGTGTAGTACTCGTCGACGATCGGTCCCAGCCAGTCCAGCATCTCGCGTTTGACGTCGACGGGACACGGTGCGGCGGAGTGCAGTAGAGCCTCGAGCGAGGACAGGTCGTGGCCGGTCCGGACCGCCGGATCCAGCTTGAGCAGCCGCACCATCATCGTCGGCACGAGCTGGGTGTGGGTGACGCGATGCCGCTCGATCAGCGCGAGGAACTCCTCCGGGTCCCACTTCGGCATGACGACGACGGTGCCGCCGATCTCCTGCACCGCGATCGACCAGTTGAACGCTGCGGCATGGTAGAGCGGTCCCGGCACCAGATACACCGAGTCTGCGTCCATCGAGGTGATGCCGCAGACCAGATTGGAGTTGCGCGGTGCGGCGGGGTCGTCGACCCGCAGGCCGGTCAGCGCCCGCTTGACGCCCTTCGGTCGACCCGTGGTGCCGGAGGAGTAGAGCATCAGCTGGCCACGCGGCTCGTCGCCGAGTGGCTCCGGCGACTGCCGCGCCAGTACGTCCTCGTAGGGTTCGACGCCGTCGACGACGCCGTCGAACATCAGGCGGTGCACGGCTGCGTCGAGGAGCGGTAGCAGCCCGACGACGGTGTCCCGCAGGCCGTGCGAGCAGATCAGGACCCGCGCTCCCGAATCCGCCACGATGTACGCGGCCTCGGCCGGCGTGCTGTGCCGGTTGATCGCGGTGACGTACAGACCGGATCGCACTGCCGCCCAGTAGACCTCGAAGAACCGGACGTGATTCTCCGCCATGATGACGACGCCGTCGCCCACTCGCAGACCCCGTTCTCGGAGCTCGCGGGCGAGCTGGATCGAGCGCTCGTCGAGTTCCCCGTAGGTCAGACCGGGGCCACGGCCCATCCGGACAGCGACTCGGTCGGGATAGTTGCGGGCGTGCGCTCCGGGATACATCAGGGCCTCCGATGGTGGTGGTGAACGGACAGTTTCGTAGCGTCGTTGCGCGACCTCTCGGGCTCCCCCATTTCAACCCTTTCCGCGGGCGGAGATCTGCCGCATCCGAACAATGCGCCCGGCCAGCAGATTTCAAGGAGGACGGCGCGACGATCGCACAATCGAAAAGGGGAGAAAACCGAAACAATGCTCGCCGAATTCCCGATGCCGAACCCTTCCGGACAATGCGCACCGAATTCCTACGCTACATCGCTGACCGCAAGCTATCTCGCCCACGCCGCCGCGCGCAACCCGTGCAGCGTTGGCGCAGTGCATGTTCGATCCGACCGAGCGGGCCGCGGACAGCGGCGTCCACTCGCCGCGCCGGAGCCCCGAGTGGTGAACTCTTGACAGTTTAAGATCGCGACCTTAAGGTCCGTCGTGTGATCCAGCCCATGCCCCGAGTCGCGATGATCGATGCCGCCGAACGGCTCATTGTGGAGCGAGGGCTACCGGCACTCACACTCAAAGACGTTCAACTCGCGGCGAACCAGTCCAACAATTCCGCGGCGAAATACCATTTCGGATCTCGGGACGGCCTCATCGACGCGCTGATCGAAATGCGCATGGCTCCGGTCAACGCCCGCCGAACCCAACTGCTCGACGCAATGGAAAGGTCGGACTCCCCGGCGACCGTCCGAATCGCTGTCGAGGCCCTCGTTCACCCGCTGGCCGCCGAGACCCTCGGCCGGCCCGGCAGCCGCTACGCGCGCTTTCTCGTCCAGGCGGTCACCGATCCCGCGCTCGCGGACCTGACCCGGAAGCATTTGATGGCAGAAAGCTATCGGCGGGTCCATCAGCTGCTGACCGACCTCTGCCCCGCGCCGGCGGACATCGCCGGCTGGCGGACCGCCAACGCCGTCATGCTCAACATGACGGCGCTCGCCGCGCGTGAAGGAGCCGACCGCACTCCGTCGGAGACCACCGCGATCGTCTCCGACCTCGTGGGCACACTCGTCGCCATGTTCGAGGCCCCCACCGCACCTCCCACCCCGCACCGCTAGGAGCTTCTCCATGACCTACGCGCTTCCCGTCACCGCCGCGCCCACTCCCACAGACCCTCTCGCCTACTTCGGCCCGATCGTCGCCCCACGCGCCACCCCGGCCGTGGACGACCGGCCCTACGAGCTGTTCTCCGTGGAACCGCAGACCCCCACCATCGGTGCGGAGATCTCCGGTATCCGACTGGGCGGCGATCTGCCCGACGCGGTGATGGCAGAGCTTCGCCGGGCACTGCTCGAGTGGAAGGTGCTGTTCTTCCGCGGCCAGGACATCACCCGAGAGGACCATCGCGCGTTCGCCGCGCGATGGGGTGAGCTCGAGCAACACCCCTTCTACAAGTACACCCAGCCCGGACAGAGCGCCGTCGACGTCGCGACCCTCGCCAAGGATGCGACTGCCGTAGGCGCGGAGAACATCTGGCACAACGACGTCACGTGGCACAGGTTCCCGTCGTTCGCGGCGGTCCTGCGCGCGGTCGAGATTCCCTCCGTGGGCGGGGACACCCTCTGGGCCGACACCGGTGCGGCATACGATCTGCTGCCCGAGGCCATCAAGGCGAGAATCGACCACCTCGAGGCCGAGCACGACTGGGTCAGATCGTTCGGCTCCGGGATGCCGCAGGACGCGATCGAGCGACTGCGGCCCGAGTTCCCGCCGGTCACACACCCCGTCGTGCGAGTCGTCCCGGAGACCGGCCGCCGCGTGCTGTTCGTCAACGTCGCGTTCACCCAGCGCATTCTCGGGGTGACGGAGGACGAGTCGAACGAGTTGCTGCGGTTGCTCTACCGCCACCTCATGCGACCCGAACTGCAGGTGCGCCTGCGATGGCAGCCGGACACCATCGCCTTCTGGGACAACCGCACGTGCCAGCACTACGCCTCGAGCGACTACCACCCGGCCCGACGGGTCATGGAGCGGATCTCGATCGTCGGCGACGAGCCGATCGGGATCGGCTCCTGAACCACCCACCCTTCGAGTGTCGAACACCTTGCACAAGAACACTATTCGGCACATTCGTGCCGACCGGCCGACAGGAGTTCCCATCGTGACAGAGGCCCCCACCATCGACCGTCGTACCCACCTGCGATCCCTGCTCGAGACCCGCAGCAGCTGCCGCGCGTTCACATCGGACCCCGTCCCGCGCGAAACAGTGGAACAGATTCTCGAGATGGCCCAGCGCACACCGTCGTGGTGCAACACCCAGCCCTGGCAGGTGTCCCTCACCGAGGGCGACGGAACCGAGCGGCTCCGGACGGGACTTCGCGAGTACGTGCGCTCGTCCCCACAGGAACCGGACTTTCCGTTCCCCACCGGATATCGGGGCGACTACGGCGCCCGGCGCAAGGACTGCGCGATGCAGCTGTACTCCAGCGTCGGCATCGAGGAGGGCGACCGCGGCGCCTCGGCGGCGCAGACGATGAAGAACTTCGACCTGTTCGGCGCTCCACACGTCGCCGTCATCACGACGGACGAGGCTCTCGGGATCTATGGCGCCGTCGACTGCGGCCTGTACGTGAACACCTTCCTGCTGGCCGCCCACAGTCTCGGCATCGCCGCCGTCCCGCAGGCGGCACTGGCCGGCAGCGCACCGTATCTGCGTCGCTTCTTCGGCTTCGCCGACGACCGAAAGGTCGTCTGCTCCATCTCGTTCGGTTACGCCGACGAGACCCATCCGGCCAACAGCTTCCGCACCCCTCGGGCGAGCATCGAGACGGTGGCGAGCTGGGTGTCCTGAGAACGATCACCCCCCATCTCCCCACGACAGGCATAGAGGTCTTCTGTACATGGACGTCGTCGAAGAGCAGCACGGCAGAGTTCTGGTCATCCGCATCGAACGGGAGGCCAAACGCAATGCGATCAACCGGTCCGTCACGGAGGGCATAGACGCGGCACTGAACCGCCTCGAGGACGATCCCGAGTTGTGGGTCGGCATCCTCACCGGCACCCCACGGGTGTTCAGCGCAGGAACCGACCTCGCGGCGGGCGTGAGTCTGCGGACCGAGCGGGGCGGCGAGTACGGCATCGCGCGGCGCGAGCGGGACACCCCGCTGATCGCGGCCGTCGAAGGACCCGCGCTCGGCGGCGGATTCGAGATGGCACTCGCATGCGACGCGATCATCGCCTCTCGCACAGCGCGTTTCGGCCTACCCGAAACCCGTCGCGGGCTTGTCGCGGCCTCCGGTGCACTCTTCCGTGCCGCACGCGCCCTGCCGCCGAATGTGGCGCGGGAACTGCTCATCTCCGGCCGCACCCTGGAACCCGAACGCGCCTACCAGCTGGGCCTGGTCAACGAAGTGACCGAGGCCGGACACGCGCTGGAACGGGCGCTCGCCCTCGCCGAGGACATCTGCCTTTCCTCACCGATGGCAGTGCGTGAGACCCTGCGCGCGCTACGCGGGCTCACCGCGGCGGAAGACACCCTCGGATGGCAAGCCACAGCGCAGGCCATCGACGTCTTCCGCGCATCGGAGGACATGAAGGAGGGCATCAGCGCGTTCTTCGAGGGCCGTGCACCGCAATGGCGCGGACGCTGACCGACGCGCCCGGCACCCGGCTCCGACGTCCTGTGCCGAACCACACTGCCCGGCCCCTGAATCAGGGACCGGGCAGTGGTGTGTGAGGGAGACGTGTCAGCCGAGCAGTGCGTCGACGAAGGCCTCCGGCTCGAAGGGCGCGAGGTCGTCGGCGCCCTCACCGAGTCCGACGAGCTTCACCGGGACACCCAGCTCGTGCTGGACCTGGAAGACGATCCCGCCCTTGGCGGTGCCGTCGAGCTTGGTGAGCACGACACCGGTGATGTCGACGACCTCCGCGAACACGCGGGCCTGCATGAGTCCGTTCTGGCCGACGGTGGCGTCGAGGACCAGCAGGACGTCGTCGACGGCGGCCTTCTTCTCCACGACACGCTTGACCTTGCCGAGCTCGTCCATGAGGCCGGTCTTGGTGTGCAGGCGGCCGGCGGTGTCGATGACGACGACGTCGACACCGTCCTCGATGCCCTTGGCGACCGAATCGAACGCGATCGCGGCCGGATCGCCGCCCTCGGGTCCGCGGACCACCTCGGCGCCCACGCGCTCGGCCCACGTCTGCAGCTGGTCGGCCGCGGCAGCGCGGAACGTGTCGGCCGCACCGAGCAGGACACGGCGACCGTCGGCGACCAGGACGCGGGCCAGCTTGCCGGTGGTGGTGGTCTTGCCGGTGCCGTTGACACCGACCACGAGCAGCACCGCGGGATGGTCCCCGTGCGGCAGCGCACGGATGGAGCGATCCATCTCGGGACGCAGTTCCTCGATGAGCACCTCCCGCAGCAGCGCGCGGGCGTCGGCCTCGCTGCGCACTCCGCGGGCGGCCATCTGCTCACGCAGGCGCTCGACGACCTTCATCGTGGTGGCGGTGCCGAGGTCCGCGATCAGCAGCGTGTCCTCGACCTCCTCCCACGAATCCTCGTCGAGGTCGCCGCCGCCGAGCAGGCCGAGCAGGCTCTTGCCGACCGCATTCTGCGACCGGGACAGTCGACCGCGCAGGCGATCAAGGCGGCCCTCGGTGGGTGCGATCTCCTCGATGGCGGGCGCGGGGGCAGCTTCCGGCTCAGCAGGCGCAACCGGCTCGGGCTCGGGCTCGGCAACCGGCGCCGGCTCCTCGACGACGGGCTCCGGCGCGGGTTCGACGACCGGCTCCGGCGGGGCGACAGGTTCGGGCGCGGCCGGGGCCTCGGGCTCGACGACCGGTGCCGGCTTCTCGACCACGGGCTCGGGAGCCGCGGGCGCCTCGGGCTCGGCAACCGGCGCCGGCTTCTCGACCACGGGCTCGGGAGCCGGCGGGACGATCGGCTTGGGCT
>NZ_JPOC01000006.1 GCF_000738775.1 Prescottella defluvii
GAGTAGGACACCGCCGAACATCCGTTACCGAAAGGGGACCCAACACACTGGGTCCCCTTTCGTGTTTTGTATGAAAGGAATGGCTGTGTCGGAAAGCAGTGGTGATCGTCGGAACTTCCGCGGAGACGGCACTCACCGTTCCGAAGGACACCGAGGACAACAGGGCAATCGTGACGGCCGCCCGTCGGATCGTCAGGGTTCCCGTGACGACCGGCGCCAGGCGCCGAGCGGTGGACAGGACCGTGCCGGCCGCCCCAACAGCGGCGGAGGCCAGTGGCGCGATCGCGATGATCGGCGCCCCGACAATCGTGGTGACTACCGCGGTGGTGACAGCCGTGGCGGCGATGCGCGCGGTGACCGTCGCGGTGACGACCGACGGCAGTTCGACGGTCGCGGTGACGACCGGCGCGGACCCGGTGGGGGCCCGCGCCGTCGTGGTGGCGAAGGCGGCTTCGGTCCGGCCCGTGGCCGCGACTCCATGGGCCCGAACCGTCGTGACGCTCGGCCCGACGAGCCGGATCTGCCGGACGACCTCGAGGCCGGCGAGCTCGATCCGGCGGTCCGCCGGGACCTGCTGAGCCTGGACAAGAACAATGCGAACGCCGTGGCCCGCCATCTGGTGATGGCCGGCCGGTTGATCGAGGACGACCCCCGTCTGGCCCTCGCGCACGCCCGTGCCGCACGCCAGCGTGCCGGCCGGATCGCGGTGGTCCGCGAGACCGCCGGTATCACCGCGTACCACGCCGGTGAGTGGGCCGAGGCGCTGTCCGAGCTGCGGGCCGCCCGCCGGATGTCGGGTGGACCGGGATTCCTGGCGGTCATGGCCGACTGCGAGCGGGGTCTGGGCCGACCGGAGCGCGCCATCGAACTGGGGCGCAGCGACGAGGCCCGAGCGCTCACCGGCGAGGATGCCAGCGAGCTGCGTATGGTCGTCGCCGGTGCACGAATGGACATGGGGCAGTTCGACCAGGCAGTGGTGACGCTGCAGACTCCGGATCTGGACGCGTCGCGCACCGGTCCGGCGGCGGCCCGGCTGTTCTACGCCTACGCCGATGCGCTCGTCGCGGCCGGTCGGATCGAGGACGGTCTCAAGTGGTTCCTCAACTCTGCCGCGGCCGATGTCGACGGTGACACCGACGCGGAGGAGCGTGTGGCCGAGCTGACCGGAGAAGGTCAGTGACCCATTCGGTCCCCGTCCCGCTTCGCGCGGGATACGACGTGCTGCTGCTCGACCTCGACGGCACCGTGTACCAGGGCCCGGACGTCATTCCGGGCGCGCGCGAAGCGCTCGACGCGGGTGGCGAACGTCAGCTGTACGTAACCAACAACGCGAGCCGGAGTCCGGCGGACGTCGCCGCCCACCTGCGTGACCTCGGCTTCCAGGCCGCGGACACCGACGTGGTGACCAGTTCGCAGGCGGCGGCTCGTCTGCTGTCCGAACGGCTCGCTCCCGGTTCCCCCGTCCTCGTGGTCGGAACGGAGGCACTCGCGGCCGAAGTCGAGAACGTCGGTCTGCGGGCGGTACGTCGATTCCAGGACAACCCGGTCGCGGTCGTGCAGGGCCATTCCCCGGCGACCGACTGGGCGATCCTCGCCGAGGCGACGTTGGCGATCCGGGCCGGCGCATCGTGGATCGCCGCGAACGTCGACACGACGCTCCCGACCGAACGCGGTCTGGTGCTGGGCAACGGCTCGATGGTCGCAGCAGTGCGGACCGCCACCGGGCGGGAGCCGATCGTCGCCGGTAAGCCCGCGTCCCCCTTGATGGAGGACGCACTGCGCCGTGCCGGGACAGGACGCCCGCTCGTCGTCGGCGATCGTCTGGACACCGATATCGCCGGAGCGAACGCCGTCGGCGTCGAGTCGCTGTTGGTGCTGACCGGCGTGAGCACTACCGCCGATCTGCTGCGCGCCGACGAATTGCACCGTCCGACCTACGTCGCGGAATCGCTGGATGCCCTCAACCGTCCGGCCGCTGATTCCGCGGTCACCGACCAGCCAGGCTGGTCGGTGGAGTTCTCCGGGGGCGACCTCGTGATCCGGGCCGATTCCGCGGCAACGGAGGGATCGCGGGCGAGCGCGTTCCTGTCGGTGCTCGCGGCGGCATGGCGGCATCCGGAGTTCGTCCGTGTGCGCGCCGGCGACGACGCGGCACATGCAGCCGTCTCGCATCTTCTGGGCGGAATGTGACGCCGCGACCGGTCGGGTCACCGGCCGGTCGCAGGTGGTCTGTTGCCGGGCGAATGGGCTAGGTTTGCAGCGATGAGCACGTCAGTACCACTTCCAGGTCAGCACCTCTCGGACACCGGCGGCGGAGCCGATCCGGCGGGTGTCCATCGCCGCGTCGACGTGCTGCTCGCGCAGCTCGACGACGCGTCCGGCGGCTCGACCCAACCTGGCAATGCGGAGGACATCGCACGTCAGGCACAGATTCTCGAACGGGCTCACGACGTTCTCGTCGAGTCCCTGGCAGCAGTAGACAAGGTCTGAGGTGGCACGTCGAGCAAGAGTCGATGCGGAACTCGTGCGGCGGGGGCTCGCCCGCTCACGTGAACACGCGGTCGAGCTGATCTCCGCCGGGCGGGTCCTGATCTCCGGGAACGTGGCGACCAAGCCCGCGACGGCGATCGAGGCCGGCACGCCGCTCCTGGTCACCGAGGTCGACGAGGAGATCTCGTGGGCGTCCCGCGGTGCACACAAGCTGATCGGAGCGCTCGAGGCGTTCATGCCCGAGGGGCTCACCGTCGCCGGTCGACGGTGCCTGGACGCGGGTGCCTCGACCGGAGGATTCACCGACGTGCTGTTGCACAACGGCGCCCGGGAAGTCGTCGCGGTGGATGTCGGCTACGGCCAGCTGGTGTGGCGCCTCCAGTCGGATGATCGTGTCCACGTGATCGACCGGACCAATGTGCGGTCCATCGACGCCGACACCATCGGAGGCCCCGTCGACCTGGTGGTGAGCGATCTGTCGTTCATCTCGCTGAAACTGGTCCTGCCGGCTCTGGTCGCATGCGTCGCGGAAGGCGCAGACCTGGTGCCGATGGTCAAGCCGCAGTTCGAGGTCGGCAAGGAACGTGTCGGCACCGGCGGCGTGGTCCGCGATCCCGAGTTGCGCGCGAGCGCCGTTCTCGAGGTCGCTCAGGCCGCGGCCGAACTCGGTCTGCGGACGGTCGGGGCGGTCGCGAGTCCGCTGCCGGGTCCCTCCGGGAACGTCGAGTACTTCCTCTGGCTGCGCAAGGACGGCGCCGACGGCGCCGCGCCTGCGGAGGCGGGGGACGCGGATGGTGTCCAGCCGTCGGTCGAGGACCTCGTTCGCCGTGCCGTTGAGGAAGGTCCGCAGTGATCGACACGCCCGCGGGCACCGACGTGCAGGTCGATGCGCCGCGCCAGATCCTGCTGGTCGCTCACTCGGGCCGCATCGAGATCACCGAGACTGCCCGCCGTGTGGCCGCGATCTGCGCTCGCGCAGGGATCGCACTGCGGGTACTCGAGAACGAAGTCGACCTGGAACGGATCGAAGCACTCGGAACCGGGTCCGCCCGGCCGGACGTCTCGGTGGTCCCGGAGGGGCCCGGCGCTGCATCCGATTGCGAAATGGTGATCGTGCTCGGCGGTGACGGCAGTTTCCTGCGCGCCGCAGAGTTGGCGCAGTCCGCGGATGTCCCAGTCCTGGGCATCAATCTCGGCCGGATCGGATTCCTCGCCGAGGCGGAAGCCGAACATCTCGAGACGGCGATGGACCAGGTCGTGCGGCGCGAGTACCGCATCGAGCACCGGATGACGCTGGACGTCCTCGTTCGCATCGAGGACCGGATCGTCCAGCGCGGGTGGGCGCTCAACGAGGCCAGCATCGAGAACCGGTCCCGGCTCGGAGTGCTCGAGGTGGTCCTCGAGGTCGACGGCCGTCCGGTCTCCGCCTTCGGGTGCGACGGGGTGCTCGTCGCGACACCGACCGGTTCCACCGCGTACGCTTTCTCCGCCGGCGGTCCGGTCGTGTGGCCGGAACTCGAAGCGCTGCTGGTAATTCCGAGCAACGCACATGCACTGTTCGCGCGTCCACTGGTCACCAGCCCGGAATCGATCGTCGCGGTCGAGACGGTGGCGGACAGTCATGACGGCCTCGTGTTCTGCGACGGACGACGCACGCTGGAGTTGCCGGCAGGTGCCCGAGTCGAGGTGATTCGCGGCAAGGACCCGATCCGCTGGGTGCGTCTGGATTCCGCTCCGTTCGCGGACCGGATGGTGCGCAAGTTCGATCTTCCGGTGACGGGGTGGCGAGGGAGGAAGCGGTAACTGTGCTGGCGGAGATTCGGATCGACAACCTCGGAGCCATCTCGTCGGCCTCCGCTCAGTTCCACGCAGGCCTGACCGTGCTCACGGGCGAGACCGGCGCCGGCAAGACCATGGTCGTGACCAGCCTGCATCTGCTCAGCGGTGCGCGCGCCGACGCGGGACGCGTCCGGGTGGGTGCCAGCCGGGCGGTCGTCGAAGGACGATTCAGCGTCGACGACTCGGCCCCGCAGATCGACCGCGAGGTGGCACGCCTGCTCGAGTCGTGCGGCGCCGAGCGGGACGAGGACGGCAGCATCATCGCGGTGCGCACCGTCGGCGGCGACGGCCGATCCCGTGCCCACCTGGGCGGGCGCAGCGTCCCGGCCGGGGTGCTCTCCGAATTCACCGATCCGCTCCTCACCGTGCACGGGCAGAACGACCAACTGCGGCTCCAACGGCCGGACCAGCAGCGCGCCGCGCTGGACCGTTTCGCGGACAAGTCCATCGGTCCGCTCCTGACGCGTTACCGCAAGCATCGTGCCGAGTGGATGGAGGCGCGCACGGAGTTGATCGAGCGGACAAGTCGCACCCGGGAGCTTGCGCAGGAAGCCGATCAGCTGACGTTCGCGCTCGAGGAGATCGACCGCGCCGCGCCGACTCCCGGCGAGGACACCGACATCGTCACCGAGGTGCGCCGGCTCGGCGATCTCGATTCGTTGCGTTCGGCCGCGGAAGGCGCGCAGGCGGCGCTGGCGGGCGTCGAGGACGATGCGCTCGGGGGAGCGGCCGCCCTCGACCTGCTCGGCGAGGCGCGCGCGCGGATCGAGGCGTCGGACGATCCCGAACTCACCGGTCTGGGGGCCCGGCTGGGTGAGGCGATCGCCGTCGTCGCGGACGTCTCGGGCGAGCTGTCCGGGTACCTGTCCGGGCTGCCGAGCGATCCGGGCGCGTTGGACACCCTGCTCACCCGTCAGGCCGAGTTGAAGGCCCTGACGCGGAAGTACGCGGCGGATATCGACGGTGTGCTGTCGTGGGCGGAGACGGCGCGTGAGCGGCTCGCCCGCATCGACACGTCGTCGGGCGCGCTGGCGGACCTGGCGGTGCGCGTGGAGGCGACTGCGAAGCTCACCGCGGACGCCGCCGCGAAGCTGACCGCGGCCCGCACCAAGGCGGCCACGAAACTCGCGAAGGCGGTCAGCGACGAGTTGGCCGGCCTCGCAATGGGACGCGCCGCGCTCGAGGTGTCGGTGCGTGCCCGGGAGGCGGGACCCAGCGACTCGGCTCCGCTGACGGTCGGCGGCCGTGAACTGCATGCCGGTGCGTCCGGTGTCGACGACGTGGAGTTCCGACTCGCCGCGCACAGCGGGGCCCAGGCACTGCCCATCAGCAAGAGTGCGTCGGGCGGTGAGCTGTCCCGGGTGATGCTGGCCCTCGAAGTGGTGCTGGCGGGCTCGGATCGGGGCGCGACGATGGTGTTCGACGAGGTGGACGCCGGTGTCGGCGGCCGCGCGGCGGTGGAGATCGGCCGTCGGCTCGCGAGGCTCGCGCGGACCCATCAGGTCATCGTCGTCACGCACCTGCCGCAGGTGGCTGCCTTCGCCGACACCCACCTCGTGGTCGACAAGACGGACGATGTTCGCCTCGGCGTCGACAGTGGCGTCCGCGCCCTGACCGAGGAGGAAAGGGTGGTCGAACTCGCGCGCATGCTCGCCGGTCTCGACGACACCGAGACCGGCCGCGCACACGCCGAGGAACTGCTGTCGATCGCGGGGCAGGAGCGCAGCACGGCCCCCGCATAGCACGAAAACCGACATTTCTGCTGGTATAGCTGTGACGGGTGTGGTAATTGGTACGGCGCGCCTCCCCGATCATCCGCGTGCGACGGACGATCATCGAGGCATGAAGATGCCGTCGCTGCTCTCGCGAAAGACCGAATCCCTCCCCGGAATCAGTGGCATCGCCCGAGTCGACCGCGACACCGCCAAGCTGCTGCGTCGGGTCGGACACGGCGACATCGTCGTCCTCGATGAGATCGACCTGGACCGGGTGACGGCCGATGCGCTGGTGGCTGCCGGCGTGCTCGCGGTCCTCAACGCGTCCCCCTCCATCTCGGGGCGCTACCCGAACCTCGGTCCCGAGGTGTTGCTCGCCAACGGCATCGTGCTGGTCGACTCGGCCGGTACGGAGATCTTCAAGGCGATCAAGGACGGATCGAAGATCCGCCTGCACGAGGGCAGCGTCTTCGCCGGCGACCGCCCCCTGGTGAAGGGGGAGGAGCAGACCGAGGCTGAGATCTCCGATCGCATGATCGAGGCCAAGACCGGCCTGGTCGATCATCTCGAGGCATTCTCGGGCAACACGATCGAGTTCATCCGGTCCGAGAGCCCCCTGCTGATCGACGGCGTCGGGGTACCGGACATCGATGTCGATCTCGAGGACCGGCACGTGGTGGTCGTGGCCGACGGACCGGACCACCAGGCCGACCTGAAGGCCCTCAAGCCGTTCATCAAGGAGTACTCACCGATCCTCGTCGGTGTCGGCGCCGGAGCGGACACCCTGACGAAGGCCGGGTACCGTCCCGACCTGATCGTCGGCGATCCCGAGGACATCACTGCCGAGACCCTCAAGTGCGGCGCCGAGGTCGTGCTGCCGGCCGACCCGGACGGTCACGCGCAGGGGCTGTCCCGGATTCAGGACCTCGGTATCGGTGCGATGACGTTCCCGGCGTCGGCGTCGCCGTCGGATCTGGCGCTGCTGCTGGCCGACCACCACGGCGCGTCGCTCATCGTGACCGTCGGCAGCACCGTCTCGCTCGACGAATTCTTCGACCGCGGCCGCCGTGACACCAACCCGGCGGCCTTCATGACCAGGCTCAAGGTCGGCCCCAAGTTGGTGGACGCCAAGGCGGTGGCGACGTTGTATCGCAGCCGGGTCTCCGGCGCGGCGATCGCGCTGCTGGTGCTGGCGGCGCTCACCGCCGTAATCGTCGCGCTCGTCGTCTCGAACATCGGCGGGGACGCATTGGACTGGGCAATCGATACGTGGAACAGCTTCGCGCTGTGGGTTCAGGGGCTCTTCAAGTGATTTCGATGCGTCAACATGCCATCTCCATAGCGGCGATCTTCCTGGCACTCGCGATCGGCATCGTGCTGGGATCGGGGTTGCTGTCGAGCGGAATGCTCTCCGGGCTGCGGGACGACAAGGCCGACCTACAGAACGAGATCGAGCACCTCAACGAGGAGAACAACCGTCTCGGCGAACAACTCGTCTCGGCGGACGGATTCGACTCCGCCGTCTCCGACCGCATCGTCCGCGACACCCTGGCGCAACGTTCGGTGATTCTCGTCACGACGCCGGATGCGGATCCCGCGGACATCGACGGGATCAACCGGGTCGTGACGCAGGCGGGCGGGTCGGTCACCGGCCGGGTGGCGTTGACTAAATCGTTCGTCGACTCGGTGAACGGCGATCAACTGCGCACGACGGTGACGAACATCATTCCCGCGGGTATCCAGCTGCGGACCGGCGCGGTCGACCAGGGCAGTCTGGCGGGGGACCTGCTGGGGTCGGTGCTGCTTCTCAACCCGCAGACGGCCCAGCCCCAGACCACCCCGGAGGAGCGCACGCTGGCGCTCGAGACGCTCCGCGGCGGCGGCTTCGTCGAGTACGAAGGAAACGTCCAACCTGCGCAGTTGGCGATCGTCCTCACCGGTGAGGGCGATCCGGAGAACACCGGCGGTAACCGCGGCGCGGTGATCGCACGCTTCGCCGGAGCGCTCGATGGGCGCGGCGCCGGCACCGTCCTGGCGGGCCCGCCGGCCGCCGCGGAGGGCAGCGGACCGATCGCGGTGGCCCGCGCGGATTCGGCGATCTCGGCGGTGCTCACCACCGTGGACGACATCGATCGGGAATCGGGTCGGATCACGACTGTCCTGGCACTCCAGGAGCAGCTCGGAGGCGGTTCCGGACGGTACGGGACGGGTCCCGGCGCCACCGCCGTGACCGTCGGCGCCGCGACGCCGTAGTGCCGGCTCGATACCTGGCGGGAGCGTCGTGCGCGGCGGGCGGACCAGAAGGTGTTACCGTGAAGTCCCGTGGGTCGGCAGGCCCCAGCACGCTCAACTCAGACCAAGTCCTGCACAGTCGTCACGGGAGCCCCTTTGCCACAGTCACGCATGCATTCGCGTAGCGCCACCAAGCACATCTTCGTGAGCGGGGGTGTCGCCTCCTCTCTCGGTAAGGGATTGACCGCTTCCAGCCTCGGTGAGCTGCTCACCGCGCGGGGACTGCGCGTGACGATGCAGAAGCTGGACCCCTACCTCAACGTCGATCCCGGAACGATGAACCCGTTCCAGCACGGTGAGGTCTTCGTCACCGAGGACGGTGCCGAGACCGACCTCGACGTCGGACACTACGAGCGGTTCCTCGACCGCGACCTCAACGCGTTCGCCAACGTGACGACCGGTCAGGTCTACTCCGCGGTCATCGCGAAGGAGCGTCGCGGCGAGTACCTGGGCGACACCGTCCAGGTCATCCCGCACATCACCGACGAGATCAAGAGCCGCGTCCTCGCGATGGCCGGCCCCGACGCCCAGGGCCAGGTGCCGGACGTCGTGATCACCGAGATCGGTGGCACCGTCGGCGACATCGAGTCACAGCCGTTCCTCGAGGCAGCCCGCCAGGTGCGCCACGACGTCGGCCGCGAGAACGTCTTCTTCCTGCACGTGTCGCTGGTGCCGTACCTCGGCCCGTCCGGCGAGCTCAAGACCAAGCCGACGCAGCACTCGGTGGCGGCGCTCCGCAACATCGGTATCCAGCCGGACGCGCTGATCCTGCGCTGCGACCGCGACGTCCCGCAGGCGCTGAAGGCGAAGATCGCGCTGATGTGCGACGTCGATGTCGACGCCTGCATCTCGACACCCGACGCGCCGTCGATCTACGACATTCCGAAGGTGCTGCACAGCGAGGGGCTCGACGCCTACGTGGTGCGTCAGCTCGGGCTGCCCTTCCGTGACGTGGACTGGACGGTGTGGGGTGACCTGCTCGACCGTGTCCACAACCCGCGCGAGACGGTCCGCGTCGCACTCGTCGGCAAGTACGTCGACCTGCCCGACGCCTACCTGTCCGTCACCGAGGCGCTGCGTGCCGGTGGGTTCGCGCATCGCTCCAAGGTGGAGATCTCGTGGGTGCCGTCCGACGAGTGCGAGACCGAGGAAGGTGCGCTGGCTGCGCTCGGCGACGCCGACGCCGTCCTGATCCCCGGTGGTTTCGGTATCCGCGGTATCGAGGGCAAGCTCGGCGCGATCCGCTTCGCCCGGACCCGCCAGATCCCGCTGCTGGGCCTGTGCCTGGGCCTGCAGGCCGTCGTCATCGAGGCGGCCCGCTCGGTCGGTCTCAAGGACGCGAACTCGGAGGAGTTCGATCCGGACACCAAGCACCCCGTCATCTCGACGATGGCTGATCAGGAGCAGATCGTCGCCGGCGAGGCCGACCTCGGCGGCACGATGCGCCTGGGCGCATACCCCGCGGTGCTGGCCAAGGGCTCGGTCGTCGCGAAGGCGTACGACAGCGAGAACGTCTCCGAGCGCCACCGTCACCGCTACGAGGTCAACAACGCCTACCGCGATCGCATCGCGAAGAGCGGCCTCGTCTTCTCCGGCACCTCGCCGGACGGTCACCTCGTCGAGTTCGTCGAGCTGCCCGCGGACAAGCACCCGTTCTTCGTCGCGACGCAGGCGCACCCGGAGCTCAAGAGCCGTCCGACCCGCCCGCACCCGCTGTTCTCGGCATTCGTCGGTGCCGCCCTCGACCGCAAGGCCGGGCTGCAGGCGCCCGCCGAGGCCGCGACGGACGCACCGGCCGATGCGGCCACCGCGGACAGCGTCGGATAGCGCATCCGGATGAGCCTGCCGGGGGAGCACGAGTTCGACACGGTCGACTCACGTGACGTGTACAGCGGGGCGATCGTGGCCCTGCGGGTGGACCGGGTCGCGATGCCCGGCGGGCGAGAAGCTGATCGGGAGGTCGTCGAGCATCACGGCGCAGTTGCCGTCGCGGTGCTCGACGACGCCGACCGGCTGGTTCTGATCAAGCAGTATCGGCACCCGCTGGGCCGCCGACTGTGGGAACTGCCGGCCGGTCTGCTCGACGAACCCGGCGAGGTCCCATTGGACGCGGCGCGCCGGGAACTCGTCGAGGAGACCGGGCTGGCCGCCGACCGGTGGTCGGTGCTGGTCGACGTCGCGTTGTCGCCGGGGTTCACCGACGAGTCGGTGCGGGTTTTCCTGGCGGAAGGCCTGCACGACGTCGGACGTCCGGACGCGCACGACGAGGAGGCGGACCTCGAGATCGCCCGCGTGCCGCTCGACGACGCGGTGACGATGGCGCTGCGCGGCGAGATCGTCAACGCGACTGCGGTGTCGGGCATCCTCGCGCTCGCGGCGGCCCGCGCCCGCGGCGACGTCCTGCGTCCCGCGGACGCGGACTGGGCGGACCGGCCGGAGACGTTCGCGCGCCGCAAGCACGGTGGGGCGGACCGCGGACCGGCATGAGCGCACTCGAGGGTCAGATCGGCACCTACCTCGATCACCTGGCCGTCGAGCGCGGCGCGGCGCGCAACACCCTCAGTTCCTATCGACGTGACCTGGACCGGTATTCGACGTTCCTGCAGGCCCGCGGAATCGACGACCTGCGGTCGGTCGGTGAGGCCGACGTCAGCGAGTTCGTGGTCTGCCTGCGCAAGGGCGACCCCGAGAGGGGGACGGTTGCGCTCGCCGCGAGTTCGGCCGCGCGGGCGTTGATCGCGGTCCGCGGTCTGCACCGGTTCGCGGCCGCGGAGGGGGTGACGTCGGCGGATGTCGCCCGGGCGGTGAAGCCGCCCACTCCGGGCCGTCGCCTCCCCAAATCGCTGCCACTCGACGACGTGCTCGCGGTTCTGGACGCGGCCGGCGGTGACGGTGCCTCCGACAGTCCGCGCTCTCTCCGCGATCGAGCGCTGCTCGAGTTGCTGTACTCGACCGGTGCGCGCATCTCGGAGGCGGTGGGGCTGGACGTCGACGATCTCGACACCGAGTCGCGTTCGGTGTTGCTGCGGGGCAAGGGAGGCAAGGACCGCGTCGTCCCCGTCGGCCGGCCCGCGATCGCCGCGATCGATGCCTACCGCGTGCGGGGCCGCCCCGCACTGTCGGTGCGGGGTACGCCGGCCCTGTTCCTCAACATCCGCGGTGGCCGGCTGTCCCGGCAGAGCGCGTGGCAGGTGCTGCACGACGCGGCCGAGAAGGCCGGCATCACGGTCCCGGTGTCGCCGCACACGCTGCGGCACTCGTTCGCCACCCACCTGCTGGACGGCGGCGCCGACGTCCGCGTCGTCCAGGAACTCCTCGGCCACGCCTCGGTCACCACGACGCAGATCTACACCATGGTCACGGTGGGTGCGCTCCGTGAGGTGTGGGCGCAGGCCCACCCCCGTGCGCGTTGACGCGGTTGCGTGTTGGCAGTCGTTTGAGATCACGAAGCGGTAGCGTTACGGCATCAGCTGTCGACAGGACGGGATCAACAGGACGGGGAGCATCGGACCGTGGTGATACCGCAGCCGCCGCAGGCGGAGTCAGCGCACCCGTATTCCAGGAATTCCGGGGGCACGCTGTCATATGCACAGGAAGTCGAGACCGGGTCGGGAGTCGAGACCGGGGCGCAGGCCCCGCCGGGTCCCACCGGGCGCCCGCTGCGCGAGGTCCCCGAGCCGGCACCCGTAAGCGGTCACGGGCCTGCCCGGGTCATCGCGATGTGCAACCAGAAGGGCGGCGTCGGCAAGACGACGTCGACGATCAATCTCGGGGCCTCGCTCGCCCAGTACGGTCGCCGCGTCCTGCTCGTCGACCTCGACCCGCAGGGCGCACTGTCCGCGGGTCTCGGCGTGGCACACCATGATCTGGATCGGACCGTCCACAACCTTCTGGTGGAGCGCACACCCATCGACGACGTCCTGATGCGCACACGGATCGACGGCCTGGATCTGCTGCCCAGCAACATCGATCTGTCGGCCGCCGAGATCCAACTGGTCACCGAGGTCGGTCGCGAACAGACCCTCGGCCGGGTGCTGCACCCGGTGCTCGACCGCTACGACTACGTCCTGATCGACTGCCAGCCGTCGCTCGGGCTGCTCACCGTCAACGCGCTGGCCTGCGCGGACAGCGTCATCATCCCGATGGAGTGCGAGTACTTCTCGCTGCGTGGCCTCGCGCTGCTCAACGACACCGTCGACAAGGTTCGGGACCGTCTCAATCCCCGGCTCACCCTCGAGGGCATCGTCGTGACCATGTTCGACAGCCGCACGCTGCACGCCCGTGAGGTGATGTCGCGGGTCGTGGAGGTGTTCGGCGACCTGGTGTACGACACGGTCATCAACCGGACGGTGCGGTTCCCGGAAACCAGCGTGGCGGGGGAGCCGATCGTCACGTGGGCCCCCAAGTCGGGTGGTGCCGAGGCCTACCGGGCGCTGGCTCGCGAGGTGATCCACCGTTCCGGCCGTAAGTGAAGTGAGTACGGATGTTGCAGAACGGGCCGGCGGTGATGTCGCCGAGTCGGCCCCGACCGGCTTCCGGCTGCGCCTGCGAAATTTCGAGGGACCGTTCGACCTGCTGCTGACGCTCATCAGCCAGCACCAGTTGGACGTCACCGAGGTGGCGTTGGCGGAGGTGACCGACGAGTTCATCTCCTACACCCGCAGTCTCGGCAGCGAGATGGGCTTGGATCAGACCACCGAGTTCCTGGTGGTGGCGGCGACCCTGCTGGATCTGAAGGCAGCGCGACTGCTGCCCGCCGGCGAGGTGGACGACCCTGAGGACCTGGCGCTGCTCGAGGCGCGTGACCTCCTGTTCGCGCGTCTGTTGCAGTACCGGGCCTACAAGCAGGTGGCGCAACTGTTCGCCGAACTCGAGTCCGCCGCGCTGCGCCGCTACCCGCGGTCGGTGTCGGTCGAGGACCGATTCGTCGGGCTGCTGCCGGAGGTGCTGCTGGACGTCGATCCGCGGCAGTTCGCGGAGATCGCCGCGACCGTGTTCCGGCCCCGCCCGGTTCCGACCGTCGGGCTCGACCACCTGCACGTCCCGACGGTGTCCGTGCCGGAGCAGGCAGCGCGGATTCTCGAACTGCTCCGGGAACGCGGAGTCGGCGTGTGGGCCCCGTTCGCGGATCTGATCGTCGAGTGCGAGAGCCAGGTGCAGATCGTCGCGCGGTTCCTGGCGCTGCTCGAGCTCTACCGGGAACGGTCGGTGCTGTTCGAGCAGCCCGAACCGCTGGGGGATCTGCTGGTGAGCTGGACCGGCGAGGACCGGTCGGCCCCCGCGAGTGAGGAGGACTACCAATGACGTCCGTCGCTGCCGACGACCTGGGTTCGTTCGAGGACGAGTTCACCGAACTGCCCGACGACCGACTCGTCGCCGCGCTCGAGTCGATGCTGCTCGTCGTGGACAGTCCTGTCGGCCCGGCGACCCTGGCCTCCGCGCTGGGGGTGCCTGAGGCGCGGGTCGACACGATGCTGCGAACCATGTCCGCCGACCTCACCGCCCGCGGCAGTGGCATAGACCTTCGCTACGCCGGGGACGGATGGCGGTTCTACACCCGCAACGAGTTCGCGCCCTACGTGGAACGACTGCTCCTCGACGGCGCCCGCTCCAGGCTCACGCGTGCGGCACTCGAGACGCTGGCCGTGATCGCCTACCGGCAGCCGCTGACCCGGGCCCGGGTCAGCGCGGTCCGCGGCGTCAACGTCGACGGCGTGATCCGCACCCTGCTGGCCCGCGGTCTGATCACCGAGGCGGGCCTCGATCCGGACACCAATGCGACCACATACGCGACCACGGAACTGTTCCTCGAACGCCTCGGAGTGGCGTCGCTCACCGATCTGCCGCCGCTTGCACCCCTGCTTCCCGACGTCGATGTGATCGATGACATTGCCGTGGGCCTCGAAGCGGACCCACGATTTGCGAGAATGGACAAGGCAACACCCTCGACGGGGTCGGCGAACGCGCCGGACCCCGAGATCGACCCAGATAACTGACAGGGATCAAAAGTGAACAAGCCCGCTCGCCGTGATGGCACACCGGACCGCAAGAAGAAGCCGACGACAGGCCGCCCCCAGGCAGCAGCCAACAAGGCGCTGAACAAGCGTGGGAAGCCGAAGTCGGCGAAGCCGCAGCGTGCGCAGACGGCCACGCAGTCGCCCAAGATCAGCAACGCCAAGCCCGCCCGCAACCAGTACGCCGAGGTCGATCGTGATCTCGCGCCTGTGAAGGGTGACGGGGTGCGGCTGCAGAAGGTGCTCGCGCAGGCCGGAGTCGCCTCCCGCCGCGCCGCCGAAGAACTCATCGACCAGGGCCGTGTCGAGGTCGACGGACGCATCGTCGTCGAACAGGGCCTGCGGGTCGACCCCGAGAACGCGATCGTCCGCGTCGACGGCATCCGTGTCGTCGTGAAGAAGGACCTGGTCCACATCGCGCTGAACAAGCCGCGTGGCTGGCAGTCGACGATGTCCGACGACCTGGGGCGCCCGTGCATCGGCGACATCGTGTCCGAGCGCGTCTCCGCCGGTCAGCGCCTCTTCCACGTCGGTCGTCTCGACGCCGACACCGAGGGCCTGATCCTGCTGACCAACGACGGCGACCTCGCGCACCGCCTGATGCACCCGTCGTTCGAGGTGCCGAAGACGTACCTGGCCACCGTCCAGGGTGTCGTGGACCGCAACGTCGCCAAGACCCTCAAGACCGGTATCGAACTCGACGACGGCCCCGCCAAGGTGGACTCGTTCGCCGTGATGGACATCAACGGCGGCAAGTCGCTCGTGAAGATCGTCCTGCACGAGGGCCGCAAGCACATCGTGCGCCGCCTCCTCGACGCCGTCGGGCACCCCGTCGTGCGTCTGGTCCGCACCGACATCGGCAACGTCGCGCTCGGCGACGGCCGTCCGGGCACCCTGCGTGTCCTCGGTCGCGGCGAGGTCGGCGGCCTCTACGGGGCGGTGGGTCTGTGACCGCACCGACCCCACTGGTCGTCGCGATCGACGGACCGTCGGGCACCGGTAAGTCGAGCGTGTCGCGCCGTGTCGCGACCAGCCTCGGCGCCCGCTACCTCGACACCGGTGCGATGTACCGGATCGCGACGCTGCACGTGCTGCGCCGCGGAGTCGACATCGGCGATCCGGCCGCGATCGCGGCGGCGACGGCGTCGCTGCCGCTGACGATCGGGACCGATCCGCAGGCCGACGGCGTGCAACTCGGCGGCGAGGACGTCACCGACGAGATCCGCGGCGCGGCCGTCACCCAGGCGGTGTCCGCGGTGTCCGCGGTCCCCGAGGTGCGGACGTTCCTCGTGGATCTGCAGCGCCGCATCGCCGAGCAGGCCGGGCGGATCGTCGTCGAGGGGCGCGACATCGGCACCGTCGTGCTCCCGGACGCGGACGTGAAGATCTTCCTGACCGCCTCAGCGGAGGCGCGGGCCACGCGACGCAACACCCAGAACATCGCCGAGGGCCGTGGTGACGATCTCGCCGCCGTCCTCGCCGACGTGCAGCGTCGTGACCACCTCGACTCCACGCGCGCGGTATCTCCGTTGCGGCCCGCGGAGGATTCGGTGACGGTGGACACCAGCGAACTGGGTATCGAAGACGTGATCGGCAGGGTGCTGCTGGTGGTAGGCGACAGAACTGGAGCAGTGCAGTGACCGACGGTTTTTCTGGAGATTCGACGGCCATCGAGTACGCCGGAGACGGAATCTGGAGCGAGGAGTCCGACTGGGACCTCGCCGACTTCGTCGACGGTGAGGACGGCGAAGAGGAACTCGCGGTACCGACCCTCGCGGTGGTCGGACGGCCGAACGTCGGCAAGTCGACGCTCGTCAACCGCATCATCGGACGTCGTGAGGCCGTCGTCGAGGACATCCCCGGTGTGACCCGCGACCGCGTGTCGTACGACGCCAACTGGGCCGGACGCCGGTTCATGGTGCAGGACACCGGCGGCTGGGAGCCCGACGCCAAGGGGCTGCAGCAGTCGGTGGCCCGTCAGGCCGAGCTGGCGATGCAGACCGCCGACGCGATCCTGCTCGTCGTCGACGCTGTCGTCGGTGCGACGGCGACGGACGAGGCGGTGGCCCGGGTGCTGCGCCGCTCGAAGACGCCGGTGATCCTGGTCGCCAACAAGGTCGACGACACCCGCACCGAGTCCGAGGTGGCCTCGCTTTGGTCGCTCGGGCTCGGCGAACCGCGTCCCGTCAGCTCCATCCACGGCCGCGGTACCGGTGACCTGCTCGACGATGTTCTGGCCGTGCTGCCGGAGACGCCGCGCGAGGGCACCGGCGGTCAGGGCCCGCGGCGTGTGGCGCTGGTCGGCAAGCCGAACGTCGGCAAGTCCAGCCTCATCAACAAGCTGTCGGGTGACGAGCGCTCGGTGGTCCACGATGTCGCCGGTACCACCGTCGACCCCGTCGACTCGCTGGTCGAGCTCGGTGGCAAGGTGTGGAAGTTCATCGACACCGCGGGCCTGCGCAAGAAGGTCAACCATGCCAGCGGGCACGAGTTCTACGCCTCGCTGCGGACCAAGGGCGCGATCGAGGCCGCCGAGGTCGCGATCCTGCTGATCGACGCGTCGAAGCCGATCACCGAGCAGGACCTGCGGGTCCTGAGCATGGTGTCCGAGACCGGTCGCGCGCTGGTACTCGCCTTCAACAAGTGGGATCTGGTCGACGAGGACCGGCGTCTGATGCTCGAGAAGGAGATCGACCGCGAACTGGTCCGCGTGCCGTGGGCGCAGCGGGTCAACATCTCCGCGCACACCGGCCGCGCCGTCCAGAAGCTCGTTCCCGCGCTCGACACGGCGCTGGAATCGTGGGACAAGCGCATCCCGACCGGACGCCTCAACAACTGGCTCAAGGAGGTCGTGGCGGCGACGCCTCCGCCGATGCGTGGTGGACGCCTGCCCCGCATCATGTTCGCGACGCAGGCCGGCACCCGCCCGCCGACGTTCGTGCTCTTCACCACCGGGTTCCTCGAGGCCGGCTACCGCCGGTTCCTGGAGCGTCGCCTGCGTGAGGAGTTCGGTTTCGACGGCAGCCCCGTCCGCATCTCGGTGCGCGTGCGGGAGAAGCGGGACCGCAACAAGCGTTGATCGCCGTCGTCGCACGGGTTCTGCCGGAGTCACACAGCAATTCCACAGGGATTCGCTGTGCGACGATCGCAGAACCCGTGCGCGATCGCGGCCGAGACCACGAAAGTGGGCGCTGACCAGCCGATTAGCTTTCCGGAGCGACACTGTTGTAATCTTCTGAGGCGCCCGAACGAGGGCGTGGACGGGCTGTGGCGCAGCTTGGTAGCGCACTTGACTGGGGGTCAAGTGGTCGCAGGTTCAAATCCTGTCAGCCCGACCGAGAAATGCCCCAGGTGAGACATTGTCTCACCTGGGGCATTTTCTGTTCGAAGCCTAGGTGAATGGTTCGGAGTCGACGGGCGGCGCCGCCTCAGTCGAGACCGAGGCGGCGCGCCATGTCGACGGCCTCCCCGCGCGAGTGCACGCCCAGCTTCCGATACAGCGACCGCGTCTGCGACTTGATCGTGTTCACACTGACGAACCGCTCCTTCGCGATCGCGGTGGTCGTGGTGCCGGCCACCAGCGCGGAGAGGACGCTCTGCTCCTGCCGGGTCAGCCGGATGTAGGGCCGGCTGGGTGGGAAGACGTCGAACTCGGCGGCCCTCACGCGCACCTCCACCGGCAGGTCGATGCCGAGTGCGTCGACGTCCAGAAGCGTCGTGGGGGCGATCGCGGTGAACGGCCGCAGCAGTCCGGTCTGACGGGACAGCGCGATCGCACGGTTGATGTGTCGTCGGGCAGACGTGAGGTTTCCGCGGGCGTGTGCGGCCGCGGCGCCGATGACGGCGAGTTCCATCGAATCGCGTGCTGTGCAACGGATGTCGGTCCGGTGCTCGTCGACGATGTCCTCGGCGGCCGCGGGATCCGCGGTGAGCAGACGGATCCGTGCCCGCGAGGCGGCGGTGAAGGGGTGTGCCGACCGGCCCACGAGTTCGCGGGCCCGGTCGATCTGACCGATTGCCAGGTGCAGGTCGGCGCGCACCGTGTCGAGCAGGGGGCCGGCCACCGCGGCGTCACCGTGCAGTTCCGGGTAGCGGCGGACGTGATGCTCGATCTGCCGTAGGCCGTCGGCGGGCATCCCGCTGAGCAGCGCGTACTGGCCCTGCACGTACAGCACGTAGGCCCAGTACTCTTCGTTGTCGGCGGGCCAGCCGAGGTCTGTGAGCACCTCGAGCGCGGCGTCCGGCTCGAGTCGGTCCAGTGCGCTCAGCGCGGCCGCCACCATGCCGGCGGTCCGTACGAGGCGTTCGCTCTCCTCGGGCAGCGGAGGATGCCGTTGTTCTTCGTCGATCCACGGCCGCGCCTCGGTGCAGACGCCGCGCATCGCGTAGGCGAGGGCGAGTTTGCCGGCGGCATCGCGCTCGACGAACATTCCGGACCCCGCGCAGTGCGCGAGCCGGAACATCGCGGCCGCGTCCTCGACACGGTCGACGAGTTGGTAGGTGATGCCGATGTGCAGGTAGAGAAAGGCGTACGCGTGCCGCACCCGATCCTCGAGCACATCGAACACCGGCACCGGCGCGGACGCGAGGGGATCGCAGTGTGCCGCCGCCTCGGCGAAGCGCCCCGCGATGCGTAGCGACATCACCCGCATCATCGCCTCGGCGGTGGCCGACGCCGTGTCGGCTGGGGGCTCGGACGGGGCCTCGGCCGAGGTGACGACGACCGGGACGTCCCGCGGCGCCGCGAACTGCCGATGCAAGCGACGAATGGCCACGACCGTCGGATGACCCCGGGCGATCTCGTCGGGGATGCGTTCGATCAACGCCTCGTCGAGGGTGTCGAGGAACCCGCCGGTGTACAGCGCCGTCCAGTGCTCGCCGACGATCTCCAGCACCTGCGTCCAGTCCTCGGCGTCCATCGCGTGCGCCAGTGCCGTGTGGGGCTCCGCGCGGCCTGTCCAGTGCCGGACGAGAGCGGCCCGAGCGTTGTGCAGCTCGCGGGGATGGTTGCGCTGCGCCGCCCGGAGCAGTGCGTCCCCGACCGTGCCGGGGTACAGCCAGGCCGGTTCCTCGATGGATGGTGCCTGCTCGACGACGCCGGCGGCCTCCCAGGCGTCGAGGTCTGCCGACTCGACAGCAGGGTCGGCAATCGCTGCGAGTGACGAGGCAGTCAAGGGACGTGCAGCCGCCGACAGCGTGACGAGGAGTGCTGCCGGTGCCAGTGCTGGGTCGTCGGACAGGGCGCGGCCGATCAGTTCATCGACCGCGGCATCGATGAGGTTGTCGTGCAGACCGATGCGGCCACCGGTGACCGAGTCCACTGCGGATGCCGCGGTACGGACGGCGTCGATCAGCGCCGGCAGCCCGCCGGTGCGACGGGTGACCCACTGTGCCGTGCGCAAATCGTGGGGTACCGCGTGCATCGTGAGAAACGCCGACGTCTCGCTGGCGGTGAACGCCAGATCGGTGGGTGTCACCACCACCGCCCGATCGGGGTGCTCGTCGACCAGTTCGTACCAACGGCCCCCCACCCGGGTCGTGACGACGATCCGCAGCCGAGGGCTGCGCCCGAGGAGCTCGCGGACGTGCTCCTCGGGCGAGTCGAGAGCATGAACTCCGTCGAGAACGAGGGTCAGGGAGCCCTCTCGAGCCTCGAGCAATCTGCACAGGGCCTCGAAGGGCGACGAGCCGTCGATCTCGCGGCCGGGGGTGGGGGCGGCCGTCTCCGCGAGGACGTGGGACCAATAGTCCGGCGGGTCGACTCCGGCACCCGGTGCGGCGACGAACAGCACCTCGGAATCGGGAACCGGATTCGTCGCCAGCCAGGTCGTCACCAGGGTGGTCTTGCCCGAGAACCGGGAGCCGTGAACGACGGCCAACGCCGAGGCCTCCGACAGGACCGGGAATATCTTGTTGCGGCACAACGCAGGTACTTGTGGCTGAGACACGACGCCAGCTCCCTCCCTCCCCGGCCCGAGCCGGCTGCGGACGAGTTCCCCGCGCAGTCGGCGCTTCCGGCGTGGCGCGATACCGTCACACTACAACGATGTTGATCTTGAAAAACTCCGGCGGACCTGGGTCGGCCGTCGATCTCGCGAGTTGCCCGATCGGTTCTGTGGCAATCCGGCGCGGAGGCGCCGGCGGAAGGGTGATTTCGAGGGTGAGTCCGGGGAATTCTTGCCGATCCGGGTGCGCGCCGTCCCGAGTTGGACTAACGTCCAAATCACTGCTCGCCTCCTGACCCGAGTAGTGGCGACGTCCCCTTCCCATGGATCCCGGACGTTGCAGGCGGTGGCTTCCGCGGATATTTCGAACGCACACTTCGGAAGGAAGTCGCCGCCCACACAGGGGGCCGGCGAACCGCGTCGAGTACGGGCCGCTGCCTAGCGCAGTGGAGAGTCCCTGCGGTCGTGGGTGACCTCGCGCATCGCGGCGGTCCAGGTGGGAAACGACTCGACCATTCGGTAGTGCGGTGCACTGTCCGCGCGCTCCCAGACGCCCCATCGGCCTACGCCGTCACAGTTGTGGATCCGGCGGACAGCCCACGGTGCGGGCGTGCGAGCGGGTGCGCCGGGGAGCCCGAGAAGTCGGCGCATCGCGTCATACGGAATCTGTTCGGCCATCGGAATGCACTCAGCCGAAGTCTGGGCAGTACGCGACGGTCGCGGCGCCGAGAACATTGGTGACTTCGGCGGTGGTGTACCGGCCGTCACTCAGGTACTCGGCGGTCACATCCGGCTTGCTCTCCCCGCGGTAGAGCGAATTGCACATGGACAGGCCCATCCGGATCTGGTCGATCTCCGACTTCTCCATCAGGGTGAATTCGGTGATGTACGACAGGAACAGGAGGTCCTCGCCGGTCAGGGTGCTGCTCGGTTCGGCCTCCAGCACGGACGGTTCGACCACGGCGGGGGCATCGCCCGCGGGGGAGGCCGTGGGCGCTGCGACCGACGTGCGCGGGGTCACCTGGATCGTCGGGACGGTATCCGTCCGCGCGGCCGACGTGGTCGGGTCCGGGGTCGTGTGAGCGATGACGACGGGTGCCCCGTCGGTGGGGGTGCTGCTGCAGCCCGTGAGGAGCAGCGCGGAGGCGGCGAGCGTGGAGAAGAAGCCGAAGCGGGCCGAGCGGATCACGAAGCGAAATCTTGCCCTACCAGGGCGACCGGATCGTGTCCGGGGCGTCGAGGCGGCACTTTCACGGCCCCGTCGACGTCGCGAATCCGGATGTCGTGGTTCACGACTGCGGGTCCGCGAGACAACCGTCGGGGCCGCGCTCGACGAATACTGCCGCCGAACAGTAGGCGATCGTGGGGTAGTAGGGGCCCATCGAGACGGCGGGATCGGTGCCGTCGGCCTGCGACGCCTGGACCGACAGAGGATAGAAGCCGGACGACGGCAACATGTTCCGCAGAATGAGGACCCTCTTCGCGACGTCGGTCGAACCCCACGGCAGCACCGTCACTGCCGGACCCACTGCCGGGAGGTCCTGCGGGGCACCGACGACGAACGTGTACCAGCCGTCGTCGTCGAGCCGGGTCTGGAAGTCCGCGGCGCACGCGACCACCGGGTACGGCGAGACCAGGTCGTTCTGGCACATCGACCAGTAGCGAACCTGACGGTCCGGGACGATCGCGGACACACCCGCACGGGTGTCGGGGAACGACGGTGCCTTGCCGCGCACCACGGCGACCCTGCCCGGGCGATAGGTGAGGCGGGCGGCGATGTACTTGTTGTCGCCGTTCGGAAACAGGCCCGACGTGTCGGCCGGGTTCACGAACACCGCCTCCGGGGTGTCGCCGCGGAAGGCACCCGACGCGGCCGCTTCGATTGCCCGGTCGATGCCACGCCGGGCGACATCGGCGACCGGGCCCGCGAACGAGCTCGGATCGAACGGTTCCGCGCAGGCTGCACGGGAAGGCTCGCGCTGCCGAGTCGGTACGTGACATCCGGCAACGGCACGCCGCCGCTGAGCGATCCCGGATCGTCGGGAACGTAGACCCGGAGGATCAGGAACCCGATCGGCGCGGCGTCGGCGCGCACGGCCCGAATCTCGTTGCGTGCCGGGTCGGCCGGCCCCGGCACCAGCGTCGCGTGCCACCGGCGCTGCTCCGGCGGCAGCACCCGGGCGTCGGCGTCGGCGAAAGGATTTGCGCTCCCCGGATCGGGCAAAATCCGGTCGTCCCGCAACGTGTCGATCGTGTCGAGATCCGTGCCGTAGGTGTTGAGCGAGAAGTAGCGTGCCGACGGGTAGGCGCCGGACAGTTCGAGAGAGTCGCGGGGGCCCAGCGCGTAGGGCAGGACCCAGTAGGTGGCACCGGTGTCGGGGAAGGCGACGTTCAGCGACTGCCCGTCGGACATGAACCGCCACGCACAGGGCAGGGGATCTGCGGACACGGCATGCGCCGGAGTGGGCGCCGCGAGCAGTGCGGCCCCGGCACACGCGGCCGCCGAGGCGCCCAGGATGCGGCGGCCGATCGAATGCGGTGACGTGCGCATGGCAGGACCCCCATCGGAGGGTTCCACGGTAGCGAGGACGGCGGGCGGTTGGGGCATGATCGGACGAACAGTCGTTCGGCGCGCAGGAGGCGGTCATGGCGGATTCGGCGAGGGGCACCCGGGAGCGGATCGAACTTGCGTTGCAGACCTTCGAACCCGAAGCGGCGGTCCGCGGCGACTATCGGGAAGCGGCCGTCGCGATCGCGATCATGCGTGGTGAGGACGGTTCGCCCGTGTTCCCGTTGACGCTGAGGCCGTCGAAGATGCGCGCCCACGCGGGGCAGTTCGCGCTGCCCGGCGGCCGGCTCGACGAGGGGGAGACTGGGCAGGACGCGGCCCTGCGCGAACTCGGTGAGGAACTCGGGGTACACGTCGGCCCGGAGGACGTGCTCGGTCGGCTCGACGATTTCGTCACCCACTCGGGCTACGTCATGACCCCGTACGTGGTGTGGTCGGGGCAGTCGATCGCGTCGGTGGTGCCCAGCCCGGACGAGGTGGCGCACGTGTTCGCGGTCGCATTGGACGAACTCGACGTCCCGACGCAGTACACGACGATCCCCGGAGCGCCCGAACGCGTCGCGTGCTGGCCCTTCCGCGGGGAACACATCCACGCCCCCACCGGCGCGGTGATCCACCAGTTCTGCGAGGTGGTCCTGCACGGGCGCCACACCCGGGTCGCGTCGATCGCGCAGCCCGCCTTCGCATGGCGCTGAAACCCCGGTGAGCGCTCACCCACCCGACTAGCGTCGGGCGGGTGAACCTCCTGCGGACGGCCCTGCGCGCCCTCGACCGCACCGGCATCGAACCGGTCGCGTGGCGGCCGCCGCCCGCGCCCGCCGAGACCGGACTGTTCGCGCCGGGACATCACCTCGACGGCACGGAGCAGTGGCGGCTGCCGACCGGCCGCGGACCCGAGGACGTCGCGGTCGACGGCGAGGGCCGGGTGATCACCGGCGGCGACGACGGCCGACTGTGGCGGTTCGACGACGCCGGTCGTGCCACCGAACTGGCGCACACCGGTGGCCGTCCGCTCGGGGTGGAGGTGCTCGACGACGGCCGCTACCTGGTGTGCGACTGCGAACGCGGGCTGCTGCGGGTGGACGAGACCGGGCGGGTCGAACTGCTCACCGATTCGGCGCTGGGCCGTCCGTTGCTGGCGTGCAACAACTCCGCCGTCGGCCGGGACGGGATCGTCTACTTCACCGATTCGTCGGCGCGGTTCACCGTCCCCGATCACCGCCTCGATCTTCTCGAACACAGCGGTACCGGGCGGTTGCTCCGATTCGATCCGCGCACCGGTGAGACGGATCTGCTCGCCGACGGCCTGCAGTTCGCGAACGGTGTCGGCCTCGCCGCCGACGAGTCCTATGTGATCGTGGCGGAGACGGGCGCGTACCGGATCCAGCGTGTGGAACTGACCGGACCGCAGGCCGGCACGGTGTCGGTGTGGGCGGACAACCTGCCCGGAATCCCCGACAACGTCACCTCACAGACCTCCGCGGGCATCTTCTGGGTGGCGCTGTACAGCCCGCGGATGGCGCTACTGGACCGGGTGGCGCCGTACCCGAACCTGCGGGTCGTCACCGCGAATCTGCCGAGCGTCGTGCAACCCGACCCCGACCACCGGGCCTGGGTACTCGGGCTGGACGGTGCCGGACGCGTCGCGCACAGCCTGCGCGGGGGAAAGGGGAGCTACTCGCCGGTCACCGGTGTCCGCGAGACACCGGAGTGGCTCTATCTGGGAAGCCTCACCGCGGGCGCGCTCGCGCGGGTCCCGCGCTGCGAGCTGGGTGTCTGAACCGGGCCGCCTTCGCGCGGTCGGTCCCTGAATCGGCACACCGGGTGTGGAAAGCTGGCCTGCGACAGGGGACGGGAAGCCGGAAGGATCGTTGGTGGACGCGGTAGGACAGAACGTGGGCTCGGAGCAGGTCACCGATCGCATCCTCACCATTCCCAATCTCCTCAGCATGGTCCGCCTCGCCGGGGTGCCGCTGCTGCTGTACCTGATGCTCGGCCCGCAGGCCGACGGTTGGGCGTTGGCGGTGCTGATGCTCAGCGGCTTCACCGACTGGGCCGACGGCAAGCTCGCCCGCCTGCTGAACCAGATGACGCGGCTGGGCGCCCTCCTCGACCCCTTGGTCGATCGGCTGTACGTGATCACGACGCTGGTCGCCTTCGTCGCCCGCGACATCATCCCGTGGTGGGTGGCGGCCATCCTGATCGGCCGGGATCTGATCCTGGCGTTCACACTGCCGATCTACCGTCGGCGCGGGCTTCCGCCTCCGGACGTCATCTACCTCGGCAAGGCCGCGACGTTCGCGTTGATGTTCGCGCTGCCCCTCCTGCTGGCGGCGCAACTCGACTGGGGATTCGCGACGATTGCCAACCCGTGGGGCTACGCGCTGCTGACCTGGGGCACCGCGCTCTACGTCTGGACCGCCGGCCTGTACATCGCGAAGGCCGCCGAGGTGGCCCGTACGGTGCCCCGCGCCGTCACCCGGAGCGGCCCGTGACAGGTACGCCCCGACCGGTGCGGCGGAATCCGGTCCCGTCACTGCTGAAGTCACTCATGAACGACCACCTCGATCCCGGGTACGCCGGCGCCGCCGAGGACCGGGAACAGGGGCACTCCAAGTCCACCCGCATCGCCGCGGGCGCATGGATCTCCTTCGGCGCCGTCCTCGTCGGCATGGTGTTCGGCATCTCGTACGCCCAGGCGACGTCGTCCGCGTCCGACGTGGACCGGACCCGCACCGAGATGCTGACGAAGGTGCGCGACGCCGAGGATCGGGGACAGAGCCTGGCCACCGGGCGGGACGAGCTGACCGTTCGGGTCGACGACCTGCGGGCGTCGGTGCTCGCCGGCGACGCCGAGGGAGCGCAGGTCCTCGACCGGCTACGCACCCTCGAGGCCGCTGCTGCCACCGAACCCGTGCACGGCCCCGGACTGGTCGTGACCCTCACCGATCCGACAGCGAGACCCGACCTGTCGGACTCGTCGCAGCGCGTCTCAGGCTCCCCCCAGTCCGGTGTCCTCGACCGCGACCTGCAGGCGGTCGTCAACGCGCTGTGGGCGAGCGGCGCCGAGGCCGTCGCGGTGGGTGACGTCCGCGTCGGGCCGGCCGTCACCATCCGTCAGGCGGGCGGGGCGATGCTCGTCGACAACCAGCCGGTGCCGTCGCCCTACCAGGTGTCGGCCATCGGCCCACCTCGCAAGCTGCAGACCGGCTTCGTGGTGAGCGACGCCTATCTGAGGATGTCGACTGTCCAGCAGCTGTACGGGGTGGGTTTCACCATCGCCGAGTCCGACGACCTGCGGCTACCCGCTGCCGCCGGTCGTGAAGTGAGATTCGCACAGGAAACGGGGGCACCGTGAAAGGTGGCTACGCGCTCTACGGAGTGCTCGCGCTCGTCGCCGGCATCGCGCTCGGCATCGTCTTCAGTCCGCAGGTGCCCGACGCCGTCCAGCCCTATCTGCCGATCGCCGTCGTCGCCGCACTCGACGCCGTGTTCGGCGGGCTGCGCGCGTACCTCGACGGGATCTTCGACGCCAAGGTCTTCGTCGTCTCGTTCGTCTTCAACGTCCTGGTCGCCGCACTGATCGTGTGGCTCGGCGACCAACTCGGGGTGGGGACGCAGCTGTCGACGGCGATCATCGTCGTCCTCGGTATCCGGATCTTCGGCAACGCGGCGGCGCTGCGTCGACGCCTGTTCGGGGCGTGATCGGCGTGGAACCCGACGACGACACCCCCGCCCAGGGCGCCCCCGTACCGACCCCCGACGCCGAGGGCCCCGAAGTTGAGAGTCCCGAAGCCGAGAGCCCTGAAGTCGAGAGTCCCGAAGCGGAGAGCCCCGCCGAGGCGGGCGGCTCCCGTGGGGAGGGCCGCCACGAGATGCCCGACTCCCCGCGCCCACGCACGCGATCCCGATTCGCGTTCGGGCTGCTCGCGGTGCTGCTGATGGCAGCGCTCGGCGTCGCGATCGCGACACAGGTCAGCAGCACCGGATCGGGCGACAATCTCGATTCCGCGCGGCCCGCGGACCTCCTCGCGGTCCTGGGCAACCTCAACCAGCGTGAGGCTGCACTCCGCCAGGAGATCTCGGGACTCGAGCAGACGCTGTCGAAGCTCGAGGCGGGCGGCGGCAGCTCCGGCGCGGCGTTGGAGGAGGCGAAAGCCCGGTTGTCCGCGCTGTCGATCCAAGTGGGCACCGTCGCGGCAACCGGTCCGGGTGTCACCCTCACGGTCGAGGATCCCGGCTCGTCGGTCGGCTCGGAGGTCCTGCTCGACCTCATCCAGGAACTGCGCGCCGCGGGCGCCGAGGCGATCGAGATCCGCGGCTCCGGATCCGAGCCGATCCGCATCGGTGTCGACTCGTGGGTCAGCGGAGGGGGCGCGAACGTCACCGTCGACGGGCGTCGGATCTCGGCCCCGTTCGGGGTCGTGGCGATCGGGGACCCGCCGACGCTCGCGGCGGCTCTGAACATCCCCGGCGGAGTGGTCGACACCGTCGCACGCAGCGGCGGACAGTTGCGGATCGCGCAATCGCCGCAGGTCACGGTGTCCGCCTTGCGGGAGGTCAAACCACGCCAATACGCTCAGCCCGGAAACTGATCTTCTCCGGCCGGCTCGTTCGGCCGTACCCGAAAGGAAGCCACCGTGAGTGAGCTCGCTACCCCCGCCGATCTGCGTTACACAGCAGACCACGAATGGGTGCGGCGTACGGGTCCGACGACGGTGCGTGTGGGTATCACCGACTTCGCACAGTCGCAGCTCGGCGACGTCGTGTTCGTCCAGCTGCCGGCGGAGGGCGACGACGTCACCGTCGGCGACTCCTTCGGCGAGGTGGAGTCGACGAAGAGTGTTTCGGACATCTTCGCGCCGCTGACGGCGAAAGTTGTTGCGGTCAACGCCGATCTGGACGGCAGCCCCGAACTGGTCAACTCCGACCCGTACGGCAGCGGTTGGCTCGTCGACCTCGAGGTCGACGACGAGGCCGGATTGGACGAGATGCTTGCCGCCACCCTGGACGCCGCGGGATACCTCGCGGTTTCCGGCAGCTGATCCGCGGAGAATTCCGCCTGATTTCGCGGGTCTTCGCCCGGCCTGTCCGCCTACACGCACCGCCCCTGTCAGGGTACGGTCGAGGTGAGCGAGACGCCGTGTCGGTGCGCGGATTCGCATCGCAATGTGATGGTGGCCGAGATACGTCGAGGCCGAGTGGTACCGCGTGACCCCGGGAACGCAGAAAACGTTCTCGGGTAAACGGATTGAGGAGGAGAAACGGTGAGCGAGAACGGCAACGACGCGGTTTACGGAGAGACGCCGGCCGAGACCACATCGGTTTTCCGTGCGGATTTTCTCAATGAGATGGACAGCTCGTCCTCGCAGACAGCTGAGGCCCCGGTCTCCGGAGTCGAGGGGCTGCCCGCCGGTTCCGCGCTGCTCGTCGTCAAGAGGGGTCCGAATGCGGGCTCGCGTTTCCTGCTCGACCAGCCGATGACCTCCGCGGGGCGTCACCCCGACAGCGACATCTTCCTCGACGACGTCACGGTGAGCCGCCGGCACGCGGAATTCCGGCAGGACGACGACGAGTTCCAGGTCGTCGACGTCGGCAGCCTGAACGGTACGTACGTCAACCGCGAGCCGGTGGACTCCGCGGTCCTCGCGAACGGTGACGAGGTGCAGATCGGCAAGTTCCGCCTCGTGTTCCTGACCGGGCCGCGCGGCAACGCCGGCCCGCAGATCGGCGAATCCGCGGCTGGTGCGGGCAACCAATGACAGCCGTCCGGCAGGAGGCCGCCACAGGCATGTCGATCGGCACGGTGCTCGATCGACTGCGCCCGGATTTTCCGGATGTGACGATTTCCAAGATCCGATTCCTCGAGGCTGAGGGGCTGATCAGTCCGGAGCGGACGCCGTCCGGGTATCGGCGGTTCTCGATCGCCGATTGCGAGCGACTGAGGTTCGTGCTCACTGCGCAACGAGATCAGTACCTGCCGCTCAAGGTGATCAAGGAACAGCTCGAGGCGATCGACAGCGGTGTCGCGACCGTCGGTGCGGTGGATTCACTGCCTCGACGTCCGCGCACCCTCGCGGTGGCGCCGGGGGAGGTGTCCCCAGAGGAGTTTCGTGCCGATCGTGAGGTGCGGATCAGCCGGGACGATCTGATCGCGCGTTCGGGAATCGACGAACGCTTCCTGAGCGAGTTGCTCCGGAGCGGTCTCGTCGTGCCCGGCGCCGCGGGTTTTTTCGACGAGGACGCCGTGACACTGTCACGGACCGCCAAGGCGATGTCGGAGTTCGGCCTCGAGGTCCGGCACCTGCGTGCATTCAAGTTGGCTGCCGATCGCGAGGCCGGCCTGGTCGCGCAGATCGCGGGGCCCGTCGCGAAAGGGCGTGACGCGGGTGCGCGGGACCGTGCCGAGGAGATGGTGCGTGAGCTCGCGGCACTGTCCCTGACGCTGCACACCTGCCTGGTCAAGGCGGCGGTGCGAGGGGCTCTCGATCGCTGACGGCCGCAGCGGGTTCGAATAGAATCGGGGCAGTACGTCAAACGGGGCTTGTTCGCCGTTCGAGGTGGACCCGGTCGCCGGTACGAGGTGGAGGACGCGATGAGTGAGATGCGTGTGATCGGAATCCGTGTCGAACAGCCGCAGAACCAGCCGGTGTTGCTTCTGCGCGAAAGCAACGGCGACAGGTACCTGCCGATCTGGATCGGGCAGACCGAGGCCACAGCGATTGCGTTGGAGCAGCAGGGGGTGGAACCCGCACGCCCGCTCACGCACGATCTCGTCAAGGATCTTCTCGAAGCCTTCGGCCACACCCTGCGGGAGGTGCGGATCGTCGACCTGCAGGCAGGTACGTTCTACGCCGATCTGGTGTTCGAGGGCGATGTCCGGGTCTCGGCCCGCCCGTCGGATTCGGTGGCGATCGCCCTGCGGATCGGTGTTCCGATCTTCGTGGACGAGGCAGTGCTCGCGGAGGCGGGTCTGGTGATGCCGGACGAGCGCGAGGACGAGGTGGAGAAGTTCAAGGAGTTTCTCGAGTCGGTGTCGCCGGACGATTTCAAGGCGACCGACGGCTGACCGTCAAACTCTCGACTACAGGTTGAGGGTCTTGGGCGCGTCGCATTGACCTCGGTTCGTCGAGGCCATACCGTCACGTGCTGTGAACGACCGCCGCGTGGGATGCGCGGGGCGTACCCTGAATGGAATCCACCGTTCGGGTTTGCTCGATGTTACGAGTGAGCGATGTGCAGGTAGCGGGGAATCTTCGAGGCTCCGCGCCTGTCAGCGCTGCTGAACACGCGAGAGGGAGTAGTCCGTGGTAGATCGGCCGCAGGAGCACCAGTCGAACCTCGTTGACGAGGCCGCCGTCGGTGCGGTGAGCGTCGACGAAGACGTGCAGCCCGGGTTGTTCCCCGACGATTCCGTCCCCGACGACCTCGTCGGCTACCGCGTGCCGATCGCGTGCCAGATTGCCGGCATCACCTACCGTCAGCTCGATTACTGGGCGCGCACCAATCTGGTCGTCCCGTCGATTCGCGGCGCGGCCGGATCCGGCAGTCAGCGCCTGTACTCGTTCAAGGACATCCTCGTCCTGAAGATCGTCAAGCGCCTCCTGGACACCGGCATCTCGTTGCAGAACATCCGGGTGGCGGTCGACCATCTGCGGCAGCGGGGCGTGCGGGACCTGGCCCGCATCACCCTGTTCTCCGACGGCGTCACCGTGTACGAGTGCACCTCCGCCGAGGAGGTCGTCGATCTCCTGCAGGGCGGTCAGGGCGTGTTCGGGATCGCAGTCAGCGGCGCGATGCGCGAGTTGACCGGAACGATCGCCGACTTCCCCGCCGAACGCGCCGACGGCGGCGAGGCCACGCAGGCCCCCGAGGACGAACTGGCCTCGCGGCGCAAGACCCGGGGCGACCGCAAGACCGGCTAGCCTGTTCTGGGCTTTCGTCCAGGTGCGGGGTCGTGGCATAGACTGACGGAGCGTCGCCGTCGTGCGGGAGAGTTCCGGGCAGTTTTGTAGTAGTTGTCCGGGCGCCGAAGGAGCAACACCTCCCCGTCAATCTCTCAGGCATCCAGGACCGTGCGGGCTCCGACGCCTCTGGAAAGCGGTGGGAGTACCCACCCGCCCACGGGGAAAGGCGCACGCATCCGGTGGATGCGGCGGCGGCTGAATCTCTCAGGCGCTCGGGTCTCCCGAGCAGGCGACAGAGGGGGAGGACCGTTCCATTCGTGGAGCGCATCCTGCACCCGTCGAACCGCCTGGGAGTTCACTTGATCGACGCTCGTAGCCATTCGTTCGCAGACCGTCACGTCGGTCCGGATTCGGCCGAACTGGCCCGCATCCTCGAGGTCGTAGGGGTGGAGTCACTCGACGACCTTGCCACTCGCGCGGTGCCGGCGAGCATCCTCGATCCCACCTCCGGCGGAGTCGCGGCCGGGCTCGAGGCGCTCGACGCCCCGCTGACGGAACACGATGCGCTGGCCGCGTTGTCGGCGCTGGCGGCGCAGAACACGACCGCCGTGTCGATGATCGGCCTCGGCTACTACGACACGCTCACCCCGCCGGTGCTGGTGCGCAACATCCTCGAGAATCCCGCCTGGTACACCGCCTACACGCCGTACCAGCCCGAGATCAGTCAGGGCCGGCTCGAGGCGTTGCTCAACTTCCAGACCATGGTGGGCGACCTGACCGGCATGGAGATCGCGAACTCGTCGATGCTCGACGAGGGCACCGCTGCGGCCGAGGCCATGACCTTGCTGCGGCGCGCGTCGCGCAGCAAGTCGCCGCGCTTCGTCCTCGACACCGACCTGTTCCCGCAGACCCGCGCGGTGGTGATGACCCGCGCCGAGCCGCTCGGCATCGAGATCGTCGAGGCGGACCTCACGCAGGGGCTGCCCGACGGTGAGTTCTTCGGTGTCCTCGCCCAGCTTCCGGGGGCGTCGGGCCGGGTCGTCGACCATGCGGAGATGATCGCGGCCGCCCACGAGCGTGGCGCGTTGGTCGCGGTTGGCGCCGATCTGCTGGCGATGACGCTGCTGACCCCGCCCGGTGAGATGGGTGCCGACGCCTGCTTCGGCACGACGCAGCGCTTCGGTGTCCCGATGGGCTTCGGTGGCCCGCACGCCGGCTATCTCGCGGTGCACAGCAAGCACGCCCGTCAGCTTCCCGGCCGCCTGGTCGGCATCTCGGTGGACGCCGACGGCAACAAGGCATACCGCCTGGCACTGCAGACGCGGGAACAGCACATCCGCCGTGAGAAGGCGACCAGCAACATCTGCACCGCGCAGGTGCTGCTCGCGATCGTCGCGGCGATGTACGCCAGCTATCACGGCGCGGAGGGCCTCAAGGCGATCGCGCAGCGCGTCCATCAGCGCGCCGAGTTCCTCGCAGCCGGTCTGAAGACGGCCGGTGTCGAGGTGGTCCACGAGCAGTTCTTCGACACCGTCCTGGCCCGGGTGCCCGGTCGCGCCGCAGATGTCGTCGCGAACGCGAAGGCGTGGGGAGTGAATCTGCGTCTCGTCGACGCCGACCACGTCGGCGTCGCGTGCGACGAGGCGACCACCGAGGCGCACGTGGAGTCCGTGCTCGCGGCCTTCGGAGTGCCGGCCGCGACCGTCGTCGACCACGCTCCTGCGCCGTTCGGGGACCGGACCACCGCGTACCTGCAGCACGAGTCGTTCACGAAGTACCGCACCGAGACCGCCATGCTCCGCTACCTGCGGGCCCTGTCCGACAAGGACATCGCCCTCGACCGCAGCATGATCCCGCTGGGCTCGTGCACCATGAAGCTCAATGCGACCGCGGAGATGGAGCCCATCACGTGGCCGGGCTTCTCGAAGCTGCACCCGTTCGCGGCCGAGGACGCGCCCGGCATGCTGAAGGTCATCGAGGACCTGCAGAACTGGCTGGTCGCGATCACCGGCTACGACGCGGTGAGCCTGCAGCCCAACGCCGGCAGCCAGGGCGAGTACGCCGGTCTGCTGGCGATCCGCAACTACCACCTCAGCCGCGGCGACGATCACCGCGACACCTGCCTGATTCCGTCCAGCGCGCACGGCACCAATGCGGCGTCCGCGGTGATGGTCGGAATGCGGGTCGAGGTCGTCGCGTGCCGCGAGAACGGTGATGTCGACCTCGACGACCTGCGGGCGAAGATCGCCGACCACGCTGAGCGCTTGGCCGCGATCATGATCACCTACCCGTCGACGCACGGCGTCTACGAGGAGGAGGTCGGCGAGATCTGCGCGGCCGTGCACGACGCCGGCGGCCAGGTGTACGTCGACGGTGCCAATCTCAACGCGCTGGTCGGGCTCGCCCGTCCAGGTCGGTTCGGCGGCGACGTCAGCCACCTGAACCTGCACAAGACATTCTGCATCCCGCACGGCGGCGGTGGCCCGGGTGTCGGCCCGATCGGCGTCCGCTCGCACCTCGCCCCGTTCCTGCCGGGCCATCCGATGGCGCCCGAACTGGGCGGCTCGGGACCGGTCTCGGCGGCGCCGTACGGCAGCGCGTCGATCCTCCCGATCACCTGGACCTACATCAAGATGATGGGTGCTCAGGGACTGCGCCGGGCGTCGCTGACGGCGATCGCGTCGGCCAACTACATCGCCCGTCGTCTCGACGAGTACTTCCCGGTCCTCTACACCGGGGAGAACGGGATGGTCGCGCACGAGTGCATCCTCGACCTGCGTCCGCTCACCAAGGAGACCGGCGTGACGGTCGACGATGTCGCCAAGCGTCTGGCCGACTACGGTTTCCACGCCCCGACCATGAGCTTCCCGGTCGCCGGCACCCTGATGGTGGAGCCGACCGAGAGCGAGAACCTCGACGAGATCGACCAGTTCTGTGACGCCATGATCGCGATCCGACGCGAGATCGACCGGGTCGGGGCAGGGGAGTGGCCGGTCGAGGACAATCCGCTGCGCGGTGCGCCGCACACCGCCGAGTGCCTAGTTTCCGACTGGAGTCACCCGTATTCGCGGGAGATCGCGGTCTACCCGATGGGGACGGGCCGGCCCAAGGTATGGCCGTCTGTGCGGCGCATCGACGGCGTCCACGGCGACCGGAACCTCGTGTGCTCGTGCCCGCCGATCGAGGCGTACAGCAGCTGATCAGGGCTTGAAGTAGGGCAGTGAGGTAGGGCGAGGCCCCGGTCGTTCTCCGGAACGACCGGGGCCTCGCCGTTTCCTGGATCGGCCACCTTTTGAAACTTCGTGCAGGACGGAAGCGGGGGAATTATGGAATCCTGTTGTCGTCACCGCGGGCGGGAACCCGACCGGCACGACACGATCTCGTCGCACCTCCCAATTCGGTCGGGTCACGCCGCTCACTACCGGGGGAGGGGCTTTCCGATACCGAAACGTCGTTGACCGGCCCGGCCGGGCGGGCAGATGATCGAGGAATGGTCGAGGTGCCGGACGGACTGCAGGTTGCGCGGCTCGCGGAGTTGTTCGATCTTGTGGTCGACAGCTACGACAATGTGGGGGTGCCCTTCTTCGGGCCGATCGCGGAACATCTGGTGCGGGAGGCCGATCCGCAACCGGGTTCCCGGGCGCTCGACATCGGATGCGGCCGCGGCGCGGTGCTGTTCCGGTTGGCGGAGGCAGTGGGGCCGGACGGGGAAGTGGTCGGTATCGATGTGTCGCCGAAGATGGTCGAGGCCACCGCCCACGAGGCACGCGCCAGGGGATTGACGAATGTGACCGTCCAGGTGATGGACGCGATGAAGCCGACGCTTCCGCGAGGCAGATTCGACACGATCACGGCCTCGTTCATGATCTTCTTCCTGCCGGATCCCGCTGCGGCCCTGACGGCGTGGCGATCGCTGCTGGTGCCGCACGGAACCGTGGGGGTGTCAACGTTCGGGGCGTGGGATCCGCGGTGGGAGCAGATGGAGGACTTGTTCGCGCCGTACCGGGATCGTGGATTCTTCAGTGTCGATCCGCGGGATCCGAACGGGCCCTTCGGCAGCGACGCCGCGGTCGAAGGGCTGATGCGCGCTGCCGGCCTGGTTCATCCGCGCACCGTCGGCTTCGACCTCGACCTGTACTTCGACGACGCCGAACAGTGGTACACGTGGACGCGCTCGCACGGGCAACGTCAGTTGTGGGACGCGATTCCGGCCGCGGAACTGGACCGGGTCCGGGATGCTGCGCTCGCGCGGGTCGACGGTTGGCGTGACGAGCAGGGGCGGATCACCTCACGGCATCGGATACGGCTGACGTACGCGCAGCGGCCGTAGTACCCCTGCGGTTTCGCGCTTCAGCAGGTCTACGACCGCTGGGGTGGAGGCCTCGGTGGTTACGTGACGAGCGACCTCGGTCCGTGGGGCAGGGGACTGGCGCCGGAGGAAGCGGCGGAACTCGGACCGGTCGCACGCTCTGTCCGTCCCCGTAGCTCGGCGTCGCCGGCGAGGTCGAGAGTCCTACGTCTGTAGAACTCGGTGCAGGACGGAACCTTTGGAATGTCGGAACAAATCCACTAGTACTGCAAGTAGCTCACCTTCACGAAGTCGACAGTTCAGAAAAGCCACGACACCCGGGGTGGAGTCCTCCTCGAACAGGGATCCGCCCGGGCGTCACTCCGCCGGGCGGCTGGCCAATTCCAGGATGGTGATCTCCGGTGGGGCGCCGACGCGAACCGGCGGTCCCCAGGCGCCCGCGCCGCGGGAGGTGTAGAGGACGGTGTCGCCGATGCGATCGAGTCCGGTGACCGACGGTTGCTGCAGGGGGACGAGGTAGCCGAGCGGCCACATCTGCCCGCCGTGCGTGTGACCCGACAGCTGGAGGTCCACGCCCAGTTCCGACGCCTCGACGGCCTGCTTCGGCTGGTGCGCGAGCAGCAGTACGAAGCGTTCCGGATCGCGGCCGGCGAGTGCGGCGGGCAGGTCCGGTTCGTACGGGGTGGGGGAGGTGAGGTCGTGGATGCCGGCGAGGTCGATCACCGCGCCGCCGCGGGCGATCTCGACGCGTTCGTTGCGGAGGGTGCGGATGCCGAGGCGGTCCCACAGGTCCAGCCAGGGGCCACCGTCGCCGGCGTAGAACTCGTGGTTGCCACTGACGCCGTACACGCCGAGCGGCGCACGTAGATCGCGCAGCGGTTCGAGGTCCGGCCCGACCTTCCCGACGGTGCCGTCGACGAGGTCGCCGCCGAGCAGTATCAGTTCGGGTTTCTGGGCGTTGACCAGGTCGACGACCTTGCGGGTGAACCCGACACCGCGTGACGGGCCGACGTGCAGGTCCGTCACGAGCGCGATCCGCATCCCGGCGAACTGGCTCGGCAGGCGCCGCAGCGGCACGCGCACGCGCTGGATGCGTGGGGTGTGCGCCTCGGTGACGCCGTAACCGGCCGCGCCGACGGCGGCCACCGTGACGGCGGCGGTCGCGCTGCGCAGTACGCGCCGCCGGGACGGATCGGTGGGTTGCGGTCGTCCCGTCAGGCGGGCGATCCCGGAACCGGCAGCGACCAGCAGCAATCCGAGCACCAGGTACAGCAGCGCAGCGAGCCACACCCAGCCGACGAAGCCGGGGACCCGGGCCCATGCCGGGTCGAAGACCTCGCCGCTGCCGATGCCGATCAGTGCCAGCACCCACAGGACGACGAGAGCGACGCCGATCGCACGGGCGGGGCGTCCCTTCAGTCCGGTCGTACGGACGAGGCGTCGATGCACCCACCAACTGACGAGCGCGAGGAAGGCCCCGAAGATCGCGATTCGCACCATGGTCTACGACAGCGTTTCGGCGAGCGCGGCACCGAGCTCGAGACCCTGCGTCGACGGCACCGCGACGAACGTGCCCCCGGTCTGGTCGGCCATCGCCCGCAAGGTTGCCTGATCACTGTTCTCGCCGATCGAGACGACGTCGACGCGGACGGGATGCGTGCCGGCGTTCAGCGCCTGCGTGAGCTTCTGCTTGCTGGTGGACGTGTCGTCGTTGGGGCCGTCGGTGATCAGCAGGACGGAGTTGGGACGACCGTCGACGAACCCGTCGACCGCACTCTGGTGGGCGGCGATCACGGACGCGTACGTCGATGTCGCGGTCGCCGGTTTCAGCGACTGCAGCGCGCTCTCCAGTTGCTGCCGTCGTGTGCCCTCGGTCAGCGGTCCGGTCGTCACCTTCACCAGGTAGGGCTTGTTGCCGTCGAGTCCGCGGCTGTACACCCACAGTCCGATGTCGGACGCGTCGGGCAGGTTCGCGAACTGCCGGGACAGTGCGTCGACGGTGTTGCTCAGCCGAGTGCCGGAGCCGTCGTCGTTGCCCATCGAGCCCGAGACGTCGAGCAGGATCGTGGTGGCCTGGGGGACAGCGGGATTCGCGAACGTCTGCTGCAGGTGCTGCTGGGCGGGGCCGGTGGCGGGCACGAGCACCTGCCCGAGGGGCGGCATCGGGGTCTGATCGGTGGCGGCCGGGAGGGCGTCGCCGACCCGGAATCCGGCGTCCAGGAAGGTCCGGGCCTGCTCGGGCTGCCGGATGAAGTCGGCGAACTGGGCGGCGGCACGGCTGAGGGTCTCGTCGACCCACGGCGTCGCCAGGATCGCGGCGGGATGGTCGGCTACGGGCGTCGCCCCGGCGGGTGCGAAGGCGACCAGCCCGGACGCCTTCCGGCCGAGCGCGCGGAGCTGCTGCTCGGTCGACGGCACGGCGTGGAAGGTGCCCTGCGCGGGTTCCGGCTGGGCGGCGAGTGCCGCGGCCGCGTCGGTGGCCGAGTTCGGCACGCCCTCGATCGCGTTGTCGCCGTTCGCGAGGGCCGCGATCGCGGCGGTGACCTTCGGTGCGGCGGCCTGTGTGTCGTCGAGCGGACCCGCGCCGATGTCGGCGGTTGCGGCGGCGACCGCGTCGAGCGTCTGATCGGTGGTCGATCCCGCGGGCAACGCCAGCTTCAGCGAACCCCAGCCGGGGAGTCCGAGCCCGTCCAGGGAGTTCTTCCCGGACTGCAGTGCCGGCAGGTCCCGCCACCCTGTCCCGGCCGCGGTGAGGGCGACCGTCAACTCCTGCGGTGCCGCGAGCACCACCGGACTGGTGGCGAGCGACTTGGGCTGCCCGTCGATGACGCCGGCGGTGGCCGCGGCGCGGGTGACGGACTGGCTGCTCGACGGGATCCACAGTGACGGCGCCGGCCCGAGATCCGCGTTCCACGGCCCGTTCGGTGCGCCGACGAGGGCGTCGGCGACGGCGGCGGAGTCCTGCGCGGTCACCGACACCGACACGCAGTGGTCGCGGATCACGGGCAGAGTTGCGGTGTAGCGGGCGGCGAGATCGCGGATCTGGTCGGCGATGTCGGGGGAGGCGGCCACCTCGAGCGTGGCGTCACCCTCGACGCACGCTCCTGCGGCCGCCGAGCCCTGATCGCTGGTGCGGTCCCGCAGTTGGAACCAGCCGACGACGGCGACGACCAACAGGATCACCGACACCACGGCGATGACCGGGCCCTTGCTGACGCCGCGCACGCGTCGGTCACTGCGATGTTGGCCCACGTGTTCAACCGCCTTGCTTCACAACCGAAGGGCCGGCTCCTGACCGGCCCTGACGAACGCAGTCTAGTTGCGAATCCGGACATCCCGACGAACCCGGCCCCGACACCTGGAAGGTGCCGGGGCCGGGTGGGAGTAGCGGGATCAGGCGCTCGCGGCCTTGAACTCGCGGCGACGGCGATGCAGGATCGGCTCGGTGTAGCCGCTGGGCTGCTTGCCGCCCTCGAGGATCAGTTCCTTCGCCGCCTGGAAGGCGATGTTGGAGTCGAAGTTCGGGGCCATGTTGCGGTAGGTGGAGTCACCCTCGTTCTGCCGGTCGACGACCGGGGCCATTCGCTCGAGGCTCGCGACGACGTCGGCCTCGGTGACGATGCCGTGCCGCAGCCAGTTCGCCAGCAACTGGCTCGAGATGCGCAGCGTCGCGCGGTCCTCCATGAGTGCGACGTCGTGGATGTCGGGCACCTTGGAGCAGCCGACGCCGGCGTCGATCCAGCGCACCACGTAGCCGAGGATCGACTGGCAGTTGTTGTCGAGTTCCTGCTGCTTCTCCGCGTCGGACCAGTCGGTGGACGGGGCGAGCGGGATGGTGAGGATCTCGTCGATCGTGGCGCGCGGCTTGCCCTTCAGCTGGTCCTGGACCGCGAACACGTCCACCTGGTGGTAGTGCGTCGCGTGCAGGGTCGCACCCGTCGGCGACGGCACCCACGCGGTGTTGGCGCCGGACTTGGGGTGGCCGATCTTCTGCTCGAGCATGTCGGCCATCAGGTCGGTCATGGCCCACATGCCCTTACCGATCTGCGCCTTGCCCTGCAGACCCGTCGCGAGGCCGGTGTCGACGTTCCAGTCCTCGTACGCGGCGATCCACGTCTGCTTCTTCATGTCAGCCTTGCGCACCATCGCGCCGGCCTCCATCGAGGTGTGGATCTCGTCGCCGGTGCGGTCGAGGAAGCCGGTGTTGATGAACACCACCCGCTGGTCCGCTTCCTTGATGCAGGCCGCGAGGTTGACGGTGGTGCGCCGCTCCTCGTCCATGATGCCGACCTTGAGGGTGTTCGCGGGCAGGCCCAGGACCTCCTCGACACGGCCGAACAGCTCGGTCGTGAACGCGACCTCCTCGGGGCCGTGCTGCTTGGGCTTGACGATGTAGATCGAGCCGGTGCGCGAGTTGTCGAGCGGGCCGTTGTCGTCGGACCGGGTCAGGCCGTGCACCGCACATGCGCTGGTGATCAGGGCGTCGAGGATGCCCTCGGGCATCTCGTTGCCGTCGGCGTCGAGGATCGCCGGGTTGGTCATGAGGTGTCCGACGTTGCGGACGAACAGCAGTGAGCGGCCGTGCAGCGTGAGCTCGTCGCCGGCGGGGGTGGTGTAGGTGCGGTCACCGTTGAGGGTGCGGGTGAACGTCTTGCCGCCCTTGCTGATCTCCTCGGCGAGATCACCGCGGTTGAGGCCGAGCCAGTTCCGGTAGCCGACCACCTTGTCGTCGGCGTCGACGGCGGCCACGGAGTCCTCGAAGTCCATGATCGTGGTGATCGCCGACTCGAGCACGACGTCCTTGACGCCGGCGCCGTCGGTCTTGCCGATCGGTGAGGTCGGGTCGATCTCGATCTCGACGTGCAGGCCGTTGTTGCGCAGCAGCACCGACGTGGGGTTGTCGCCGTCGCCGAGGTAGCCGACGAACTTCTCGGGTTCGGCCAGCGTCGTGACGACCTCGCCGCCCAGCTCGACGGCCAGCTTGCCGTCGACGACGAAGTAGCGGGTGGCCTCGGTGTGCGAGCCCTTCGCCAGCGGCGCGGCAGTGTCCAGGAAGTTCCGGGCCCACGCGATGACCTTGTCACCGCGAACCTTGTTGTAGCCCTTCCCCTTGTCCGCGCCGCCTTCCTCGGAGATGGCGTCGGTGCCGTACAGGGCGTCGTACAGCGAACCCCAGCGGGCGTTGGACGCGTTCAGCGCGAAGCGGGCGTTGAGAACCGGGACCACCAGCTGCGGGCCGGCGGTGGTGGCGATCTCTGCGTCCACGTTCTCGGTCGCGACCTGGAACGGTGCCGGCTCGGGCAGCAGGTAGCCGATCTCCTGGAGGAACGCCTTGTACTCGGCGGCGTCGAGGGGCTTGCCCGCGCGCTCGCGGTGCCATGCGTCGATCTGCGCCTGCAGGTCGTCGCGCTTGGCGAGCAGGGCCTTGTTCTTGGGGGCCAGGTCGGCGAACACCTTGCCCGCGCCCTCCCAGAACGCCTCGGCGGTGACGCCGGTACCCGGAAGAGCCTCATCGTTCACGAAGTCGTAGAGAACCTTGGCGACCTGAAGACCACCGACCTGCACGCGTTCAGTCATTGAACTGCCTCACTTTTCCGGTACCACCAGCAGCGTCCACGACGGGACGCTGAACGGGACGACAACAATGTTACCCGGCGGTAGCTTCCGGAGGAGATCAGTCCGGTGCGCGGGCCGGGGCATCGACGAATACAGCTGCTGGAGCTGAGGCGCGTGAGGTGGGCGCCGACTGCGGTGGGACGAACGGTTCGCGTCCGAATGCAGACTCGATCATGAAAGGCGGTTTGGCCGATCGTGCACAGATGATACTGACCAGCCGCTGTCGCCGCGCGTCGGGCCGCGCGGTCCGGGATGCGGCGCGCCGAGCGGTCGGGCGGGAGCGGTGAATGGCGCCGCGCGCGAGTCGGCCCGTCTACCGCTGTACCCGGATCTGCTGCATCATGTCGTGGTCCTGGTGTTCGAGGTTGTGGCAGTGCCAGGTGTATCCGCGGATCTCCTGGCCCGGGCCGTGGTGCCCCTCCGCGTCGTGAGGTACCGGGATGGGCGCGTCCGGGTCGAAGCCGAGATCCTCGGCCGATGGCCAGTGCACGAGGAGGGTGAGCACCGCGTCGGCCTCTACGAGCGCGGTGTCCTTCCAACTCGCCTCCCACGCGGCCGGCTGCGTCTGCTCCCCGATGAGGAACGGGGTCGGGTCCGGTGCCCAGCGGATGTCCTCCTCGAGCGGCGGGAGCGAGGTGGCCATGTAGCCGGCCGTCCACAGCTTCTGCCGGCCGAGTACCCGGAACCGGGCCAGGTGCAGGTGGACGGGGTGCTCGAACGGAAAGGTGTTGACGATCTGCCAGATCTCGGTCGTCCCGGCCCGGGCGACGTCGATGTCGTCGGTGAGGAACGGCAGATTGTTGATCGTCCCCATCAGGGGCAGCACCGCGGCAGTCCGATTCAGATCGAAGCGCGCCAGGAACGTCATGATCCGGGTGCGGGTGACGTCGTCGGTGGTGGCGGGCGCAATCGGCTGGGGGAGGCCCGGACCGCCGCGCAGCCGTGCGGGTACCGGAGACGGCGCCGCCGCTGCCTGATCCGCGTCGAACCGCATGATCTCGGGCAGCGCCGGGACCCCGAGCACGGCATTACCGGAGCTGTTGAGGGCGTTGTTGACGAGCGTCACCGACTCGCCCGGCGCGAGCGCCGAGAAATCGACCAGCAGGTCGGCGCGTTCCCCGGAGGTCATGACTATGTGGTCGGTGTCCATGGGCGCGTCGAGCAGGCCCTGGTCGCTGCCGATCACGCTGAACCGCATCCCGTTCGAGAACCCGAACCGGTAGGTGCGCGAGTTCGATCCCTGCAGTAGCCGCAGCCGATACATCGCGCGCCGCACCGTCATCCGTGGCCACGCGACACCGTTGACCACGGCGACATCGCCGAACTGGCCGCCCTGGTTGTAGCCGGCCGGCTGGTAGCGGGCCAGCCGCGGCTGCAGCGTCCCGTCGGCGTTGAACATGCGGTCCTGCACCACGATCGGCACCTCGAACTCCCCGGCGGGCAGCCCGAGCGGATTGTCGGCGCGGCCGGTGTCGAACTCGTCGCGCAGCAGATAGAAGCCGGCGAGCCCGGCCTGCACGTTCAGGCGGGTGTTCGCCATCGAGTGGTCGTGGTACCAGAGTGTCGCCGCCTCCTGGTCGTTCGCGTAGCGGTTGTGTTGCACCCCGCCGCGTCGCCATGTGATCAACGGATTCCCGTCGGAGTCGGGACGGCTCGCGGCGCCGTGCAGGTGCACCGTCGTCCGCGGATTCGTCCGGTCCTCCTCGGTGGCCCCGTGCATCGTCAGGTCGACGGCGTCCCCGAGCGGATTGACCTCGATCGCGTTGACGAACGACACCGTCGTCGGCGCGCCGCGACGGGCCTCGAGTGTGGGGCCGAGGATGCCGGCGTGGTAGCCGAGGGCCGTCGACGCCGGGAGGTCCGGGTGGTACGTGTGGGTGGTGGACTGGGTGGTGAGCGATCCCGACGCCGGGGCCGTCGGCAGTCGTGGCAGGTCGACGGCGAACCGGCGTAGCGGGGGCGAGGAGAAGTTCAGCGGACTCGGAACGGTGGGAGGCGGCAGATCCGGGATCGGAACCGGTGCCGGGGGAACAGGTGCACCCGGTGCGGCCGAGGCCGTTCGCGTACCCAGCCAGCCGAGCGCGGCGATCGAACCCGTCATTCCGAAGAGTCCACGTCGTGAGACTGTCATCGTCGAACTCCTTTGGCTGTCAGGACCTCAGGGAGAAGCAACTGACCGGGATTTTACCGGTGGGCTGGGCGCGACAAGCCGCTATCGATCGCATCCGAACGACCCCAGGTCGTAGGGCCTCAGGTCCCCTGTACGCAGCACCGACGGCGGGTCGAGGTGTACAGGACCTGGCTGTGCGTGAGGATGATCGGGCACCCGGCGCGGCGATGACCGTGGGCGAAGTCCGGATGGTCTGTTCGGCGCACTCGCCGCCGCCCGTGCCGAATTGGATCAATTACCGGAGGTGCATGTGAGCGACTACGACGCCAAGATGATCATGTTGTCGGTCGAGAACCTGGACGAGGCACTCGAGTTCTACACCGAGACCCTCGGAATGGCTCTCAAGTTCCGAGATGGCGCGCACTTCGCCGCCCTCGACGGGGGATCGGTGACGATCGCGCTCGCGACTGCCGTCGACCACCCGATCCCCGGCAAGGTGGTCGTCGGCATCAAGACCGCCGACGTCGATGCGGCGGCGAAGGCTATCGAGGACGGCGGCGGGGCCATCGTGAAGGGCCCGTACGACGACGCCCACGAGCGGCGCGCGGTGGTCTACGACAACAACGGCAACGGCCTGGTGTTCTACAGCCCGCTCGCTCGGAAGTGAGCCGGTGACGGCCCGCGGCGTGCGACGCGGCGGGCCGTCACCGCGCTACGCCAGTTGCGCGGCCGCCGCGGTGGCCATCTTCGCCGCGGCGTCGGAGAGCGGGACACCGTCGTCGGCGAGCGCCGGAACCAGTAGGTCCATGCTCTTGCCCAGCATCACCACCAGCAGCACCCGCAGCGCGCTGATGTCGGCGGTCACCCGGACCCGGTCGGTGCTCACACACGACAACCGCGAGTACGCCTGCTCCACGGTCTGCCATTCGCCGATCAGTCCCTCCACCAGCAGTTGCGCCCGGACGACCGGCGCGGCCGCCGGGTACAGGAACTCCTCGGCCGCCCGGTGCCACGGACGCAACGTGAACTCGGCGAAGTCGACGACGGCGCGGTGCGCGGCCGCGAACTCGGCATCGCTTGCGCCGACGGTGCGGAACACGTCGCGTTCCAGTCCCGCGATCCTGCCGAGCAGGTCGAACATCGTCGCCTGCAGTTCGACCGCCGCCTCCTGATTCGTCGTGTCGGTCATCGCAAATCCTCTCGTCCCGTCGGCTCGGTCGTCTCCGCCGTCGGTCCCACCGTAGGGGTCCCCGGTTCCCGCATCACCGCTCTGTCGCACTCACCGATACGCTTCTTCTCGTGCGTGGTGAGTACAAGGTTTCCGGTGGCAAGTTGGTCGTGGTCGACGTCGAGGCGGAGGACGGGCGCCTGTCGCGGGTGTCGCTGTCCGGGGACTTCTTCCTCGAACCGGACGAGGCGCTGGACGACATCACCGCGGCGGTGACCGGGATGCCCGTCACCGCGGACGCCACGCAGCTCGGCGCCGCCATCACCGGCGCACTCGCCGACGACGTGGCGATGATCGGCTTCACCCCCGAATCGGTCGGCATCGCGATCCGCCGCGCCCTCGGCCACGCGACCAGCTGGCACGACCACACCTTCGACGTCATCGAACCGGTGGTGCTCGACCCCGCGATGCACGTCGCGCTCGACGAGGTGATCACCCGTGAGGTGGCCGCCGGGGACCGCGGCCCGACGCTGAGGTTCTGGGACTGGGATTCACCGCTGGTGGTGCTCGGCTCGTTCCAGTCGGTGCGCAACGAGGTCGACGAGGAAGCTGCGGCCCGGCACGGCATCGGCGTCGTGCGGCGCATCTCCGGCGGCGGCGCGATGTTCATGGAACCCGGCAACTGCATCACCTATTCGCTGGCGGTGCCGACGTCACTGGTCGACGGGCTGAGCTTCGAACGCTCCTACGAGTTCCTCGACCAATGGGTGATGGGCGCACTCGCCGACGTCGGCATCAAGGCCCGCTACGTGCCGCTCAACGACATCGCCTCCGAGCAGGGCAAGATCGCCGGGGCCGCGCAGAAGCGGTTCGCCGCCGGCGCGGTGCTGCACCACGTGACGATGGCCTACGACATCGACGCCGACAAGATGACCGACGTGCTGCGGATCGGGCGGGAGAAGATCTCCGACAAGGGCATCACCAGCTCCGGCAAGCGGGTCGACCCGATGCGCTCGCAGACCGGCATGGACCGCGACGCCATCATCGATGCCTTCCTCGCGCACTTCCGTGCCCGCTACGAGACCCGCACCAGCACCTACACCGACGCCGAACTGGCCGCCGCGCGCGAGCTGGTCGAGACGAAGTTCGCGAACCCGGAATGGACCTACCGGGTGCCGTGACGGCGTAGCCGGCGAGTGCGTGACTAGGACCCGAGGAGTCGATCAAGCTCGTCCACCGCGGCCTCGATCGATTCCGGGTCGCCGGCCCCGACTGCATCGTGCAGCGAGAGAACAGCGTCGTAGACGGAGCGGCGGACAGGCATCGATGTGTCCGCTGACGCCAGTGCGCCCGCTTGCAGAATCGACCGGGCAGCCGGAACGGGCTCGCAGCCGATGGTGATCGCGGACTCGCCGACCTCGACAGTGAGTGTGGGAAACTGTGCCCGCATCAGGGACACGAACGGGTCCGACAATTCGCTGGGATCGACGTCGGAAACGACGACGGTGAACTCGTCCGACTCCTGCCGCACACGGGCACGGCCGCCGCGCCGGTCCGCGGCCACGACGATCCATTGCACCGTTTCCGCGGTGGCCGCGTGGTCCCGGTCGTCGTGTTCGAGACTTGTTCGGATCACCCGGTGGGCCACATCGAGAAGGCGCCGATCGCTGTCGGACAGGCCTAGGCCGCGCGCCTGCCGGCGAAGGTGATCCAACGCCGCCCGGAGCGGCTTCTTGGAAGCGGGGGCGCTGCCGACGTCACGCAGGCATCGAACGTAGAAGCGTCGCAACTCCTCGGCCTCGTCACCGTCGATGCCGCCGGTCAACTCCTCGACCTGTTGCGCCCATGCCGCGAACGCCGGAATGTCCTCGGTCAGCAGGTACGTGACACCCAGCGCTCCTCGACTGACGAGCCGAGTCAGGTGGGACTGCTTGACCTGTGCACACCGTGTCAGCTGGCTCCGCAGCAGAAACTCCGCCAGTGCCGGATCGTTCGCATCGACCTGCCAGTCATCGCAGCTGGATGTGGTCTCGACGATCGCAAGTACTCGACCGGCTACTCCCTGCTTCGCGAGCGACTTCGACATCGTGGGCGCTCCGGTGATCGCATGGCGCCCCTCCTGTGAGGTCATGGTCAGTGTGCACGTGAACGTCCGCTGATGATCGGGGCCCGTCGCCTCGTAGGTTTCCTCGAACTCGATGCCGAAGGGCCGGCACGACTCCACGAGGCGGGTGTAGTGGTCGGTCGAACCGTCCGACGCCTGGTTGACGTGGTCGATCAGTTCGGTGGGCATCGCACGCAACAGGTCTCGCCCGCGGAATCGCCACGCCACGGCCAGCATTGCCTGCATCGCATTCGCGTAGGACCGCGCCGGATGCTGTCCTTCCCCCTTGCCGAGGAGCAGTCCCGGTGCCAACGCGGTCGCCGTGAAGGCGTCCCGCCACACCTTCTCCGGCGGGGTCGTGACTCGGGCGTCGTCGGCGGTCGGGGTGAGGCTCGACGACAAGACCTGTTCGGCGCGGCGGTGTGCGGTGAGGGCATCGACGACCGCCGAGCCGTGATGCGCGAGCACGGCGTTGTCGTGCTGCCGAGCGAGGCTGGCCACGGCGCGGTTCTCGTACACCCAGGAGCTGTGGATGAGCGCCTGCGCCAGGTAGGTGTCGGCATCCGGTGGCAGATCGAACATGCGCCGCGCAGCGCCGACGGCACGCCAATGCGCCGCGTACTGGTCTCGCGGCAGTGGCTGCGGTCGAACCTGGGGTTCGTACCGGAACGAGGTCCGCACCGACGAGATCAGCCGCGCGGCCTCCTGCGGAGAGTGAGTACGCACGAAGTCCTCACAGGCCGCGCGTTCCGCGCGCTTCCTGCTTGGTCCTACGCCGCGGCCGGTCCGGCCTCGTCGATCGGTTGCCGTGACGATGAACGTCTTGTCGTGATCAGGGCCGGATGCCGTGCCGTCGAAGGCAATCGACGCGTCGAGCTGGATGAGCGCGGTCTTCCAATCAACGGACTCAGCTGCACCGTCCCCGCCGCGGACTGCCTCCTTGACCTCGGGGTACCAGCGCCGGGCCAGTTCGTAGAGAGAATCGACACCACCCCAGAGTGCGACCGCGCCGCAGATCTGCAGCACGCCGTCGACCTCGACGCGGGACTTGGCCCGGTACGCGTCGTTCTGCATCGCCAGTGCCTCGCCGCGCCCGAGGATGTGATGGCGAGCCAGTCTCGACCGAGTGCCGAGCGCGTCGAAGAACGCGGCGCGGAGGTTCGCGAGGACCTGGCTTTGCTCACCCGCGGACTTCGCCCGGTATTCGAGGGCGAAACTGTCGAGGATCGCGAGGCCGAGCCATCGTTTGCCGACCTCCGCAAGCATGTGTAGCACCTTCGGGTCCGCCTCGATCGTGCGGTTCTCGTAGAGATAGCTGCTGTGGACGGATGCCAGTTTCAGCCACCGCATGCGTTTGAGGTCGGTCGTCGGATCCCACCCCACGTCGCGCAGCACTGCGATGACGTCGTCGTGCAACGGAATCGCATCCACGGACGGCCCCGGATCCGCCGGTTGTGCGCCGTCGTCGGCGCGGTTGTCCGGCACCCCCAGTTCGGCAGCGATCGCGCGCTGAAGCCAGAGCGGAAACGCGATGCTGTCGACGGGGGCATCGTCCAGCGATCGGGCGTGTTCGGCGATGGCACGGGACTTGTCGGCATCCCCGGCGAACCCGCTCCGCTGCGCGAGTCGGCCCAGGAGCACGCGGAGTTCCGGTAGTGACATCTCGATCCCGTTGTCGAGCGGCACCATTCGAGCTCCCGGAACCGGTGACGGCACGGGCATCGCCGTCGGCGCCGGGAGTTGCGGCTCAGGAACCAGCATCGGTGTGGGTGGGATCGCGGCATCGCGGCGGGCGCACCGTGCGTCGGCCGCAGCCGGTGTGACAAGTCCGTCATCGCCGAATCGTGCGTCGTGGAGATCGATCCACTCCGTCGGGGCGGCGAGGAGTTGGGTGCCGAGCTTCATCGGCCGCCCCGGGGCTCGCTCGTCGAACATCAGGTGCACCGCGAAGCCGTCCCGGTGCAGCAGACGTTGCGGCGCTCGAAGACCCGGCCCGAACAACCAGCTGATCCATGGCGACGACGCGCGGAGGCGATCCTCCCGCTCTTCCCAGTCCGACAGGTCGGCGCCACGGAGCGCGACCACCACCACTCCCTGCGCGTCGGCGAGGTCGATCGTGATCCAGTGACATCCGCCGCCGCTGTCGAACTCGCCGTCGAATCTGGTCCTGCCCGGTCGGCGTCCGTGACGGTGCAACAGATCTCGGACGCCGTGGTTGATGAACAGGTGGTCGGCGCTCGAACCGTCCGTGTGGAGGCGGTGACACGAGGTGAGGGTGCCGTCGGCGTTCGGGAAATGCGCGAAGTGCGGTACCCGTTCCCGACCGATGCGCGTGGACAACTGGCGCCCGCATCCACCCAGCAGGTGCCCGCACCACAGACTCTGCTGGGCGATCGCAGCGCGCAGTGCGAGCGCATCCCAGCGTTCCATCGGCATCAGCACGGGCCTGTCGGATCCGGCATGCTTCAGAACCGCGGTCTGAACCAGGCGTGTGTCGCGCATCGAACGGCCCCCCGAATGCAACTGGACGAATCGCTCGGAGCGTAGCGGAGCAGCGGGGGCACGAACTCGTGCCGGTGCCGCGAACGATCGAACCGGCGGGTGCCGGTCAGCCGGCCCGCACCACCTTGAACTTGTTGCGGTAGCCGGCGTCCTCGCAGAATCCAGTGGGGACCGGTGCGGTCTCGTGCGCGCGGCACGTCCAGTCGCCGACGACGATGGTGTTGCGGTTGCCGTGGATGGCGAACGCGGGATCGGCGACTGCCGCCGCCCACACCTCGTTGAGTGTGCCGCACTCGACAGTGCCCTGCACGACCATGACACGGGCGCCCGCCTGGTTCAGGGTGCAGGGACCATCGATGGGGGCCATGGGGAGCGGCTCCTCGACCTGGGATTGCGCGGTCGCCGGTGCTGTCACGGTCTCGGTGACGACCTCCGTCACGGTCGTCGACTCCGGGGCGGCCGGGGTGTCGGATGCGGAACATCCGGTGAGTGCGGCGGCGAGCAGGAACGTGCCCGCCGTCAGCGGCAGGGCAGGGCGGGACATGGCGACAAAGCTCCTCGAGTGCGTGACACAGGTCCGAATCGGGCCCTCGAGCACGCTACGCCGGTCGCCGGAGGTGTCCCCAATTCGCTGGGATGAGGTTGATCACGACCCGCCGCATGGGCCCGGCTTCCCCTGGACCGTCGAACCGGTCAGCCGTAGCAGGGAGATGTGGGCTGATCGGTGCGAGGTGACAGCAGTCCCCGGCAGGCCGCGAGTAGCCGTTCGCGCAGTTCCGTCGCCCGCTCGGCCAGTGCCACCTGTTCGCGGACGTAGTCGGCGCGGCCCTGCGGGGTTTCGATGCGGACGGGTTCGTAGCCGTAGTCGGACAGGTCGTAGGGGCTGGCCCGCATGTCGAGTTCCCGCGCGTCCGTTGCCAGTCGGAAGCAGTCGATGACGAGTTCGGATTCGACGAGCGGTCCGAGCTTGGTCGCCCACTTGTACAGGTCCATTCCGGCGTGCAGGCAGCCCGGTTGCTCCCGTGCGATCTGGTCGTCCCGCGACAGCGGCGCCTCGTTGCGGGGGACCGCGTCGGGGGTGAAGAAGCGGAAGGCGTCGAAGTGGGTGCAGCGCAACTGCATCGACTCGACCACCTCGTCGGTGCCGGTGTGCCCGAGCCGCAGTGGGACCTGCGTGTGCCGGATCGCGTCGTTGCCGCCGCGGTAGACCATCGCCCACTCGTGCAGGCCGAAGCAGCTCAGGTGCGGGCGGCGCGCGGCGGTCGCGGACAGCAGTGCGGCGACGAACTCGACCGTCTCGCGGCGCCGCGCCAGCACGCCGGGGGACAGGGCCACGAGATCGTCGGAGCCCGCGCAGGCTTCGTAGCCGGAGTAGATCAGGTATTCCCGCGCCGAGCCGCCCGCGAGCGCGGTCCCGAAACCCGGATGCCATCGCCGCAGTTGACTCGGCTTGACGCTGTAGTACGTGAACAGGAAGTCGTGCACCGGGTGCCGATCACCGGCCGCGCGGCGGCGCAGGTGCGGCCCGACGAGATCCGCCACCACCTCGTGGTGGCGGTCCCGTCGGGCGGTCCACACCTCTTCCGGCAGAACTGCCGAACTCACTTGCTCTCAGACCACCTTCTGGCCGGGAATCGTGTCCACGATCCGGTGGGTGCCGTCGCGTACGGTGCCGACGAACTCCTCGACCAGATCCTCGAGCGCGACGATACCGATCACGGCGCCGGACGCGTCGACCACCGCCCCCAGGTGCGAGCTGGCGCGGCGCAGCCCGGCGAGGGCGTCGTCGAGCGGCAGGGTCACCGAGATGCGGGGCAGCCGTCGGATGTCGGAACGCGGAATCACCGTCTCCGGTCCGGCCGACTCGTCGGCGACCCGGTCGAGCACGTCCTTGAGATGCAGGTAGCCGACCAGTGCGCCGTCGGCGTCGCGCACCGGGTACCGCGAGTAGCCGGTCTCGATGACCGCCTCCTCGACCGAACCCAGGGTGGTGCCGTTGCCGGACAGTGGCACCGTGCGGACCTTGTCGGACGGGATCATGACGTCGGCGACGGTGCGGCCCTCCGTCTCGAGCGCCTGCGTCAGACGTCGGTGCTCCTCCTCGTCGATCAGGCCCTCGGTGTGGGATTCGCCGATCATCTCGGACAGTTCGATCGAGGAGACGGTGGCGTCGAGTTCGTCCTTCGGTTCGACGCGCAGCATCCGCAGGATGCCGTTGGCGGTGATGTTGTAGAAGCCGATCAGTGGGCGCACCAGCTTGATGAACCCGAGGTGGATCGGAACCAGCAGCATCGCGGTCTTCTCCGGTCCGGCGATAGCGATGTTCTTCGGGACCATCTCGCCGAGCAGGATGTGCAGGACCACGACCAGTCCCAGCGCGATCGTGAACGCGATGGGGTGCAGCAGCGACTCCGGGACGCCCAGCGCGTCCATCGGGGCCTCGATCAGGTGCGCGATGGCCGGTTCGCCGACCTTGCCGAGCAGGATCGAGCAGATCGTGATGCCCAACTGCGCGCCGGCGAGCATCAACGACAGGTTCTCGCCCGCGGTGATGACGGTGCCGGCCCGCTTCTTGCCCTGCGCCTGGAGGGCGTCGAGGCGGTCGCGGCGGGCGGTGATGAGTGCGAATTCGGCACCGACGAAGAACGCGTTGCCGGCGAGCAGGACGACGGTGAGCAGAACACCGAACAGGTCACCCACGGTGGCTCTCCTCTCGTGTCGCGCCGATCGCGGGGACCGGGGTCAGCAGCACCCGGTCGATGCGGCGGCCGTCCATCGTCAGGACCCGGGCGATCCAACCGCGGCCGTCGGGGCCGATCGGATTGCCGTGTGCGTCGGGCAGCGGGACCTCGTCGCCCTCGACCGGGATTCGGCCCAGGCCGGTGAGGACCAGTCCGCCGAGGGTGTCGTACTCGCCCTCGGGCGCGGTGTAGCCGGTGGCCCGGGTGATCTCGTCGGTGCGCAGCAGACCCGAGCAGGACCAGCTGTGCCCCACCCGCTGGACGTCGATCTCCGGTTCGTCGTGTTCGTCGCGGACGTCGCCGAGGATCTCCTCGATCAGGTCCTCCATGGTGACCATGCCGGCGGTGCCGCCGTACTCGTCGACGACGAGCGCGACCTGCATGCCGTCGGCGCGGATCTGTTCCATCACCGAGTCGCCGTCGAGCGTGGACGGGACGACCGGGACGGCCTGCGCGAGGCTGTCGAGGCGGGTGACGGAGCGCCGCGCCGCCGGGACGGTGAACGCGTGCTTGATGTGCACGACGCCGACGGTGTTGTCGAGGTCGCCGTCCACGATCGGGAACCGGGAGAACCCGGTGCGGCTCGCGGCCTCCATCAGGTCGGAGACGGTCGCGTCGGTCTCGAGGGATTCGATCTTCACCCGGGGTGTCATGAGTTCCTCGGCGCTGAGGTCTCCGAACCGCAGGGAGCGGTTCACCAGCAGTGCGGTGCCGGCGTCCAGCGAACCGCGTTCGGCGGACGTGCGGACCAGGGACCCGAGTTCCTGCGGGGACCGTGCGGACCGCAACTCCTCGGCGGGTTCGATGCCCAGGCGGCGAACCACCCAGTTGGCGGTGCCGTTGAGACCGTTGATGGCCCACTTGAAGATCAGTGAGAAACCGGCCTGCAGGCCGGCGGTGGCGCGGGCGGTGGACAGCGGCCGGGAGATGGCCAGGTTTTTCGGGACCAGTTCACCGAAGATCATCGAGAACGACGTCGCGATGATCAGGGCAAGCGCCAGCGAGACCCCGCTCGATGTCGATGCGGACAACCCGATCGCGTCGAGCAGCGGGGTGATGAACCGGGCCAGCACCGGTTCCGCGAGGTAACCGGTGATCAGTGTCGTGATGGTGATGCCGAGCTGCGCGCCGGACAGCTGGAACGAGAGCGTGCGGTGCGCGTGCTGGACCTGTCGGGCGCGTCGGTCGCCGTCACGCGCGTGGGCGTCGACGGTGCTGCGCTCGAGGGCGGTGAGGGAGAATTCCGCCGCCACGAAGATGGCGGTGCCTGCGGTCAAGGCTACGAAGCCGACCAGGCTGAAGGTGGTGAGGGCGATGTCTGCGATGTTCACGTCAGCACCGCTCGCCGAGTGTTTCGGGGCCGCCGGGTTTGTCTCCCGGCTCGGTAGAGGAGCCCTCTGAGGTTTCGGAGGAGCCTTCGACGCCGGCGGACTCGGTGGTCGAGCCTTCGGAGGTCGCTGAGGTGGCTGCGGCGGGTGTGTCGGGGGGCGTGTGTATGGGTGCCTCGGGCACCTGGGTCCTCTCGGTCGGGCGGCGCAATGCGTCACGAACAACGGATGCTGCGCCGAGCATATTCCGGAAACGAAGCCTCCACTGTACCGACCAGGCCTCGAACGGGATGAAACGGACACTCGGTGGCGCGGTCGGTGCGGGTGTTCACCAACCGGTCGGGAGCGGGCGGCCCTCCGCGAACCCGGCGGCCGACTGGACACCGACGACGGCCTTGTCGTGCAGTTCGTCGAGCGTGCGGGCGCCGGCGTACGTGCACGTGCTGCGCACACCGGAACAGATGTGGTCGAGCAGGTCCTCGACGCCGGGGCGCGCGGGGTCCAGCAGCATCCGGGACGTGGAGATGCCCTCCTCGAACAGGCCCTTGCGGGCGCGGTCGAACGCGGTGTCCTGGGCGGCGCGGGCGGCGACGGCCCGTTTGGACGCCATCCCGAAACTCTCCTTGTACCGGTTGCCGTCGCGGTCGATCCGCAGTTCACCGGGCGACTCGTAGGTGCCCGCGAACCACGATCCGACCATCACGTTCGCCGCACCGGCCGCCAGTGCGAGCGCGACGTCCCGGGGATGCCGGACACCGCCGTCCGCCCACACGTGCGCGCCCAGTTCACGCGCCGCGGCGGCGCATTCGGCGACGGCCGAGAACTGGGGCCGGCCCACACCGGTCATCATCCGGGTGGTGCACATCGCGCCCGGGCCGACACCGACCTTGACGATGTTCGCGCCGGCCTCGATCAGGTCCCGGGTGCCGCGGGCGGACACCACGTTGCCGGCCACGAGCGGCACGCCCAACCCCAGCGCGGCGACCGCGCGCAGGGCGTCGATCATCCGCTGCTGGTGGCCGTGCGCGGTGTCGAGCACCAGCAGGTCGGCGCCCGCCTCGGCCAGTGCCTTCGCCTTCGCCGCGACGTCCCCGTTGACCCCGACGGCGGCCGCGATCCGCAACCGGTCGTGCGCGTCGACCGCGGGGGTGTAGATCCCGGCCCGGATCGCGCCGGTGCGGGTGAGCACCCCGGTGAGCAGGCCGTCGGCGTCGACGATCACCGCGAGCGGGTCGTGCCGCGACTCGAGCAGGGCGAACACCTCGCGGGGTGTCGCGGTGACCGGGGCGGTCGCGAAATCGCGGACGGCGACGGCGCCGACGCGCGTGAACCGGTCCACGCCCGTGCAGGACGCCTCGGTGAGCACCCCGACGGGTCTGCCGCCGTCGACGACGACCGCGGCCCCGTGCGCGCGCTTGTGCAGCAGCGTCAGCGCATCCGAGACGGCGGCCTCGGGGCCGAGGGTGATCGGGGTGTCCGCCACCAGGTGCCGGCTCTTGACGAAGGCGACGGTCTCGGCGACCGCGGACGCCGGCACGTCCTGCGGGATCACCACGAGCCCGCCGCGCCGGGCGACGGTCTCGGCCATCCGCCGTCCGGCGACCGCGGTCATGTTGGCGACGACGATCGGGATCGTGGACCCGGACCCGTCCGACGTCGCGAGATTCACGTCGAAACGCGACGCGACGTCGGTCCGGTTCGGGACGAGGAACACGTCGTCGTAGGTGAGGTCGTACGGCGGGCGGTGCCCTGCGAGGAACTCCACAGTGGCCGAGCGTACTTCCCGCACCGCCGCTGTACCGGGAATCAGGCCTGTGCCGAATCCGGGCGTTCGAGCCGGCCGTCGCCGTAGCGGGCGAAGCGGCCGCTCTCACGGTCGTGGACGGGGGCCTCCGACGGCCACGGCCAGCCACCGAACCGGGTGGTCCGGTACTCGTGGTACGCCTGGGCGATCTCGCGGTCGGTGTTCATGACGAACGGGCCCTGCGCCGCGACCGGTTCCCCGATCGGCACGCCCTGCAGCACCAGCACCGTCGACCTGCTTTCGGCGCGCAGCGACAGGGCATCGCTGTCGTCGGGCGCGTAACCCCATCCGGAGTCGACGGCGGCGCCGTCGATGTCGACGCGGGCCCCGTCGCCGTGGACGTAGAGCACCCGCCGGGCGTCGGCGGAGGTCGCGGCGGGGAGTTCCACCACCGCACCGGGTTCGAGGTCCAGCAGCCAGATGGCCACATCGGAACTGTCCGCGCCCGCCCACGAGCGTGCCGGTGGCGTCAGGGCGTCGGTGTCCCCGAACCGTCCGGCGATCACCCGCACCCGCGCGGTGCCGGCCTCGCCGGCGACCTCGACGTCGGGGATGTCCTCGTTCCACAGCATCTTGAACTCCGCCGGCGCGGACTTGTCGCGGGCCGGCAGGTTGAGCCAGATCTGGTACAGCTCGAAGTCGTTGTCCCGGTCCTGGTTCAGCAGGGGGAACATCTCCGAGTGGCTGACGCCGCCGCCCGCGGTGACCCACTGGACGTCGCCGCCGCCGTAGCGGGCGGACGCGCCGGTGGAGTCGGCGTGGTCGACGAAGCCGCGTCGCACGATCGTGATGGTCTCGAAGCCGCGGTGCGGGTGCGCGGGGAACCCGGGCACCGTGGTGCCGTGGTACATGTTCCAGCCGGACGGGTGGCCGAAGTCCTGGCCGAGCGGGCGGTCGGAGACGTCGACGGCGGGCGTCAGGTCCGCGGTGCCCTCCGGGTAGTGGTCGACGTGGTGGACGGCGAACAGGAACGGGTCCAGTCCCGGCCACGGTCCGTCGAGGCGGAAGGTCTGTCCCGTACGGGTGGGTGTGCCCATGGTTCCTCCAGGTGGCGTCGAGCGAGTCGTTAGTTGAAGATTTGATTTTATTCTCAGGGGTGGCAACGCCGGCCGGGCGCGGGACATTCCCGTCAGCGCGTGACCGGCGCCGGTGCCGGCTGCAGCGTCGCCTGACCGCGGGAGAGCGCGATCGTGGTCCACACCATGACGGCGGCCGCGACCGCGATGACCGCGATCCCGGCACCGGAGACACGCAGGCGTTCGTCGAGCACCGTCATCCCGAGGAAGATCGCGATCACCGGTTCGCCGATCGTCATGGCCGGCAGCGACGCCGACAGCGGGCCCACCTGGAAGGCACGCTGCTGCAGATACACCCCGGCGATCCCGGCCGCGAGCAGCGCATACGTCTGCCACGCACCGACGACCTCGACGAACCCGCGCTCGAGGAGATCGGTCACATACTTGGTGAACGCCACCGCCACCCCGTACAGCGCACCGCTCGCCGCGCCGAGCAGCAGCGCCCGGCGCCCGGGTGCGACCCGCGGGGACAGCCCGACCAGTGTCGCGACCGCGATGGCGACCACGGTCACCGTCAGCGGGAGCGCCCACCGCGCCCACGGTGCGTCGGTGCCGCCCTCGGTGGGGTTGCCGACGACGAGAAACACCGCCAGCGCGGCACTGAGCGCGACCGCAAGACCCCACGAGCTGCGCGGGAACCGGGTTCCGGAGAACCGCGCCGACAGCGGCAACGCGAACAGCAGCGCCGTGACCAGCAGCGGTTGCACCACCAGCACCGATCCCAGCGCCAGCGCCACCACCTGCATCAGATAGCCGCCGCCGTCGCCGAGCAGGCCCGCCCACCAGCGGGGACTGCGCATCAGCGATGCGATGAGGGACTGCTCCTCCGGGACCTGCGCCGCCGCGCTCTGCTGCGCGACCGAGGCACACGCGAACAGGAATGCCGCGATCAGTGCGCACAGGACGGAGGCGAGCATCGGACTCACGCACCCCCGCGGCGTCTGCGGCTCCGCGGCGGCGACCCGGGCCGTGCCCGACGCTGGTCGCCGCGGCCGGGTTGCTGCGCGCCGCCACGGCCCTTCTCCGCTGCCGCGCCGCGGGGCGGCAGCGCCGTGCCCCGCAGGGACACCCGGGTGGGCCGCTCGTCCTTCGCGACTTCGCGGGCCGGCGGCTCCGGCACCGGGACGCCGCTGGGGCGGCGTGCCCCGGTGATCTCGGCCAGCCGGGGGTCGTTCGGCCCGACGGTGATCGGTTCGACGTCGACCCCGGCCGCGCGCATCACCTTGGCGGCGGGGGCGCGCTCGTCCTCGGCGACCAGCGTGACCACCGAGCCGGATTCGCCGGCGCGGGCGGTGCGACCGGCACGGTGCAGGTACGCCTTGGCCTCGGTCGGCGGATCGACGTGGACGACGAGGGAGACATCGTCGACGTGGATGCCGCGCGCGGCGACGTCCGTGGCCACGAGGACCGGCCGGGTGCCGTCGGTGAACTCCGCGAGCGTCCGCGTCCGGTGCCCCTGCGGCTTGTCGCCGTGCAGCGCACCCGCGTCGACACCGACGGCCCGCAACTGCTCGTGCAGCCGGTCGACGCCGTGTTTGGTCCGCACGAACAGCAGTGTGCGCCCCGACCGGGACGCGATCCGCGCGACGACCTCCGGCTTGTCGGCCCGGTCGACGTACAGCACGTGGTGCGTCATCGTCTCCACCGACGCCTCCGGCGGTGCCGTCGCGTGCAGCACCGGATCGGTGAGGTAGCGGCGGACCAGGGCGTCGACCTCGCCGTCGAGCGTCGCGGAGAACAGCAGCCGCTGCGCCTGCGCGGGTGTCCGGTCGAGCACCTCCGTCACCTGCGGCAGGAACCCCAACTCGGCCATGTGATCGGCCTCGTCGACGGTGGTGACGACGACGTCGTCGAGCACGATGGTGCCCTGTGCCAGGTGGTCGGCGATCCGCCCGGGCGTACCGACCACGATGTCCGCGACCCGGGACAGCCGCACCGCCTGCGCCTTGAACGGGACCCCGCCGACCAGCAGCGCGATCCGCAGGCCCAGCGACAGTGCCGCCTCGTCGAGCGCCTTGTCGATCTGGGCGGCCAGCTCCCGGGTGGGCGCGAGCACCACGCCGCGGGGCCGGCCCGGCCGGCTCGCCTTCCCGATGAGCCGCACCAGCATCGGCAACCCGAACGCCAGGGTCTTGCCGGAACCGGTCGGCGCGCGGCCGAGGACGTCCCGTCCGGCGAGGATGTCCGGGATCGTCGCCGCCTGGATCGGGAACGGCGTCTTCACCCCGTCTCGGCCCAGCGCGTGCACGAGCGTGGGCGGGAGTCCCAGGCGGGCGAAGGTGACGTCGGAGCTGTCGGGCATCGGGATGGGGTGCCTCCATGAGGGCCGGTGAAGAACCGGGCACCAGACCCGGCACGAACGCAGGTCGCGCGTGAAGTCACAGGTTACCGCCGGGTGGCACAATCCAGGATTCCATGCGGACGGGTCCCGGCGTCCGCAACGCGCGAGGAGGTAGTCGTGTCCGAATCCGATCGTTCCGGAGCACCGGTGTCCGAAACCGAGTTCCGGCATCTGCGGCGGTGCGTCGAACTGGCGGCCGAGGCGCTCGAGGCCGGTGACGAGCCGTTCGGCTCGGTGTTGGCGACCGCCGACGGGACCGCCGTCGCCGAGGACCGCAACCGCATCGCCGACGGAGACCGGACCCGGCATCCGGAGTTCGAGCTGGCCCGCTGGGCCGCCGAACACCTGACGGTCGAGGAACGCGCTGCCGCGACGGTGTACACGTCGGGGGAGCACTGCCCGATGTGCGCGGCCGCGCACGCGTGGGTGGGTCTGGGCCGCATCGTCTACGTGGCCTCCACCGAGCAGTTGGTGGGCTGGCTCACCGAGATGGGGGTGCCGCCGGCGCCGGTGGCCCCGCTGCCGATCCGGGCCGTCGCCCCCGGTGTCACCGTCGTCGGGCCGATCCCGGAGCTGGTCGAGGACGTGCACGCGCTGCACCGTCGGCTGCACGGGGCCTGACACACGAATCGGGGCGGACGCCGTAGCGTCCGCCCCGATTCACCTGTCCGGTGAGGAGACTCAGGCCTCGATCTCGGAGCGGTCGCCGCTCCAGAGGGTGTGGAACTTGCCCGGCATGTCGACCCGCTCGTAGGTGTGAGCGCCGAAGAAGTCACGCTGACCCTGCGTCAGCGCGGCCGGCAGCCGCTCGGCGCGCAGACCGTCGTAGTACGACAGCGACGACGCGAACGCCGGCACCGGGATGCCGAGCGTGGTCGCGGTGACGACGACCCGACGCCAGCTGTCGATCGCGGTCTCGATCGCCTCGCGGAAGTACGGCTCCACGATGAGCGACGTCAGATCCGGGTTGGTGTCGTACGCCTCCTTGATCCGGTTCAGGAAGCGGGCGCGGATGATGCAGCCGCCGCGCCAGATCGTGGCCATGTCGCCCGGGGTGAGATCCCAGCCGTACTCGTCGCTGCCGGCGCGGATCTGGTCGAAGCCCTGCGCGTACGCGACGATCTTCGACGCGTACAGCGCGCGACGGATGTCCTCGGTGAACTGCGCGACATCGGTGGGCTTGGCGCCGAGTGCACCGGACGCCAGTCCCTGCGCGGCCTTGCGCTGCTCGCGCGAACCGGACAGGGCGCGCGCGAACACTGCCTCGGCGATGCCGGTGACCGGCACACCCAGGTCCAGCGCGGACTTGACCGTCCAGCGGCCGGTGCCCTTCTGCTCGGCGGCGTCGACGATGACGTCGACGAGGGCCTTGCCGGTCTTGGCGTCCTTCTGGCGCAGCACCTCGGCGGTGATCTCCACCAGGTAGCTCTCGAGGTCGCCGCCGTTCCACTCGGTGAACACGTCGGCGACCTGCTCGGCGTCGAAGCCGAGGGCGTCGCGGAACAGGTTGTACGCCTCGCCGATCAGCTGCATGTCGGCGTACTCGATGCCGTTGTGCACCATCTTCACGAAATGGCCGGAGCCGTCCGGGCCGATGTGCGTGCAGCACGGGGTGCCGTCGACGTGCGCCGAGATCGACTCGAGCAGCGGGCCCAGCGCCGCGTACGACTCCTTGGGGCCGCCCGGCATGATCGACGGGCCGTTGAGCGCGCCCTCCTCGCCGCCGGAGATGCCGGCGCCGACGAAGTGCAGGCCACGCTCGCGCAGCGCCGCCTCACGACGGATCGTGTCGGTGTACAGCGCGTTGCCGCCGTCGATGATGATGTCGCCGGGCTCCATCGCGTTCGCGAGTTCCTCGATGACCGAATCCGTGGCGTCGCCGGCTTTGACCATGATCAGCACGCGTCGCGGCTTCTGCAGCGCGCCGACGAACTCCTCGATGGTCTCGGTCCGGACGAAATCACCGTCGTCACCGTGCTCGGCGATCAGCGCATCGGTCTTGGCGACACTGCGGTTGTGCAGCGCCACGGTGTGGCCGTGGCGAGCAAAGTTGCGGGCGATGTTGGATCCCATAACGGCCAGCCCGGTGACGCCGATCTGGGCGCGGGCAGCCTCGGTGCTGGCAGAGGTCTCGATGGTCATGGTTACAGCTTCCCCCGTGTGCCCCCACACGCGCGAATCGGCCCCGCCGTTCGGGCTGTTCGGGACATGCCCCGGGCATACGCATCGGCCCCGACCGCCCTGTGAGGGGCGGCCGGGGCCGATGCATATGACGGTCGATCAACGACCGGTGCGTCTACTACTGGTTGCGGCCGCGGCTCGGACCGTCGAAACCGTCGTAGCTGCGACGGTCGGTGCGGCTACGGAAGCCGCTCGAACGCTGCTCCGACGGCGCGCCGCCGTCTCGACGCGGTCCGCGGTCGTCCCGGTTGCCGAAGTCGCGACGGGGTCCGCGGTCGTCACGGTGGTCCGAACGTCCCCGGAAACCGCCGTTGTCGCCGTCCCGACGCGGTGCACGGTTATCCCGGTCACCGAAATCCCGACGCGGGCCACGGTCGTCACGGCTACCGAAGTCGCGGCGCGGGCCACGGTCGTCGGAACGTCCCCGGAAGCCGTTGCTGCCGCCACTGTCGCCGTCCCGACGCGGTGCACGGTTGTCCCGGTCACCGAAATCCCGACGCGGGCCGCGGTCGCCGAAGCTGCGGTCGTTCCGGTCATTGCGGTCGTTGCGGAAACCACCGCCGCGCGAGTCGTTGCCGCGGAAGCCGCCGCTGTCGCCGTCGCGACGGGGGCCCCGGTCGTCACGGTTGCCGAAATCCCGACGCGGGCCGTCGAAGTCGCGGCGCGGGCCGCGGTCGTCGGAACGTCCCCGGAAGCCGTTGCTGCCGCCGCTGTCGCCGTCGCGGCGGGGTGCACGGTTGTCCCGATCGCCGAAGTCGCGACGGGGTCCGCGGTCGTCACGGTTACCGAAGGAACGGTTGTCCCGGTCACCGAAGTCGCGGCGCGGTCCGCGGTCGTCGGAACGTCCCCGGAAGCCGTTGCTGCCGCCGCCGTCGCCGTCGCGGCGGGGTGCACGGTTGTCCCGGTCACCGAAATCCCGACGCGGGCCGTCGAAGTCGCGGCGCGGGCCGCGGTCGCCGAAGCTGCGCTCGCCCTGGTTGCGATCGCCGAAGTCCCGACGCGGGCCGCGGTCACCGAAGTCACGGCGGGGTCCACGATCGTCCCGGTTCCCGCGGTAGCCGCCCTCGCGGCGCGGTCCGCGATCACCGAACGAACGCTCACGGCGGTCGCCACGGTCGCCGCGGCTGTCACGGAAGTGGCTCTCGCGCACCGGTTCACCACTGGGGGTGCGGGCGCCGGTGATGGTGGCGAGTTCCTCGGAACCCGGTGCCACGGGCACGGCGGTGGCGTTGACGCCCGCCATGCCGGTCAGCCGGCGGAACATGCGTCGCTGGTTCGGCAGCACGATCGCGGCGACCACACCGGCCTCGCCGGCGCGTGCGGTGCGACCGGCGCGGTGCAGGTAGTCCTTGTGGTCCTGCGGGGGATCGACGTGCACGACGAGGTCGATGCCGTCGACGTGGATGCCGCGGGCCGCGACGTCGGTCGCGACGAGCACCGGGGTGCGGCCGTTCTTGAACCGCTCGAGCACGCGGGTGCGCTGGTTCTGGGCCTTGCCGCCGTGCAGGGACTCCGCCGCAACGCCCTGCTCGCGCAGGCGCTCGGTGATGCCCTCGGCGCCGAGCTTGGTGCGCGCGAACATGATCGTGCGACCGCCCTCACGCGACGCGATCTCCGCGAGCACCGCATCCTTCTGTCCACGGTCGACCAGCAACACGTAGTGGTCCATCGTGGTCACCGAGGCGCGACCGTCCTGCGTGGAGTGCAGTTCGTGCTCGGGCAGGAACTCGCGGACGAGGGTCTTGACGTCGTTGTCGAGCGTCGCGGAGAACAGCAGCCGCTGGCTCTCGTCGGGGGTGTCGCCGAGCAGCGTGCGGACCTCGGGCAGGAATCCCATGTCCGCCATCTGATCCGCTTCGTCGAGCGCGGTCATCTCGATGGAGTCGAGGATGCAGGTGTTCTGCCGCAGGTGATCGCCGAGACGGCCGGGGGTGGCGACGAGGATGTCGACGCCACGACGGAGCTGATCGACCTGCTTGGTGAAGGGGGTGCCACCGACGGCGGCCTTGACGTTCAGCCCGATCGAACCCGCGTACGGGGTCAGCGATTCGACGACCTGGAACGCGAGTTCACGGGTCGGCACCAGGACGAGGGCACGCGGACGCTTGGGCGCCGGGCGGTCGTCGTGGCGGGCGAGGCGGGCCAGCATCGGCAGACCGAAGGCGAGCGTCTTGCCCGAACCGGTCTGCGCGCGGCCGAGGATGTTCTTGCCGGCGATGGCATCCGGGATCGCCATGGCCTGGATGGGCGACGGGCTGGTGATCGAGTTCCGTGCCAGCGCGGCGACGACGGGCTCGGGCAGTCCGATCTCGGCGAACGTCGGGCCGGAAGCCTCCACAGCTTCGGGGGCGTCCTCGGCGGACGTGGGCTCGGAAGCCTCGACGGCCTCCGGCGCCTCGGGGGCTTCGGCGGTCACGGCGTCAGCCGTGGTGTCCGTGCTCTCGGGGGCTTCAGGGGCTTCGGGGATGTCGACGGAAATCTCGACAGTCGACTCGCTCTCGTTTCGAGCAGCGGAATCTTGGGCAGCATTAGTCACGCGGAATTACCTCTCCGGACGTCGGGCACGTCGCGGAGCGGGCTGTCACGCAGCCGCACGAAGAGACGAGCCAGGGCACATTTCACCTGGCCATCCGAGCGCCTTGCGCGAGTGAGATGGGGCTGTGTGCCTACATTGATTGATCGACCTGATTGATCGGACCGCGATGGCGGTCGCAAACGAGTGTACGCGATCTCGGACGGCGTCGAGGATTCGGTGCGGCGCTGTGACCAGCGTTACTGCGCGGGAATCAGTGGTTGGACGCCGAGAACAGGCGGCTCAGCTCGACCAACCACGGCACTGCCACGGCGATCGTGGGGATCACCAGGATGGCCGCTGCGCCGACGTACGCGGCGGCCGCGATCCGGACGTCTCCGGGCGCCTCGGTGAGCCGTTGCACACGCACCAGGGTGCTGGGGCCGCCGACGGCCATCGCCCCGCGCGGTGCCGTCGAGCCGGCGCAGGCGACGAGCGCGCGGGCCAGTGGCGCCGGTCCGGTCACCCGGACCGCGGAGTCGTCGGCGAGCAGCTCGACGAGCAGTTGCACCGATCCGAGAGCCGACTTGGAGCGCGCTACCCGCGGGAACGCCTGGTGTACGGCGGTGAAGGCCTCGAGGACGAGATCGTGCCGGGCCCGCAGATGCGAACGCTCGTGGGTGAGGATCGCGGTGATCTCGGCCTCGTTCAACGAGTTCAGCGTGCCCTCGCTGAGAACCACCCGCTGTCGCAGTCCGGGCAGGCAGTACGCGATCGGTTCCGCGGCGTCGAGCACGCGAACGTCCGAGATGCGGCCGAATGCCGAGGAGATGTCCACGTCGCCTCGATCGAGGAGATCGACGAGCATCCGGTGCCGGGCGCGCCGACGCCGGGTGTGGATCGCGACCCGCACGATCGAGAAGATCAGTCGGGCGCCGATCAGCAGGGTCAGTCCGAAGACGACGACGTACAGGATCCACAGGGGAAGGCCCAGGGCGTCGATCTCGGCGGTGGGTTCGGTGGTGGGTCGACCGTCCGGGCCGGGGACGAGCAACTGGCTCGCGATGGCGAGTCCGGAACTGAATGCCGACAGCACCGCGGCCAGCGCGATCGCCTGCCACAGCACCAGGGCGGCCCGCGGGGAGCGGAACGTCCACTTCGCGCGACTGAGCAAGGCCGGGACCGGTCCACTGAGCACGAGCGCGAGCAGCCCGAATGCCAGCGCCGTGGGCGCGTTCATCGTTTACATGTCATGGCAGGTGAGAGCCTCAACTCGCCCGGCCGGTACCCGGGCGGAGCCCGGGGGGACGGACCGGATCGCCGGTCCGTGGAGGCTGGGCCGACTTCGCGGCCTCGGCCGTCTCGAGTGCGGCGAGTGCCTCCCGCAGCGCGGCGGCCTCGTCAGCGCCCACCTGTCCCACGAAATGCACCAGTGCGGCGGCCCGCTCACCGGACGCGTCGGCCTGCTGCAGGGCGTCGACCATGAGGCTGGCGACCAGCTCGTCGCGACCGTGCACCGGAAGGTACCGATGCGCACGGTCGTCGCGCTGCTGGATGACGAGGTGCTTCTTCGCCAGGCGCTGCAGCACGGTCATCACCGTGGTGTACGCCAATTCGCGTCGAGTGGCCAGGGCCTCGTGCACCTGCCGCACCGTCTGAGGTTCCGACATGGACCACAGATGATCCATCACCGCGCGTTCGAGCTCGCCGAGTCCAGCCATGCTCCGATTCTACGGACCGCCCGGCCCGGATGCTTACTACTGCCGGTAGTAAGTTCGGCGCGTCGGTGTGATATAGGCCGCGCCGGCGCGCGGCGCGGTATACCGGTGGGGAAACGTCAGGGGCGGAGGTCCGATGTTCGGCTGGCTCGATCGTGTGTCCCTGGTGTCCGGGCCGCTGCCGGTGATCGTCGTGGCGCTCGGCGTCCTCGGTGCGGGCTGGCTCTGTGCGGAGCGACGCCGGTGGTTCCTGCGGTTGGCGCTGCCGCTGTCGCTCGTAGCGGCGGCCACGGTGACCGCGGCCCTGTATGTGATCGTCGAACACGTCTGGAGGCCGTTCCCCGACCCGGTCGAGACGCCGGTCTACGTGTGGATCGGGATCGGGTTGTGGGCGGTGATCGTGCTGGTCCCACGGATCGTCGCCGGACGCCGGTGGATGATTCCCGTCTCGATCCTGGCGGCCGGCGCGGTGGTGCTCGTCGCGGGACTGCAGATCAATCAGGTGTTTTACGCCTATCCGACGGTGGGGACGGCCCTGGGACTGCCGGACCCGGACCGGATCGACTTCGCGCAGGTCCCGCCGCCGACGGGCCCCGTCGTCACCGGGCGTCCGCTCGAGGACGCGTGGGCGCCACAGGTCCCGGCCGGCCTGCCCGACAGCGGACGGTACGCGTCGGTGCCGATCCCGGGGGACACGTCGGGGTTCGCCGCACGCGACGCGGTCGTCTACCTCCCGCCGTCGTACTTCGTCACGCCCCGGGCACTGCTGCCGGTGCTGGTGCTGCTTGCCGGACAACCCGGGTCGCCCGAGGATTGGCTGAACGGCGGCAAGCTCGCCGCCACGATGGACACGTTCGCGCGGGCCCATCACGGGCTGGCGCCGATCGTGGTCGTCCCGGACGGCACCGGATCGCAGCTCGCGAACCCGCTGTGCCTGGACTCGCAGCTCGGAAACGTCGCGACCTACCTGGCGGTCGACGTGCCCGCGTGGACGAAATCACACCTGCAGGTCGACCCGGATCCCCGGTCGTGGGCGGTGGCCGGGCTGTCGTACGGCGGAACGTGCGCGCTGCAACTGGCCACCAACCATCCGGACGTGTATCCCACGTTCCTGGACCTGTCCGGGCAGGAGGAACCGACGCTCGGAGACCGCAAGCGCACCGTCGACGAGGCGTTCGGCGGCGACGAGGCGGCCTTCGTCGCGGTCAATCCGATGGATCTGCTGAAGACGCGCCGCTACCCGGACACGGCGGGAATCATCGTCATGGGCGACCGCGACGACGCCTACCGCGGCGGCGCGAAGAAGGTGTTCGAGGCGGCGAAGAACGCGGGGATGGACGTGCAGTATGTGGAACTGCCGGGCGCCCACAGCTTCTCGGTCTGGTCCGCGGGCCTGCGTGAGGAACTCGACTGGCTGGCGAAGAGGATGGGGCTGATCTCGTGAGCACGCTGCGGCGGTACGGACGGCCGGTCGTGGATCTGCTCCGGCACGGTGTCGCCGGCGCCCCGGTCAGCATCACGCTGCTCGTGGTGATCTGGGTGCTGGGCCTGGCGACCGACACGCTTGTGCACGGCCCCACCCAGTTCGTCGACCGGCACCTGGCGGTCGGCATCGGCCCGGTCGAGCACTGGCGGCTGTGGACCCCGTTGACCGCCGGCCTGTGGGCGTCGGGGCTCGCCGGGTATCTCGGTGCGACGGTGCTCGTGTTCCTGGTCGCGGCCCCGGTCGAACGACGGATGGGGTCGGCGCGGTTCGCCGTGTCCGCCGCGGTGACCCAGGTGGCCGGGGCGGTCCTCGGGCTCGCCGTGGCGGCCGCCGTCGAACTGCTCGACGCCAGCTGGGGATTCCGCCTGCACATCGGGACGGCGGTCGGCCCGACCACCTGGATCGTCGGTGTGGTGGCGGTTGCCAGTGCGTCCATGGACACGTTGTGGCGGCGACGGATCCGCGTCGGCCTGTTGGCGTTGACGATCACGCTGGTGCTGTTCGCCGGGCAGTTGCAGGACGTGATCCGGTTGGGCGCGGTGGTGGTGGGCCTGTGCCTGGGGCCGTGGATCGTGGGCCGGTCCGCGCGGGGACCCCGCATCTCCGGGACCCGGCGTGAGGGGCGGGTGCTGGTGGCGATCGTGGTCGCGGCCACCTCCGTCGGCACCATGCTCGCGGCGCTGTCACCGCACGCCGTCGGGCCGCTCGCGGTGCTGCGCGACCTGTTCCGGGGCGTGCCGTGGACGGCCGCCGAGGTGCGCGAGATCTGCGAGGGCTCGCAGACCGACCCCGACTGCCGGCGCGGTGAACTGGACCTGCGACTGTCCGGCATCGGCCCGACACTGCTCAGCCTGATGCCGTCGGTGTTCCTGCTGGTGCTGTGCGACGGACTGCGCCGCGGTCGCCGGTTCGCGTGGATCGCGGCCACCGTCGCGCAGGTGGTGCTGTTGGCGCTGTCGCTGCTGAACTTCGCCGTCCGGTACATCGACGTGGCCGACGAGGAGACGCTCTTCTACGGCCTCGACTCGCCCGACGTGTACCGCACACTCATGCCGTTCCTGACGCCGCTGGCATTGGTGGTGCTGCTGCTCGCGACCCGGAAGCTGTTCGACGTCTCGGCACCGCCGGGGACGTATCGCCGACTGTCCGCGAAGCTCGCGGTGCTGGTGGTCGGGCTCGGGGTCCTCTACGTCCTGGGCGGGATGTGGGCGCGCGGCGGCTTCGACCGCCGACCCACCGTCGCGACGCTGGTCGCCGACTTCCCCGAACGTCTGGTCCCGCCGGTGTACCTGCAGATGCTCGATCCGCGGCTGCTGCCGGTCGACTGGGCGTCGACCCTGCTCTACGAGTGGACCGGGGTCGTGTTCTGGGTGGCGGCATGTGTGCTGGTGGCGGGCACGTTCCTGCGGCCCGCGTACGGGGCCGACAGCGGCGCGGCGGAGCGGGCCCGGCAGATCCTCACATCCGGTTCGGGCAGCGCGCTGTCGTGGATGACGACCTGGCGCGGAAACTCGTACTGGTTCGGCGCCGGTGGCGACAGCTACGTCGCGTACCGCGTCATCGGCGGGGTCGCGCTCACCACCGGCGGGCCGGTCGGCCCACTCGACCGGGTGCGCGACGACGTCGTCGGGTTCGCCGAGTTCGCCGCGTCCAACGGGTGGACCCCGTGCTTCTACTCGGTGACCGGGGACGTCCGGGCCGCGGCCGAGGACCTGGGCTGGGTCGGTGTGCAGGTGGCCGAGGAGACCGTGCTGGACCTGGGCTCGATCGCGTTCACCGGCAAGAAGTTCCAGGATGTGCGCACGGCACTCAACCGCGCCGCGAAGTCGGGGATCACCGCCGAGTGGATCAGCTTCCCGACCGCACCGCTGTCGATCACCGACCAGATCACCGCGATCTCCGAGGAGTGGGTCGCGGACAAGGGGATGCCCGAGATGGGGTTCACGCTCGGCGGACTGCAGGAGATGGACGACCCCGCGGTGCGCTGCCTCATCGCGGTCGACGAGCAGCGCACCGTGCACGGGGTGACGTCGTGGCTGCCGGTGTACCGCGACAGCCAGGTGGTGGGCTGGACGTTGGACTTCATGCGCCGCCGCGCCGACGGCGCCCACCAGGGTTTCCGGCCGGCGATGGAGTTCCTCATCGCGTCGGCGGCGATCACCCTCGAACAGGAGGGGGCGGAGTTCGTCAGCCTGTCCGGGGCCCCGCTGGCCACCGTCGGGCAGGACACCGGCGAGGCCGCACCCGCGGACGATGTCCGGCCGGGGCTGTCCGAGGCACTGGACTCGCTGCTCGAGGTGCTGGGGCAGACCCTCGAGCCGGTGTACGGATTCCGTTCCCTGCTCGCGTTCAAGGCGAAGTTCCAGCCACGCTACGAGCCGATGCACATGTGCTTCCCGGACCCGGTGGCTCTTCCGAGCATCGGCAACGCCGTCGGCCGCGCGTACCTGCCCGAAGTCTCCCTCGGGCAGGGGGTGCGCCTGGTCCGGACGTTGATCCGGCGGTGAATCCGTCGCCGGATCTGCGGCAGCAGTTCCTGCCTTCGGCGGTTCGTCTCCGAATGGTCAGCTCCCGCGGCCCGACAGTACCGCCCCGAGTGGTTGACGTGGTTGACCACTCGGTGGCAATGTGTGGTTGACAAGGTTGACGGGCGAAGGGACTGGGTCGTGACGTCGTTGGTCGAGCAGGAACGCGAACTCATCGAGTTGCTCACGCGGCGCGTGCACAGCACCTTCGCGGCCGCGGCGGAGGCCGGTGTCCCGGCCGAGACGTTCGCCGATGTCGAGGCGATCGCCGACGCGATGTCGGCGGCGCTGCCCACCAGCCATGTGTACGACCAGATCGTCGGACCGTTCTACGACACCGCGGGCCTCACCCGGTGGTGGCGGGTCAGCCGTCAGGCCGTCAGCAAGAAGGTCGCCACCAATGCGCTGATCGCCTGCCGACTCGACGACGGCCAGTGGGTGTACCCGGTGTGGCAGTTCACCCCCAGCGGTGCCGTGCACCCGGCGCTTGTCGAGGTGTGGCGCATCCTGCGTGCGGCGGCCGACCCGTGGACCTGTGCACTGTGGTTGTGCACGCCGCAGGACGCACTCGACGGCCGGTCCGCCGCCGACTGGCTGACCACCGACGGCCCGGCCGAACCGGTCCGCATCCAGGCCCGCGCCGACTCGCAGCGGTGGGCTGCATGACCCGTGAGGTCGTCGCGCTCGGCGTCCCCGGATCCCGCGCCCTCACAGGTTTTCCCATCTGGTCCCTGACCACCCGCCGGCGGCTGCTGCGCGGGCATCGCACCGCCAACGGCGCGTGGTGGTTCGCGTCGTCCGGTCGCGGCCGATTCGACCTCGACGACCCCGACGGCACCTGCTACGTCGCGTTCGACGAACGCACCGCGATCCGTGAGACGGTCGGGGAAGTCCTCGCGGCGGTCGGCATCGTCACCCACGAGTTCGCGGCGGAGCGGTCGCTGTCGACGCTACGGGTCCCCGCCCGACGGCAGTTGGCGGACACCTGCGCCGAGACCGCCGCCGATTTCGGTCTCACCCGCGAGTTGTGCACCGTGACGCCCTACGACGTTCCCCGGCAGTGGGCGACCGCGCTCGCCGCACAGTCCGACGGCATCCGGTACCAGAGCCGCTTCACCACTGGGCCGTCCGCGAACGCCGCCGCACTGTTCGGTCCGGCCGGCGCGCGCACCGACTGGCCCGCCGACGACGACCCCGAACCGTTCGCGACGGCGGCCCGCCGGTGCGGGTTCACCGTCGGATCGGTGCCCCGCACCGTCCGGATCGTCGAACCGCCCGGCAGTTGAGCCGCGTCAGCGCGTCGCTCCCGAGTCCGGCGCGCCTCGTCCGGCTGAGCGTCTCCGCCACAGCAGGGACAGGGCGTAGGCGTTGCTCATCGTCAGCACCATGAACGGTGCAGCAAAGACCGCTGCCTCACCGACCGTGAGCTGGGGCGCCCAACGAGTTTCGCTCAGACCGGGCGGGATCGGAGCGGTGTCCTGGAATCCCACGACGACGATGTAGATGTAGAGCAGGCTCATCCAGACCAGCCCGACCGTCGCGAAGATCCGCGCGGCTCGTGGGTACCGTTCGAGGCGCTCGGCACCGTACAGGGTCAGAGCGATCGCGGGCACGAACAACAGTGCGCTGATCGCCAACACGAACAGCCAGTTGGCGACGACGTCGGCGATCGCGAACCCGGTGCCGTTCAGGACCGGCATGCCGACCAGCGTGACGCCGAGAAGTCCGACAGGTGCCGCCGCGGAACCGATCGTCCATGTCCACGGACCGTCGTTGTGCATACGCCCACTGTCACATACCCACTCGGACGCCGAGAGCGCGAAAGCCGCCGGTCCGTGGACGGGACGCGGGGAAGGTAATTTCAGTGCCGGGTGACGTCCGCGAACGGCCCCACGAGCCCCGGGGTTGTCACCTTGGTCGCGTACGCTCCCGTATCGACCACCGACAGCGAAGGATCCGAAACGCCGTGACTGCACCACTGACCAAGGGGCAGAACGCCCCGATCGCTGCCGACGACGTCATCGTCTCACTCGAACTGACCGCTGCCGCGGACCTGTCGGCGCTTCTCGTCACCGAGAACGGACGTGTCCGGTCCGACGCCGACTTCGTCTTCTTCAACCAGCCGACCGGGCCCGGCGTGCAGCTGCGCCCGGGGCAGGGCAGTCAGGCTGCCACACTGCACGTTTCACTGTCGTCGGTGCCCGCGGACATCGACCAGATCCGGACGGTCATCACCCTCGACGACGCCACGTCCACGTTCGGCCGCTCGGGTGCACCGACGGCGCGTCTGGCCGACAGTCACGGAAACACGCTGTACGAGTACCGGATCGACGGTCTCGACACCGAGTCCATCGTCATCGCCCTCGAACTGTATCGGCGCCAGGGTGCGTGGAAGGTCCGCGCCGTCGGCCAGGGTTATGCCGGTGGTTTCGCCGCGCTGGTCACCGACCACGGCGTCTCGGTCGACGACGCTCCCGCCGCTCCCGCCGCGCCGCAGCCGTCTCCCGCGGCCCCCGCACCGTCGGTCGCTCCGCCCGCTCCCGCACCTGTTCCTGCAGCGCCGCCGGCTACGCCGGTCGTTCCCGCCGCGAGTGCCGAGGTCAGCCTCGTCAAGGGCCGCCCGGTCAGCCTGACGAAGGGGCAGCGGGTCAGCCTCCGCAAGGACGGCGGGGTGGCGCTCACCATGGTCACCATGGGACTGGGCTGGGACCCGATCGAGAAGCGGGGCATGTTCGGCAGCCGCACTGTCGATGTCGATCTCGATGCCTCCGCCGTCCTGATCGCCGACAACCAGATCGTCGATGTCGCCTACTACGGGCAGCTCCGTTCCAAGGACGGTTCGGTTCTGCACGAGGGGGACAACCTCACCGGCGCCGGGCAGGGCGACGACGAGGTCATCCAGGTCGATCTGACGCGGGTGCCGCCGTACGTCACCACGGTCCTGTTCCTGGTCACCTCCTACAAGGGGCACACCTTCGAACAGATCAAGAACGCGTTCTGCCGGCTTGTCGACGCCACCACGAACAGCGAACTCGCGCGCTTCACCCTGCAGGGCGGCATGCCGTTCACCGGCATGGTCATGGCCAAGGTGTTCCGGGGTCCCGACGGCTGGAAGCTCGAAGCGATCGGCGAGGGCATCCAGGCCAAGCATCCCGGCGAGGCGGCACCGCAGCTGCACCGCTTCGTCGGCGCGTAGCGGGGGACCGGCAGTGCACATGGTGCCTGGACAGAACGCCGTGCTGTCGACCACGACGGTGCGTTTCACTGCGGACAGCCCGATTGCGTTCGACGTGTCGGCGCTGGTCGCCGATTCCTCGCATCGGGCACTGTCGTCGGACGATTTCGTGTTCTACAACCAGCCGCAGACGCGGGGCGTCCGGCTGGGACCGGACGGCATCGAGATCGATCTCGATGCCGTCCACCCCGACGCGGACGCCGTGCTCTGCATCGCCAGTGTCGACCCGGCCGCCGCGCCCGGTGCCGCCTTCACCGACCTCACCGCGACGCTGCACGACCGGAACGGGGCACCGGTCGGTGTCGTCGAGATCGGCTGCAGTTCCGCGGAATCGGCGGTGATCTGCTGGGAGCTGTACCGGCGGGCCGGACAGTGGAAGATGCGGGCGGTCGGACAGGGATACAGCGACGGCCTGGCGGGGCTGATCACCCGGCACGGTGTCTCCGTGAACGACACTGCTGACGCTGCCGAGACTGCCGGCGCCCCCACGCCCACGCCCGCACCGACCGCCCCGCCGGTGCCGGAGCCGGAGCCGGCGGCCGGGTACGCGCCGATCGAGCCGCTCGATCCGGACCAGATCGTCGAACGGTTCGGGATGATCCACGAGGACGCCGCCCGCTCCGCCGGCGCGTGCATCGCGGCCCGGCAGTTCGCGGAGTCCCGACTCGACAGTGAGCTGACCGCGGCCGTGTCCGATCCCGCCACCCGCAACGGCCCCGCCGCGGCGCAGGCCCGGGCGCTGGCGCAGCAGCGACACGACACGGTCGTCGAGGAGGCGTACGTCCGGTACTGCCAGGACAGCGCGCATCTGCAGCGGGAACTCGATGCCATCACGCCGATGCTGCCGCGACCGTTCGCGGCCTGGGACGCCCCGGCCTGGGTGAGCGGCGGTGTCGGCGGCAGCGGGGACGGAATCCGGATCGGTGAGTTGTCGGCACCGCAGTGCGGTCCGCTCAGTGTCCCGGTGTGTCTGCCGTTTCCGCTGCGGCGGCCGCTGCGCATCATCGGCCCGGACACACCCGCAACGTCCGCTGTCGCCGCCGCTGTCACGCTGCGGGTGCTGTCCACGGACGCCGATATCCGCCTCGACGTCGTCGATCTCAGCGGTGGGCTCCGCTCGCTCACGTCCGCACTGGCCCATCGCCCCGGCGGATCCACGATCAGCGGCGTCGCCGACGTGTCCACCTATCTCGAGGCGGCCGCCGCGTCGGTCGAACTGGGCATTCTCGAGCGAGCCGACGGTGTCCGGGACGCCGAACCGTCCCGGCGGCTCATCGTCTTGAACCACTTCCCGTTCGGCTACGAGCAGCGGCACTGGCCGGCGATCGAGTTCCTCGCCGAACACGGTCCGTCGATCGGGGTATCGATGGTGATCGTCGGCGAGGACTTCTCCGCCATCGGGACGGACGACGACCCGGTCCGCTCCAGCTACGCGCTGCCCGCGGCGGACCGGTCCGAGTGGTGCGACCCGTGGACCTTCAACGACTGGACGTTCACACCGGACCGGATTCCGGCGGACTCCGACCGGTTGGCCCAAGTGCTGGCGCACTTCGCGGACCGCTGACGACGCGGTGACCACCGCATCCCGGATGCGGTGGTCACTTCTGTGTCGTCGGCCCACCCACAGCGCCGTAGACGTGCCGGGTGCCGATGGGGACGATCAGCGGTCGATCGGAGACGGGGTCGTCGATGACCGCCGCCTCGAGACCGAACACCTCCGCGAGCAGTTCGGCGGAGATGACGTCCTCCGGCTTACCTGAGGCGACGATCCGGCCCTCGGACATGACGATCAGGTGATCGCTGTAGCGGACCGCCAGGTTGAGGTCGTGCAGCACCATGATCACGGTGCGGCCCATCTCCTCGTGCATACGGTCCACGAGGTCGAGGACCTCCACCGAATGCGACAGGTCCAGGTAGGTGGTCGGCTCGTCGAGCAGAAGGATGTCGGTGCCCTGCGCGAGCGCCATCGAGATCCACGCCCGCTGGCGCTGCCCGCCCGAGAGTTGGTCGACCGGGCGGTCGGCGAGGTCGGCGACCCCGGTCAGCGCCAACGCGTGCGCCACCTCGGTCTCGTCGTCGGACGACCATTGGCGGATCCACGACTGGTGCGGATGCCGCCCGCGGGCGACGAGGTCGGCCACCGTCAGACCCTCGGGGGCGACAGGCGCCTGCGGCAGCATCCCGAGGGTCCGTGCCACGTCCTTGGTGCGCATCGAGGTGATCGCCTTGCCGTCGAGCAGGACGGTGCCGGCACGGGGCTTGAGCAGGCGGCCCAGCGCCCGCAGCATCGTCGACTTGCCGCACCCGTTGGGGCCGATCACGGTGGTGATGACGCCGGTGGGGATCTCGACGTCGAGGCCCTCGACGATCACGCGGTCTCCGTAGCCGAGGGTGAGGTTCTCGGCGACCAGTCGCGGCGCGGGGGTGGGGTGTGCCGTGGTGGTCATGCCGAGACCTTCCGGTTGTTGCGGACGAGGAGGTACAGGAGGAACGGGCCGCCGAGTGCCGAGGTGACGATGCCGACGGGCAGTTCCACGGGCAGGACGGTGCGGGCGATGATGTCGCTGCCGACCACCAGGACGGCACCGGTGAGTGCGGACGCGATGATCGGGGGGCCGGCGGAACGGACCAGGCGCATCGCGACCTGCGGTGCCGCGAGTGCGACGAATCCGACGGGGCCGGCGGCGGCCGTCGCGATCGCGGCGAGGATCACCGACGCGATCAGCAGCTTCGCCTGTTCGGGCTGCTGCCGGACGCCGAGGGAGCGGGCGTTGTCGTCGCCGAGGCGCAGCGCGCCGAGCGTGAACGAGGCGATGATCGCCCATCCGCCGATCACGACCAGCGCGATCGCGACCGGCCACACCTGACCCCACCCGGCGCCGTTGAGCGACCCGTTGAGCCACACCTTGGCACGGGAGACGTCGTTGATGTCGGCGGAGATGAGCAGCCACCCGGTGACCGCGATCAGCATCGCGTTGATGCCGATGCCGATGAGGATCAGCCGGTATCCCTCGACGCCCTTCCTCCAGGCCAGCAGGTAGATGACCGTGGCGGTCAGCAGGCCGCCGACGAGGGCGGCCAGCGGGATACCCAGCGTCGCGAGCAGGCCGACGAAGGAGCCACCGCCGCCGAGGACGATCAACGCGACGGCCGCCGCGCTCGCGCCCGAGGTGATCCCGAGGATGTCGGGGCTGGCGAGGGCGTTGCGGGCGATGGACTGGGTGATCGCCCCGGAGATGCCGAGCGCGATGCCGATGAGCACTGCGGCCAGCGCACGGGGCAACCGCAGATCCATCACGATGAACCGCTGCACCTGGGTGCCGCCGCCGAACAGGACCTCGGTGACTTCCGGGACGGACAGCGGGAAGTCACCGCGGCCGATGCCGACGCACGTCAGCAGGAAGAGCAGCGCCAGCAGACCCACGTTCACGAAGATCATGTGCGGCCGCAGCACCAGCGAGACCGGGCCCAGCCGGAACGCGGGCCGGGACGGGACCGTCGCGGGCGCGGCGTC
>NZ_JPOC01000007.1 GCF_000738775.1 Prescottella defluvii
AGTGGAGTCCTCCGGTGGCACCCCACCCGGCACGGCGTCGCGTCGCGGCTGGCCGGTCTTCACCGTCGTCGCGATTGCGATCGTCGCGTTCTTCCTGGGCGGGTTGGGTGGGTCGTTCCAGGGCAAGCTCGCCGAGGTCCAGAAGAACGACAACGCCTCCTACCTGCCGGGCTCGGCGGAGTCGACGATCGTCGCGAACGAGAGCGCGAAATTCCTGAACGTGGAGACCATTCCGGGCGCGGTGGTGTTCCACCGGGACGGTGGGCTGACGGACGCCGACCGGACCGCGATCGAGCAGGCGCGGATCTCGATGGCGTCGGTCGAGGGCGTCGACGGGGACGGCGTGACGCCCACCCAGATCTCCACCGACGGCACCACCGCATCGGTGTTCGTACCGTTGATCGCCAAACAGGACGGGACGGCCGTCCAGGGCAACGACCTGGCCGCCGCCGAGCAGGACGTCATCGCGGCCGCGCAGCACCCCCCTCACCGGCCAGAGTCAGGGCATCCTGTTCGTTCTCGTGATCGGTGCCGGCACCGACTACGCCCTGCTGCTGATTGCGCGCTACCGGGAGGAACTGCACTTCCACGACAACCGGTTCGACGCGATGATCAAGGCTTGGCGCGAGTCCGCGCCCGCGATCACGGCGTCGGCGGTGACCGTCATTCTCGGTCTGCTGTGTCTCGGCTTCTCCCAACTGAACTCGAACAAGAGCCTGGGCCCGGTCGCGGCCATCGGCATCGCGTGCACGTATCTGGTGATGATGACCTTCCTGCCGGTCACACTGTCGGCGGTGGGGCGGTGGGTGTTCTGGCCGCGGAAGCCGAAGACCGATGGTGCGACAGACCTTGCTACACACGGACTGTGGGGCAGGATCGCCGACGTCGTGGGGCGTCGCGACCGGACCGCGTGGATCGGCGCCGCGGCTCTCCTGGCGGCGCTGTTCGCGGTCGGCATCGGCAGCCTGCAGACCGACGGTCTCACTGCCACCGAGAACTTCACCAACGAACCCGACGCCGTCCGGGGACAGGCGCTGTACGACGCCAACTTCGATCAGGGCGCCGGCGCTCCGGCGGTGGTCACGACGAATGCGTCGGCCGTCGGCTCGGTCATCGCGGCCGCCGAAGGGGTCGAGGGAGTGCGCCAGGGTCCGGGATCGGTGTGTGTGCAGGTCGACCTCGGGAAGGTCAAGGCACTGCTGCAGAACTCGGGGGGCACCGTCGCACAGCAACTGCCGCCGGGGTGCCCACCGTCGCTGTTGAACGTCGTACCGATCGACGGGCGGACCGTTGTCAATGTGGCACTCGCCGATTCGTACGATTCGCCCGAGGCGCTGCGGACCGTCGAACGCCTGCGCGACACGCTGCACGCGGTACCCGGCGCCGACGCTCTGGTCGGCGGCAGTTCCGCCGCGACTCTCGACGTGCAGACCGCGTCGGTGCACGACCGGAACCTGATCATCCCGATCGTGCTGGTGGTGATCTTCATCGTGCTGGCGGTGCTGCTGCGGGCACTGCTGACACCACTCATCCTCATCGGGACGGTGGTACTGAGCTTCGCGGCGACCCTCGGGGTGTGCGGATTCTTCTTCACCCACGTCTTCCACTTTGCCGGAGCAGACCAGTCGTTCCCGTTGTTCGCGTTCGTGTTCCTCGTCGCCCTCGGCATCGACTACAACATCTTCCTCATGACCCGCGTCCGCGAGGAGACCCGCAAGCACGGCACCCGCTCGGGGGTGCTGCGCGGACTGGCCGTCACCGGCGGCGTCATCACCTCGGCGGGCGTGGTGCTGGCCGGTACCTTCGCGGTCCTCGGCGTGCTGCCACTGGTGTTCCTCGCCGAGGTGGGCTTCGCCGTCGCATTCGGTGTCCTGCTCGACACGATCATCGTCCGCAGCGTGCTGGTCCCGGCACTGTCGCACGACATCGGCAAGCCGATCTGGTGGCCGTCGAGGCTGGCGCGGGCCGAGGACTGAGCGGTTCGTGGCCGGCGTCGGCACGCCGGCCACATTTGCGCATCGGTTGACGGATCGGCGCGGAAGTGGTCGGGTGGTAATTGATGGAAGGCGCGCTCGGTACGCGCCGCGCGGGAGTGCGGTGGCCAATCCACGACACCGCACCAGCCCTTCTGCGCGCTCCGCCTCACCGGGAGCCCCTCCACCGGCGATGCCGTGCAGCCCAGGCAATTTCAAGGCATCGTCAGTACTGCAGCCTCTACTGCACGTCACCGTGACTCGTAGGGAAGGAATGAGATGTCCGATCCGAACTACACCACCGACGACTCCGGAATCCCGGTGCCCAGCGACGAGCATTCGCTGACCGTCGGACCCGACGGGCCGATCCTGCTCCAGGACTACTACCTGATCGAGAAGATGGCCCAGTTCAATCGTGAGCGGGTGCCGGAAAGGCAGCCACATGCCAAGGGCGCCGGTGCATTCGGCACCTTCGAGGTCACGAACGATGTGAGCGCCTACACCAAGGCCGATCTGTTCCAGCCCGGTAAGAAGACGGAGATGCTCGCCCGGTTCTCCACCGTCGCGGGCGAGCGGGGCAGCCCGGACACGTGGCGCGATCCGCGCGGATTCGCGCTCAAGTTCTACACCGAGCAGGGCAATTTCGACATGGTCGGCAACAACACCCCGGTGTTCTTCATGCGGGATCCGATGAAGTTCCAGGACTTCATCCGCTCGCAGAAGCGGCGGGCCGACACCAACCTGCGCGATCACGACATGCAGTGGGACTTCTGGACGCTGTCCCCCGAATCGGCGCACCAGGTGACGTGGCTGATGGGCGACCGCGGCATCCCGCGCTCGTGGCGGCACATGAACGGCTATTCGAGCCACACCTACATGTGGGTCAATGCCGAGGGCGAACGATTCTGGGTGAAGTACCACTTCAAGACCGACCAGGGCATCGAGTTCTTCACACAGGACGAGGGCGACCAGATGGCCGCCATCGACACCGACTATCACATGCGTGACCTGTGGGAACACATCGACGGCGGCGACTACCCCACGTGGACGTTGAAGATGCAGATCATGCCGTACGAGGAGGCCAAGACCTATCGGTTCAATCCGTTCGATCTGACGAAGGTGTGGCCGCACGCCGACTACCCGCTGATCGACGTCGGGACGATGAAGCTCGACCGCAACCCGGCGGACTATCACTGCGAGATCGAACAGGCGGCATTCGAACCCAGCAGTTCCGTGCCGGGCACCGGGCCCAGCCCCGACAAGATGCTGCTGGGCCGCTGGTTCTCGTACCCGGACGCGCACCGGTACCGGATCGGCTCCAATTACAAGGAACTGCCGGTCAATTCGCCGCACGCGGCGCCGCTGGGCTCGTACACCAAGGACGGGCACATGCGGCACCACAATCCGGGTGACCCGGTGTACGTGCCGAACTCCAAGGGCGGACCGCACGCCGACATCTCCGTCTCCGGCGAATCCCCGGGCTGGTACGCGGACGGCGAGATGGTGCACCAGGCGTACACGCTCCGCAAGGACGACGACGACTGGAGTCAGGCCGGCACGATGGTCCGCGACGTGCTCGACGACGCCGCCCGCGAGCGGCTGGTATCGAACATCGTCGGCCATCTGCTCAACGGGGTGACCGAACCGGTCCTGGTGCGGGCATTCGACTACTGGCGCAACGTCGACAAGACGCTCGGCGACCGCGTCGAGGACGGTGTCCGCGCGAAGCAGGGTGAGAAGGATCCTAAGGCCGCGGGGCAGTCGAATCCCGCGCGGTCGTCGGCCCAGGCGAAGGCTTGAGTGTCCGAGCGCCGGAACCCGAACTACTCGAGTAGTCCTACGTCACGCTGTCGGCGCTACCGGACCACCGGTTCGGACGCCATCGATCGTGACGGTCACAGGAACGCCTGGCTCGTCCACAGGTGGAACAGGGCGTAGGCCCGCCACGGCCGCCACGGCTCCGATGCCGCGGCGGCCTCGCGCGGCGTCTTCACCCCCAGCGCCCGCCGCAGCACCAGATCGCCGGACGGGTAGGCGTCACGGTCACCGAGGACGCGCACGGACAGGTAGTCGACGGTCCACGGCCCGATGCCGGGCAGCGCGAGCAGGCGGGCGCGGAACTCGTGCGGATCGACGCCCGGATGAAGCTCGAGTCCGTCGGCCGCGGCGGCGGCGAGCGCCTGCACGGTACGTGCCCGGGCGCCCGTGAGTCCGACGGCCTTCCGGATGACGAGCGGGTCGAGCTCTGCCAGTTCGTCGGGTGCCGGGAAGGCGACGAACCCGTCGAGGCCGGTCGGGGTGCCGAACGCCGCCACGAGGCGGGATCCGAATGTTCTTGCTGCCGAGAGCGATACCTGCTGACCCAGCACGGTGAGCACCGAGGTCTCGAAGCCGTCGACGGAGCCGAGCACCCGCAGTCCGGGCCGGGCGGCGACGTGCGGCGCGAGCAGCGCGTGAGCGGAGAGGGCCGCGTCGACGGTGTCGGGATCGGCGTCGAGATCGAGCCAGCGGCGGACCGCCAGTTCGACGTGCGAGACGTCGTCGGGGTGCGCCGCGTGGATCGTGGCGGCGACGTGGTCGGGGCCGTCGAACCGGACGCTCACCACCGCCGGCCCGTGCGGCGCGGGGACCACTCGTGTGTGTGTCCCGGTCTCGGCGTCGTGGCGTTCGAGCCCGTCCACCGCGTGCGCGGCGAGGGCGCCGCGCATGGGCGCCGTCGTGAAAGGTGGACGGAACGGAAGACGTCGCGTCACCGTTTTCACCGCCTCGCCGATCGGGGACGCAAAGAAGTGCGCGAGAACTACGACGCGTCTGATGCTCTTTCACACCAGAATCGTCAATTTCACTCCACATCTCGCACAGAAAGCTAGACTAATGCGCTGCCCCCGCCTCCGCCAGTGGCGTTCGGCCACCGAAACATGGAAGGCGTCGATCGCACACTTCGTGATCGACAATTCAGCCGTCTCCGCGAATGAACTGCTTCAGGACAGCATGGCGATCACCGCCGGCCTGTCCGACGCACGCAGCGCCGGCGCAACACGAAGTTGATGTCCAAACCCCAAGGGGCCGACCGGATCGAGAGAGAATCGCGACTGTGAGACCGAGGTATACATCTGAAATTCAGTCAGCTATATTGCCCCGATGTTGAAAGTGCGCCTCGGCATCCGAGCACGGATCCTGGCCATCGCATTGGTGCCTAGCCTGGCGTTGCTCGGAATTGGTGTAGGAACGGCGAGTTACCTGATTCGTGAGGGACAGCATTCCGAGCAATGGGCGGCAGCGAACCAAGAAGCTGTGAGTCATGCTCGCGATGTGGTTGCCTGGGTTGAACAAGAGCGGATGCTGTCGCTGTGGCAGTTGGCCGGTGAACAGGGCGATCCGGCCGCGCTCGAAGCGACTCGGAACAAACTCGATACCGCATTCGCGGAGTTGGCTCGCTACTCACCAAAGTTGGAGACCCTGTCGAAGGGCGCCATGGGTACCGACACGGGTGGGTTCGACACCCTGAGCGCCAGCCTGCCTCAGATTCGCGGTCAGATCGACGCGGGACGAATGTCGATCGAGGACACATTCGCCATCTACAACCGCATTCTCGATGCGGTTGCGCTCGGCAGCAACCTCATCACCTCCAACGCGCCCACCGCCGAGGTCGGCGTCACGCTTCTCAATGCTGTGCGCACCCTCTACGCGATGGAGGGAATGTCACGGTCCGCCGCGCTCACCGCTGCAGAGCTGAACGGACGGCTGGGCGACGGTCCGCTGAGCAGCGACTACCGAAACCTGGTCGGGTCCTATCGGATCGCACTTCCGCAGCTCGTCGCCGACCTGGGCGCGGATCCGGCCGCTGCGAAGATCCGGGCGGCACTCGAATCGCCCGGCTGGCAGCAGGTGGCCGCGATGGAGGACTACCTCATCAACCCGCCGAAGCCGGACAAGTACGGTGACGTCCCGTCACCGCCGATGACCTTCGCCGAGTGGAATGCCGCGCAGGAACAGATGTCTGCACCGGTGATCGACGCATGGAGCGAGCTGAACGACCGTGCGAACGAGATCGCTGCCGCCGACGGCAAGCGCACGGCGACCAACTCACTGTGGGCGGGTGCGGGTGTGCTCGGGATCGCGCTCGTAGCCTTCCTGCTGTCGCTGTGGCTGGCCAACCGGTTGATCGGGCGGCTCAAGCGCCTGCGCAACGAAACGCTGGACCTGGCAGAGGTCGAGCTGCCCGAGACCATGCGCAAGCTGGCCGCGGGCGAGCAGGTCGATCCCCAAGCTGCGCACCTCGATTTCGGCAACGACGAGATCGGCTCGGTGGCGAATGCTTTCAACCGCGCACACACGGCCGCCGTGTCTGCCGCGGTCACCGAGGCCCGTACCCGCGAGGGTGTGCGCGCGGTGTTCCTCAACATCGCCCACCGAAGCCAGATGGTGGTGCACCGGCAACTCGAGGTCCTCGACGAGGCGGAGCGAAACCAGGAGGATCCCGCCATGCTGGAGGCGTTCTTCCGACTCGACCACCTGGCGACCCGCGAACGCCGCAACGCCGAGAACCTCGTCATCCTCGGTGGCGGCCAGCCCGGCCGCCAGTGGCGGACTCCGGTGCCCCTGGTCGATCTGGTGCGTAGCGCGATCGGCGAGAGCCTCGACTACACGCGGGTGCACAACCGCCGCATGCCTCAGGTGTTCATCGTCGGCAACGTGGTCGCCGACCTCATCCACCTTCTCGCAGAACTGCTCGACAACGCGACGGCGTTCTCTCCCCCGCAGTCACGTGTCGAAGTGAGCGGCAACGTGGTCGGCAAGGGTGTCGTGATCGAGATCAGCGATCAGGGCATGGGAATGCCCGCGGAGGAACTCGCCCGCGTCAACGAGATGCTGCGCAATCCACCGGATTTCGGTGTCGAGACACTCTCGGAGACGTCGCGCCTGGGCTTGTTCATCGTTTCGCAACTGGGGATGCGACACGGAATCAGTGTGCAGCTGAGCGAATCCGAGTACGGCGGCATTCGCGCCATCGTGCTGGTGCCGAACTCGGTCGTCGCCCCCGATCCGACGCCTGCGGTCAGCGATGTGCCGGATCGGTTCGCCGACCACCGGCCGGAGGTGCGGGCTGCCGGCGGGCTGCCGGCCCTCGACTCTGCCGAATCAACCTCGGCTGCAGTCGGTGTTGCAACACTGGCACCCCCCATCTCGGCGCCCGCCGTCGAGCAGTCGGAGCAGCCGGGCGCCCCGGAGCGGGCGTGGGCGCACCTCGACCGCGTCGACAGCGCGCCGCAGTCCGAGCACACGAACTACTCCGCGACGACCGCGTGGCACGAAGCGCCGGCCCAGGCTGCCGAACCGGCGCCCCTCACCCCGCAGCCGTTGTCCGACAACGGCGGTGACGGTCGTCGGAGCCTTCCCCGCCGTCGCCGGCAGGCCAGTCTGGCACCGGAGTTGGCGTACGATCCTCGACCCGAGCCCGAAACGGAAGCGCAGCAGCCGCAGCGATCGGCTGAGCAGGCGCGAGATCTGTTGTCCGCCATCACGTACGGTACCCAGCAGGCTCGGCACTCGGCGCCCTCGCCCGAGTATCCAATCTGGGACGAAATGAAAGGTGATGGACGGTGAACGTGACGACTTCCAACTCAGGCGATCTGAACTGGCTTCTCGACGATCTGGTCAATCGTCTCGCCGGGGTGCGCTACGCGGTCGTGCTTTCCACCGACGGACTGCTGCTGGGTCGATCCACGACCATGAGCCGTGAGGACGCCGAGCACTTCGGCGCCATGTCGGCGACTCTGTACGGGCTGGCACGCAGCGCGGGACATCGCTTTCAAGGCGGCGGTGTTCGCCAAGCCGTCATCGAACTCGAGCAGGCGGTGCTGTTCGTGACGGCGGCCGGACGCAATGCATGTATTGCATTGCAGGCCAACGACACCGCGAACCTGGGCATGGTCGCGTACGAAATGAACATGACCGTGCAGCGTGTAGGTCGCTATCTGTCCACCGATCCTCGCCACAGCGCGACAGAGCGTGGAGCATAGATTGCCGTGACAGGTATTGGTCAACCGTTGTTCGACGATGCGGCCGGGCCTCTGGTCCGCCCATACACCGTCACGCGGGGTCGCACGATGGGTGGGGGACACGATCTCGACATGCTCACGCTCGTGGTGACCGTGTCCCCCACTCCGCGACTGCGGCACATCGAATCGGAGTACGCGGAGATCATTCAGCTGTGCCGTCTCGCGCAGTCGGTGGCCGAAGTCTCTGCGCACCTGAATCTGCCACTCGCGGTGACCAAGATCCTGGTCGGTGATCTCATCGCCGAGGGAGTACTGAACTTCCGTGCTCCCGCCAGCGCTGACTCCTACAACGACATCGCCGGGATCGGCGACGTGAACATTCTGCAAGCAGTGCTCGATGGAATCCGAAAGCTGTAGACAACCATGCATGACAATGCGTCCTCAGCCGACCTGGCTGCTTCGGTCAAGATCCTCGTAGCCGGCGGCTTCGGAGTCGGTAAGACCACGATGGTGTCCTCCGTGAGCGAGATCGCGCCACTGCGCACCGAGGAGACAATCTCCGAATTGTCCACCGGTATCGACGATTTGTCGGGCGTGGAAGGTAAGACCACGACCACGGTGGCCCTGGACTTCGGTCGTATCACCATCGATGAAAGCCTCGTGCTGTACCTGTTCGGCACGCCTGGACAGGACCGATTCTGGTTCCTTTGGGACGAACTGGTGCGTGGAGCTCTCGGCGCCGTCGTTCTCGCCGATACCCGCCGGCTGGAGAACTCGTTCGCTGCCATCGACTACTTCGAACGGCGCGGAGTCTTGTTCACGGTCGCGGTGAACTGCTTCGACAGTTCCCAGGCCTACACGATTGACGAGGTTCGCGAGGCACTCGACCTCGACGCCACGACCCCCATCGTGCTGTGCGACGCGCGCGACCGCGAATCGTGCAAGTCCGTACTGATCACGCTCGTCGAGCACCTGATTTTCCAGGCCAGCACCTCGGTGGCCTGAACCCACTCGACCCGACGAGTCAACCGAAGCGGGGCAGTGCCGGACGTGACGATCGGGTTCGTCAGCCCGTCGTCCGTCCGTTGTCCTCCAGACCGGTGACCCGCAGCGTGATGTTGAGCCGGCCGGACGCCAGTCCGCAGACGGGATCGGCGGTGCCCGGAAACACCTTCGGCACACCGTGGTACGCGAAGCGGGACGGACCGCCGAATACGAACAGGTCCCCCGACTGCAGTTCCACATCGGTGTACGGCTTGGTCCGGGTGTCGGGGTTGCCGAAGCGGAAGGTGCAGGTGTCGCCGATACTCAGCGACACCACCGGCGCATCCGTCCTCTCCTCCTGATCGCGGTGCATGCCCATGCGGGCGGTGTCGTCGTAGAAGTTGATCAGCGCGGCGTCCGGCTCGTAGGCGGCACCCGCAGCCGCGTCGTAGGCATCGGTGACGGCCCGTTTCCCCAACTGCGACAACCAGTCCGGGACCGGCAGCACCCGTCCGCCGCCGGCATCGTCGGCGATCCGGCTGTAGCGGTAGGGCTGCCAGTGCCAGCCGAGGCAGACGGTCTGCACCGACATTGCATGCCCGGTGGGCAGTCGGGCGGCGCGCATCGGCACCGGTCCGCGCGCCCACTCGCGGCACGCCTCCACCAGTCGGCGTTGCTCGCCGAGGTCGAGCCAGTCCGGGACCAGCACGGCGCCGTCGGCGACGGTCCGACGCGGGCGGGGCAGCAGTGCCGACATCTACCCACTTCCCTTCTGTTGCAACCGGCTCACTCCGCGTCGTGCAGGACGAGGCCGAGGGTGCGGCGGAGGCCGCTGCGCACGGTGCTGACACCGTGCCGCATCGGCGCCGCGGACCAGCCGCGCACCGACTGCACCGGCCGGTCACTGGTGGTGAACACGAACGCATGCCCCTGCCGCAGCACGGTGGCGGTGCCGCGGGACTGCGCGCGGGCGCGTTGCTCCACGAGCAGGAACTCGCCGCCCTCGAAATCGACACCCGGTTGGCCGAGCCCAATCACCACCTGCAGGGGAAACACCAACTCTCCGTACAGGTCCCGGTGCAGCGCGTTCCAGTCGTCCGGTCCGTAGCGCAGCAGCAGCGGGGTGGGCCGGCGCTGCCCGGCGGCGTGACACATCTCGAGCCACTCGTCGAGGGTGTCCGGCCACGGCGCTGGCCGGCCGAGCCGCCACGCCCACTCGCGGGCCACGGGCAGCAGTTTCACGTAGAACATCGATCGCATCTCGGCGATGGGCGCGGGCAGCGGGTAGTCGAAGTACCGGTACTGCCCTGCCCCGTAGCGGTGCCGCGCCATGTCGACGGTGGACCGGAACCGGCCGGCGTCGTCGTACAGGTCCGCCAGCTCCCGGCATTCGTCCCGCGTGAGCAGTGGCCGGGCACTCTGAGCGCCGCCGGACGTGTCGAGCTCGTCGAGTAGCGGAGCCCAGTCGACGGCGTCGACGCGGTCGGTCAGCGGCGCGGCGCTCATGCCGCCTCCAACGTCAGCAGCGCGCGTTTGGTCTCGACGCCGCCCGCGTACTGGCCCATGCTGCCGTCGCTGCGGACCACCCGGTGGCACGGCACGAACAGCGGCAGCGGGTTGGTGGCGCATGCGGAGCCGACCGCGCGGACGGCGCGGGGGCTGCCGGCGGCCTCGGCGACCTGCGCGTAACTGGCGGTGCTGCCGTAGGCGATGTCGGGCAGGCGGGTGAGGACGGTGCGCCGGAAGCCGCTCGACAGCCGCAGGTCCAGTGGGACATCGAAGTGGGTGCGCCGGTGCGCGAAGTACTCGTCGAGTTGCCGGGCGGCGGCGTCGAGCCGTCCCGGGGCCTCGAGGATGCGCGGGCTCACCTGCTGGGCCAGCATCGCCAGCACGGCGTCGTGGTCCTCGCGCGGGTAGGCGACGCGGACCAGGCCGATGTCGGTGGCGGCGAGCATCAGCCGTCCGACGGGGGTGTCGACGGTGCGGTAGGCGAGGTCGAGCAGGCCGTCGCGGTCGGCGGCGGCCGTCAGACGGGCGTGCAGGGCACTCAGTGCGTCGGCGGCGGCGCCGTCGTGTGCATCGGGGAACGTCAGGGCGCTCATCGTGCGACTCCTTCCTGTGCGAGCGGTTCGGTGTCGGCGGCCGGGTAGGTCCGTCGCAGCCGGGCGACGCCGTCGGACGCGGCCCGGCGGGCGGCGGCGGTGCTGTTGCCGAGGATTCCGGCGACCTCCGCGTACGGCAGGCCGGCCAGGTGGTGGTAGACCACCGCGGCGCGCTGGGTGAACGGCAGGTCCGCGAGCGCGTCCCACAGTTCGTGATTCCACGAGCCGGGTAGCCCCGTCGCGGTGGCCCGGTCCGGCAGCTCGTCGGTGGGGACGGGAACCCGCTGTCTTGTCCGATGGACGTCGACGGCCTTGCGGTGCGCGATGGTCACCAACCACGCCTCGACGTTGGCGCCCGGCGCAAGGTCCGGGTAGGCGCGCAGCGCGGAAAGGAAGGTCTCGGACCAGGCGTCCTCGGCGTCGACGGGCCCGAGCAGTGCCCGGCACACCCGCAGCACCACCGGCCCGTGCTCGGTGACGATCTTCTCGAACGGTTTCAGTGCCACACCCTGTAGACGCTCCGGGTCGCCGGAACGTGAGGTTCGATCCGCGTCAGAACAGTCCATCCTGGATTCCCACGGACGCCGGGCTCTCCAGGTCGAGCAGGAACTGCTTGCGCTCGAGCCCGCCGGCGTATCCGGTGAGCGAGCCGTCGCTGCCGACCACTCGGTGGCACGGCACGATGATGCCGATCGGGTTCCGCCCGTTCGCGGCCGCCACCGCGCGTATCGCGGCGACATTGCCGAGATGTTCCGCGAGCTGCAGGTACGTCCACGTCTGCCCGTACGGGATGGTGCGCAGTGCCGCCCACACCCGCTGCTGGAACTCGGTGCCCCGCGGCGCCAGCGGCACCGTGAACTCGGTGCGCTCCCCGGCGAAGTATTCGGTGAGTTGCGCGATCACGTCGTCGAAGCCGGTGTCGGTGCGTGGGCCGAACCGCTCGCGCTCGGGCAGGTGCCGCTGCAGGTGCATGTACAGCCCGCACAGGCCCTCGGAGTTGCGGACCAGCGTCAACGGCCCCACGGGCGAATCGACGACGGTGTGTTCGGCATCCACGGCTCCGATCCTCCCAGCAACCACCGACAGTCCACGAACCTCGGGCAGGATTGCAGGATGCCGCTTCTCCCCAATCCGCTCCAACTCGTCTCGACCGTGCAGAACGTGGCCCAGTGGTCGGTCGACACGGCCACGTTCGTCGTCGGCCTCCCCGCCCGGGTGTCGGCGCTGCTCGACGAGGCCGACGGCCTGGTGCGGCAGGTGTCGGGCGTGGTCGACGGCGCCGCTCGCGCGGTGGCCGCGGCGGACGCCGTGATCGCGGCGTGCGCGACCCTGGTCGACCGCACCGCGGTGGTCGCGTCCGAGACCGAGGTGGTCGTCGGATCCGCGGCCCGTTCGGCCGCCGTCGCCGACGAGCTGCTCGCGATCTACCGGCCCCTCGCCCTGGACGCGGCGCCGCTGGCGACCCGGTTCGTCGACGAGATCAGCGAGGACGAGGTGCACGCCGCGGTCGCACTGTTCGACCAGCTGCCCGAGATGACCGCGCGCCTGACCGCGCTGATGCCGATCCTCGCGACCCTCGACACCGTCTCCCCCGAGATCCACGAACTGCTCGAGGTGGTCAAGGACGTACGACAAGCGATCATCGGAGTTCCCGGATTCGGCTTCTTCCGGCGGCGTGGGGAGGACAAACTGGGAGAGGGCGAATGATCGGCGCTCCCGCCCGGAACCCCTGAACGGGAATTCAGTGCACGCTCCGGGCCCGGCACAGTGCCGTGAACTCCCGTTCGACGCTTCGATGGGAAGGGAAGGAAGAGCCAGATGGATCCGCAACCGCGAGGCACGCTCGTCCGCACGCCCGACGGCGTCGACCTGAGCATCACCCGCACGTTCGACGCTCCGATCGCCGACATCTGGGCGTCGCTCACCGAATCCGATCGCACTGCAGGATGGTTCGGCCCCTGGGAGGGAGAACCGGGCGCCGGCAAGACGATCCGCGTGCAGTTGGCGTTCGAGGAGGACACCCCGTGGAGCGAGATGCGCATCGACGCGTGCGATCCGCCGCGGCGCCTCGCGCTGTCGGTGACCGATCCGGGCGGGGCGTGGCGGCTGTCCGCCGATCTGCGTGAAGCCGACGGAACCACCGAGCTGATCCTCACGCATCTCGGCATCCCCGTCGACACGGTCAGCGAGGTGGGTCCCGGGTGGGAGTACTACCTGGACATGCTCGCCGCGGCGCGCGACGGCACGCCACTGCCCGAGTTCGACGACTATTTCCCGGCGCAGAGCGGGTACTACCGCGGGTTGGCCGACGATCTCGCCTAGGCGGTCGCCACGCTGCGGCGGAGGAACACGTCGTCGAGCGTGACCATCGACAGGTTCCGTTCCCGGATGATGTCGACCAGTTGGCCGTACACCCGGGTGACCGGCAGGTGGTTGGCGTGCCCGATCACGATCGACTGCGCGACGAAGTACTTGCGCGCGCACTCGAGCAGGTACTGCTCGGTGACGATCCCCGAGTCCGACAGCGAACCGTGCCACAGCGTCGGCACGGTGTAGCCGTGGTCGGCGGCGATCCGGTCGACGGTGGCGTCGCGGTACCCGAACGGCGGACGGTAGTACGGGGTGCCGTCGACGCCGAAGGTGTTGTGCAGGAACGTCTTGGTGCGCTGGAACTGTGACGCGGCCGCCCCGGTCGACAGTTTGGTCAGGTCGGGGTGATCCCAGGTGTGGCTGCCGAGTTGGATCTGGCCGCTCTCCACCAGCGGCCGCAGCGCGTCCCGGTGGATGGTCCACGAGTCGTAGACGGCGGTGACGAAGAATGTGAACCGGGCACCGGTGTCCTTCGCGAACTGGATGTAGGCGCCGACGACGTCGGGGCTGGTGCCGTCGTCCACGGTGAGGGCGATGTTGCTGCCCGGGCCGGGAATGGCGCTCACGACACCCGGCGGCAGTGCGATCCGCGCGGACGACGGCGGCGGACCCGGCAGCAGGGGCGGCGGTGGTGTCGTCGTGGATGGCACGGGTGGGGTCGACGACGGAGGCACCGCGATCTCCTCGCCGTGCGCGATGGTGCAGCCGGTCGTCAGCGATGCCGCGCCGGCCGCCAACACGGTGAGGAATCCTCGTCTGTCCACGCGGCGAAGCGTAGAGACGGCGCTGTCGGGCTCCGGTCAGCCACGCCGCTCGGTGACGTTGTCGTGATCTTGCGCGCGAACGGATTTCGTGAGCAACGGCAAGGTTCGGAACTGCACGATCTCCGACAGCACCACCACCGACACCGACCGGGCCACCGTCGACGAGTGGTGCAGTGCGATCAGCAGCGCCTGCAGGTCGTCGTGCGATGCGGCCGCGACCCGGCACAGGACGTCGCCGACGCCGGTGGTGGCCCACGCCTGGACCACCTCGGGATACTCCTCGAGTTCCCGAGTGAGCTGTCCGAGTGAGCCCTGCGCGATCTCCAGCGTGACGAACGCCTGGACCGGGTATCCGGCTGTGCGCAAATCGATCTCGGGCCCGTATCCGGTGACGATCCCGGCTTCCTCGAGCCGCCGCAGCCGGGCCTGGACCGTCGCACGGGCGACCCCGGCGCGGCGGGACAGTTCGAGGATCCCGATCCGGGGATCGCCGCGCAGGCGCGTGATCAGGTCGACGTCGAGCTCGTCGAGCCGGTGCCCGCCCCGATCCATGGCGATGTCACGGGGTGACGCGGGAGCGGGCGACGATCACCGGGCACTGCGCGTGGTACAGCAGCGATTGGGATGTTGAACCGAGGAGCGCGCTCTCGAAACCACCACGACCCCGGCTGCCGACGACCATCGAACGGGCGGTGGCGCTGAGCGCGACGAGGTGCTTAGTGGGGCCGGCCTCCGCGATCACGGTCTCGACCTGAACCGACGGGAACTTGGCGCCCAGGGTCGCGATCAATCGTTCGATCCGGCCGCGGGCCTCCTCGTCGGCTTCCTTGGTGCCGCGACGCCGGCGCGCGTGCACGGCCGTCATCTCGGTGTGCCGGATCGACGCCTCCTGCATCGCGGTTCCGACGACGATGTCGGCGCTGTCGGAATGGTCGACGCCGGCGACGACGGGACCGGAGGTGGGCGGGATCGGGCTGCCGTCGGCGCCGCGCACCACAGCGACCGTGCACTTGGCGTGATGCGCGAGTGAGAGGGCAGTGGAGCCGAGGACCATCCGTTCGAAGAAACCGGCCCCCACCGAGCCGACCACCAGCAGGCTGGCCTTCTCCGAGAGGTCGACGAACGCCCGATTGACCCGGCCGCGAAGCAGTTCCACCTCGATGTCGATGGTGTAGTCCTCGATGGTGGCGGCCTCACGCGCGGCTTTGAGGGCCTCACGTCCGGCGGCCTCTTCTTCCTCGAGGTCGTCGGCGACGAACGGGAAGTCGTTTTCGGTGTCGATGACGTGCACCAGTTTCAGCGGCACCTTGCGGGCGTGTGCCTCGACGGCCGCCCATTTGACGGCATGGATCGCGGCGTCGGATCCGTCGACGCCGACGATCACCGGCCTGGTCTCGTTCGCTGGTGACATCGTCCACTCCGATCGGGTCGCGTGGTGCGCTCGTTCGGTATCAGACTAGCGGCGAAACCCGACCGGCGGCATGAGCTTGGAATGGTGGGGCGGGGGCGTTCAGGAGGCGATTTCGTCCGACGGACCCCGATTCGTCCGACCCGTGGCCACCTTCTCGAACTCCGTGAGACTCGCTCGGATCAACTCGATGTATCTGTCGGTGTCGGGCATCATCGCGCGATCGGCCATCACCGTCAGTGTCAGGTCTCCACCGGCGGCGGCCGCCAGGAAGTGACGCAGCCCGTCGCCGTCCACCGGCGGCTGTCCACCGAACACAGCCACGGCCGGCGCACCGTTCAGCGTGAGGCTCTCGACCCCGAAAGCCACGTTGCTGATCATGGTGTGCCAATAGCGGAGCCGCTCGGGGTCATGGTTGGCGGCGCTACTGCCCGTGTACATGAACAGCCGCATCAGCGGCGCCGGCGCGGTCTCCATCGCAATTGCGGCCCGGCGAACCGCGGTATTCGAGGTGCGTGCCTTCTCGGACTTCGACGATTCGGCGATGCGCGCGACCCGCTCGAGCGGGTCCTCGATGTCGGTGTGCGTGTCGACGTTCATGATCGCCAACTGGTTTGCCGACTCCCACTTCTCCACTTTCCGCACGGATCGGGGCACCATCGCGACGAGCGAGCCCCGGTGCCGCTCGCCTTTCTCGGTAAGGTAGCGCGCGAGCGCATTTCCCACGACGGCGAGCAGGGCGTCGTTCACGGTTGCTCCGGGAACAGCTTCTCTGATGCGGCGCAGTGATTCCGTGGGCAGGGTGATCGGCACCATGGTGCCGGACCCGCTCACCTTGCCGTTGAATCGAATGCCAGGCTGTGCGATCCTCGCCGGCCACTCACCGGACCGCTCGGCATCACCCACGGCTCGCGCGGCGGCACGGTTGCCGGGCACATCCTTGGCGAACTGGATCAGCTGACGCGGAATGCCCCACAGCGATTGGACGAGTAGTCGCGCCCAGAGGAACCGCGCCAGGCGGGCGGCGGCCGGTGTGGCCGTCTGATCCGAGAAGACCTTCTCCACCATCTGCAGCACCCCCAGTCCGTCGCCGATGCTGTGGTGAGCCTTGAGCGCGACCGCAGTGAGACGACCGGGCTGATCGACGATCCCACTGACACCGGTGAAGAAGTGCAGTTCCCACGGCGGTCGGGTGAGATCCATACGCGTGCACAGCAACTCGGATAATGGCGCCTCGAGGGGCGCCCATCCGGGCTCGTCGATCGCGGTGACGCGCACGTGGGCACCCAGGTCGAGGTCGGGGTCGGAAATCCAGTGCGGATGGTCCAGGCCCAGCGGCACCCGCCGGATGCGGTGCGTGAACATGTGGTGGTGGCCGAGTCGCGCCCGGACCCACTCGATCGCGCTCTCCCGGGTGAACTCCGCGTTCAGGTACTGGGTGGTGTCGAAGACGTAGACGACCACGAAGTGCGCCAGATTGCCGTCAGTCTCCCCGTAGATGAATTCGGCATCCCGCGCCGGGATCCGACGCGTTCCCGCCGCGAACCAGTCGGCGACACTCATGCACACACTCTCCTTGAAGTCCTGCGATTCCTGACCGCACCGGGACAAGGGAAATACTGTTCGATTGGCAAACACGAAACCGAGGACCCCGAGCCCGCTACCGGACGTGAGATCCTCGGTTTCTACCCTGGAGCGCGGCGGCGCCATGCGCCCAATGTTCGCTCCGAGTCGACCGTCTATTACTCCACCGGCGGCGGGTTGATCATCTTGCTTCCCATGCCGACAAATCCGAAGAGTTGTGCGACCCACGGGATCATCGTCTGTATGTACCTCTGCAGCATCGTCTCAATACCTTTCGTCAGACGTAGGGAAGCTCGTTCATCGTTGAAAGTGTGTTCAGGTACTTGGCGAACACAACCACCAGATCGATCGAACCGAACTTTATGAGATCGGAACTGTAGGCGAGAGAATGATCGAACATGCTTTCCCTTTCTTGGTTACTGTCCGCCGAGGGACGCGAGGGCCGTGCCGAAAGCGCCGAGCGTTCCGTCGAGGCTTCCCGCTACGGCTGACGAACCCACGGGCCACACGGCAATCGCAGCGGTGACTGCCTTGCCCAGGACATCGCTCAACGTGTTGAACGGCCCCCAGTACTGCATATCCGATACGGACCCGAGGTCAACGCTCGTGACGAGATCGAGAATACTTCCCACAGTGCTTCACTCCTTGCGAATAGTCTGACTGGAGGCGTCAGAAGGGGCCCGGGATCGGCCAGGTCAGGTCGATCGACGCCGCCGATCCTCCGATCAGGGTGCCCGATAGGAATTTCGCGATGAAATCGATCATTCCTTCAGTGCCGAGCAACTCGGAAATTGAGCCCAGGTCCATCATCCGCTCCTTTTATGCCAGAGGTTGCAGCGATTGCCGCCGATCAGTACTTCTTCTGCATTCAGCTCATGTTGGCGGCCTCGGCCACCGAACCCAGGATGCCGGTGGCACCGGGCACGAACGATCCGTGAAAGGTACTGTTCAGCAGTCCGGTCAGCAACGCAGCGGTCGCATCCAAAAACATCACACTCATACGAAATCCCACCTTCTCGATCGGGGTTGGAACCACTCTGGGAACATCTGCACAGAGTTGCGACCGCCTTCCACACGGTTACGAAATCGAGCAGCACACAAACGCGGCGAAGCCTTATCCGACGGGACTCCGATCAGCCCTCTCGCGCTCCCTCAGCGGTCGTGATCGAATGGAAACTAGCGCAGACAGATCCGGATCGGGAGGCTTTTGACCGAAACATTCCAACGGTCCAATTAGTGCGCCATAACCGCAGGTCAGGGCTCCGCCAAAGCCCATCCTCCGACACGGAAGTCCTGGCCGGCCAACTTCAGACCCAAATTTGCACTGGAGTTCAGTAAGTCCGTTGGTCGACTGCGGAAAGAATGTGCTGCAGTGCAGATTCGAAGAGCGATACAGCAGTATCGGTGTACAAACTGCACACTCAACGCGGCATTCGCCGACACAGATTGCCCAGTCCGGACAGCCGATCCGGCCGAGGTTGCCTCCTGCGAGGTCGGCGCGGTGTGATCGACCCGTACTCGTCACGGGAGGTCCACTCATGACCGTCGGCCAGTCATTGACCCATCTCGACGACGCTTCCCTGCGCCAACTGCTCGGACTCGTCGAGCACGATCCGTCCGCTGATCCGTTTCCGGTGGTCGGGTGGGACGCGATCGTCTGGGTGGTGGGCAACGCGACGCAGGCCGCCGCCTACTACCGGGCGGTGTTCGGGATGGAGCTCGAGGCGTACTCGGGACCCGAGACCGGCAACCGCGATCACCGCGCCTTCGTATTGCGCAGCGGTGCCGTCCGATTCGTGCTCACCGGCGGCGTCGACCCGTCCAGCCCCCTGCACGACCATCACCGCCGGCACGGCGACGGCGTCCACGACGTCGCACTGGAGGTCACCGACGTCGACCGCTGCATCGCGCACGCGCGCAGCCAGGGCGCGCGGATCCTCGTCGAACCGCACGACGTCGCCGACGAGCACGGCACCGTCCGCACCGCGAGCATCGCCGCCTACGGCGAGACCCGGCACACCCTCGTCGACCGATCCCGTTACACCGGCCCGTACCTGCCCGGGTACGTCGCGCGCACCGGCACGCCGAGCGATGCGCCGCAGGTGATCCAGGCGCTCGACCACGTGGTCGGCAACGTCGAACTGGGCAGGATGAACGAGTGGGTGGACTTCTACCACCGTGTCATGGGCTTCACCGATCTCGCGGAGTTCGTGGGCGACGACATCGCCACCGAATACTCGGCACTGATGAGCAAGGTGGTCGCCAGCGGCAACCACCGCATCAAGATTCCGCTCAACGAGCCGGCCGTGGGCCGCAAGCGGTCGCAGATCGACGAGTTCCTCGAGTTCTATCGCGGCCCCGGATCGCAGCACCTGGCGCTGGCGACGTCGGACATCCTCGACGCGGTGGACCGACTGTCGGCGGCGGGCGTCGAGTTCCTGCCGACACCGGCGTCGTACTACGAGGATCCGGCGCTGCGGGCCCGGATCGGCGAGGTGCGCGTCCCCATCGAGGAACTCGAGCGCCGCGGCATCCTCGTCGACCGCGACGAGGACGGCTATCTACTGCAGATCTTCACCAAACCGATCGGGGACCGGCCGACGGTGTTCTTCGAACTCATCGAGCGGCACGGCTCACTCGGGTTCGGCAAGGGCAACTTCCAGGCCCTGTTCCTCGCCATCGAACGCGAGCAGGAGCGGCGCGGCAACCTGTGACTGCGCCGCCCCCGACACGCGTCAGATGGACGTGATGCCCAGATCCAGCGACATCTGCGAACCGGTGACGGTGCGCGACCGGTCGCTGGCCAGATACAGCACCACCTCGGAGATGTCGTCGACGCTGCACTTGCTCAGCCCCGCGAGCGGCCACTTGTAGTTGTCCAGGTAGCGCGGGAACTGGGAGAGGATCTTGCCGACGTTGGCGTCCTGGCCCATCGGGGTGTCCACCGCGCCCGGGTGGATGGAGTTGACGCGAATGCCGAACTCGCCCAACTCGATCGCCGCGGTCTTCGTCAGACCCACCAGGCCGTGCTTGGCGGAGGTGTAGTTCGACGTGCCCGGGCTGGCCTTGAGGCCGGCCGCCGAGCTGACCACGATGATCGAGCCGCCGCGGCCGCCGTCGATCATCGCGGGTGCCGCGGCCTTGAGGGTGCGCCACACACCGTTGAGGTTGATGTCGACCATCGTGGTCCACTGCTCCTCGGGCATCTCCCAGAAGCGGTTCCACGTGGAGATGCCGGCGTTCGCGACCACGATGTCGAGGCGACCGAAGCGCTCCACACCGGCGTCGACGGCGGCCTGCAGCGCGGCCTGGTCGCGGACGTCGCCGATCGCGGTGACGATCTCGCGGCCCTCGGCACGCACCAGGCGGGCGGTCTCCTCGAGATCCTCGGGCGTGGCCGCCGGGTAGCCGACGTCGTCGGAGACCGGTGCGCAGATGTCGAGCGCGATGATGTCCGCACCCTCCTGTGCGAAGCGCACCGCGTGGTTGCGCCCCTGTCCGCGTGCCGCGCCGGTGATGAAGGCGACCTTGTTCTCGAGCAGTGCCATACGAATCCCTCCGGATCCCTCGTCGTGCAGTCTCTCCGCAGATTAAGGCGGCGACTCAACCTCGCGGGGCGCCGTTCCGGTGACCGGGAACACAGCCGCGGATCGCCTCGATGGTAAATCGGCCCCGAAACATCGTGTAGTCTGAAATTACCGACGCGGGGTGGAGCAGCTCGGTAGCTCGCTGGGCTCATAACCCAGAGGTCGCAGGTTCAAATCCTGTCCCCGCTACAAATGAAAGACCCGGTATCGCAGCAGCGATACCGGGTCTTTTGCTTTGCCGCGATTCGCCCACTGCAACGACCCTGGATTCACCCGAACTGGGTGCGGACCACGACGTCGTTGTCGTCCAGCCACGCGTGCACGACGCCGTCGAGGGTTCGGGGCTGGTAGTCGCCTCGGACGAACCGGAACTTCGCTGCCCTTGCATACAACACGTTGGTTGCCTCGATCTCTTCGACAGAGCGCCCGCGCAGGCTGGCCGCGAGATAGCGCGCGTCGTCGCGAAGGCGCCGACGCCGCGTCGCCATGAGTCGGACGGCCAGATCACCCTCGTCCTGCCATTCGCCGATCTGCGCCTCCGACCGCCAGCCTGCGGCCCAGAACCCGTGCGGTGAGCCCCACCAGGCGACGGTTCCGAACTCCTCCCGAGGGTCGGGCTCGTACGGATTCGCGTCGACCCCGATTCCAGATTTGCACGCGTCACGTCCATCGCAGAACTCGCACTTCTCATCGGCGTTGTGCATCTCGTACCAGGGATGCAACCCGAGATGAACAACCCTGGTGGTCCCCCACTTCCAAGATCGAGCGACGCGTTCGGCATGCGCCCTCGAATCGAAGAGCCAGCGATCAGCGTCTCCGCCGCGCACCGAACTCCCGGTCATCGTGCGCAGCAACGCAGGGCTGTAGATCGCCTCGAGGCGGAAGTTCACCAGACGCGCGCTGGGCATCACCATGCGGATCAACTGGCGCCCCCTGGTCTGCCGCCGCATCCCCACGACGTAGACGTTGTCGCCACCGTCGCCCCACGTGCTCGGAAGAACCCACAGCTTCGTCCCGGGCACGAAGTGTCGCGTCCCCGGCCGCTTCCGGTCATCGTATTGGCGCATGAACACGTCGCGGCTGAGATTGGCGACCATTCCCCACGCGAGCACGTCCGCCCCGGTCTCGGGTGACGAAGCGCTGATCGGCTCGACACTTTCAGGTGGCATGGTCGTGCAGCATGCCGCATCCTGGCGACACGTTCACACAGGTTTTCCGGGCAACACACACGAGATGCGCACCGAATGAGTGTGTGAGGCCGACAAAAGGTGTGAGACGTCGGCGGTGAGCGCTGTCCGAACGGCAGCCCAGAACGCTCCCGCGCCCGGATTGACCTCCCGCGCCCCCGATCGCGCGCGCCGGAGACGAGTTCGGGCGCGGCAGCCGGCGGACTGCCCCTCCCGCCGACACCCCCATCGGCGCTAGATTGCTTGTATGGCCGACCGCGATCGGGACACCCTCGGCAAGCCCCGCAACGCCCGGCCCCGGGACCGGCTGGGCCGGCCGCTCGAGTGGGGCGAGGAAGGGTTTCCGACGATGCCCGACGATCTGGATCTGGATCCCGGTGAGGCGATCACCGAGGCGCAGCGCCTGCTCGACCACAACCTGCCGTTCCACGCGCACGAGGTCCTCGAGGCGGCGTGGAAGAAGGCGCCGGCCGAGGAGCGCGGGCTGTGGCAGGGTCTGGCCCAGCTGGCCGTCGCGGTGACCCATCAGATGCGCGGCAACCCGGCCGGGGCCGTCTCGCTGCTGAGGCAGGGCCGGCACCGCATCGTCCCGTTCGAGGACAACCCACCGCACGCCCTCGACATCACCGGACTGGTGGCGTGGGCAGACCATCTGATCGTCGAACTCGACCGCGACACCCCACCCGATACGGTGCCCGTTCCCCGTCTCCGGATGCCCTGATGGCCCATTCTGGTCAAATGACCGTTCTGCCGATGTTCCCCCTCGGTGCCGCACTGCTGCCCGGGGAACGGTTGCCGCTGCACGTGTTCGAGCCCCGCTTCCAGGCGCTCGTGCGCGACTGCCTAACCGCGACCGAGGGTCCCGTGTTCGGCACCGTGCTCATCGCCCGCGGTCACGAGGTGGGCGGCGGCGACGTCCGCAACGACGTCGGCACCGCCGTGCGGATCGTCTCGCACGTCGGGATCGGCGACGGCCGCTGGGCGTTGGACTGCGTCGGCGAGGAGCGGATCCGGGTGCGGCACTGGCTCGGTGACGACCCGTATCCGAGCGCCGAGGTCGAGCCGTGGCCGGTCGGCGCGTCCGGCCGCGTCCCGGACACGCAACTGCAGCACATCACCGACAAGATCACCGAGCTGTACATCCTGCTCACCCGCATCCGGGAACTGCGCGACGATCCGCCGCCGGCGCCGCCGCGCATGTTCGACGTCCTGGAGCAGCCCGGCGACCACCTGTACGCGCTCGCGTCGTGGGTGCCGATGGGTGCGGCCGACAAGTTCGCGGTGCTGGCCGCCGAGTCCGCCGACGACCGGCACCGGGCGCTGATGGACGCGATCGACAACGCGCGGGAGATCGCCGAATTCCGACTTTCGGGACGCCGGTGACGGGGGTCACATCCGGGGTGTACTAACGTCCGATCCCGGGAGTCCAGGGGGAGGGAGAACAAACATGATCCACGTTCGACACACGGCGGTGGCGGTCGTTCCCGTCGATCTCGCTTTCGCGCACATCGACGACTACCGGAACGTGCCCGACTGGATGTTCGGGGTCAGTCGCTTCGACCCGATCGGCAGCCTCGACCAGGGCCTGGGCGCGACGTACGACGCGACGATGCAGCTCGGTCTCAAGGCGCTGAAGTCGACGGTCGAGGTCACCGAGTGGGAGCAGGACCGGCTCATCACGCTGTCCTCGGTCTCGGGATTCGGTAACCGGTCGATCTGGCGGTTCACCCCGGTCGACGACCGCCGCACCGAACTGTCCGTCGACTTCGGCTACGAACTACCGGGCGGGTTGGCCGGCAAGGCGATGGGCAAGCTGATCGAGCCGTTCGTCGTCACCGCGATCCGGCAGACCGAGGCCAGCCTGCGCAGGCAGATCGAGGCGCTGGGACGGTAGCTCAGGCCGCGTGCCGGCCGCGGTGTCCCAGTGCGCGCCGCACGAAGTCGAGGCTCAGCGCGATCGTCATCGCGCTCTCCTTCAGCACCGTGCCCATCACCGGGTAGGCGTGGATCTGGCCACTCCACACGTGCGTCTCGACGGCCTGCCCGGCGTCCTCGAGCAGCGCGGTCATCGTTTCCACGTCGGGCCGCAACAGTTCGTACTGCGCGACGCTGAAGAACGACGGCGGATACAGGTGCGGGTCGGCCTCGATCGGCGAGTCGGCACCGACGATGGGGTCGGGGCCGGACACCCACTTGTCCTTGAGCTTCTCGACCTGACTCATCGGCAGGTAGGCGTCCCGGCGCATGTAGTCGGGGTCGTGCTTCTCGAGGGCGAGATTGAGCAGCGGCGAGTAGCCGATCACCGCGGCCGGCGTGATCATGCCGCGGGTCGCGGCCAACTCGGCCACCTTCATCGCGAGGTAGCCACCCGCCGAGTCGCCCGCGACGATGATCTTCGTCGGGTCCGCGCACGTCCCGAGCAGTTCGGTGTACGCGGCCATCGCGTCGTGGATCGAGGTGCCGATACCGCCGTACGGCAACTGGCGGTACTCCACCGAGATCACCGGGATACCGGCCCGCGCGGCGAGGACCGCACAGAGGCTGCGGTGAGTGGCCAAGCCGCAGAACACGAATCCGCCGCCGTGGAAGTACAGGATGGTCGCGCCGGCGAGCGCGTCGGACGCCTCGCGGTGATGCCGGATCAACTCGCTCGGCACACCCCCGAGGGTCATCGGTTCGATACGCACGCCGCGGGGCCGCGGAAGTCGGTCGACCACCTTCTCGAGATGCCCGAGCACGGCGATGCCGCGATCGGTGGTGGGCCACGCCGCGAACAACGGTTTGACGAAGATCCGGGCGATCCAGAACACCAACCACGCCCGCAGGCTCACCTTCCAGTGCCTGATGATCGTCGTCTCGCGCGTTCGCATCCTGCCCCCAGTCGTCGGTTCGGCACGGGTGGTCGGACCCACCCCGCCCGCCACCCTAGAGACGAATGACGCCGCGCGCAGGGACATCAGATCTGCAGCAGCGGCACCAGCAGTTCATCCTCGGTGAGGGCACCGTGCTGACCCGCCAGCATCGACATCCGGGGTTCGGCCTCGGTGCGCACGATCGCGGACCCGCCGCGAGCGATCGCCACGACATCCCCGATCCGACGCCGCGCGGGTTCCGACGGGTCCGGGCCGAGCAGGCCCGCGGCCACGACGTCGTCGCGGGTCCCCACCCACGCCCGCTCGCCCAGTTCGCCGCGCCACCGCCGCAGCACGGCGTCGGCGCGGCCGGGTTCGGTGTGGACGTAGCGGCAGCGGGCCTCGCCGGTGAGGGAGAGGACACCGTCGGACAGCGCGGCATTGCCGTCGACGTCGATGCGGTCTGCGGCCGCCACCGGAACCATGCCGTGATCGGCGGTGACCAGCAGGTTCACGTCGGAGCCGAGATGCGCGACGAGGTCCTCGACGAACCGGTCGACGATCGTCATCTGCGCCACCCAGGGATCGGTGCCGGGACCGTACACGTGGCCGAGGGTGTCGATCTGGCTGAGATAGCAGTAGACGAGGGTCCGCTCCGCCGCGTTCGCGGCGTACACCGTCGAATGCAGCAGGTCCCCGTATGCGACGGTGCCGACGAAGCGTGCGCCGCGCAGCACCGCCCGCGTGAGCCCGGTGCCCGCGAACTCGCGGGGCAGCACCGTGGTGGTGACGACGCCGTCGGCCACCGCCCGCTCGAACACCGGTCGCGACGGCTGGATCCGTTCCGGCACCACCTGACCCAGCATGTCGCGGTGATCGCCGACGCGCTGCCAGCGCAGCCAGTTGAACGGACCGCCGGCCTCCTCGACGTCGGAGACGTACCCGGTGATGCCGTGCCGACCCGACGGCAACCCGGTACCGAACGACGCCAGGCTGGTCGCGGTGGTGGTCGGGAACCCGGCCCGGATCGGACGCCCCACCGCCTCCGCGAGGAACGGCGCGGCATCGACATTGCGGCGCAGAAGGTTCCATCCGAGACCGTCGATCAGCAGCACCACGGTCCGGTCTCCCCTGGCGAGGCCGAGCTGGTCGGTCTCACCCGGCACCCCGAGGGAGGCCAGGACCGACGGCAGCACGTCGGCGAGCGTGGGCTCGGCGTACACGTCGCGCAGAGGTAGGTCGTTCGACACTGGGCACCCGCTGTCGTCTCGATGATCAGGTTCGCCTCGTACCCCTCCGACTGTAGGCGTGCCCCGCATCGATCGAGGCCCGGATTGTCACGTCGGATCGCTCATGCCCGGCGATTCCCCTCGGCACCGTCCGTGAGGTGGTGCAGGCGTTGAGCTTTGAGTCGACGCCGCCGAGGCGGATCGGGCACCGGACGCCGACCGCATCACGCGTTCGTCGGATTCCACCGGGAGTGAAGGTATCGGTCGATCTTGTGGCGACGACGCGGTGCGACGACCGCCGGCAGGATGAACGACAGCATCTGATCGAGTCGGGCCTCGAGATCGGTGCGGCCGGTGAGCACGTTCGACACGAGCTGGACGCCGGTGAAAGCCGCGACGAAGTAGCGTGCAATCGTTCCGGGGTCGACCGTGCCGACGACGTCGCCCTCGTCCACGGCCGCACCGAACACGTGCTGAAGACCGTCGATCCAGTCCTGATACGGCGTCGACATTCCTGCCGAGGCACTCATCTCGAGCGTCAGGCGGATGCCGGCCCGCACGAGCGGGTCCTCGACGATCTCGCGCGCCATCTCGTACGAGAGCATCACCACCTGCTCGAGCGCCGGCGCATGTGTCGCCCGGATCGCGGCGACGGTGTTCATCGAGATCGCATGCTGTTCCTCGATGATCGCGACGGCCAGATCATCCTTCGACTTGAAATGGAAGTACAACGCACCCTTGGTGAACCCCGACAGGTCGGCGATCTCGGCAAGGCTGGCGCGCTCGTAGCCGATCTCATCGAACCGCGTGGCCGCGGCACGGATGATCTCGTTCCGAGTCGCGATGGCCCGCTCCTGCTTCAGCACTCGGCCGCTTCCTCTCCGTTCGACTCCCATCGGGCGCACTCGACATCGCGCGGTTCGGGCGTCCAGCTTCATCGGCGCTGCCACTCTACGGGCACTGGCCCGTCCGGCGGTGAAGTCACCCCGAGCGGGTGCCCGATACATCCCAGCGGAACGTGCTCGTGGCAGCGGCGGCACGGAGTTCCCGAATCGTCCGCCGGGGACCCGACCGGGGTGCCAACCTGGAACCATGACCGCATTTCTCGCAGGCTCCCCCCGATCGGGTGATCACTGATGGCCCGCCCGGTTCGCGTCGTCGTCCTCGGGTCCGGGTCGTGGGGCACCACCGTCGCCAAGCTCGCGGCCCACAACACCCCCACGCTGCTGTGGTCGCGCAACGCCGAGACGGCCGACGAGATCAACACCGAGCACCGCAACTCGCGCTACCTCGGCGAGCACGAGCTGCCGGAGAGCCTGCGGGCGACGTCCGACATCGTCGAGGCCGCGAACGAGGCCGACGTCCTGGTGGTGGGGGTGCCGTCGCACGCGATCCGCAGCACGCTGAGCCTGATCGCCAACGACGTCCGCGCGTGGGTGCCGGTGCTCTCGCTGGCGAAGGGTCTCGAGCCGGGTACCCGGCAGCGGCCCACCGAGGTGATCTCCGAGTGCCTGCCCGGCCACCCGGTGGGGCTGCTGGCCGGCCCCAACATCGCCCGGGAGATCGCCGACGGCCTGGCCGCCGCGTCGGTCGTCGCGACGCAGGACGAGGACGTCGCGACCGCGCTGCAGCCGCTGTTCGCGTCCAAGGTCTTCCGCGTCTACCGCAACACCGACGTCCTGGGCTGCGAGCTGGGCGGCGTGCTCAAGAACATCGTGGCCATCGCGTCGGGCATGGCCGACGGTCTGGGCGTCGGCGACAACACCCGCGCGATGGTCCTCGCCCGCGGTCTCGCCGAGATGACCCGGCTCGGGGAGGCGATGGGCGCCAACCCGCGCACCTTCGCCGGACTCACCGGTGTCGGCGACCTCATCGCCACGTGCATGAGCCCGGCGTCGCGCAACCGGCGTGTCGGCGAGGCCATCGCGCGCGGGCTCACCGTCGACGAGGCCGTGGAAAAGCTGGGGCAGGTGGCCGAGGGCGTCAAGACTGCGCCGACGGTGATGGAACTGGCCCGCGACTACGACGTCGAGATGCCGATCGCCGCCGAGGTGGAGGCCGTCGTCGCCGGACGGAAGACTCCCGAGGACGCCTACCGTGGCCTGCGGAAAGTCGCCCCCGGTGGCGAGGACGAGGTGGCCTGACCCGGCCGACCGATTTGTCTTGAACACCGTTCAAGTTGCACACTGCTGACGTCAGGCGGTGAGGGGAGGCGCTGCGCGAAACCTCACGGATCGGAACGCAGCGTGTCGCAGGAGCAGGTTCGTCGCACCCGGGTGCTGATCGTCGGCGCGGGATTCGCCGGACTCGGCATGGCCCTGCAACTCGCCCACCGGGGCGAGCGCGACTTCCTGATCCTCGAGCAGGCCGACGCCGTGGGCGGCACGTGGCGGCAGAATACCTACCCCGGCTGCGAGTGCGACATCCCGTCGGTGCTGTACTCGTACTCGTTTGCCCCCAAGCAGGATTGGGCGTCGTCGCACGCGGCGCAGCCGGAGATCCTGGACTACCTGTCGGAGTTGACGGAACGCCACGGACTGGGTGACCACCTGCAGTTTGGCACCGAGGTAGCCGGGGCGCGGTGGGACGAGACCGACTGCCGCTGGCACGTTTTCGACAGCACCGGACGCGAGTTCGTCGCGCAGTACCTGGTCGTGGCGTCGGGTGCGCTCAATGTGCCGCGCATCCCGCGCATCTCCGGCGCCGAAACGTTCGCGGGCACCAGCATGCACTCGGCGGCCTGGAACGACGACGTCGACCTCACCGGCAAACGGGTGGCCCTGATCGGCACCGGCGCGAGCGCAATCCAGTTGGCGCCGCGCCTTGCCGAACGCGCTGGCACTCTGCACATCTTCCAACGCACCCCGGCGTGGATCCTGCCGCGACGGCAGTTTCGCACCGCGGTCGCTCTGAGCCGACGGAGTGCGCTGGCACGCAAACTGTTCCGCGCAGCCACCTACTGGGGCGCCGAGGCGCTCGGCGTCGGCCTGAGCCGTCCGCGACTGCTCGAGCGCACCCAGAACCGCGCCCTCGCACACCTGCGCAACCAGGTGTCCGACGCGACTTTGCGTGACGCGCTCACCCCCGACTACCGAATCGGCTGCAAGCGGATTCTGCGCTCCAACGACTTCTACCCGACGCTGACCCGCCCGAACACCACGCTGGTCACCGATCCGATCACCGCGATCCACCCGAGCGGGATCGAGACCGCCGACGGCACCCACCACGACGTCGACGTCATCGTGTACGCCACCGGGTTCCGGGTCGCGGGCGCGATGAACCGCATGCACCTGATCGGCCGCGACGGCGTCAGCCTGCTCGAACGCTGGCAGCGCCACGGCGTCCGCACCCACCTCGGCGTCACGATGTCCGGGATGCCCAACGCATTCTTCCTGTCCGGGCCCAACACCGGCCTGGGCCACAACTCGGTGATCGTGATGATCGAGGCGCAGATCGCGCACACACTCGACGCGATGCGCCTGGCCGAGGAGAGCGGCGCGGGTGCCGTCGAGGTCCGCGTCGACGCCCAGGATGCGTTCGATTCGTCTCTGCGGGAACGACTCTCGCGTGGAGTGTGGAGCACCGGCGGCTGCTCCAGCTGGTACCTCGACGCCCGCGGATCCAACCACGCGCTGTGGCCGGGGTCGTCCTGGGACTACCGGCGCCGCACCCGCGTCGTCGATCCCGCCGACTACGAGCTGCTCGGCACCGACTCGGAAGCGGCGGCCTGACGCGGCCGAGAAAATGGTTGGACGCGGTTCGACACCGGTTGTTAGCGTGTCGGCGACCGTGACTTCACACCAGGAGGTGAGACCCATGTACGCAACGAACATGTGGGTGCTCCCACTCGTGTGCACGGTCGGGCGATTGACGTAGGTGTCGCCGGGAGCGCCGAACGAGGCAATCCCGAAAGGCCACACCATGCAATTCACTTCAGAGACATCGTCGAACGGTGTCGTCGAACGCACTTTCACGCTGGGCGAGATCACCGGCGCGCTCTGGTCTCCCGCATCCGCATCCGGATCCGGTGGCGGGCCGCTGCTGCTGTCGGGGCATTCCGGCGGCATGCACAAGAGGGCGCCGGGACTGGTCGCCGGCGCACTGCACAGCGTCACCGCCCACGGGTTCACCGTCGCCGCCATCGATGCACCCGGGCACGGCGACCGACCGCGAAACGCCGAGGATCAACGGCGGGTCGACGCGATCCATCGGGCCCGGGCGGCGGGCGAGCCCCTCGCCCCGATCGTCGTCGAACACAACCTGTCGGTGGCCGAGCGCGCGGTACCGGAATGGCAGGCGACCCTGGACGCGCTGCAGGCGCTGCCCGAGATCGGCGCCGACGCGCAGATCGGCTACGGCGGAATGACGTTGGGGGTCACGACCGGGCTGCTGCTCGCGGCGGCCGACTCCCGGATCGCCGCGCTGAGCATCGGCGCGGTGTTCGTGAACGACGCCCTGCTCGAGGTGGCCCGACGGATCACCGTCCCGATCGAGTACCGGATTCCGTGGGACGACGAGGAGATCGACCGGGCGTCCGCGCTCGCCCTGTTCGACGCCCTCGCCTCGACGGAGAAGACCCTGCACACCCATCCGGGCAGGTACTTCGAGGTGCCCGAACACGAGCGCGACAGCTCGGCCCGGTTCTTCGCCCGCCATCTCGGTCGGACGGCCGGCACGGCTTCGGACTGAGGTGAGGCGGTATCGGCGTCCGGCACCGCGCCGGATGCCGATACCGCCACCACTCGACGTGCGGAGCACCGGCGGCTACGGGGTCAGTCGTGTGACGGGAAGCCGACGATCGCCAGGTTGAGCGGAAGCTGATCCTTGCGCGGTTCGGCGGTGGCGAGCTTGTCCTGAAAGAACCTGCCGGAGACGTAGTCGTCGGCGTCCAAGAGCTCCTGCACGGGGACCTGCCCCGAGTACTCGAAGCTGTCGAACACGTACGGGAGCGAGTCCGCGGACAGCAGGCTCGGGCCGTTCATCAGCTGGAAGTGCAGGTGCGATGCGTTGGCATTGCCGGTGTTGCCGAGCTTGGCGAGCTGGTCACCCTTCTTGACCTTGTCGCCCGGCTTCACGAGCAACGAGCCCTCGATGAAGTGCGCGTACAGCGCGTAGACGCCCCCGCCGATGTCGAGGACGATGTGGTTGCCGTCCACGTTCTCGACCGTGAGCTTCGCGGCCAGCTCCGGGACCGACGCGGGCAAGGTGCCCGGGGCGTTGGCCTGCACGTTGTCGAGCGTGGCGACGACCGTGCCGTCGGCCACGGCGTACACCTCGGACCCGTAGTCGACGTAGCTCTCGTTCTTCGTCTTGTCGCCGGTGTAGAACTCGCCCTCGTCGTTTGCCCGCTTCCAGTCGATCGCGAACCTCTGACTGTTGTTGAGCTTGCCGTTCAGCGGCAGCGGCGACGACCGGTGCGGGAGCCCGGGCAGGCAGCAGCCGTTCAACGCCACCCAGTTGTCGCCGCGCAACGGCGGCGAGATGACGCGCGGCGATCCACCGTCGATGTCCAGTGGCATCGCCAAGTAGTCGACCGGCGCGGGTTCACGCGCGGCCGGCGACGCGGCCGCCTTGCCGTACAGGTGATGCAGCACGCTCTTCGGCGCCTGATCCAGCGAATCGAAACTGAAGTCGAGGAACAGGATTCGACTCTCCTGCGGGGGAACAGCCGTGGAGGTCGCCGGGGGCGCGGTGAGCATGCGAAGCCGATTGCAGTCGCCGACGCCGCAGTTCGGATCGACCAGCGCGGTGCCGGAGAACGACGCGACCACCCTCGAGGTGTCGGATCCGTCCACCACGTCGACCCTGTCGAGTGTCGCCGGGACCGACGTCGCGTTGGTCAGTTGCAGGTCGTAGGCCACGTGATACTTCCCGTCGCTGCCCAGGAACGGAAAGGTGGGGTCACCGATCGGTGAGAAGACCAGTCCGGTGTACGCATCCGGCACAGGGATATTCGTGGGATCCGCCGCCGTCGTCGACGCCCCGTTCGCCGTAGCCGCGTCCGGAGCGCTCTCACCGGACGCGCATCCGGCCACCAACAGCGACAGCGCCACCACGGCGATCGCGCCCGATCGAATGGACCGTGTGATCGTGGCAGGCAACGCAGTGTTCATTTCCCGTCCTCAGTCTCGGTCGAGCCCCGGGCGAGCATCTGGTGTCGCAAGGCAAACGGTAACGCTCCGGGCGCCCCATTGTTCGAGATTGTCACGTTCGCGCGCCTTCCCGATGCCCTAGGTGCCCCGTCACATGCACGAATGCAGATTATAGACTTTGACAATCATTTGCATTAGCCGATAGACCTTGCGGCATGATCCGCATCGACCCCACCTCCCGACGCCTCACCCTCGCCGCCTCCGTCGCCACGTGCGCGGCCCTGCTCGCCGGCTGCACGTCCACCGCCGACGGCACCACCACCGAAAGCGCCTCCGCGACAGCCGAACCGTCACAGGTTCGCGCCGCCACACCGCGCCTCGCACTCACCTACGACGGCGGGCTCCTCGTGCTCGACGCCGAAACCCTCTCGGTGGTGGGCGAATCCGAGCTCGGTGGGTTCAACCGCCTCAGCCCGGCCGGCGACGAGCGGCACGTGATCGTCGCCGCCGACGGCGGCTTCCGTGTCCTCGACACCGGCACGTGGTCCGAGGCGCACGGCGACCACGCGCACCACTACACCGCGGCGCCCACCCTCACCGACATCACCTTCGCCGCCGCCGAGCCCGGCCACGTCGTCCGGCACGCGGGCCGCACCGTCCTGTTCGACGACGGCACCGGACGCATCGAGTCGTTCGACCCCGCCACCCTCTCCGACGGCAAGCCACAGACCACGACGTTCACCGTCCCCGTCGCGCATCACGGTGTCGCCGTCGAACTCGCCGACGGCGGGCTGATCACCACGCTCGGTGACGCGAAGACGCGCACCGGCATCGTCGTCCACGACGCCGCCCGCACCGAGATCGCCCGCAGCGAGCAGTGCCCCGGCGTGCACGGGGAGGCCGTCGCCGCCGGCGAGGCCGTCGTGTTCGGCTGCCAGGACGGCCTGCTGATCTACCGCGACGGCACGATCACCAAGGTGACCAGCCCCGACCCGTACGGCCGGATCGGCAACCAGGCCGGCTCCGAGGAGTCCGTCGTGGTGCTCGGCGACTACAAGTCCGACCCGGACGCCGACCTGGAGCGTCCGCAGCGCGTGTCGCTCACCGACACCGTGACCGGCGAGCTGCGCCTGGTGGACATCGGCACCAGCTACACGTTCCGGTCGCTGGGCCGCGGACTGTTCGGCGAGGCCCTGGTCCTCGGCACCGACGGCGCGCTTCACGTACTCGACCCGGACACCGGCGCGACAATCCGGACCGTCCCGGTGCTCGACCCGTGGACCGAGCCGCAGGAGTGGCAGACGCCCCGTCCGACGCTGTTCGTGCAGGGCCTCACCGCGTACGTCACCGATCCCGCCACCCAGCGGATCCACACCGTCGACTACGAGAACGGGCAGGTCACGACCAGTGCCGAACTGCCGCAGGTGCCCGACGAGATCACCGGCGTGCGCGGCTGATCCCCGACCCCGGGGTTGCGTGTTCCCGGGAGTCGCGCTTAGACTCCTCGGTCATGCAGCGCATCCAGGTAGTAGTTCACCGCCGTAGCGGGGTCTGATTCGGACCGACCCCTCGCTGCGGGTCGTTGAGCTATCTACTTGTCGGTCCTTCCTTCACTTCAGGAAGACCCCCGAAAATGCGCACCTCCCAGGCTTTCGCCACCAGCACCGCATCGTTCTCCGACGATCCGTTCTCCCTCCGTTTCGGCCTCCCGCTGCCGCGCGACCTGCGTGCCCAGGCGCAGGGTCTGACCTGGTCCGAGTTCACCGACCGCTTCGCCCCCACCGGCGGTCCCGTCCGGCTGGGCAGCTGGACGTCGGAGCACATCGGCGCCGGTCAGCACACGTTCACCGCCACCCTCGGACTGGGCGACAGCATCTCGTCCGCGTCGGCGACCGCCACCGGCCCCATCGCAGCACTGACGTCGATGCTGTACGACGCCGGTTTCCAGCTCGAGATCCTCTCGTTCCACCAGCAGCGGACCGACGCGGGCACCGCGACGTTCCTACTGTGTGAACACGACGGTGAGCGCCGCTGGGCGATGGCCATCGCCGACGACTGCAACGCGTCGGCGCGGGCGGCGATCATCGCCGGCGCCAACCTGCTGCACCGCTGAAAAAGTTGATCTTCCGGACCGATCCGGACGGGAGGCGGCACCGAATACCGAGTGACCGCCTCCCCTCCGAAAGGACCGCCATGCCCGCCACCAGGAAGATCGCCGCCGCCCTGTTCGCGACCGCCGCATCGGCACTGCTCGCCGCGGCACCCGCATCGGCCCAACCGACCGGCTCCGCAGATCTGTGGCAGCCCCTCGCGCCGATCCCGTCGCTCGACGTCGACCGCTACATGGGCACGTGGCACCAACTCGCCGCGGTGCCGCAGCCGTTCAACCTGAACTGTGCACGCGACACCCGCGCCACCTACGGCGTGATCGACGCGTCGAACGTCAGCGTGAACAACACGTGCACCACGTGGAGCGGTGGAACCAACGGCATCGTCGGCAACGCCCGCGTCAACGATCCGGTCACCAACGCCCAACTGCACGTGAGCTTCCCGTCGGTCCCGTTCCAGAACTCGCCTGAGGGCCCCACCAACTACGTCGTCACCTACCTCGCCGACGACTACTCGTGGGCGTTCGTCGGCGACCCGGCGCGCGTGTCCGGCTTCGTGCTCTCGCGCACGCCGTCGGTGAGCGCCGACGGCTGGCAGCAGATCCGCAGCGTCGTCGAATCCCGCGGATACAACTCGTGCCTGGTGCTCACCTCGCCCACCACGGGTGGACGTTCCGACATCACGCCGCTCTGCGCGGTGTGACGAGATCCCGACCACCCCGGACCACCACGCCCGGCTCGCGCCATCGGCCTGAGCGCCCATTCTCTGCTCCTGCACGCGGGATCCCGCGGATCAGGGCTGGGAGTGGGCGCTCAGGCCGAGTGGCTCGGTGCCTATTCGGCCGCCGCACGCTCCCGTGCCGCGGCACCGGTGATGTTGGCGAGCATGCCCTTGAAGATGATGCCGTGGAACGGCAGGATCGAGTACCAGTAGAGCCGCCCCGCAAGACCTTTCGGGAAGAAGACGGCCCGCTGCTCGAGCCGGGATCGGTGCGGCCCGTCGGGGCTGACCCGCCACTCCAGCCAGGCCCCTCCCGGTGTCCGCATCTCGGCGCGCAGCCGCAGCAGCCGCCCGCGGTCGATCTCCTCGACGCGCCAGAAGTCCAGAGGATCGCCGGTGTTGAGCCGGCGGGCGTCACGGCGGCCGCGGGTGAGTCCCACACCGCCGACGAGTCGGTCCAGCCAGCCCCGGATCACCCACGCGAGCGGGAACGAGTACCAACCGTTCTCGCCGCCGATGCTCTCGAGCACCTGCCACAGCGTGTCGGCATCCGCGTCGCATCCCGCACTGCGCTCGTCGGTGTACACCACTTCCCCGGCCCAATTCGGATCGGACGGAAGCGGATCCGACGGCGCCCCCACCGGTGATGCGCTGGCCCAGTTGGTCTCCACCTCACCGTTCCGGATGCGCCGCAGCGCCAACCGGACCGCCTGCCGATACGGCGTCAGCCCCTCCGGCGGAACGGGGATCACGTCGTCGATGTCCCGATTCGCGGCCACGGCGTCGTTGTGCAGCGACTCGATCAGCGCCCGCCCCAGCGAACTCGGGATGGGCGTCACCAGCCCTATCCACAATCCCGCGAGCCGCGGAGTGAGCACCGGCAGCACCAGGACGCGGCGCCGGCGCAGACCCGCCACGTCGGCGTACACCCTCATCATGTCGCCGTACGTCAGGACGTCGGGGCCGCCGATGTCGTACGCACGACTGCGCGGCAACGGGGCGTCGGCCGCCGCCACCAGGTAGTAGAGGACGTCGCGCACCGCGATCGGTTGGATCCGGTTGTTCACCCACTTCGGTGTGGTCATCACCGGCAGGCGGTTCGTCAGGTGCCGGATCATCTCGAACGACGCCGATCCGGATCCGATCACGACCCCGGCCTGCAGCACCATCGTCGGGATCCCGGACTCCACGAGAATGCGCCCCACCTGGGCACGCGAGCGCATGTGCGGCGAGAGTTCGGTGCCCTCGGGGTGCAGTCCGCCGAGGTAGACGATGCGTCCGACGCCGCTCGCCTTCGCCGCGGCCGCCAGATTGGACGCCCCGATCCGCTCGGTCTCGACGAACTCCGCCGAGGTCCCCATCGAGTGCACGAGGAAGTAGACGACGTCCATGCCGGCGGTGGCCGCCATCAGCGAGTCCGGATCGCCCAGATCCCCGCGGACGATGTCCACCTGCTTCGCCCACGGCACGTCGCGTAGCTTCTCCGGCGAGCGCACCAGGACCCGCACGTCGTATCCGGCGGCGAGCAAGCGCGGGGCGAGTCGGCCACCGATGTAGCCGGTGGCCCCGGTTACCAGCACCCGCCGTCGCTGCACCGTTCCACGGTAACCTCGATCGTCATGAGCGCGCTCGCCGAACCGGTCCTCCTCGACACCGACGGGGTGTACGGCTACCTGCACCGACCCGCCGCCGACGCGATCGCCGCACTGGCGCTCGCGCACGGTGCCGGCGGCAACTGCGACGCAAAACTTTTGCAGGCCATGGCATCCGGATTCGCCGAACGCGGCCTGGTGGTGTTGCGCTACAACCTCCCGTTCCGGCAGCGGCAGCCGTCGGGCCCGCCCAACCGAGCGCACGCGGCCACCGACCGGGACGGCATCGCCGCGGCGGCCGACGCGATCCGCGCGCTCACCGACGGCCCGACGATCCTCGCGGGCCACTCGTACGGCGGCCGCCAGTCCACGATGCTGGCCGCGGAGCGTCCGGACATCGCGGACGGGCTGGTACTGCTGTCGTATCCACTGCACCCGCCGGGCAAACCGGAGAAGCAGCGCACCGAACACCTGCCGCAACTGCGCACGCCGTCACTGTTCGTGCACGGCGACCGGGATCCGTTCGGCACGCTCGACGAGATGCGGGACGCTCTCGAACTGATCCCCGCCGAGCACCGCCTCCTCGACGTCGAGGGCGGACGGCACGGCCTCGACCCCGACCGCGCCGACGTCGTCGCCCGAACGGTCGACGCGGCCATGGACCTGTTCGGTATCGGCTGATCGTCTGGTACACAACAGCATCCGCCGTGTCGGATCGGCACGTCCGGATCGGGCGGCAACCCTACCCCGCAAACCACTGCCGCGACGTGACCGCGCTGGGTAGTCTGAAAAGCGACCAACTACCGGGAGGTCGAGGAATGCTCTACAGCGATATTCCGAGTCATGCCGAGGTTCGCCGGCTCGCCGAGGTCGAGGGCGGGACCTGCATCTCCATCTACACGCCCACCGAGGACGACATCCACGATCCGGGCAAGAGTCGGATCGAGTTCGCGAATCAGGTGAAGTCCGCGCTCGAACAGATAGACGACCACAAGGAACGGGTGGCGTTCGAGCAAGCGTTCGACGACCTGATCGAGGACGAGGCGTTCTGGTGGTACCAGGCGAGGACACTCGTCGTGCTCGCGACAGCGGACCGGCTCCGGCGGTACCGGCTCCCCAACCGACTCGGAGCGTGTTCCATCGTCAGCGACCGCTTCTACATCAAGCCGCTGCTGCGAACGGTCACCTTCCCGCAGACGGCATACGTGCTGGCACTCGCCGAGGGCTCCGTCAGGTTGATCGAGGTCACCGCCGATCAACCGCCGACGAGGGTCGACGTGCCGGGGTTGCCCAAGGACGCCGCGAGCTACGCCGGAGTGTCGTCACTCGGCCGGACGACCGGCGGCCGCGTGCACGGTCGCGGCGGATCCGCCGCGGGCTCGGGAAGCGGGCGGGCGGCGCCGGACCGCGCACCGGGGCGCGTGCAGGGCGAGGAGGGCCGGAAGCTCCGCGTGCGCGAATATGCCCGCGCGATCGATCACGAACTGCGCAGCGTGCTGACCGGACGCGACATTCCGCTGATCCTGGCCGCCGCCGAACCGACGTCCTCGATCTACCGCTCCGTGAACAACTATCACAAGCTCCTCGACGAAGGCATTCAAGGCAATCCGGAGGAAACGACGGACGAGCAGATCGCCGAGGCCACCCGCAAGATCCTCGACGGGCACTACGCCCAGCAACTCGCGGACAGCCGCAAGCAGTTCGACGATCTCCGATCGAAGGGCCGGGCGCAGGTGGAGATCTCCGACGTCGCGCGGTCGGCGACGTTCGGTCGGGTCGAGACACTGTTCGTCGACATCGAGGGCATCGTGCCGGGCACGGTCGATCCGGACACCGGCACCGTCGAACTCGCCGAACTCAACGGCAACCACGAGTACGGCGTGGTCGACGAGATCGCCCGACGGGCACTGCTCACCGGCGCGAAGGTGCTCGCCGTGCGTTCCGCCGACGTGCCCGACGAGGTGCCCGCCGCGGCGATCCTGCGGTTCGCCCAATAGGGTCCGGTCGGGGCTACTTCCCCTGTTCCTGCGCGGCGAGGAGAACCGCGAGCGTCTCCTCGATGTAGGTGTCGACGGCGGTCTTGTCGACGCCCAACTCGGCGAGGACGCCCGCCCGGTCCTCGAGTTCGAGCAGCGCGAGCAGCAGGTGCTCGGTGCCGATGTAGTTGTGCCCCAGCCGCAGCGCCTCCCGGAACGTGAGCTCGAGGGCCTTGCGGGCGCCGGCGTCGAACGGAATGAGATCGGGCACCTCGGCCACCCCGGCGGGTAGCACCGCGGTGGCCGCATCGCGGACAGCACTCGGTTCGATTCCCTGCGCGGCAAGAGCTTTCACCGCGATCGATTCCGGCTCCGACAGCAGCCCCAGCACGACGTGCTCCGGCGTGATCTGGTCGTTGCCCGCGGCCCGGGCCTCGTTCTGCGCCGCCATGACGACGTTGCGGGCGCGCGGCGTGAACCTGCTGAACCCCTGACTCGCGTCGAGGTCGGACGGTTCCCCGGGCCCCTTCGGCACGAAACGCTTCTGCGCGGCCTGCTTGGTCACCCCCATGCTGCGGCCGATGTCGGTCCAGGATGCACCCGAGCGTCGGGCCTGGTCCACGAAGTGCCCGATGAGGTGGTCGGCCACCTCGTCGAGGTGCTCGGCGGCGAGGACCGCGTCGGTCAATTGCTCGAGGGCATCGGTGTGCACCTTCTTGATGGCTTCGATGAGATCGTCGAGCCGCACGGGGTTCGACATGCGCGTCGGATCAGTCATGCGACAACCGTAGGTTGACGATCCGATGCCGTCAACCCCGGGTTGTCGATTCTCCGGGTACCCAACTTCCCCGCTCGGCACCTATCGTGAGAGGGACCGATCGTCGTCGACGAAGGAGTCCGCAATGCCCGACTACGGCAACGACATCCGGTTCGGCTACTTCCTCGTTCCCGATGCGGACGCCGCGCAGGGAATCCTCGACACCGCGGCGGTGCTCGACCGCGTCGGGTTCGACCTGGTCGGCATCCAGGACCATCCCTACCAGCGACGCTTCCTCGACGCGTGGACGCTGTTGTCCGCCATCGCGACCCGCACGGAGAACCTCACGGTGTTCCCGGACGTGGCGAGCCTGCCGCTGCGCCCGCCCGCGGTGCTGGCGAAGGCGGCGGCCAGCCTCGACCGGCTCACCGAGGGCCGCGTCGAGCTGGGTCTCGGCGCCGGCGCCTTCTGGGATGCGATCGCCGCGATGGGCGGCCCCCGCCGCACACCGGGTGAATCCGTGCAGGCGCTGCGCGAGGCGGTGTCGGTGCTGAAGCTGATGTGGAGCGGCGAACGCGCCATCCGGTTCGACGGCGACTTCTATTCGGTCGACGGGGTGCATCCCGGTCCTGTGCCGGCCCACCCGATCGGCGTCTGGATCGGCGGCTACAAACCGCGGATGCTGCGACTGATCGGCGAGATCGGTGACGGCTGGCTGCCCTCGCTCGGCTACATCGACGACGACGGGATCGCCTCGGCCAGTGCGGCGATCGACGACGCGGCCACCGCCGCCGGCCGAGATCCCGCACGAATCCGTCGAATCCTCAACGTGGGCGACGAGATCCCGCGCGACGACCTGCCGCGGCGGCTGACCGCGCTCGCGCTCGACTACGGCATCGACACGTTCGTCCTCGGCGGCCCCGCCAGCGACGAACAACTGACCTACCTCGCGCAGGAGGTGTTCCCGCAGGTGCGGGACGGAGTCGCGGCCGGACGTTGAAGACGCGGGCCCGGCGAAGGGCCCGCGTCTCCCACTGTCACACCAGTGCGACCGCGGCGAAGGCCGCGAGGGCGACGAGGCCCGCGCCCGTGACCACCTGGACCCGGCGGTCGACGACGCACATCGCCGACAGGAACCCGGGCATGGATCCGCCGCGACGCGTGTGGACGATCGCGAGCAGGCTCGGCATGCAGCGACCGAGGCTCACCAGCGTGAACAGTGCGGCACCCAGCGCGGGCGATCCGGCGGCGACCACACCGAGCGCCAGCAGGTAGTAGGCGCTGGACCGGATGAAGATCACGAAACCCGGGCCGATCATCGCGCCGAACAGCAGCGAGACCTTCCACGGCGCCATCGACCGGCGCAGGTGCCGGGGCAGCTGACGGCGCCGCATCGGAGCGGGCAGCGTCACCAGGCCCATCTCGTGCAGGCCGTACGCCAGCGCCATCACCGCCCAGATCCCGACCGCCCACGCGATCGGGACCGCGCCCGCCGCGACGGCGCCCAACGCACCGAGCAGGGCGCCGGTGGGCGCACCCGTCGCGATCGAGCCCAGCGCGTGCCAGCCCAGTCGTCGCACCGGCGTCGACGAGCCCTTGCGTCCCGGCTGCTTCGGCGCCGCGACGACGCCCGCGACCGACATGCCGCACGTCGACCAGTTGGCGGCGAGTGCGGTGAGCGCGCCCGCCCCGACCACCGCCGCGATCAGGGCCGAGCCCGCCGCCGGGGCGCCGAGCGCACCGACACCGGCGCCGACCACGGCAGCACCGCCGACGAGCGCCGCACGGGCCGGCATCGACACCGCCTTCTGCAGCGTGGGCCGGATCTCCGGGACGTCGGTCGCTATCGGAGCGTGCGCGAGCGACTCGCGCGTGAGTGTCTCCGTCATCGAAATCCTCTCCTTCTCTTCTGATGTAGCGGAATTGCTTTGTGCGTCAACCTGTCACGGTGATCGTCCCGGTCATGTAGCGATGCACCGAGCAGTGGTACTCGTACACGCCCGGGGAATCGAAGGTGTGTTCGTAGCTCCCTTCTCCGGTGATGCCGCTGTCGAACACGCCGTCGGATCCGACATGGTGGAGCAGGCCTCCGTCCTCGAACCGCCACAGCACCGTGCCCCCGACCGGCACGGTGACGTCCATCGGCCCGAAGTGGACGTTGCGGATCACCACGACGGCGTCCGGGCCGGCATCCGGCGCGTCCGCGCACCCCGCGGCCAGCGACAGCAGTACGGCGGGCGCGGCGCACCACCGCCGGTTCATTCCGTCACGACGACGGTGCCGACCATCATCGGGTGCGGCGTGCAGTGGTAATCGAAGGTGCCCGCGTCGTCGAAGGTGAACTCGTACGTGCCCTCGGTCAGGAGCTCGCTCTTCAACTGCCCCTCCACGGAGCCCTCCCCGACCACGTCGTGCGGCAGTCCGGAGTCGTCGAACTTCCACTGCACGGTCTGACCCTTCTCGATGGTGACCTGGGCCGGCGTGTAGGACATGTTCTTGACCTCGATCACCGCGGCCGGCGCACCGCCGCCCGCATCGGCCTCCCCACTGCTGCAACCGGTGATCAGCGCGCCCGTCGTGATCAGGCCCGCGGTGAGTGCGACGAGTTTCTTCATGATCGGTCCTCTCACCGGATGTACCGCAGGTTCGCGGTCATTCCGGCCTCGAAGTGGTAGGCGTTGTGGCAGTGGAACATCCACTCGCCCGGATTGTCGGCGTCGAACTCGATCGCCAACTCGGTGCCGGGCAGCACGTTGACGGTGTCCCGGCGTAGTCCCCCGTAGGCGGGGACGGCGAACGTGTGCCCGTGGGTGTGCATCGGATGCCACATCGACGACGAGTTCACCATCGTGATGCGCACCCGCTCGCCCTGCTTCATGACGAGCTTGCCTGCGTCGGCACCGGCCATGCCCCACACGTACCGGTCGCCGGCCTGGATGAGTTCGACGCGGTAGTTCCGATCCGGGCTGCGGTCCTCGAGTCGCACGGCATCCACGGGACGCAGCTCGCTCTCCGGCACCAGTCGCCCGGACAACTCCGGAACAGTCCCGCCCACATCAGGATTCGACAGTGGGACGGCGTCGGGTGTGCGCAGGACCGTGGACGCGTAACCGTCGCGGCCCTCGACCTTCGCCACCACCGGCCACGCGCCCGACCGGACCGTGACCAGCACGTCGACACGCTGCGCCATACCGACGATCACGGTGTCGGCGGGGACCGGACGGACATCGAAGCCGTCCACGGCCACCACCGTCAGCTCGTGTCCGGCAACCGCGAATCGGTACGGAGTCTCCGCCGCCGCGTTGATGATTCGCAGCCTCAGCCGCTGGCCGACCGACGCCTCGACCACCGCCGGATCGTTCGGCGGACGGCCGTTGATCAGGTGCAGCGGATACGCGATGTGCTGCGTCATGCCGCCCAGCGCCGCCGAGTCGCCGTGTCCCCGAGACACCAGGTCCTGCGCGACACCCATCTCCGCGTCCGAGTGCGCAGCCGCCGGTGCCGCACCGCCACCGTGTCCACCGTGCCCGCCACCGTGGCCACCGGAGATCGCCGGGTTGAGCGCCATCAGAACCGCCTCCGGCGTGGTTCCCATCCCGTCGATCCAGTCGTCGAGAACCAGCACCGCATCCGCGTCCGCGCCCGTCCGGTCGTCCGGGTCCTCGATGATCATCGCGCCGAACAGGCCCCGGTCCGCCTGCAGGCCGCTGTGCGAGTGGTACCAGTGCGTACCGGGATCCGGTGCGACGAAGTCGTATTCGAACGTCCCGCCGTTCGCGGTGATCGCCGACTGCGTCACCGGCGCCGCACCGTCCATGTCGTTCCGGATCCGGATGCCGTGCCAGTGCAGCGTCGTGTCCGCCGGCAGCCCGTTGCTCACCGACACCTGCACCCGGTCGCCTTTGCGCAGCCGCAGCTCCGGGGCCACGGCCGCACCACCGTAGGTCCACGTGTCCACCAGCCGCCCGCCGAGATCGACCGTGCCTGCGGCCGCGGCGAGTGCGAATGCCGCCGTCGCCCCGCTCGTGACGCGCGCGGCCTCGGCACGGGCGATCTCGGGATCCGTCGGCAGGATGTAGTCGAGGTCGTCCGGCGTCGGCCCGGCCGACGCACCGGAGCTACTGCACCCGACGGCACCGAACCCGAGCGCGCCGAGGCCCACCGCCCCGACCCCCAGGGAGCCGAGGCGGAGGAACCGCCGGCGATCGAGCATCCCGCCACCGATCGGTCGCGTCATTCGAGCACCTGGGGGGTGAGCAGGGTGCGGATGTTGTCGACGGTCCCGGTGACCTCCACGGAACTGACCTGGCTGCCGTTCGCGGCGTCGATACCGACGATCCTCTGCTTGGACTCGCCGTCCACCTCGGGACCGCTACCGACCACGTAGAGCGTCCGGCCGTCCACCGAGTACGCCATGCTGTCGATGCCCTCGAGCCCCAGCGTTCCCAGGTCGAGGGTCTTGACCGGCGCGAAGGTCGCCGCGTCGTGCAGTTCGATCTTCACCACGTCGCCGCCGCGCGCGGAGTGCGGGTGGATCTCGCTGTCGGTGTACTCGATCGCGATGCGGGCGCCGGTGTTGTCGATGGCGTTGCCGGCGAAGCGGCCGCCCATCTGCCCGGCATTGCCGATCGGGGCCACCTTCGACGACGGCAGTCCGTTCGCGAAATCGAACACGTACACGTCGCCGTTGGCGCCGACCAGCAGCGCCTTCTTGGCCTCTGCCGCCCACGTGACCTCGCGGGCGCTGACGAAGTCGTCGGGCAGCACCTCGGCGCGCTTGGTCTCGGTGGGGACGCCGGCGTCGTCGATGGAGATCTGGATCAGCTCGCGGGTCTCCTCGCACACGCTGTAGAGCTCGTGGCCGTCGAGCCACGTGAACGGTCCGCACCCGATGATCTGGAGGGCGCCGCTCTCCTTCTTCGCCGCGAGGTCGACCACCCGCACTCCGTACAGGCCGTCGTCCCACGTGACGAAGTACTTGCCGTCCGAGGTCACCGCGCTCGACCCCGGACGCGAATGGACACGCGCGTAGTCGGGAAGAAGCGCCTCCGAGGGCTCGAGCAGGTTGCCGGAGTACGTGCTCACGGTGAAGTCCGCTGCCCCTCGGGAGCCCCGCGGCCGCCACACCTCGGCGGCGAGAACCGCCGGGTCGCTGGATGTCTCGCCGACGAACCCGTGGATCACCGGATCCCAGATGCCCGGCCCCACCACGAACCGGTTGCCCGCGACACCGGTGACCGGGTCGACGGTGTTGACGCCGATCTCGAGCCGGCCGGACCCACCGATCACGGCCAGCACTTCGGTCCGCTTGATCGGATCGATCTCGCTGACGTGCAGCGGTTCGGGAATGGTGGTGCCGATCTCCTGGTCGTCGTGACCGAGCGAGATGCCCTCTCCGGGTGCGGTGTACGGCACGCTCGGATAGGTGACCTCTCCGGCGGCGGCCGTCGTGTCGCCATCGGCGTCGTCGGACGAACAGGCGGCCAGCGAGAACACGAGGGCGAGCGGGACCACGGCCGCCGCGCCCCGGGCGGCCCGACGCGAAACAGTCGTCATGCTCCGGCACCGACCTTCGGACGGGCGGCGGGACGCGTCTGGCAGTCCTCACCGATGATGGGGGCCATGGTGCAGGTGTACGACTGCGACTCGTCGGACACGCACCAGATGATCTCCTGGTCGTAGCTGCCGGAGACGGGGTTGTACATGATCGCCTGCATGTCCGGCTCACCACAGAAGGCGTTGGAGCAGGACGGTGCGCCGCAGCAGTCGTAGTACGCGATGAGGTATGTCTTGCCGGTGTCGGGGTTGGTGCAGCACCCCACCCAGAATTCGGCGCCAGGCTTGCTGCCCGGGGCACAGGTGGTGACGCCACCACCGTTGCACGCGGCGCACGACGTGCCGTCCATGTTGCACCAGCGCCAGTACTCGCACTCGGCCGGATCCTTACCGTCGAACACCGGCACGAGCGGGTCCTTGTCGGGCGTCGGCGCGGGCGGAGGTGCGGCCTCCTGCGCGAACGCGCTCCGGGTGACCGGCAGCGAACTGATCAGCGCCACACCGGAAACGCCCATCGTCCACCGGCCGACCCTGCTGATCATCGACCGCCGCGACACCTGCTCGGACATGCGACGGCCGGCCCGGCTGACGAGACTGCCGCCGTCGCCGGCCATCCAGGCGGCCTGCGCCTTCACGGTCTCCTCGTCGACGGGATACCGGTTCTCGTACATCTCTGGATCGTGTATCGGTTTGTCGGACATGGTTTCTCTCCGTTCTCGATGGGGGATGTCACGCATGCGCGGCGACGTCGGCCTTCGCCTGCTGGTGCAGATGCTGCAGCGACGGCACGCCGGATTCGAGTGCATTGAGCAGACTTTCGACCTGCGCCATGTGGTTGCACAGGCCCTTGGACCGGATCTTGCCGTGCTCGTCGAGGATGACGCCGTACGGCGTCGTGCCCACCTGGTAGGCGATGCCGACGTCACGACCGTCGACGTAGCTGAGCTCGCTGCCGATGCCGGATCCGGCGAGGAACTGCTCGTGCTCGGCGGGCGTGCCGTCCGAGATGATGACGACCTCGAGATCCGTCTCGGCCTTCGCCATCGCGCGCAGGCCCGGCAGCAGGCTCTTGCACGTGGAGCACGTCGGCGCCGTGAACAGCAGCAGCTGCGGCTTGTCGCGGTGCCCGCCCACACCCACGGTGCGCCCCTGGTGGTCGGTTAGACCGCGGAACGACGGGGCGACCTGCTCCACCTTGGGACCGGTGTCCATCATGCGGGCGCCCAGCGGACCGAGGCGCACCTGCACGCGGCCGATCTCCCGCGCGAGCGCCAGCACCATGAGGAACAGGACCGCGACGGCGCCCGCCAGAACCACGATCGCGATGAGGAGGAAGGTGTTCATGTTCGATCCTTGTCGTCGGGACAGCCGTCGGAGCCGTCGTCGGAAACAGTCGTCAGTAGCGTGAGATCGCCGATGCGACACGCAGTTCGATGGAGGCCCTGGTCAGGTGCTCGTCCACCGGCCGGCGGCCGAGGTGCACGATCGAGCGCAGCTGCACGGCGGCCACGACCGCGGCGAGCACCACGAGCACCGACGCGACCGCGAGGAGGTGCTCACCGAGCGCCGGCGGCCGGTGAGGGGTGGCGGCGAGCGCGACGGCCACGGCGGCCAGCGCACCGGCCCGCAGGGCGTGGAACCACCCGATCCGCGGCGACTCGCCTTCCTGACCGAAAGCGAAACAGCCGCAGTCGAGTTCGCGTCTGCCGCGCAGCAGGTTGACGGTGAGACCGACACAGAAGCCGACGAACAGCACCGACGCGGCCGACGCGGCCACCCGCGGGGCGAACCCGGCGATCAGGGCCACGCCCAGCGCGATCTCCACCGACGGCAGCGTCGCCGCGACCAGTCGCTCGAGTGGTGCCGGGAGAATTCGGTAGCCTCGGACCACACGCAACAGCCCGTCCCGATCCCGAATCTTCGGCACACCCGCAAGCAGCAGGATGCCCCCGACTGCCGACGCGATCATCGTCCACAGCATCCGTCGATCCACCTCCTTCTCCACTGGTGGATCCATCGTGTCCGGGCGATGAGTCGCTCTCGCGACGGTGACGAAACGTTCCGTCGCACCGCGAGTGGGGGCGCCGAGGACGGATTCCCACTTGCGAATCGCGCATTGTTCGCGAAGGTAACCGTTACGAAACATGCCGGGGCTAGCTTGCGTTTCGTACCACCGGGCGTACAGACGGGACGAGACTCGTGACAGCTGCACTCCGGGCAGCGATTGCCCGCGCACAGGATGTGGAAAGTCCACTCGAGCAAGTGCATTCACCGCTACGCGCGCTCGGGCGCCGGCGGCTGTCGCTGATCGATCTGATCGGCCAGTCGCTGTCGACGATCGCACCGGCGACCGGCATGGTGTTCATCGCGTTGTGGATCACCACCCACGATCCCGGCCTCGGTGGCGTGCTCGTCATCGCGCTGACCACGGCCGCGGTCGGGTTGGTCGCGCTGTGCATCGCCCAGTTCACGCGGCGACTCGCGGCCGCCGGTTCGCTCTCCAGCTTCGTCTTCCAGGGGCTGGGCGTGCGCGCGGCGCTGGTGACCGGGACGGCGCTGATCGTCGGCTATCTCGGCATCTCGATCTCGGTGATGTCGCAGGCCGCCCGCAGCCTCCTCGACATCGGCGATCTGCTGGGTGTTCGGTTCGGCGGTCCCGGGCCGTGGGTGATCACGATCGGGCTGATCGCGGCGGCCGTCGGCGCGATCACCGTGCGGGGCGTGCGGTTCGCGACGCGCGCCATCCTGATCGTCGAGGCCGTCTCGCTCGTGCTGATCGTCGCGATCATGCTCGGCACCCCGAGGGACGCCGAGCCGACGAGCCCGCCGCCCGAGACGCCGCTCGGCCTGTTGCCGTTCCTGGCGATGCTGACGGTGTTGTCGATGGCCGGATTCGAGAGCGCCGCCTTCTTCGGCCCGGAGGCCAAGCGGCCCCTCGTCGCCGTCACCCGCACCGTGCTCGTCTCCCCCGTCGTGGTCGGTCTGCTGTTCGTCTTCGCCGCCGGCGCCTCCCTCCTCGGCCACGGGTCGGTGATCGTGGGCGCCTACTTCGACGGCACCGCGTCCGGGGCGTCCTGGGGCGTCGTCCTCGCGGTGAAGGCGGGCATGACCTGCTCGTGGCTCGCGTCCACGCTCGGCTGCGCGCAGGCCGGGTCACGGCTGCTGTACTCGATGGGAGTCGAGCGCGTCCTCCCCTCCGCGCTCTCGCGCGTGCACCTCCGGTACCGCACGCCCTACGTGGCGGTCGCGCTGTTCGCGTCGGCGAGCCTGACGGGTGCGGTGTTCTACGCACTGTCCGCGCGCGCCGACTCCGCCACCTTCGACGGCGTGGTCGAGGTGGGGCTGGTGGCCGCCTACACGCTCGTCGCGTTCGCGTCCCTCCGCTTCCTGTACCGCATCGGCGAGGACACCGGCGTGACCCGGGCCGCCGCGGTGTTCGTCACCGTGCTCGGCGCCGGACTGCTCACCTACATCGCGGTCGACGGCACCACCCACGACGTCTGGATCGTGCCCGCCGCCCTCGCCTTCGTCGGGTCGTCCGGCATCGTGTGGCACGAGGTGCTGCGCCGGGCGCGACCGGACAGCCTCGCCTCGGTCGGCGCCTTCGATTCGGTCGAGACCACCGACATCCTGCCCGGTGCAGGCGTTCTCGTGATCGACGAGGACGGTCGACGGCGCATCGTCGCGAACGGCGGCCACGACGTGCGGCAGGCGCGGAACGGTGACCGCTGATGCCGACGCGCACCTCCGTCCACGGCGACGACACCCACTTCAGCGGGCAGCAACCGCAGGCGGTCCAGAAAGCGCTCGGGATGCTCGAGGCGGTGGCGCAGCTGGGTCCGGGCACATCCGCGAAGGAGATCGCGCGGTTCGCGGGTGTCCCGGCCGCCACCGCGTACCGCATGCTCAATCTCCTCGTCGCGGAGGGCTTCCTGGTCCGCGTCCCCGACCTGTCCGGCTTCGCGCTGGGCCGGCGGACCGCGGAACTCGCGCAGGCCGCCGCGGCGACCGGCCCGTCACCGTCCCTTCACGCGTCGGTCGAGGAGCTGCGGTCCCGGACCCGATTCGCGATCCACGTCGCGTCGTTCGCGGGCGGCCGACTGCGCATCGTCGACCGCGATCCCGACCACGAGATCGCGGCGGTCGGCACGCTGTCGAAGCACCTGCACGCCAACGCGCTCGGGAAGGTGATGCTCGCGTTCCTCCCGGGTCAGGGTCATCCCGCGCCCGAGCTTCGACGACTCACCGAGCACACCGTCTGCGATCCCGACGAACTGGCAAGGCAGCTGCGGGCCGTGGTGTTCGACGGCTTCGCCCACGAATGCCAGGAGTCACGGATCGGTCGTGCCGCCCTTGCGGTTCCGCTCCGCGACGCGTCCGCACAGGTGGTCGGTGGCCTGTATCTGCAGGGCGCCGACGGCCGTGTCGGGCCGAACGACGCCCTGGTCCGGTTCCTCGTCGACGGTGCGGACCGTCTCACCGGGATGGTGTGACCTCAGTCCCCGGCGGTCACGAACCCCTGGTCCACCAGCCACTGCCGCGCCACGGCCGCCGGGTCCTTGCCGTCGACGTCCACCTGACGGTTGAGTTCGGTGATCGCCTCGTCGGTCAGTGCCGCCGAGATCGGCGCCATCACCTCCGCGACCTCCGGGTGTTCGCTCGCGAAGTCCTCCCGCATCGTCAACGCCGGGTTGTACTTCGGGAAGAACTGCCGATCGTCCTCGAGCACCACCAGATCGAGGGCAGCGATCCGGCCGTCGGTGGTGAACACCTCGCCGAACTTGCACTGGCTGCCGTCGGCCGTGGCCTGATAGATGATGCCGGTCTGCAGGATCCGCCTCTCGGCGCGGGCCGGGTCGAATCCGTACGCCGCAGCCATACCGGGGAAGCCGTCCTGCCGGACGTTGAACTCGGTCTCCACACATGTCACCGCCGCGGCCGGATCCCGTTGCACCAGAGCCGCGTAGTCCGACAGCGTGCGCACGCCAGTCCGTTCCGCGGTCTCCCGACTGGTCGCCAGCGCATACGTGTTGTTCATCGGCGCCGGGTCGGTCCACACCATGCCGTTGCGGTCGAGGTCCTCGTCCCGCACGGCCTCGAACTGGGCCCGCGAGTCCGGGATCGGCTGCTCGTGGCCGAGGTAGTTGATCCACCCGGTGCCGGTGTATTCGTAGCTCACGTCGATTTGTCCGGCCACCTGCGCGTCGCGGGTGCTGTTGGATCCCTGGATGTTCGTCAGGTCCCGGACGTCCGCGCCGGCCGCCGCGAGCGCGAACTCGATCATGTAACCGAGGATGATCTGCTCGGTGAAGTCCTTGGAGCCGACGGTGATCCGGGTGCCGTCGAGTTCGGGCACCGGTTGGATGCTCGCCGGGCCGACCTTCAACGGCAGGGCACCACCGGACTCCAGACCGCACGACGCGAGCAGGGTGGTGGCGAGCACCACCGCGGTACCGGCCAGGACACGTCGCAGCACCGTCATGTCAGCGCAGTCCCTTCGGTCCCAGGTACGTCTCGGCGAGCGCCCCCACCCAGTCGACCAGCAGCGCCAGCGCGACCGCCAGCACCGCGCCGACGACGAGGGTCACGTTGTCGCGCAGCTTGTATCCGGTGTCGATGAGGATGCCGAGACCGCCCGCGCTCACCAGGAAGCACAGTGTCGCGGTACCGACGGCGAGGACCAGCGAGGTCCGCAGGCCGGCCAGGATGTACGGCACCGCCAACGGGAACTCCACCCGCCGCAGCACCGCGAGCGCCGACATCCCCTGCCCGCGCCCGGCATCGACCAGCGCCGGATCCACCTCCTGATACCCGAGGATCGTGTTCCTCAGCACCGGCAGCAGGGAGTAGAACGCGATGGGCAGCACGCCGATCCAGAAGCCCGTCGTCCGGGTCGCCAGGTAGAACAGCACCAGCAGGCCGATCGCCGGGGCGGACGCGCCGATGTTCGCGATACCCACGAATACCGGTGCCAGCTTGGTGAATCCGGGCCGGGTGACGAGCGTGCCGAGCGGCACCGCGAGCGCCAGCACGATCACCACCACCACGACGGTGATGAGCACGTGCTGCCACGTGAGGGTCGCGATGTTGCCGATGCTGATGCTCGCCTGCTGGGTGGCGGTCAGGTCGCGGGTGAAGGCCCACCCCAGCACACCGCCGACCAGCAGGAGCACGAGCAGCGGCTGGACCAACAGCCGGGCACGCTCGGCCCGTCGTGCGGCAGCCGTTGTCTGCGTGGTCATTTCGACGGGTCCTGGGCTGCCGAATGGTCGTCGGCGTGCTCCTCGCGCATCTCCTGCAGCGCCTGCACCAGGGTGTCGATCGTGATGAGCCCGACGAACTCGCCTCGCCGCCCGGTGACCGCCGCCGACGCACTGCTCTGCACCAGCAGCGCCTCGAGCGCGTCCTGCAGCGTCGACTGCACCGAGACCAGTTCACCCACCGGTTCGCCGATGTCCTGCAACGACGCCGCCGTCGCGAGCTGCGTCGGGGACACCCACCGCAGCGGACGGTCGCGGTGATCGAGGATCAGGCCCCAGTGGGCACCCTGTTCCGCGAGCGCCCGGCGCAGGTCGGCCACGGAGCCGTCCCGGTACGCGGTGGGACAGTCCGTCAGCTCGACTTCCCGGACCCGGGTGAGCGTGAGCTGTTTGAGCGAGGCGTCCGCGCCGACGAATCCGGCAACCATGTCGTTGGCGGGATTCGCCAGGATCGCCTCCGGGGTGTCGTACTGCATGATGTGGGACTGGCTGCCCAGTACGGCGATTCGGTCACCGAGCTTGACGGCCTCGTTGAAGTCGTGGGTGACGAACACAATGGTCTTGCCGAGCTCCGACTGCAGGCGCATCAGCTCGTCCTGCAACAGTCCGCGCGTGATCGGGTCCACGGCACCGAACGGCTCGTCCATCAGCAGCACCGGTGGATCCGCCGCCAGCGCTCGCGCCACCCCGACGCGCTGTTGCTGACCGCCGGACAACTGACGCGGGAACCGGTCCCGGTAGGTGTCGGGATCGAGGCCCACCAGGTCGAGCATCTCGTCGGTGCGCTCGGCGATGCGTTTCTTGTCCCACCCGACCAGACCCGGAACGGTCGCCACATTCTTGGCGACCGTGAGGTGCGGGAACAGCCCGGCCTGCTGGATCGAGTAGCCGATGCCGCGCCGCAGCCGGTCCGGGTCGATCGACAGGGTGTCGCGGCCGGCGATCGTGATCTTCCCCGAGGTCGGCTCGATCAGCCGATTGATCATCCGCATCGTGGTGGTCTTCCCGCAGCCCGACGGCCCCACGAACACCACGATCTCGCCGGCCGGAATCGTCATCGACACTCCGTCGACGGCGGCATCGCCCTGCCCGGGGTACTGCTTGACGACGTCGTCGAGCACGATCTCGACGCCCTTGCCGGTCTGTTCTTCGGCGGGTAGCAGGTCAGTCACGGATCCCCCTCGAGGTAGTGAGGCGCCCGACGAGGACCAGCAGTCCGTCGAGGACGAGCGCGAGAATGACGATGAGCACGGTTCCCGTCAGCGCCTGCGGCACCGCGTTGGGGCTGCCGACCCGGGACAGCCCGGAGAAGATCAGGTTTCCCAGGCCCGGGCCCTTGGCGTAGGCCGCGATCGCGAGGATGCCCATCAGCATCTGGGTGCTGACCCGGATCCCGGCGAGGATCGACGGCCAGGCCAGCGGCAGTTCGATGCGGCCCAGGACGCGGACCCGGTTCATCCCGACCCCGCGGGCGGCATCGGTGATCGCGGGATCGACCGAGGCCAGGCCGATGATCGTGTTGCGGATGATGGGCAGCAGCGCGTACAGCACCAGCGCCGTCACCGTGGGCGCGACGCCGAGCCCGAGAATCGGAATGAGCAGGCCCAACAGGGCGAAGGACGGCAGTGTCAGGATCGTGCTCGCCAGCCCGGTCGCGACCGCCGAGCCGATGGGACTGCGATAGACCGCGATGCCGATCAGCACCGCGATGACACCGGCGATGACCACCGACTGGACGACGGCGCTGACATGCAGGTACGAGTCCGTCAGCAGCTGCTGTCGCCGCTCGAACACGAAATTCCACAAGGTCTGGAAATCCAACCCCAGGCCCTCCCTTCTGCCGTACGGAAGGGCGGAAACGCCCACCCGGACAGTCCGAGCAGGCGTTTTCCGTTTAGATACCGCACTGCGCTTGCCGTCCACATTGCCCCTATCGGGCGGGTTCTGCACGGCAATCGGGTCAGAGCGTCGGCTTTCGTGTCCGGCGATCAGCGCCCCGGCCCCCGATGTCAGGCCGTCGGCACCTTGTCCAGGAAGCCGAGTACCTGACTCAGCACCCGCAGCGGGCGGCCACGCGCTGGTGGTCCCGCTGCGGGTGCGGACGCCCGACGGCGAGTTGTCGTTCTTCAGCACGAAAACGGTGTTCGGCACCCCACTGGACGTGACGGTGGCCGAACTCGCGATCGAGGCCTTCTGCCCCGCCGACGACGCGACGACGGCACACCTGACCGCGAGCCGAAACCCGCGCTAGCCGAACAGGACCCCGGTACGCGCGATCGGGCGCACCGCGATCCGGACCAGCGCCAGCGAATTGTCGTCGCCGGCAGTCCGGTTCGAGCCGATCCAGCCGCATCCGGCGCAACGATGGATGACCACCCATTCGCCGCCGTCACGCACGCTGATCGAGATCGGGTCCATCCGTCCCCGACACGACGACGCCCGGTCACCGGGCACGTCCCGGTCCACGTGCCGACTGCACAGACAGTGCGGACAGTGGTTGCGATGGGCGGTACCGGGAGCGTGCATCGGCACGTCCAGCCCGCACCCGACGCACCGGAACGACGAACCCCGCCGCGCCGGACCGTCCCGGTGCACCGGCTTGCCGCGCTGCGGTCGTCCGGTTCCGATGTTCCTGCGTGCCATCTCGATCACCCCGCGCTACAACTGTGCGAGGTGCTCGAGCGGGAACGGCGGCTGCGCCAACGGTTTCACCGCGATCCGCACCAGCAACAGCTGGTTGTCGTCGCCGACAACAGGATTGGCCGACAGCGTCTCGCAACCGGTGCACCGGTGGATCAGCATCCAGTCGCCGTCGCGAAGCACGGCGATCGCGATCGGATGGGTACGCGCGCCGCACCGCCGCTCAGCGGTCGAGCCGTGCCTGCCCGCCAGACAGTTGGGGCAGTGCGTGCGCGGGTCGGCGTCCGGCGTCGCCGAGGACACGTCGAGTCCGCAGCGTATGCAGGTGAAGGTCGAGAGATGGGAAATTGGTGTGCCTCGATGGGACACGCGGATTCTCCTCCGTGAGATCGATTGAACGGCAGCGATTGCCGAGCATGTCGATCCCGCGAGAAGCTCACACCGGACTACAGACCCGATGTCGTCTTCGGATCACCGGCCTGAGCGGTTCACGGGAACGTGAAGGTACTCGGCGGTTGTCCGGGGCATAATTCACCACTTCCACCTGTGCAGAGACCGGCCCTGTGCCGGATGCCGTGAACCCTAGGATCCCGTCGACGGCCGCGCAACCGGATTATCGGAAGACGCGTTCGGTGACGCCGAACTGCAAGTGCGCCATCGCCACCCGCGCATCCTCGAGCTGCGCACGATCGTGCAGCCATGTGGGTCGTCCGATCGGCTCGTCCGCCAGTCCCCGCACCGCCCACGCCGCCACGGCCGCCGTCGCGTCCGACTGCCCGCTGCCGCTCGCCCACAGCGTCGGCCCGTCGGCCGCCCGTGCCTGCACGATCCACCGATCGCTCCCCCACATCCGCGCGGGCGCCAGGCCCCGCAACACCGGGGTCCACGTCAGCGCCGCCAACCCCAGCGTCGCGACGCGCGAATCCAACCGGAGATAGGTCCGGACCGGCGCACCCAGGGATTCGGTGAGGACGTGCTGATCGGCGAAATCCGTTCGGAACGAGGGAAACGCGCGATACTCCGCGGACACCTCCGGCGGCACCGGTATCGCGCGCGCCCGGGTGTAGTTGCGGACCCGGCCACCGTCCGGATCGTCGAAGTGGGTGCCGAGCAGGCTGTAGGTCCAGGCCGCCGCGGCGGGGCCGTGATGCTCGCCCGCTCCGAGCCCGACGAGGATCTCGACGGCACCGCTGCTCGATCCGGCCGCAGCGACGGCCAGCATTCCGGTGAGCCCGGGCGCCAGACCCACCCCGAGCAACACCGGACCCTCCACGGCCTCGAGGTCCCGCGCGTACGGCGTGGTGGCCGTGATGTCGACGAACGTCGCCCCACCGCACACAGCGGCCCGCGCCACCCGCACGTCCTCGGCGCCCGACGCGTTCACCACGACGTCGACACCGCCGGCGGCGTCCTCGACCGCGGCGAGGTCGGCGAGGTCGAGCACCCGGTCGGCGCGCGCCGGATCCCTGCCGGCCGCGACCGTGTCCACGCCGGAGTCGCGCAGATACCGCACCAGCGGCGTGCCGACCGCGCCGTAGCCACCCAGAACCAGTGCCTTCATCCCTGCCACCTCTCGCCGGTCCACTCAACTAGAGTTGGACTCTAGAGCGAAACTCTAGAGTTAGAGTTCGGGGGTGGCAACCAGTAGTCAGCAGCGTCCGGCGCGGGCGAAGATCCTCGACGCAGCGAGCGCCCTGTTCACCACCACCGGGTACGCGGCGACGACGATCAAGCAGATCGCGGCCCGCGCCTGCGTCTCCTCGCAGAGCGTGTACTTCGTCTTCGGGAACAAGCGCAGCGTCCTGTCCTCACTGCTGGACGCCTCGGTCGCCGGCGACGACGAGCCGGTGGCGACGCTCCAACGCGAATGGGTGGCCGATGCCATCGCCGCCCCCGATCCGTCCGAACAGCTGCGGATCCAGATCCACCACGCCCGGCTGATCCTCGACCGTGTCGCCGACACCCTGCTCGCGGTCCGCGCGGCCGCCGCGGCCGACGCCGAGGTCGCCGAACTGTGGCGTACCAATCTCGACCAGCGGCGCACCGTCCAGCAACATCTCATGGAGGCGCTCGCCGGCAAGGCCGACGGCGTCGACACCGCGGCGGCCGTCGACGTGGCGCTGGCCCTGCTCAGCCCGGAGACCTACACCCAACTGGTCCGCGACGGCGACTGGTCGCCGGAACGGTACGAACAGTGGGTGCACGACACCGTCGCGGCGGCCGCGGGGATCTGATCGAAATCGCACCGGGCGAGCTAGTCTCGGGCGATGACCACCCAGAAGTCCGATTCGATCCTGAACCGCGTGTCGCCGACCCAGTGGGGCGCGCTCGCGCTCGCGGTGCTCGCGATCATCTTCGTGGCCCAGAACCGGCAGAGCGTGTCGATCTCGCTGTTCTTCGTCTCGGTGACGTCGCCGCTGTGGTTGACGCTCCTCGTGATCTTCGCGGTCGGGTGGCTCGTGGGGATGCTGACCACGCGGCGTCGCAAGCAGGCCAAGTAGACCCGTTCTCTAGCGGGTGACGCGGACGCCGTCCAGCACCAGCCCGACCAGGTACTCGACGAGATCGTCCTCGCTCCACGACGGCCGCGCGAGGATCAGCATCGTCACCGCCCCGCGCAGCGTGTCGAGCACCGCACCGCCGTCCGCATCGGCCCGTATCTCACCGGAATCGATTGCGCGACGGAACACCTCGACATACCGGGCGCGTACCGGCTCGATGAACCGGCGTTCGGCGGCCTCCTGCAGCGCCGGGTCGGCCACCATGTCCCCGACGAGTCCGGGCAGCCCGCGCCGGTACACGGGTAGAGCGTGCAACGCCACCATGTCCCGCACCATCGCGGTGAACGTCTCCGCGAACGTCGCGTCGTCGGGAACCGCCTGCGCCGAAACGGGTTCGGCGCGGAACAGCACCTCCTGCACCAGTGCGGCCTTGGAGCCCCACCACTGGTAGAGCAGGGGACGTCCGACACCGGCCCGTCGGGCCACCGCCGCGAGGGTGAGCGGCTCGTAGCCGTCCTCGATCAGCAACTCGGTGGCGGCCGCGAGCACCGCGCGATGCCGCTCGCGGTCGCGGGGACGCCCCCGCCCCACGCCTGTCTCGCCCACTCGACACTCCTCCGTCGGATCCACTGACAAATTATCTTACGTCGTGTAATGGTAATGGTCGGACATTTCGCATCCGGTCCGAACGAAGCGGAGCCCGAATGACTTTGATCGCTGTTTCCCGGCCCAGCCCTGCCGTCACCGTCCTCACCCTCAACCGCCCCGACCGTCTCAACGCGCTCAGCTACGCCCTCGTCGAGGAACTGCACGGCGCGCTGGGCGCGCTCGAGTACGACAACATGTGCCGCGTCGTGGTCCTCACCGGGGCGGGACGCGGATTCAGCGCCGGCCTGGACCTCAAGGACACGGCCCACGTGGCACCCACCGCCGCCGGCCTCACCGGACCAGCGGCCGGGATGCGGACCCAGGAGTACATCGCCTCGCTGGTCCCCCGTCTGCAACGGCTCCCCCAGACGGTGATCGCGGCGATCAACGGGCCGGCGTTCGGTGGCGGCCTGGCGCTCGCCGCGGCATGCGACCTGCGGATCGCAGGAACGTCGGCGCGCTTCGGGGTGCAGTTCGTCAAGGTCGGCGTCTCGGGCTGCGACATCGGCATCAGCTACACGCTGCCGCAACTGATCGGCGCGGGCCGCGCCACCGAACTGATCACCACTGCAAGAGAGTTCGACGCCACCGAGGCCGAGCGCATCGGGTTCGTCACCCACATCGCCCCCGACGACGAACTACTCGACGCGGCCCTCGAGCTCGCGCGGACGCTGTGCAACCACAGTCCGTTCGCCCTGTCCATGACCAAGCAGGTCCTCACCGCGAACGCCTCGGCGGGCAGCGTCGACGCCGCGATCGCCCTCGAGAACCGAACCCAGATCCTGGCCGGCACCGGCGGCGAGTTCGCCGAGGCCGCAGCCGCATTCATCGAACGCCGACAGCCCGCCTGGGTGGACACAGGAGACCGACCGTGAATCGCGACAAGCTCGACCGACTCTTCGACCTCACCGGCCGCACCGCCGTCGTCACCGGCGGCACCCGCGGTATCGGGCTCGCCCTCGCCGAGGCCTACGTGGCCGCGGGCGCGAACGTCGTGGTGGCCAGCCGCAAGGCGGAGGCATGCACGAGGACCGAGCAGCACCTGAAGAACATGGGCGGCAACGCACTCGGGGTACCCACCCATCTCGGCGAACTCGACGACCTCACCACGCTGGTCGACCGTTCGGTGGACACCTTCGGGGGCATCGACATCCTCGTCAACGCGGCCGCGAACCCGCTCACGCAGCCGCTGGGCGCGTTCACGCCCGACGCGTGGAGCAAGTCCTACGACGTCAACCTGCGCGGCCCGGTGTTCCTCACCCAGGCCGCGCTGCCGCACCTCGAGGCCAGCCCGCACGCGGCGGTCCTCAACATGATCTCGGTGGGCGCGTTCATGTTCTCGCCGGGGGTCGCGATGTATGCGGGCGCCAAGAGCGCCCTGCTGTCGTTCACCCGGTCCATGGCGGCGGACTTCGCACCCCGCGGCATCCGGGTCAACGCACTCGCCCCCGGATCCGTCGACACCGACATGGTCCGCAACAATTCGCCCGAGGCCATCGAGGCGATGCGCACCGTATCGCTGCAGAAGCGGATCGCCGATCCCGACGAGATGGTCGGCCCCGCACTGCTCCTCACGTCCGACGCGGGCAGCTACATCACCGGTCAGGTCCTCATCGCGGACGGCGGAACCGTCGCGCACTGACCCCGAGTGTGACCCGGCCCACTGAGCGAGAGACGCACTTCCCATCGCCGTCCGGACGCGGGATGGTCTGCCCCGAGCCGGACAGTCCGGTTCGAGGTAGTTCTCGGAGGACGCATGGCACGACTCGACGGCAAGATCGCGATCATCACCGGCGCGGCGCAGGGCATGGGCGCCGCGACGGCCCGCCTCTTCGTCGCGGAGGGCGCCCGCGTCGCGCTCGGCGACGTGCTCGAGGACAAGGGCCGCGCGCTGGCCGAGGAACTGGGCGACGCCGCCTTCTTCGCGCCCCTCGACGTGAGCAGCGAGGCATCGTGGACCGCGTTCGCCGACCGGACGGTCGAGCGGTTCGGCGGGCTGGACATTCTGGTCAACAACGCCGGCGTCATGCACTGGTCACCGATCGAGGATCTCGACGTCGCGCGGACCGAACGCCTGCTCGACATCAACGTGCTCGGAAACCTGCTGGGCGCCAAGACCGTCGTGCCGACGATGAAGCGAGCCGGTCGCGGCGTCATCGTCAACATCTCGTCGGTGGACGGGCTACGCGGGGTCAACGGCCTCGCCGCCTACACCGCCAGCAAGTGGGCGGTCCGCGGCCTGACCAAGGCACTCGCGTACGAACTCGGCCCGGCCGGCATCCGGGTGTGCTCGGTGCACCCGGGCGGGGTGGACACCACGCTCGGCAACCCCGGCGGCCTCAGCGGCGACGACCTGCAGAGCAAGTACACCGGCGTGCCGCTGCAGCGCATCGGCGAGTCCGAGGACATCGCGCGGGCCACACTGTTCGTCGCGAGCGACGAGGCGTCGTACATCTCGGGCGCCGAACTGGCCGTCGACGGCGGTTGGTCGGCCGGCACCTACTACCCGGGCCTTCCGGGCACCCCGGCGGCACTGCTCTCCTGACCCATCGGGCATCTCGGACCGATCGGGCCGTGCGCTGGTGGTCGTCACCGAGGACTCGTAGCGTGGGACCGGAGACGACCACCGCAGGACCGACGGAGGAGTTCATCGTGGCCGACAAGAGGATCCTGATCATCGTCACCAGCGTCGGAGAGTACGAGAAGGTCGGGTACCGCACCGGCCTGTGGCTCGGTGAACTGACACATTTCTGGGACTACGCGCAACGCGCCGGCGCAACGCTGACGATCGCGAGCATCGCCGGTGGTGCGGTCCCTCTCGACCCGGAGAGCCTGTCCCACGACGTGCTGGCCGACGGTGGTACCGGAAGTCGTTACGCCGACCGAAAGTTCATGGATCTGCTGGACGACACGGTCTCGGTCGCCGACGTCTCGGCCGCCGACTTCGACGCCATCTACCTCACCGGCGGCCACGGCGTCATGTTCGACTTCCCGGACAGCCCCGACCTCGGACGGCTGCTGCGCGAGTTCCACGAGGGCGGCAAGATCGTCTCGGCAGTCTGCCACGGTCCCGCGGGGCTGCTCGGCGCGAAGCTGAGCAGCGGCGAATACCTCATCGCCGGACGGAATGTCACCGGATTCTCCTGGCCGGAGGAGGAGCTCGCCCAGCGCGCCGACGCCGTCCCGTTCAGCCTGCAGGAGAAGCTCGAGGACCGCGGGGCGGTCTACTCGTTCACCGCCCAACCGTTCGCACCGCATGTGGTCGAGGACGGCCTGCTGGTGACCGGCCAGAATCCGGGGAGCGCCCGGCCCGTGGCCGAGGCGGTGCTCCGACTGCTCGGCTGAGGTCAGCCGGTCCGGCGGCATCGCGAGCCGCCGCCGGTGGTGCGGGGTCGTCGCCGAACCGCCCCCTGTAGCACTTGTGGCCGATCGGTCCATCCCGATCGCCTTCATCCGGACCACCACGTCCCCGGCACAAGTTGCCGGGATGTCCCGATCGACCACCTCGAGGACCTCAGGTCCTCCGTTGCGTTCGCCACCACGGTCTTCGCACCACCGAAGACCGTGGCCGGGCGACGCGCTATTCCCCTCGCCGCGTAGCTGTTACGCGTTTCAAACTGCGGAAACTAGTTCGATGCGGCGGCCGCGGCGGTGCGCCGCTCGATGTTCTCGGCCACCTCGCGACGCCACGCGGCGACGGGCTTGGTGGTGTCCATCTCGAACTCGAACCGGCTGGTCATGTCCGGGGTGACGTCGGCGACGTCCACGTAGAACTGCTCGTACCAGCGGCGCAGCTGGTAGACCGGGCCGTCCTCCTCGCACAGCAACGGGTTCTCGATGCGGGTCTTGTTCTTCCAGATCGCGACGTCCTGCTCGAATCCGAGCGTGATGTACGACGCCATCGTGGTCGCCAAGGCCTGCGCCTCCTCACCGCGGATCGAGCCGGTCTGCTTGACCTTGATCCCGTACATGAGGACGAACTTGTCCGGCGCGATCGGATAGTGGCAATTGATCAGGATCGAATCGATGTCGAAATCCGGGTAGTGATAGGTCAACTCGTCGATCATGAAGGAAGGCCCGTAGTACGCCGCGACGGAACTGTTGCCCGTCGACGACGGCTCGCCGTTCGCGCGCGGTCGCGCCATGTCCTCGCGGCCGACGCCCTCGTAGTACTGGGTCGCGACGTGGCCCTCGAAGATGTTCTTGAACTTGATGGGGAAACCGAAGTGCACGTAGAAGAAGTGCGCCATGTCGACCACGTTGTCGATGATCTCTCGACAGTTGGTGTCGATGGTGATCTCCTTCCACACCCAGTCGGTCCACTCCTCGCCGGGTGCGGTCATCTCGGGGATCGTCACCCCGGCCGGCGGCGGATTGCCCTCGGGGTCGTGCCAGACGAACACCAACCCGTCCTTGACCATCGTGGTCCACGCCCGGGTCCTCGCGAGCGGCGGCACCCGGCGGGCATACGGGATGTCGGTGCACTTGCCCTTGCCGTTCCACCGCCAGTCGTGGAACGGGCACGCCACCGAGTCGCCCTTGACCTCGCCCTGGCTCAGGTCGCCACCCATGTGGCGGCAATACGCGTCGAGTACCTGCAGTTCGCCCTGGCTGTCGGCGAAGACCACCAACTTGGTGCCGAACGCGTGCACCGGGTGCGGCTTGCCGTCGCTCAGATCCCGTGCAAGTCCGACGCAATGCCAGCCCCGCGCGAACCTCGTCGGCGACTCGCCGGCATCGATCATCCGTACTTCTTCGCTATCCGTCTCCATCGCCGTCATGTCTGCTCCCCGAATCCCTTTCAGTGAAATTGTTCGATCGTTCGACCAAACAGCTGGGCAATCGTGTGTTCTCGTTCACAATCCGACACCTGTCCGGTGACAGTGACACGGATCTCACTCAACGGGACCGAATCGGACCGTTTGTCCCCAATCGGTGACCAAAGTCCATACGAATCCGGCGATTGAACGCCCGCCCCGACCAGCATCGGGGCATCGTGGAGGAAGCACTGGGTACGCGATCCACGACCCGGAAGGATCCGACGATGACCGATACCCCCTCGGCACACTCACCCGATCCGACAGCCCCCCACGATGTACCACCGGTCATGTTCGTCCACGGCCTGTGGCTGGCCGCATCGTCCTGGGATCCGTGGCGAGACAGGTTCGCCGCGGCCGGATTCCCGACCCTCGCCCCCACCTGGCCCGGCGAGGCGCCGACGGTCCCCGACACCCGCGCGCACGCCGAGGACCAGGCCGGCATCGGGATCGACGAGGTCACTGCCCATTTCGCCGAGGCCATCGCCCCACTCGGACGCAAACCGATCATCGTCGGACACTCGTTCGGCGGCCTGATTGCCCAGAAACTCCTCGCCGCGGACGTCGCCGCGGCCGCCGTCGCCATCGATCCCGCGCAGATCCAGGGCGTGAAAACGATTCCGCTCGCACAGCTTCGCTCCTCCTTCCCCGTCCTCGGCAACCCCGCCAACGCGAAACGCAGCGTCACGCTCACCCCCGACGCCTTCGCCCACGGCTTCGGCAACGCGCTCGACCGGAGCGAGTCGGACTCGCTGTACGACCACTGGTCCATCCCGTCGCCGGGACGGCCCCTGTTCCAGGCGGCGTTCGCCAACTTGCTGCCCGGATCGCCCGCCCATGTCGACACCCACGTCGAGCGAGGACCCCTGCTGATCCTCGGCGGCGGCCGGGACCGCACGGTGCCCGAGTCGGTGAGCCGCTCCGCATTCCACCGCTACCACCGGGCACGCACCGACAACGACTACGTCGTCTTCCCGGACCGCGGCCACTCGCTCACCGTCGACCACGGCTGGCCCGAGGTGGCCGACACCGTGATCGAGTGGTTGGCGTCGAAGGGATTCGGCGCACCGATCAGTCACTGATCGCCGCGAGGCCCGGCCGGTGGGCCGCGCGGCGACCACTACCGTGGGCGCATGACAGATCTCGGCCTGCGCAGCCACCGCACCTCGATCGACGTGACCGCCCGCGTGCTGACCGAGGTCGGCGCGCCGTGGGTCGTCAACATCGCCGCGTCGGTGGGCATGGGAGTCGCTGTGGGCGCACCCGGTTGGGGAGTGTTCGTCGCGATCTGTGCCGGCGTCGTGCCGATGGCCGTCATCCTCGCCGGGATGCGGCGGGCGAAGATCGGCGATCACCACGTCACGCGGATCGACGAGCGGCACCTGCTGATGGTCGTGTTGCTGGGTGTCGTACTGGGCGGACTACTCGTCCTGATCGTCGCGCACGCACCGATCGAGATGATCGCGTTCATGTCGGCGGGCCTGGTGGCACTGCTGGCCGCGACCGCGATCACCAGCATCTTCCACTGGAAGGTCAGCATTCACACCGGTGTCTCTGCCGGTGTCACAGTCGTTCTGGCCCTCGCGCTCTCACCGTGGTGGCTGCTGACCCTGGCCGCCACACCGCTGATCGGCTGGTCCCGGGTGCACCTCGGACACCACACGCGGGGGCAGGTCGTCGTCGGCGCGCTCGCCGGGGCCGTCGCCGCCGGTCTCACGTACGCGTCCATCGCCTAGGACGACGCCCCGGCGCCTTCCACGATCAGGCAGGCAGATTCGCGGTGGCCCATGCCGTGATCTCGCGCAAGGCGGGCAGAAGCGCCTGGCCGGCCGGCGTCAGGCTGTAGGTGACGGCAATCGGGGGACCGTCGTCGACCACCCGCCTGACCAGTCCGGCCTTGCCCAGCGCTCCGAGTCGCTCGGAGAGCACCGAGTCGCTGATGCCGGCGACCGCACGACGCAACTCGGAGAATCCGGCCGGGCCGGACAGCAGGGTCGCGAGAATGACCCCGTTCCAACGCTTCCCGAGAAACTCGAAGGCGCGCGCGAGGGCAGCGTCACACGCCCTCGGCTCCTGCTCCTCGATTGCCATGCTCTCGACCATAGCAACGAGTGCTACTTTCGATGTAGCCACTAGCAAAATAGAAGCTGCAAAGAAGAAGGAAGTGCCATGACCGAGCTCGCAGAGGGTCTGACCCACACGCTGAACACCCTCGACGAGGCCGGGCGCGCCGCCCTGTTCACCGAGGCGCGCACCGCGAACACCTTCGCCCCCACCCCCGTCTCCGACGCCGAACTCGCCGAGATCTGGGAACTCGCGAAGTGGGCGCCGACTGCCGCCAACACCCAGCCACTGCGGGTGCTCTTCATCCGCACCGACGAGGGCCGCGCGCGGCTCGTCGAGCACATGTCCGACGGCAACAAGTCCAAGGTCGCGACGGCGCCCGCGGTCGCCGTCCTCGCGGTGGACACCCGTTTCCACCAACACATTCCGACGGTGTTCCCGATCCGCCCCGAGATGGCCGACTTCTACGAGGCCAACGAGGAGGCGCGCACCGGCACCGGGTCGTTCAACTCGGCGCTGCAGGCGGGCTACTTCATCCTCGCGGTCCGCGCGCTCGGCCTCGCTGCCGGCCCGATGGCCGGCTTCGACGCCGCCGGAATCGACGGCGAGTTCTTCGCCGACGGACGGTGGAAGTCGATCCTCGTGATCAACATCGGCCACCCCGGCGAGAACCCGTGGTTCGACCGGCTGCCCCGACTCGACCCGGCAGAGACCCTGCACTGGGCCTGAACCTCGTCGACGCCGCGCACCCCGCCCGCACAGGAGACTCACATCGTCGCCCCAGGGGGCACTCGAGGTCGAGGCATCTACTGGAACGTGCAGCACCGACCGGTGAGGTTCGAGATCACGACATGGCCCAGGCCACGGAAGGATCGAAGAAGATGAGCACAATCCCGAAGAGGTCACGACGCGTCCTGATGCGGGTGGCGGCGGCAGGAGTTCTCGTGTCCGTTCCCGCGATCATCGTGGTGGCGCCGGCGCTGGCCGACCCACTGCCGCAGTCGAGTCCGGTGGAGCACAACTGGCAGCAGGACCAGGGGCAGGGCCAGGACAACCACCACGGCGAGCACCGGCGTCACGATGAGCACGATCGGCAATGGCAGGACCGGCCCGAACAGTACAACCAGTGGCAGCAGGGACAGGGCGGACAGAACCAGGGCCTGTTCGGCGGCGGCAATCCGCTGGGTAGCCTCGGCGGACTGGGAGGTTTCGGCAGCTAGCGGTCCGATCAGTCGGCGATGCTCCGCAACAGATCGTTGAGGTGGGTGCAGGTGTCGACTCCGCGGAACTCCCGCCGGACCCGGGACTCCACCTCGGCGAGTGTCATGCCGACGAGGTGACCGGCGCTCGGGACCGCGCCGGGGCAGTCGAACCACGGCAGCACGTGCGGCGTCGCGACGGCGTCCCGGACGATGCCGGTCCCGGCGTCCGCAACCACCTCGAGCCGGTATTCGTGGATGACGGTCTCGACTCCGTCGGGGCGACCGTAGGTGTCGCGGAACATCGCGTCGATGTGCAGGACGCCGCCGACGCGCCAGCGGTCGATCCGCCGGCGTCGACGCATGGAATGCGGCGCGAGGGGGCCCGGTAGCCACCCGAATGCGTCGTCGAGGCGCGGGGCGACCGGGCCGTCCGCGACGGGGCTGCGTCCACGCATCCGGATCGTGCCGATGAGGACTCCCCGATCGGCGTAGCCGGCACACTGGTCACCGACCGGAACGTATCCGGTTCCCGCAGTGGCGTTCTGCGTATCCAGTTCGTTGGCCGCGGACACCGCGTGCCCGGAGATGAGGGTGCCCAACGGCACGTCGTCGAGCAGCGCCGCCAGTGGTGTTCCCCGGCGGGCGGCACCACTCGCGGCGATCGCACCGAGGCGCCCACGGAAGCCACCGATGGCGGACTCGCCGACCAGGCCCACAAGTTCCGGCGATGCGGGCACGGTCTCGAGGGCCGTCAGGACTCGGTTCCGGTGGTAGTCCACGGTCGCTCGGAGACTCGCGGTTTCACGAACCGACGGCACCCGCTCGCCGTCCACCTCGAAATCTCGAGCCTGCCCGGACAGTTCGAGTGCGCCACCGATTCCGTTCGGCCGGTCCAGGTCCAGACAGGTGACGCGCCGACAGGACATCGGCCGTGCCGCCGGGACATCCGCCCGTGGTCCACGCACCGAACCGTGCAACGCGGGGTCCGGTCCACACTCAGTCATGGCGTCGACGGTGCCGCCGATCCCGGCCACCGTCAAGGCGATCTCTCGCCCCGCGGGAATCGGCTGATCCGCGACGCCGCGGGTCCCCGCCCTGCTTCAATCAGGTATGGGCCCGCGCGCGGGACGGTCGGTCGGCTCCAGGGCGACACTCGTCCTGGCGACGCTGTCGGCCGGCCAGTTCCTGATGACGCTCGACAGCTCGGTCATGAACGTGTCGATGGCGATGGTCGCGTCGGATCTCGGGACGACGATCACCGGCATCCAGACGGCCATCACGCTGTACACGCTCGTGATGGCGACCCTGATGATCACCGGCGGCAAGATCGGGAGCATCGTGGGGCGCCGGCGGGCGTTCGCGATCGGGCTCGTCGTCTACGGGGCGGGATCGCTGACCACCGCGCTCGCCCCCAATCTCACGGTCCTGCTGATCGGCTGGTCGCTCCTCGAGGGTGTGGGAGCGGCGCTCATCATGCCCGCCATCGTGGCACTGGTCGCGTCCAACTTCCCACCCGAGAAACGCTCGAGCGCTTACGGATTGGTCGCCGCTTCCGGTGCGGTCGCGGTCGCCGCGGGTCCGTTGATCGGCGGCGCCGTCACCACCTTCGCGTCGTGGCGGTACGTCTTCGCCGGCGAGGTGGTCCTGGTGCTGCTGATCCTGCCGGTTCTCCGCCGGATCGACGACGCACCACCGGCGCGGGTGCGCCTCGACATCGTCGGGTCGCTGCTGTCGGTGCTCGGCCTGGGACTCGTCGTGTTCGGTGTGCTGCGGTCCGGTGAATGGGGCTGGCTGCGCAGTCGGGCCGGCGGACCCGAGATGTTCGGCCTGTCCCCCGTGTGCTGGCTCGTCCTGTCCGGACTCCTGGTGGTCTACGCCTTCATGCGGTGGGAGGCCCGCCTGACCCGGCTCGGCCGGGAACCGTTGCTCGACACCCGCCTGCTCGGCAACCGGCAACTGTCCGGCGGCCTGACGATGTTCTTCGCGCAGTTCATGGTCCAGGCCGGGGTCTTCTTCGCGGTGCCGCTGTTCCTGTCCGTCGTCCTCGAACTGAGTGCGTTGCAGACCGGGGTCCGTCTGCTTCCGCTGTCGATCGCGCTGCTGCTGGCCGCGGTCGGAATACCGCGGGTGTGGCCGCACGCGTCGCCGCGGCGTGTCGTCCGGATCGGGCTGGGCGCCATGATCGTCGGGATCGTCGTCCTGGCCGCCGGCATGGACCCCGGCGCCAACGCCGGCATCGTCGCCGTTCCGATGCTCCTCATGGGCCTGGGCCTGGGGGCGCTGGCGTCGCAACTGGGTGCGGTCACCGTGTCGGCCGTGCCCGATTCGCGCAGCGCCGAGGTGGGCGGACTGCAGAACACCGCGACCAACCTCGGTGCGTCACTCGGCACCGCGCTCATCGGGTCGGTCCTGATCGCGACCCTCAGCGCGTCGATCGTCGCCGGAATCCAGAACGACCCCCGGGTGCCCGACTCGGTGCAGCAGCAGGCCGAGACCGATCTCGCGAGCGGCGTGCCCTTCCTCAGTGACGCCCAACTCGAGCCCGCTCTGCGCGACGCCGGGGTCGACCCGGAGGTGGCGGACGCGGTGGTCGAGGCCAACGCCGGCGCCCGACTCGCGGCCCTGCAGAGCGCGCTCGCGGTGGCGGCTCTGCTGGCCGTCGCCGCCCTGTTCGGCACCGGCCGTATCCCAACCAGACCGGTCGGGGCCGGCGAGGACGACGGGGCCGACGAGGCCGACGAGGCCGCCGTGTGAGGGCGGTCAGGTCCGGCGGATGTGCGGGGCCGGCACCCCCACCAGGAGTCGGCGCGCGGCGTTCCAGGCCCGCAACACGATAGCGGCGACCGCCTCGGTGTCCGGTCCGAGCACTCGGATCCAGGCACCGCAGTCCTCCGGGAGGATGCTGACGCCGGCGCGAGCTTCCTCCGACGCACCGTCGATCGCCCCGTCCAGGACGTCGGCGAGTGCTGTCGCCGAGGCGAGGGGGCTGATCACGTACAGCGAGCCCATTACGTCGTGGCTGCCGAACACGGCCGGACCGGTCACGCCGCTGCCGGACGGGTGCAGCCGGATCGTGTCGACGGCGAGCAGGCCGCCGTCGGGCCGGGCAATCTCGAGATCCGACGCGAGCACGTCGTAGGCGTGCCGTTCCCCGCGCGCCAGACGGCCTGCCAGCACCGTCTCCCCGATGATCACGGTGGCGGTGGGATCGACGGTGACTTCCGTCCGCTGGTGCAGGCGCGCGCCGCCGAACGGGATCAGCGGTTCGGGCAGGTACTCGACGAACGCCTTCTCCCCGGCCCGCAGCCGGACGGACTGCGTGGCGTAGTCCGTGTCCATGCGCTGCACTTTCGTCGACGCCTGCGTCGTGAGGTGCACCGAAGTGCCGGGACCGCAATCGAAGTCGAACCGCAGCCGGTCGCCCTGAACCAGCCCGCCACCTGTCGACATCAGGTACACGACGGGCAGGTCGGGACGCTCGGGATCGACGTACAGCGGACGCATGATCTGCAACGGCGGCTGCTGCCGGTGATGTGTGAGCTCGGTCCGGCCACCGATGACCGCGAATCCCAGTTCCAGGATCCCGTTCTTGCCCGGACTGCCTACCGGCAGCGTCTCCGGGGTGCCCGCGTAGGCGGCCACCACACCGGGCACGTCGGGCGTGCTCATGCCGGTTTCCTGAACGTGTCGAGGAAGTCCGCGATCTGTTCGAGCCCCTGTCCGGTGAGACAGTTCGTCAACTGCACCGGGCGTCCGTCGCGGACACGGTAGGCATCGGACTCCATCACGGACACATCGGCCCGCACGTACTGCGCGATGTCGATCTTGTTGATCACCAACAGATCCGACTCGGTGATGCCCGGGCCACGCTTGCGTGGCATCTTCTCGCCCTCGGCGGTGTCGAGGACGAACAGGAACAGATCCACCAGCACCGGACTGAAGGTCAGCGTGAGGTTGTCACCACCCGACTCGTACAGCAGCGTGTCGACGTCGGGGAACTGGTCGAGCAGTTCGGCACCGGCGGCCAGGTTCATCGTCGGGTCGTCACGGACCGCGGTGTGCGGACACGCGCCGGTCTCCACACCGACAACCTTTGCGGGGTCCAGGATTCCGTCGAGTGTGCGCCGGACGTGCTGAGCGTCCTCCTGGGTGTAGATGTCGTTGGTGATCACCGCGGGGCTGTACCCGCGCGCGGTCAGGACGGGGACCAGCGCCTCGATCAGCGCGGTCTTGCCGGAACCCACCGGCCCGCCGATTCCGACCCGGAGAACCCGGGACGTCTCGGAGGACTCGGCAAAATCGGAAAGCTCGGAAAGCTCGGAAAGCTCGGAAACCTCGGTCATGTCATCTCCTTCTCCGGTGTCAGCTGACGAACAGGCGGGCCTCGGCCCGCTCGTGTCGAGCCGACATCACATCGGCGACGGGTGTGCACCCGCCGATATCGTCGAGATTGCGGTGCAGCGCAGTCTCGGTGACCTCCTCGATCACCGGTGCGGCATCGGCCAGGATGCGTTGCGCCCGCAGGTGATCGGTGAGCCGCAGGCGCAGCGCCGCCCCGACCAGGCTGGACGAGAACGCGAACAGGTCGCCGGCCACGGCCTGCGCCACCTCGACTCCGCACGCCGCCGCCACGACCCCGGTCACGACGGGCTGCGTCCCCGGCGTGCGCTGGGCCCGCACCTCCACCGCGAAATCGTCGATGTCGCTGCGGCCGAACGTCTGCCGCGACACCGACAGCATCTGGTGTCCGGTGCGGGTGCATGCCCGCCGCAGCTCCCGATTGAGCTTGGTGGCGTACAGCCGCCGGTCCACCCGGCGCAGTTGCTCGGGGTCGCGTTCGCGGACAGCGGCGTGCGCCAACGCCACCGCGGTCGCGTCCGACGGCCCCACCGAGTTCCGGAGCAGATCGACCAGCAGGTCCGGCAGGGTCTCGGGGGTCACGGACTTCGATTGCGCGTAGCCCTCGAGTCCGTGCGAGAGCGTGTAGAAGCCCGCAGGGAACGCGGAGTCGGTGAGCTGCAGGGTCACCAGCAGTGCGGCCACATCGGTCATGTCCGGCTCACACGATGTAGAACAGCTGGGTGAGCGGAAGGCGCTGCGCCGGAGCGATCGTCGCGGTCTTACCGTCGGCGCGGACGTGATAGGTGTCCGGGTCGACGGTGATCTCGGGCGTCGCGGTGTTGCGGACCATGTCCTGCTTGCCGATCGTGCGGCAGCCCCGCACCGCCACCACCGGAGACTGCAATCCGAGCTGCTCCGGGACACCGGCATCCAGTGCCGCCTGCGAGACGAACGTGAGCCGTGTGGAGCGCATCGCCGCCCCCAGCGCCCCGTACATCGGCCGGTAGCGGACCGGCTGCGGCGTCGAGATCGAGCCGTTGGGATCGCCCATCAGCGACCAGCAGATCAGCCCGCCCTTGACGATCAGACTCGGCTTGGCACCGAACGAATGGACGGGCCACAGCACGATGTCCGCGAGCTTCCCGGGCTCGAGCGAACCGACATGATCGGCGACACCCGCCGCGAGCGCGGGGTTGATCGTCGTCTTCGCCACGTAGCGCAGAATGCGTTCGTTGTCGTTGCGGGACGTGCCGTCGGCCGCGGTGTCCTCGGGCAGCGGGCCCCGCTGGTCCTTGCAGTGGTGCGCCGTCTGGATGGCCCGCGTCCAGGTCTCCCCGACCCGGCCCATCGCCTGCGAGTCGGACGAGAAGATGGAGATGACGCCGTCGTCGTGCAGCACCGTCTCGGCCGCGATGGTCTCGGCCCGCACCCGCGAGTCGGCGAACGACACGTCCTCCGGGATGTCGTGCCGCAGGTGGTGACACACCATCACCATGTCGAGCAGTTCGTCCACCGAGTTGATCGTGTACGGCAGCGTCGGATTGGTCGACGCCGGAAGCACGTTCGACTCCCCCGCGACCCGCAGGATGTCCGGTGCGTGCCCGCCGCCGGCGCCCTCGGTGTGGAACGTGTGGATGGTCCGGCCGTCGATCGCGGCGAGGGTGTCCTCGTAGAATCCGGACTCGTTGAGGGTGTCGGCGTGGATCGCGACCTGGACATCCATGTCGTCGGCCACACGCAGTGCCGCATCGATCGTGGCGGGTGTCGCGCCCCAGTCCTCGTGAATCTTGATCCCACACAACCCCGCCGCGATCTGCTCCGCCATCGCCGCGGGCAGCGAAGTCGCCTTGCCCAGCAGCCCGACGTTGACCGGCAGTTCCTCGACGGCCTGCAGCATCCGGCCGATGTGCCACGGCCCCGGCGTGCACGTGGTGCCCTTGCTGCCGTCGGAGGGCCCGGTGCCGCCGCCGATCATCGTGGTGACGCCGTTGCTGAGGGCCTCCTCCACCTGTTGCGGCGCCAGGAAGTGCACATGGGTGTCGACGGCGCCCGCCGTCGCGATCAGGTGCTCGCCCGAGATCACCTCGGTGCCGGGTCCGATCACCAGATCCGGGTCCACCCCGTCCTGCGTGCGCGGATTGCCGGCCTTGCCGACGCCGACGATCCGGCCGCCGCGGACGCCGAGGTCGCCCTTGACGACACCCAGGATCGCGTCGAGCACCACGACGTTGGTGATCACCAGGTCCAGTGCACCGGACGCCGCCGTCGCGGCGGGGTCCTGCGCCATGCCGTCACGGATGGCCTTGCCGCCGCCGTACACGGCCTCGTCCCCGAAGGCACCCGTGTTGCAGTCCCGTTCGACCTCGACGACCAGGTTGGTGTCGGCGAGCGTGAAGCGATCGCCGGTCGACGGCCCGAACAGGTCCACATAGGTCCGGCGGGGCAGCACAGCAGGCCGGGGCTCCGCACGGTCCCGGACGGCGCCCGATTCGTCGGCGCCGGAGAGGAATCCGCGCTCGCGCGCCCGCTGGAAGACCCGCTCCCGGGTCCCCGGACCGTCGAGTGCGACGACGTCGTCACCGCCTCCGTCCACCAGGCCGGCGAAGCCCGCCAGTTCGCGGGTGCCACCGAAGTCGCACAGCGTCACGGTGCGGGTGTCACCGGGCTCGAACCGCACCGCCGTGCCCGACGCGATGTCGAGGTGCATGCCGTAGGTCGCGGCCCGGTCGAATCGCAGGGCCCGGTTCACCTCGAAGAAGTGGTAGTGCGAGCCGACCTGCACCGCGCGGTCACCGACGTTCGACACCGTGACCACGACTCGCCGCCGACCGGCGTTGAGGGGTACCGGCTCGTGGGCGTAGAGGTACTTCGCTCCCTCCGTCATGACGGTGTCTCGTCCTTTCCGGCGGGTTCACCCCGTCGCTGCAGTGCTGAATGAAGAAGTCGGCTCTCGGCACAAGCCGGGAGCCGCGGTGTGCGGTGTCGTCGAGAAGGTCAGTGCCCGTGGCCGTGGCCGTGGCCGTGCCCGTGGCCCTCACCGGGACCGTGGCTGTGGGCGAAGCCCTGCCCGTGGTCGGCCTCGAGCCCGTCGTCGATCCCGTCGTGTCCGTGATCGAGCAGGTGCAGGGCATCGGACACCCGGGCCGCGACCACCCCGCGCAGCGCCGCGTCACCGAGCAGTGGGCCGCCGTCGACGACCCCCTCCCCCGGCGGGGGCGGAGCCGACCCCAGCCACGCCGGGAGGACGGTGATCTCGCGGGCGCCCAGTCGACGACACCGGTCGATTCCCGCATCGAGGTCCGGATCACCGCCGAGCAGCGCCACCTCCACCAGACCGGAAGGTCCGAATTGTCGCACCAGCCGGGCGATTCGGAAGAGTTCGGCATCCTCGAACGGGCTTCCCGTAGGCGCCGTCACCAGTAGTGCGTCGGAGGCCGCGGCCACCGCACGCCCCCGCAACCACCCGACCAGATGGTCGGTTGCACCCAGCGGCCGAGCAAGGGAAACCGGCGTCGAATTCGATTCCCTGCGTGCCCAACTCAACGCACGGGCGGCGTCCGCAACCAGGCCGGGATCGCGACCGAGGGTCATCGGAACAACGCAGAGCGGCGCGGAGGACGTGGCCCGCACGGCCGCGATTGCCTCCGCCAGGGCGCGCCCACCTGCGACGACGGTCCAACCGGGGTCGATCCGACGCAGGTACGCGGCGTCGGGGCACTCGTGCCCGCACACCAGGATCACGTTCGCGGCAATCATCGGCTCATCCGCCGATCGGGTCGTGGCACGACACCAGCTTGGTGCCGTCGACGAACGTGGCCTCCACCTGCACGAGTTGGGCCATGTCCCGCACGCCGGGCATCACGTCGTCGCCGGTCAGCACCTGTCGGCCCACCTGCATGCACTCCGCGACGGTACGGCCGTCGCGCGCACCCTCGACGATCGCCTCGCTGATCAGCGCGACCGCCTCGCCGTAGTTGAGCTTCAGACCTCGATCACGGCGACGGCGCGCCAGATCGGCCACGACGTGGATGTAGAGCTTGTCCATCTCGCGGGGACTGAGGTTCATGCGGGCACTGTCCGTTCTCATCCACTGGGGATGCCTTGTCGATGGGTGCCGCGAACCAGGGGAGCGAGCGAGACGATCGGTCGCGAGCGCATGCAGCGGCTTCGGTTCCTGGAATCTGGCGGCGCCCAACATCTTACAGATTCTCGTCGAGCTATCAAACGCGCCCCTCCATCGGGAACTGCCACTGTGAGGGGGGTGACCGTCACCGCGTCGACGTCGGAATGTGGCCGGACCGAGTCGAATTCGACGATCCGACTTGCGCCCGGCTGCTACCTTCTCATCTGAACAGCCCCACATATGTCGGCTCCGTTCCCCCTCGCCCAGACCCACACCCGGGGATGATCATGAAACTTGTTCCAGCTCTTTCCGTTTTCTCGATTGCGACGATTGCCCTGGTCGGCTGCTCGACGCCAGCGGCGTCCGGCGATCGTGGCGGAACCGCGCTGGTGCTCGCCGACGGCTACGAGCTGGGCAACTACAACCCCGTCGCCGGCTTCGGAGAGGCGGGTGAGGCCAAGGTGTACGACGGCCTGGTCCGGCTGACCGGCGGCCAGGACACCGGCATCCCGGTGCTCGAGCCCGCGCTGGCGGCGGAGATGCCGGTCCCCGACGCCGACGCGACGGTGTGGACCGTCAAGGTCCGCGAGGGCGTCCGGTTCACCGACGGCACCGCGTTCGGCCCCGAGGACGTCGTCGCGACCTATCGCGCGATCCTCGATCCCGCATCGGCATCACCGCTGGCCACGTCGTACGACATGCTCGAGTCGGTGGAGGCCACCGGCCCGGACACCGTCGAGTTCCGGCTCGCCTACCCGTACGCGCCGTGGCCGACCAAACTGCTGCTCGGCATCGCCCCGGCCGAACGCCTCACCGGCGGGCCGGCCGAACAGTCGCCGCTCAACAGCGCACCGGTGGGCACCGGCCCCTACAAGCTGGTGTCGCTGCGCGCCGACCAGGCGGTCTACGAGGCCAACGAGGACTACTGGGACGGCGCGCCGCAGGTGAAGAAACTCACCGTGGTCTACGTGCCGGACGACAACGCCCGCGCCCAGCGGATGGCGTCCGGCGAACTCGACGGCGCGAACATCCCGCCGCTCCTGGCGAACACGTTCGAAGGTCGCGACGGATACGAGGTGGTCGCCAACACCTCCGCGGACTGGCGCGGCGTGACACTGCCCGCCGACAACCCGGTCACCGCGGACCCGGCGATGCGGATGGCGCTCAACCTGGCGGTGGATCGCGGCGCGATGGTGACGAACATCCTCGGCGGCCACGGCCGGGCGGCGTCGACCCCGGTGCCCGAGGTGTACGGCGATTCGTACGAGGCGACGGCCGTCTTCCCGTTCGACCGGGCCCGTGCCGAGCAGATGCTGACCGACGCGGGCTGGGTGCCCGGCCCGGACGGGGTGCGCAGCAAGGACGGCGTCCGCGCCGAGTTCGACGTCATGTACTTCCCGCAGGACACGCTGCGCCGGGACCTGTCGCAGGCCTTCGCCTCCGACGCGTCGAAGATCGGGGTGCGGGTGAACGTCGAGGCCGTGGACCGCGGGGTGTTCCCGGACCAGCTCACGGCCAAGGCCGGGCTGCTCGGCGGCGGCGACCTGCCCTACGACCCGGACACCCAGCTGTACTCGACGCTGCACTCGTCGTACGCGCAGCCCGGCGTCGGCAGCGGCTACGACAACGCCTCCGACTACGTGAACCCGCAGATCGACCGCGCGCTCGACGACGCCCGCCGCAGCATCGACCCGGCCGCGCGCGCCGCCGACTACCGCGCGGTGCAGAACGCGTACGTCGCCGACCCCGGCTACGTGATGCTGGTGTTCCTCGACCACACGTACGTGCTGCGGGGCAGCGACTGGACCGGGTCGACACCGATCCTCGAGCCGCACAGTCACGGCGTCAACTGGGGTCCGTGGTGGAATCTGCGGGACTGGACCCGTCCGTGACGACGACGTCCGCACCCCCGGAGGCCGCGACCGCCGCACCGCGGCGCAGCCTCCACGCCCGACGCCGCGAGGTCGCCCGAATGGCGCTGCGCCGGGCCGCCTTCGCGATCCCGCTGCTGATCGTGGTGTCGGCGGCGCTGTTCGCGCTGGCGTCGCGCTCGCCGTTCGATCCCCTCGCCGGCTACCTCGGCGACCGCTACGTGACCACCAGCGACGCCGACCGGGCCCGGCTTGCCGCCGAACTGGGCCTGCACGACCCGTGGTGGACGACGTACGGGCACTGGGTGAGTGGGCTGCTGTCCGGTGATCTCGGGGTCTCCCGCAGCTTCGGGCAGCCGGTCGCGGCCGTGATCGGTGAACGGCTGCCGTGGACGCTGCTACTCACGTGCCTGGGTCTGGGCCTGGCGATCGTGGTGTCGTTCGTGCTCGGCGTGTGGTCCGGCGCGCGACCGGGCGGTCTGCTGGACCGGGTGGTGGCGCCGCTCGCCTCGGTCGTGCAGGCCACCCCGCCGTTCGTGCTGTCCCTCGGTGCGGTCGCGGTGTTCGCGCTGTCGCTGGGGTGGCTGCCCGTCGCGGGCCTCACCGACGCCGGGAGCGATCCGACGTTCGGTCAGGTGGCCGAGCACCTCGTGCTGCCGGTGACCGTGCTCGCGGTCTCTCAGGTGCCGTGGCTGGCGCTGTCGGTGCGGCAGTCGGTGCGGGACGCGATCGGCTCGGACGCCGTCCGCGGGGCCCGCGCCCGCGGCATCCCGGAACGGACGATCCTGCTGCGGCACGTCGTCCCGGTGGCGCTCGGACCGTTCGTGACCGTGATCGGCCTGCGGCTGCCGGAGATCATCGTCGGCGCGGCGATCGTCGAGGAGGTGTTCTCATGGCCCGGGATCGCCGGGGCCGTGGTCACGTCCGCGCGCGAACTCGACTTCCCGCTGCTCGCCGCGCTCACCGTCGGCACGACGCTGATCGTGCTGATCGGATCGCTGCTCGCCGACGTCGCGCTGACACTGCTCGATCCGCGGGTGAGCACCGATGGGTAGGCTCGCACGTCTCGACCGTCGGCTGCTGGTCTCTGCGGTCGTGCTGACCGCGATCGTCGCGTACGCCGTTCTGGTGCCGTGGTTCGCGGGCATCGATAACCGGCTCACCGACTTCGCCGACGCGCGCCTGGCACCGAGCGCCGAACACTGGTTCGGCACCGACAATGCGGGACGCGACCTGTTCGTCCGGGTGGCGGCCGGGCTGCGGATCTCGCTGTTCATCGCCGCGGTGTGCGCGATCGTCTCCACGGTCCTGGGCACCGGGATCGGCGTGGCCGCAGCAACTTTCGGAGGATGGTTCGACCGGATCGTCATGCGTGTGGTCGACGGCGTCAACGCCCTCCCCCACCTGCTGCTGGGCATCGTCATCGTGGCGCTGTTCCGGGGCAACATCCCGGCGATCATCGCGTCGATCGCCCTGACCCACTGGACGCAGGTCGCGCGCATCGCACGTTCCGAGGTCCTCGGCGTGCGCGGCCGCGAGTACGTCGACGCCGCCCACCTCGCGGGCGCCGGACGATGGCACGTGATGCGACACCACCTGGCCCCGGCCGCCGCCGGACAGGCCCTCATCGCGGTGGTACTGCTGCTGCCGCACGCCATCTGGCACGAGACGACGCTGTCGTTCCTCGGCCTCGGTCTGCCCCCACACCAGCCGTCGTTGGGAACGCTTCTGCAGGAAGCGCGTTCGACGATGCTCCTCGGCGGATGGTGGACACTCGCATTCCCGTCACTGTTGCTGGTGGCGGCGACACTCGCGGTCGCCGGCATCGGGGCGTCCCTGCGTGACCGGATCAGCCCCCCGATCCTGGAAAGGGCACCTCGATGACCGCCGCGCTCACCGTGGACGCGCTCACCGTCCGGATCCCGGTCGGCACCGGAGTCGTGCACGCCGCCACCGACGTGAGCCTGACACTCGAGACCGGCGGCACCCACGCCGTCGTCGGCGAATCCGGTTGCGGCAAATCGATAGTCGCGTCCGCGATCTGCGGGCTGCTGCCACCCCACGCGCGCGTGTCCGGATCCGTCCGGCTGACGTCCGACGGCGGGGACGACGTCGAGATCGTGGGCGCTCGCGAACGGGTCCTGCGCACCGTCCGGGGACGCCGGATCGCCCTCGTCCCGCAATCCGCCGCCACCTACCTGACGCCGGTCCGCACCATCGGTGCACAACTCGACGAGACCCTACGACACCTCGAGAGCCGTTACGGCGGCAGCGAACTCCTCGACCGCGTCGGACTCGACGCGCGCTGCCGCAACCTGTACCCCCACGAGCTGTCCGGCGGGATGGCGCAGCGGGCGGCGATCGCGTTCGCGTTGGCGGGCGACCCGGAGGTGATCGTCGCGGACGAACCGACGTCCAGCCTCGACCCCGACCTCACCGAGCGGATCCTGACCCTCCTGGGGGGCTGCGCGGCGTCCGGTGCCGCGGTCCTGCTCATCACCCACGACATCGCCGCGGTTGCCGGGCACGCCGACACCGTGTCGGTGATGTACGCCGGCCGGATCCTCGAATCCGGTCCGGCCACAGAGGTACTCGACGATCCGTGGCACGACTACACGAAGGACCTGATGGCGGCACTGCCCCACAACGGACTGCGTCCCATGCCGGGGTCCCCACCGGAACTGACCGACCTGCCCGACGACTGCGTCTACCACCTGCGACGCCCGGACACCGCCTTCTCGGGCGGCCGAACCCACCTGGTGCGGACCGGCGACCGCACCGTCCGCACCCGGATCGGAGGAACCGAGTGAGCCTGACCGCCGAAGCAATCCGCGCCGGACACGACCGCGGCGCTCCCGTCCTCGACGGCGCCGGGATCGAGATTCCGCGCGGCCGGACCATCGGACTGACCGGGCCGTCCGGTGCCGGAAAGACGACCCTCGCCAGAGTGTGCGCGCTGCTGCACCAACCGTGGTCCGGACAGGTCCACATCGACGGGGTGGCCGTCGGCCGCCGCGCCGACGCGCCACCCGAGACCCGGCGGGCGATTGCGATGCTGTTCCAGTCCCCGCGCCAGTCGACGTCGCCGCGGTTGACGCTCGAGCGGATCGTCGCGGAACCGCTTGCGCTGTCGCGGGTTCCGCGGGTCGAACGCGCGGGCATCGTGCGCGCCGCGGCCGCGCGAGTGGGGCTCACGCCGGACCTGCTGACCCGTCGCCCACACCAGGTGAGCGACGGACAGCTGCAACGAGCCTGTCTCGCAAGAGCTCTGGTGCAGCGACCGCGCTATCTGATCTGCGACGAGATGACCGCAATGCTCGACCCTGCAACCACCGCTGCCCTTGTCGCGGTGCTGCGCGAGGAGACGCGGACCGGGCTGGGCGTACTCGCCGTCAGCCACGACCACGCACTGCTCGAGGTGTGGGCCGACGACGTCGTCGAACTGCCCCTCACCGGCGCCGCGCGCACTCCGTGACCGTCACCCCGGACCGGAACGTGCGGGTGTCGACTCCGACCGGCTCACCACACCACTCATGCCCGAGATCTCGACGGACGAGATCGTCGACTCACTGCTCGCCGGGCTTCTGCCCTGATCGGCGAACCCACCTGCGGAACAGTCAGTTCCGCAGCATCGACCCCGTCTCGTTGAACCGCTCGTGGAACGACAGTGCCTCGCCCAGCAGGTGCGGGGTGTGGCCGGCCGACGGGTAGGCCTCCGCGCGGTCGACGTAGTCGAGCAGCATCGCCCGGTAATCGGGGTGCGCACACTTCTCGATGACGACGCGGGACCGCTTGCGGGGCGACAACCCCCGCAGGTCGGCCAGGCCCTGCTCGGTGACGAGCACCTGGACGTCGTGCTCGGTGTGGTCGACGTGCGGGACCATCGGCACGATCGACGAGATCGTGCCGCCCTTCGCGGTGGACGGGCTCATGAACATCGACAGGTAGCCGTTGCGGGCGAAATCGCCCGAGCCGCCGATACCGTTCATGATCTTGGTGCCCATGACGTGCGTGGAGTTCACGTTGCCGTAGATGTCGGCCTCGAGCATCCCGTTCATCGCGATGATGCCGAGGCGCCGGACGACCTCCGGGTGGTTGCTGATCTCCTGCGGCCGCAACACGATGTGCTTGCGGTAGAAGTCGATGTTCGACATCAGCTCGTCGATGCCCGCCTCCGACAACGCCAACGACGTCGCCGACGCGTACCGCACCGTGCCGTGCTTGATGAGGTGCAGCATCCCGTCCTGGATCACCTCGGAGAAGCAGGTGAGCCCCTTGTGCGGGCCGGCATCCAGCCCCTGCAGCACCGCGTTGGCGACGTTGCCGATACCGGACTGCAGCGGCAGCAGACCATCCGCGGGCAAGCGTCCCTTCGACACCTCGTACTCGAAGAAGTCGAGCACGTGCGCCGCGATGGCCTGGCTGACGTCGTCGGGCGGGGTCAGCGGGCTCGCGCTGTCGCGGGCGTGCGTCTCGACGACCGCGACCACCTTGTTGGGATCCACGCGCAGCGTCGGCTGGCCGATGCGGTCCTCGACCGAGGTGAGCTGAATCGGCTTGCGGTACGGCGGCAGCGCGGTGCCGTAGTAGACGTCGTGGATGCCCTCCATCGCCTCCGGCACCCACGAGTTCACCTCGAGAATGACCTTGTCGGCGACGTCGAGCCAGGTCTTGTTGTTGCCGATCGACGCGGACGGGATGAGCTCACCGGACTCGGTGATCCCGGCGACCTCGACGACCGCGACGTCGACGTTGCCGTAATAGCCCTCCCACACCTGCTGCGCGACGTGCGAGAGGTGGATGTCGACGTAGTCCATCCGGCCGGAGTTGATGTTGCGGCGCGCGGTCGGCTCGGACTGGTACGGCATCCGCAGTGAGATGCCGTCGACCTCGGCGAGGAGACGCTCGGTGCCCGCGGACACCGAGGCTCCGGTCAGGAGGTTGATGGTGAAGTTCGACCCCGCGCCACGAACCGCGTGGATGCGGTCCGCGAGCGCGGGGATGATCGCCTTGGGCGTTCCGGCGCTGGCGAATCCACTGATCGCCACCGTGTCGTGGGGGTGGATGAACTCGACGGCCTCCGCGGCGGAGGTCACCTTGTTTCGGAACACCGAATTGCGGATCCGGGTCGGGTTCGACAGGAAGCCGGCTTCATCCATGCGCGAGGTCACAGTGACAAGGCTAACTCTCGACATCCCGATGAACGTCCCGCTTCGAACAATCGAAATGCCCCTGACGTGCAGGTTTCGCTTCGCTATGCGCATGTCGATCGGTGACGCGCCCGAAACCTGCGACGAGCGCGCCCATCGCAGCGACGAACAGCGTTCACCGGTTCAGCCGAACACCCAATTCGCGTGAACCATGTATGCCGCGGTGCCGCCGACGATACTGAGCAGCGCATGACGGCGCCACAGATGCAGACCCACCGTCGCGGCCAGCGCGACGGCCGCCGGTAGCGACGACGACGGCACCACCGAGACGTTCCGCAGCGTGTACACCGCGAGGATGAGCATGATGCCCACCGGCATGTGCACGCCGAGGTAGTGGACCAGTGCCGACGAGCGCAACGGTGCCATGATCGCGAACGGCACGGCGCGCAGCGCGAAGGTGACCCCCATGATCACCGCGAGCGCGGTCAGGATGTACGAGACGTCAGGCATCGGCAGGGTCATTCCCGTCCTTCCCGCGCCGCCGCAGCAGCAGGAAACGGACCAGCAGCGCCGCCACGAACAGCGTCATCGCGACCATCAGCATCTGCTCGCGCGCTACGACCAGGGCCACCAGCGCACTCAGCAACGCGAGGATCGGGGTGGGGATGTCCCGGCGGGCACGGAACGCATCGAGCGCCAGCACGACGAACAGTGCGGTGAGTGCGAAGTCCAGGCCGACGAGCTGCACCGGGATCGCCCCGCCGACGACGGCGCCGACGACACCGCCGAGCACCCAGTACAACTGGCAGAACACCTGGATGAAGAGGATGCGGCGGCCGCTCAGTGTGTCGGGGTCCTTACCCGCGGTCACCGCGTACGCCTCATCGGTGAGCGCGTACATGCTGTAGAGCTTCGCGACGCGTCCACGCACCCGGTACAGCGGGAACGACAGCCCGTAGAACGCGTGACGGAAATTGACCAGGAAGGTCGTCATCGCCACCGACGCGAGCGGCGTGACCGCCAGCACCAGTCCGATCGCGAGGAATTCGAGCGAGCCCGCGTAGATCATGAGCGAGAAGATCGGCGCCCACCACCAGTGGAACCCGGACTGGACCAGCAGCAGACCGAACGCCAGACCCAGCGGGAACAACCCGAAGCCGACGGAGACGGTGTCACGGGCCGCGGCGCGAACGTCGAATCGACGCGACTCCGAGGGGGAGGTGTCGAGGCCGGGGACGCACTGCCCGGGAAACGCGCTGGTCACGCGGAAATGATAGGTCGGCCATCGACCCACCCCCGAAACTCGGGGTCCGAGCCACCCGAGCCGAGGAGATCACTGTCACGTTTTGCCGACGCGAGCCGCGGATCGGCCGGCAGATCGATCTTGCTCGTGCGACAGCGCCGCCTCCCCCGACACGCACCTGTGTCACAGTGACGTAATTTACGCGCCTGAGCCGACCGGGACGCCCCCTCACCTCGACATACGCCGATGCGATCGACCAGACTTCCCGGTCCGATGACGACGGAGAGTGCTGCGTCGACCTGTCCGCTTTGGGACTGGTGAGGCTTTGACCAGCAGGTTTCCTCAAAACCGGTTGGTACATAACTCATGCAGGTAAAGGTTTAGTCACGCTAGACGTTTCGATATCGCCTTGTTACCTTTTCGTGATGAAAGATCCGAGGTCGCAGTCCGAACGGGCCGACCAGAGACACAGATGAGGTATCCACTGTGGTCAATCCCCACAGGACGATGAGTTCCCGCACCCTGAAGTCCCTGCGCCGCCACCCCACCATCAAGGCCACAGCGGCCGCGCTCACCGTCGGCGCACTGCTCACGGGGAGCATTCAGATCGGCGCCGCCACCGCGTCGGCAGCTCCCCTGCGCCTGCCGGCCGTCGGCAACGTCCAACTCCAGGTTCCCGCCGGCCCGTTCCTGCCCGGCATCGACCTCCCGACGCCCCCCGGCACGCCGACGATCGCTCCGATGCCGTGGACCCCTCCGTCGGCCGACGCCTGGACGGCCGCACCCCGACTGCTGGCGCCTGCACCGGCACCCGAACCACAGGCTGCGCCGATACCGGCGCCCATGCCCGTGCCGGTGATCGTTCCGGTGCCACCTGCCGTCGTCCAGCCCGTCGCCGGCTTCCTGACCTCGAGCTACGGACCACGCTGGGGCACCCACCACAACGGCATCGACGTCGGCGCCGATCTCGGCGTTCCGATCTTTGCGGCCGCCGGCGGTGTCGTCCTCAACGCCGGCCCGGCCTCCGGCTTCGGCCAGTGGGTACGTGTGCTGCACGACGACGGCCACATCACCGTCTACGGGCACGTCGACAGCTTCACCACCAGCGTCGGCGATCGCGTGGCCACCGGTCAGCAGATCGCCACGGTCGGCAACCGCGGCCAGTCCACCGGACCGCACCTGCACCTCGAGGTGTGGGATCCGGCCGGCATCCAGGTCGATCCGCTGATCTGGCTGCGCGACAGCAACGTTCCGGTGACCTGGTAGCCCCACTCGGACGGATACGCGTGAACGGCCCGGCCCCAACGGTTTCCGTGGAGCCGGGCCGATTGCGTTCCCGCGGCGGATGCTAGGACGGATCCAGGACGGTGCGCAGTTCTCGCTTGAGGAGCTTCCCGCTCTGGTTCCGAGGAAGCTCGTCGACGAACCGAATCTGCTTGGGCAGCTTGAAGGGCGCGATCCTGCTCCGCGCGTGCTCGATGAGTGACTGGGCGTCGACGGGTCCGGCGTCGACGCGCAGCACCACCACCGCCGTGATCGCCTCGATCCACTTGTCGTCCGGGGTCCCGATCACCGCCACCTCCGCGACGGCGGGATGAGCGTAGAGCGCATCCTCCACCTCGCGGGACGCGACGAGGATGCCGCCGGTGTTGATCACATCCTTGATCCGGTCCACGACCGTCACGTACCCCTCGGCGTCCCGTGTCACCAGGTCCCCGGAATGGAACCATCCGTCACGGAAGGCGTCCGCCGTCGCCTCGGGATTGTCCCAATACCCTTGGCACAGTTGTGGAGAACGATAGAGAATCTCGCCCGGCTCGTCGTCCGCGACGTCGTTGCCGTCGGCGTCCACCACGCGGGCCTCGACGAAGAACACCGCCCGCCCGCACGAGGACGCCCGAGTCTCGTGTTCCTCCGGCCGGAGGACCATCGCGAGCGGTCCGATCTCCGACTGGCCGAAGCAGTTGTAGAAGCCGAGCGCCGGGTACCGCTCGCGCAGGCGGTTGAGCACCGTGACCGGCATGATCGACGCCCCGTACTGCGCCTTGGTGAGCGACGACAGATCGCGGGTCTCGAGATCGGGGTGGCTCGCCAACGGCACCCAGACGGTGGGCGCCAGGAACAGGGACCCGATCCGGTCGGTCTCGATGCGGCGCAGGATCTCCGGAATGTCCGGGGACTGCATGAGATTCACGGTCGCCCCCACCGACAGGTACGGCAACATGAACACGTGCATGCCGGCCGAATGGTACAGCGGCATGCAGATCAACGGATTGTCGTCGGCCGCCAACCCCAGCGCGATCACCGACGACACGTACTCGTGGACCAGTGCACCGTGGGTCATCATGGCGCCCTTGGGCTTCGACGTGGTGCCCGACGTGTAGAGCAGTTGCACCAGGTCACCCGTCGCCGCACCGGGCCGGTACGCCGGCACGTCGCCGGTGGAGCTGGAAGCGAGCAGCGAACCGGGCTCGTCGCGCAGCCGGATCACATGCTCGACGGCGAGATCCGGCACCGCGTCCAGTGTCGACGCCAGCTTCGGATCGACGAGGACGGCCCGCGCCCCCGACTGCGCCAGCAGGTAGTGCAGTTCGTCGCCCGTGAGCGCGTAGTTGACGGGGACATGCACCAGGCCTGCGCGGGCGCAGGCCAGGAACCCGATGACGTAGGCGTCGGAGTTGACGCCGTACGCGGCCACCCGGTCGCCCGGCGCGAGGCCGAGCCCCAGCAGGCGCGCGGCTCCCCTCGTGACGGCGTCGTCGAGTTCTCGGTACGTCCAGGTGCGGTCGTCGAAGGTCAGAGCGGTGCGGCCGGGCTGCCGTGCGGCAGCCCGGCGCAGCACGCCGTCGACGGTGTCGGTGCGCGGATCCTCACTCATGTGACGCAGATTATAGGACGTCCAACTATTGCGTAAGGGGTTTCTTTCGGCGTATCCGTTGTGTAGTTTGACGCGCCCGCGGCGCCCGATCAGCCCCCGAACGCCGCGGTGATCGCACCCATGTCGAAGTAGTCGCGCCACGCGGCGATCTTGCCGTCCACCACCTCGAAGACCCCCATCACCGGCAGCGGGGTCTCCTTCCCGAGACCGCGCAGCACATCGGTCCGCTCGTTCATCACGATGCCACCGGACGCGACCTGCTTGTGGATCCGGAAGTCGATGCCCTCGAAGGCCGCGACGAAGCCCGCGATGAACTCCCTGATCTCGTCCCGGCCCTTCACCGGAGCCATCGGAATATTGTGATAGACAGCGTCTTCCGTGAAGTAGCTCGCCAACACGACCGGGTCCGGGTCGGACCACGCCCCACAGAACTCCGTGACCAGATCCTCGGCTGCGCTCATGTGCCCATTCCCCTTCTCCCAACCGGTTCCCGAGCGGGACAGTAGCCGATACCTCTCAGGGAGACATGCCCATTCGCTTCACCGAGGCAGGATGCCGTGCAGCACGATGTCGACCAGCGCCGCCGACAGCCCGTCCTGGTCCTGCACGTCGCGGACCGACTGCGCGAAGATCGCCGTGCCGGCGATGACGTCGAGCAGCGTGTCCTGGTCGATACCCTGCCGCACCTCGCCGTCCGCGACAGCCGCGCCCAACCGTCGCCCCAACTCCTCACGGATCACCTCGAGCTGATCGGTGAGCAGCGCCTTGCGGAGCGATTCGTCGGTGCGAACCTCGCTCATGAGCGCGGGAACCGCCTCCCGCGCGGCCGGTCCGCCGAACAGCGCCACGGCACCGTACGTGAGCCGCGCTACCTCCTCCCCGATCGGAAGGTCCGACATGTTCTCGGACTCCGCAACCGGATACACGGCGTCGTGGACGATGTGGGCCTTGGAGGGCCACCGCCGGTAGATCGCCGGCCTCCCCACACCCGCGCGTGTCGCGATCGCGTCGATCGACGTCCCCGCATAGCCGTTCTCGACCAGCAAGTCGCGGGTGGCCTGCAGGACGGCGTCGTCGATCTCGGGGTTTCGCTGCGGCCCGAGACGGTGCTGCGCTCGCCGCTTCTTGGACATCGAACGAACCCCTTGCGTAGAGATGTGACGGGCGTTACATTGTGTCACGTCGTAGCCGATACGGAATGTATCGGCTAGAGCTTTTCCCGCCCCGCCGACACACCGGGGCCGTCGACCCACCCGCTCTTCCTGCCGTACCGCTGGACCCGCTGGACCGCATCGAATCCACGCATGCGAGGCGTCACACGCCTCCGCCGTCGAAGGGGCGTCATGAGTTCCGAGAAGACACAGGACCAGGACTTCTCCGAGGTCGCCAGACCCGGACAGTCCCGGACCGACCCCGCCGAACTGGCGTCCCGCCTCGAGCGGTGGCTGCGCACCAAACTGCCCGCCGACGCGAATCCTCAGGTCACCGACGTGCAGGTGCCCGCCGCGAACGGGATGTCCAACGAGACGATCCTGTTCGACGCCCTGTGGGACGAGGACGGCCAGCGGCGTCACCACGACCTCGTGGCCCGCATCGCACCAGCCCCGTCGGGGGTGCCGATCTTCCCGTCGTACGACATCGACCAGCAGTTCGAGGTGATCAAGACGGTCGGGGAGCACTCCGTCGTCCCCGTGCCGCGCGTGTACTGGTCCGAGACCTCCCCCGAGGCCCTCGGCGGCGAGTTCTTCGTGATGGAACGCGTCGACGGCCAGGTTCCGCCGGACGTGATGCCGTACAACTTCGGCTCGTGGCTGTCCGAAGGATCCGCCGACGACCGCCGGGAACTGCAGACCGCATCGATACGGATCCTGGCCGAGCTGCACGCGATACCCGAACCGGCGCAACTGTTCCCGAGTCTCGCTACCGAGCTCGGGTCGGTGCCGGCGACCGCCGACGCCGCACTGGCCGTGCACGTGGCCGGGCAGCGTCGCTACTACGAGTGGGCCACTCGGTCCGGCCCCCGCTCACCACTCATCGAACGCGGCCTCGACTGGCTCGACGAGCATCGGCCGGCCGTCGCCGGCCCCGCCGTGCTGTGCTGGGGCGACTCCCGGGTCGGGAACATCATGTACCGGGACTTCCGGCCGGTGGCGGTACTCGACTGGGAGATGGCCACTCTCGGGCCGCGGGAGTTGGATCTGGGCTGGATGATCTTCATCCACCGGTTCTTCGAGGACCTCGCCGGTGTCGCCGGACTGCCCGGGCTGCCCGACTTCCTGCGTCGCGGCGACGTCGCCGCGACGTACCGCGAACTGACCGACCACGACGCCGACGATCTGGATTTCTACACGTTCTACGCCGCGCTCCGGCACGCCATCATCATGTTCCGCGTGCAGAGCCGTGCGGTCGCGTTCGGACAGGCCCAGATACCCGAGGACCCGGACGACATGATCCTGCACCGCAAGACCGTCGAGGAGATGCTCGACGGCACCTACTGGGCTCGCGTCAACGGGCAGGAGGTCGCCTGATGCTCTCCCCCCTGGACGACTTCCCCGTGCACCAGATCGCCGAGCCGATCCGTCACGTCGGCACCTCCGATCGCAACTTCTACGACCGCTACTACTTCAACTGCCACCCCGGACTCGACTACGACGGCGAGCCGCTGTTCCTCATCATCGGTCTCGGCCAGTACCCGAATCTCGGTGTCACGGACGGGTTCGCGGTACTCCGTCGCGGCAACGACCACATCGTCACCCGTGTCTCGAAGGCTCTCGGCTCGGATCGCATGGATGTCGCGGTCGGACCGCTGCGAATCGAGGTGATCGAGGGCCTGCACCGTCTGAGGGTCGTCCTCGAGCCCACGCCCGAAGCACCGGACCTGTCGTTCGACCTCGTCTTCGAGTCCGACGTGCCGGCCGCGCTGGAGGCTCGGCACTTCCACCGTCAGCTCGAGCGGGTCACCTTCGACACGCAGCGATTCGTCCAGACCGGGTCGTGGAGCGGCACCCTCACCGTCGACGACGAGACCGTCCCGGTCACCCCTGACACCTGGCGCGGCAACCGCGACCGGTCGTGGGGTGTCCGCCCGGTCGGCGAGGCCGAGCCGCCGGGGCGGCGCGCGGACCCGTCCATCGCAGGCGAGCAGAACTTCTTCTGGATCTACGCCATCATGCAGTTCGACGACTTCTCGATCGTCGCGATCATGCAGGAGGACCGGCAGGGCCGCCGCATCATCCAGGATGCCACCCGGGTGTGGACCGACCGCTCCCGTGAACCCGAGTGGCTCGGTCGTCCCGAGCACGACCTGACCTTCATCTCGGGGGGACGCGAGGTCGCGGCAGGAACGCTCGAGTTCCACCGCCCAGGCGGATACGGCAAGCCCGACGACATCCTCACCGTGGCTTGCGAACCGGTGCTCCCCCACTACCTCGGGGTAGGCACCGGCTACGGACTCGAGCAGGACTGGCGCCACGGGATGTGGCAGGGCGAACTGGTGGTCCAGGGTCTGCGCGAGAAGGTTGCCGACATCGAGCCGTGGAAGAAGATGTTCTGTCCGGTCGACAACCTCACCCGGTTCACCCTCCGCGAGAACGGCGAGACGCTAGTCGGTGCCGGACTTTTCGAGGTTGCGGTCATCGGACCGTGTGACCGGTACGGCTTCACCGGCGTCGGCGACGTCGCCCCCTGAGTACACCACCACCACGAAGGGACACGAGATGAAGGCTGGTTCCAGCCCGTTACGCACGCGGACCGTCCGGTCCGCGACAGCACTACTTCTGGCCGGAGGAATGTTCCTCTCCGGCAACATGCTCGCCTCGGCACAGGAGGTACCCGCTCTACCCGATCTGGGCGGCCTGATCCCCACGGAAGCCCTAGGGTCCCTCGGCACCGCCTCGTCCGACGTCCATCCCGATACGACGCCGCGCCTGGCATCGATCCCCAACTTCCGGGACGTCGCCGGAAGCGAGGGTGGCGGCTACGAGGGCCTCGCCGGTCGCCACCTCAAGCGCGGCGTGCTCTACCGGTCCGACGCACTCCCGTCCGCCAGCGACGAGGACCTCGCAACCCTGTCGTCGCTGAACGTCACGCACATCTACGACCTCCGCGGCGAATCCGAGATCGCCAATCCGCTGGTCGGCGGTCCCGACCGGATCCCGGAGGGCGTCGGGTACACCAACATCCCCGTCGAGTTCGGGGACCTGATCGCGCTCGCGCAGACCATCGAGTCGCCCGAGCAGGGCCGTCAGTTCATGGAGGACACCAACCGCAGCTTCGTCACCGATCCGGCGCGGCGCGCGAGCTTCAAGCAGTTGCTGACGGAGATCGCCGACAGCGACGGCCCCGTTCTCTTCCACTGCAGTGCAGGTAAGGACCGTGCCGGCTGGATCGCCGCGCTGCTCCTCACCATCTCCGGAGTTTCCGAGCAGACGGTCTTCGACGACTACCTGCTCAGCAACGAGTATCTGGCCGAGTCGAACGCCGCCACGCTCACCCAGATCCGGGGCGCACTCGGCGACCAGGCCGCGCTGAACCTCGAGCCGATCCTGACCGCCGAGCGGAGCTACCTCGCGGCCGGCTTCGAACAGATGCGGACCGACTACGGCGGCCCGGTCTCCTACCTCGCCGACGGTCTCGGTCTCGAGCAGACGACCATCGCGAAGCTTGCGAGCAAGCTCTCTCTCTGACGGCTGCTCGCAATACGCCCGGACGGTCCTGCCCCCGACCAGGACCGTCCGGGTTCCGTCGTGTTACCGCCGCGGCACGGACCGATCGCCGGTAGCGTCGCGGCCACGAAGAGCAGTTCCCGCGTCATCGACCGGCAGGATCCGCGACGACCTCAGGAGCATCCCGTGGCCTCTCGACTCAACCCCTACATCAGCTTCGCCGGCACCGCGCGCGACGCGATGGAGTTCTACAAGGGTGTCTTCGGCGGCACCCTGAACATGAGCACGTTCGGCGAGTTCGGCGCACCGGCCCCCGAAGACCAGATCATGCACGCGACACTCGAGACCGACAGCGGCTTCACGATCATGGGTGCGGACATCCCGCCCGGCATCGAGCGGACGCTCGGTACCGACATGGCGGTGAGCCTGAGCGGCGACGACGACGCCGAACTGCGCGGCTACTGGAGCGCGCTGGCCGGGTCCGGCACCGTGGACGTGCCCCTCGAGAAGCAGATGTGGGGTGACACCTTCGGGGCGTGCACCGACCGCTACGGGGTCTCGTGGATGGTGAATATCACGGAACCGGCGTCCTGACTGCAACAAAACTCCCGGTGAGTTGCCTTCGCCTCCATTCATGACCACACTCGCCTTTGGCCTAGACGACAGAGCGTGATCAGGAAGGTCCCATGGACAGCAGCTCGCCCAAGACGACCGTCGTTGTACCTACATACAACGAACGCGACAATCTGCCCAAGCTCGTCGAGCTGCTGGCGGCGCTGGAGGTACCGAACCTGCACCTGCTGGTCGTCGACGACAACTCCCCCGACGGCACCGGCGACGTCGCCGAGAAACTCGCGATCGACTCCCCGCTCTCCATCGGGGTGCTGCACCGCACCGAGAAGGACGGTCTGGGCCGCGCCTACGTGGCCGGTATGACCCGTGCCCTCGCCGAGGGCGCCGACATCGTCGTGCAGATGGACGCCGACCTGTCGCACCCGGCAGAGGTCATCCCCACGATGATCCGCACGCTGACGTCCACCGATGCCGCCGTCGTCCTCGGCTCCCGGTACGTTCCGGGCGGCGCGGTCGCCAGCGACTGGCCGTGGCATCGCAAGGCGCTGTCGGCGTTCGCCAACCGGTACGTCAATGCGATCCTGCGACTCGGGGTCAAGGATGCGACCGCCGGATTCAAGGCCTGGCACGCCCGCACGCTGGAGGCGATCGATGTCTCGTCGATCCACAGCAACGGCTACTCCTTCCAGGTGGAGATGAACTACCGGACCACCAGCCGCGGGATGAAGATCGCCGAGGTGCCGATCCGGTTCGAGGAGCGCATCGAGGGCGTGTCGAAGATGAGCCTGGGCGTGCAGCTCGAGTCGGCACTGGTGCCGTGGAAGCTGCGGTTCGGCAGCCGCTGACCCGGCTAACCCACCGGGTCACCGAGGCGGTACGCCCTGCGGGCGTTCCCCTCGGCGATCATCCCCACGATCCGTGCGGCGTCGGCTTCGCTCCATTCCCCCTGCGCCACTGAGGTTTCGAGACACCTGGACAGGGCGTGACGGAACACGGCGGCGCCGACGTGGAACAGTTCGGGCAGGCCGTAGCCGTCGGTGGAGAACAGCACCGACCCGAACGGTGCCAGTTCCAGCAGCTCACCGAGGATCCGCGCTGCGCCGACACTTCCGACGTTGTGCAGCGCGAGACCGACGTCGACGAACACGTGGTCGAACACCTGCGCCAGGTACCCGGCGTGCCGGTGGAACGGGTAGTTGTGCAGCAGCATGATCGGTATGCCGCGGTCCGCGGTGGCGCGCAGCAACGGCATCAGCAGCAGCGGGTCGGCGCGGGACAGGTCGGTGTCGGCGTCGCCGTACCCGACGTGGAACTGGATCGGCAGCCCGGCGTCGACTGCGGTCCAGATCAGGAACCGGGTCAGCATCGCATCGGCCAGCCGTGCCGGCGCACCGCCCGCGATATCCGCCGCCCACCGCGCAGTGGCCGTGTAGACCGCCGCATCGGAGGGCGGTTCGGGGGGAAGATCCAGTCCCACCCGATAGGCCGCGATGGTCTTGAACGCGACCGCGTTCCCGGCAGCTGTCCGAACCTGTTCGCGGAACCGATCCGCGAAGTCCGACGGGCCGTGGTCGACGATCACCCGCTCCGCCACCGATTCCAGACGCACCACCTCACGGGCAGTTCCACCGGTGAACGCGGCCAACTCCCCGGGTGTCGTCAGGCGTTCCGGCCGAAAGCCGGTATCGACCAGATGATCGGAGATCCCGGTCGCGCGCAGCAGCCGCCGGGCCACCTCGTCGGCGCCGAGTTCGGCGCGGCGTGCGAGGTAGCCGTCGGCGCCGCTGTGCGGTTCCAACCCCAGCACCGGCGCGCACAGTCGCCGCACCGCGAATCCGACCTGGGTGTCGAAGAGACTGCCGTGCCACGGGCCGGACGCCGCGGCCTCGCACAGCAACGCCTCGAAGGCGGGCCGGTCGAGTGGTTCGCGCACGATGCCGTGGCAGTGATGATCGACGAGGGGAATCGTGTCGACCAACTGCGCGATCGGGCTATCGCCGGACGGCACCGGCGTATCGTCTGGGAACGGCGCCATCTACGCCATTGTGCCGCTGATCGGGTAGCGCGCGAGGGAGATGCGATGGATCGGCACGATCGTGACCGGCGAGCTCTCGAAGCCGCCCGGCTGACCCGGCGGCTCACCGAGCACGGAGTCGTCGGGGTCGCCCTGACCTGGGTCGACAACAGCGGTGTCCACCGGATGAAGGCGGTTCCCGTCGAGCGGTTCGAGCGGGCCGCGACGTGGGGCGTGGGCGCCTCCCCCGTGTTCGATGCGTTCACCCCGGACGACACCATCGTCGTCGGCCGCTTCGCGGGCGGACCGGTGGGCGACCTGCGCCTGCTCCCCGACCTGGACCGGGTGACGGTGCTGTCCGCGCTGCCCGGATGGGCGTGGGCACCCGTCGATCGGTACACCCAGGACGGCGACCGGCATCCGCAGGATTCCCGCGGTCTGCTGCGCCGCGCCGTCGCTCAGCTCGCCGAGGACGATCTGACGGCGAAGGCGGCATTCGAGATCGAGTGGGTGGTCGGGCAGGACTCGGAAGCCTCGAACGCCTCGGACGCCTCGGCCGGCTTCGTGCCCGCCACCCGCGGTCCGGCGTACGGAGTCACCCGTCTGGTGGAGCGGTCCGGCTACCTCGCCGACGTGCTGTCCGCGCTGCGCGACCAGGACATCCGGGTGGAACAGATCCATCCCGAGTACGCGGCCGGCCAGTTCGAGGTGTCCGTGACGGCCGAGGACCCGCTCGGGGCGGCGGACACGTTCGTGCTGGTACGCGAGACGATCCGTGCCGTCTCGCTGCGGCACGGGATGCGGGCGTCGTTCTCCCCCAAGGTCGACGCCGCCGGGGTCGGCAACGGCGGTCACGTGCACCTGTCGCTGTGGCGCGAGGGAATCAACCTGCACAGCGGGGGCGACGGTCCGTGCCGGATCACCGACACCGCCGAGTCGTTCGCGGCGGGGATCCTGGACCGGCTACCGGCACTGCTGGCCGTCGGGGCACCGTCCGCCGCAAGCTATCTGCGGCTGGTGTCGGGCGCATGGGCGGCACCGTTCCAGGTGTGCGGGCACGAGAACCGGGAGGCGGCGCTGCGGTTGATCACCGGCAGCAGCGGCGACGAGGCCGGCGCGGCGAACCTCGAGGTGAAGGTCCTCGACCAGTCGGCCAATCCGTACCTGTGCATGGCCGGTCTGCTGTTCGCCGGGATGTGGGGTGTCCGGGCCGGGCTGCGCCTGCCGCCACTGGTCGACGTCGATCCGGCGACGCTGCCGGAGGAAGAATTCATACGCCGCGGGATCCGGCGCCTCCCCTCGTCACTCTCCGAATCCACCGATGCCTTCGAGGCCGACACACTGCTCACCCACGAGTTCGGCACCGAACTCGCCGCCACGATCGTGGACGTGCACCGCGCCGAGATCGAACGGTTCCGCGGTGCCACCGACGATGAGATCGCCGCGGCGCTGCGGTGGGCGTTCTGACCGGCACCCACCGCAGCGGTTTCCGGCAGGACTACCACCACCAGTCACGGTTGCGGTGCGGGGTGACGACGTCGTCGAACGCCGCATCATCGCCGCGTGCCCAGTCGCGGCGACCACGATGCAGGCGGGCGGCGGCGGCACGGCGCGCGCGGCGCATGTCGAGACGATGGCCGATCTTGTCGCGGCACACGTTGCACGAACAGGTCTTGATACCGGTGTGGACGAATCCCCAGGTGCAGTGAGTCGGGGGCGCGTTCCAATCGGATGCGACACGGGCGGGCAGATCGCAGACCCCGTCACGGTGATCGTGGTCGGCGGTGGACGCGACCTCGCGACGGTTCATCAGAACCCACAGCGGGGCGTGGATATCGGTACGGGACAAGGCAGTACCTCTCGGGGCTCACGCGCCCCGGCCCGCTACCCCCGGATGAGGACGGACCGGGGCGACGTTTGGCACACCGCGCCCCGCGCCTGCCGGTGCAGGCGTCGTCCCGTTCGTGTCATGGCGCCGATCCTGGCACGGGCGTCCGACAACGTCGTGGCACTGTCGAACTCCTTCCCCGTCAGCGCAGCACGAACAGCAGCACGACCGAGTCCTCCGCCGCCTCGAGTCGGTGCACGATCCCGGCATCCAGGTTGACCGCCACCCCCTGTTCGAGGGTGACCGCTCGGCCGCCGGTTTCGAAGGTCACCCGACCGCTGACGCCCTGCACGAGGATCGGCGCGGCGGCCTTGTGGTCGTCGAGAATCTGACCGGCAGTGAAACTGAGCCGCACCACGGTGACCCCCGGCCCTGCGGACAACCGCTCGACTCGCGGTGTCGGCCCCTCCTTGGGCGCGAACGTCGTCAGCCCCTCGATGTGCACCATGTCGGTTCCCTCGGCCATGCCGGCTCCTCCCTCTCGAACTTGACCATGACGCAGCGTCATGGTCGATGCTGACGATATGCGCATCAGCGACATCGCACAGGCAGCAGGAACCACGCCCCGCGCGGTTCGTCACTACCATCGTCTCGGATTGCTCGCCGAGCCCCGCCGACTCGCGAACGGGTATCGCGAGTACGACCTCACGGACCTCGTCCGGCTCATGCGGATCCGGTGGCTCGCGTCTGCGGGGGTGCCGTTGGGTTCGGTCTCGTCGATCGTTTCCGCGACCACCGACAACACTGCGGCAGACGACCTCGAGGCCGATCTGACCGCGTTGATCGACACCGTCGAAGCGGAACGCCGGGTGCTCGAGGCCAAGAGCAGCCGGTTGCAGGAAATGCTCGACGCCCATCGCGCCGGACGCCCGGTCTCGCCCCTCCCGCCCGGTCTCGCACTGGTCTTCGCCGACCTCGTCGACAACGAGGCCGACCCGGCCGTACGGGCCGAGTTCGAGCAGGAACGGAACGCGTTCGAGTTGGTGGCGATCTCCGGCACAGCCCCCGAAGCGTTCTACGACGCCACCACCCGTCTGCTCACCGACGCGCACGATCGGGACCGGATCGTGAACCTGTATCGACGGTTCGCCGCCGTGCGGGGACTCGATCCGACACGATGCGCGGCCGAGATCGAATCCCTCGCCGAGGCAATGGAAATCCCGGTCCGGACGGTGCTGGCGGAGGCCGGACTCCTGGAACGATGGCAATCGGCCGGCCCGTCCGGTGACACCGCCCCGCTACCGGTGGCGGACCTCGTCCCCGATCGGGCGCAGGGTGTCGTCCTCACCCTCCTGCTGCAGCGACTCGGAATCGTGCCCGAGGACGCGCCGTGATCCGGTCACTGTGGTTGTGGTGCCGCGGACGAGTGAACGGCACAGGCGACGGGGTCTCCACGTTCGGGTACACGGCGGGCACCCTGGGCATGCCGGTGATGTTCCTCGGAGCCACCGTCATCGAGACCGTGGCCATTCACCTGCTCGTACCGTGGCTGTGGCTGCAGGTGACGCTCCTCGTCCTCACCGTCGTCTCCGTCGTCGCGGTGGCGGGCCTGCTCGCCGACCGCGCCGTCCATCCGCATCTGGTGACCGCCGGGGAACTCGTCCTCCGGTCCGGCCGGGCGACGATCCTGTCCGTCGATCGCGATCGCATCATCCGAGCGGTCCCCGGCCGGCGGTTTCAGCACACCGCCCCCGGCGTCCACGACGGCCGGCTCTACCTACCGGGCCCGGACGGGACCTCCGTCGACATCGACTTCGACGTGCCGGTTCTCGTGGAAAACTCCACGGCCGCTCGGAAATTCGATTCGACTGCGGTGACCGGTGTGAGCCTGCACGTCGACGCACCGGCCGACCTGTGCGCCCGTCTCAGCCTGCGATGCTGACGAAATCGATTCTCGTCACGTGAAGTTCACGCCGACCACTCGTGCGCGGGTTCGATGACGATCTTCTCGTCGTTGCCGGGATCGGCGGGGTCGTACCAGAGGCGCGCCTGTTGGCCGTCGACGACCGGGGTGGCCGCGTGAACCACCATCCCGCGCTGCACCCATCGCTGGGTGTTCCGGCTGTCGGTGAACGAAAACGTCACCGCCGTGAAGATCCGATCGTTCCCCCGAAAGACGCTGTACCCCTTGTCGTGGACGACTGCGGAGGTGACCGTGCCGGTGCGCGCGGGCTCGTCACCGCGGGCACGGCAGACCTGACCTCCACGGGCGGCGGTCAGCCCGACGATCAGGCAGATCGCACCCGACACCAGACTGCCGTATCCGATGCCGGTCACGATCGGGCTGTCACCGAGTTGTCGCCCGGCGACGATCGCGCCCTCGCCGACCCCGAGCCACCAGGATCCGACACCGTAGAAGAATCCGAGGTGCCGGGCCTCGAGCATGACCGACGTCCAGAGGAGGAACCCGGACACCGACACCGGCAGACCTCCCAGTGCCCCGACGAACGCCAGCGCGGGCGGATCGAACGCCTCCGACGCCATGCCGCCGCAGAACATCCTCGGCCAGCCGAATCCCATCGCCGATCCCCCGACGACCAGCAGGATCAAGGCGAGCGAGATCCGCCTCATGACCGGTGGACCGCTCAGGCGTTCACGCCTCGCGACAACCGGATCGACCGTGCTCATCGAAACTCCCCCCTCACGCCACCTCGGGGCGTGTCCTACGGGAGCATAAGGGGTCGACTCCGCTGGAGCACTCAGGAATCGAGACGACCGAAACCGACAACCGCGGAATCGGATTCCCAGTCGAGATCGTGTACCCGAATCTTGCCGAGTTCGTTGCCGCCGACAGTCGTCACGGTGTCGCCGTCGACTGCGACGACGAAGTTGGTGTGCTGACCGATCCGGAACTCGTTGTCGTACAACACCACGTCACCGGTCTCGGGCCGGTAGCCGTTGCCGATCGGCTCGAATCGGCCCTCTGCCTCGTAGTACTCCTGGAGCGTGTAGACGCCCGGGATCCGCCACGACCCGGAGTGCGGGTTCGACAGCGGCTCCCCTGCCTCGCGCATGATCCAGCTGACGAAGTTCGCGCACCACGGCTCCTTCGCACCGTCGGAGTAGAAGGTGCCGGGCCGCTGCTCGCGGTGCTCGGCCTCGAGCAGGTCGACCACCTTGGCCTGGGTGGGTGTCAGCGTCGAAGCGTCGACGTCGGGGAACGCCGCGGTATCCCACGGTAGATACCGGTCCGGTGCCCACCACAGCACGGCGCCCGCCGCCAGCACCAGCACCGCGATCACGGATGCGATCCACACGGCGAGGCGACGACGACGGGCGGCGGGCTGGGCGGTCATGGTCTCGAATGTAGCCGGAACCGAGACGGGCGCCGGGGGCGCCGACCGAGCCGTCAGCGGAACTCGATGATCAGCTGGGGTGGTTCCTCGACGGTGACGACCTCGAACGGCACAGGCCCGGGACGGAGACCGATGAAGGACTGGGTGATTCCATTCGCGTCCCGCACGTCCGGTAGCACGAAGAGCTGGGTCACGCGGGACCCGTCCGGCGTCACCACGGGTACCGCGGCGTCGGAGGGGTGACGTGCCGGTGGCGCCGTGCCCATGATGTCCACCTGCATGATCGCCCTGCCCGGGACCGGAAGGGTGGGACCACCGCGGTACGGGACGGCCTCGGCGACGTACCCCGCCTTCCAGAACGGGATTCCCGAGCCGGCGAACACGTAGACGACCCTCTCGGCGCCGGTATCGGCGTCGATCTCGACCCGCACGTCGTCCACGGCGGCAGTGGAGACCGCACCGGACTCGGCCGGGGCGTCGGTCAGCGGCGCGGGTTCGACCACGGAGGGGTGCCCCGGCGTAGTCCCGAAATGGATCCGGCCGGTGCGGTCGGCCGGCACGGAGCGCGGGGGTGGATCCGACGGCGGTGCGGCCCGATCGACTCCGCACCCGCCCAACACGATCACGCAGGCCACCACCCCGATGATCGACTTCGATCCCCCCACGATTCCCCCTGTTCGCCTCAACCCGCCCACCGCCGACTGTACGTCCAGTTCCGCGGCATCCGGGGCACTTCGCGTACAGGGGCAGGGCCGGGCCGGGCGGTCCGTTCCGAGGTTCTCGGGCCACAGCGCTCAGCCGAACCGAACAACCGATTGACCTGCGCCGACGCCGTCCCTCTCCGCGGAGAGCGGAACACAGGCTGCGGCACCGCTTCGGGTGCCGAGGCTTGTCCGGTGAAACCCGATGCCTTCCCGCGATATTCGAGTTCGTCGACGCCGCCGAGCAGACTCCGCGATCAGTTGGTAGCGTTCAAACCGAACAAACCGTTCGCGTTCTGTCGAATGACAAGGAGTGTCGAGTGTTTTCCAGCGTCAACGATCTTTTCACCCTCGTGCTCAATCTCGGCTTCTCGATGGGATCTTCGGGATTCCACGTCAGCGGCTCCGGCGCCGGGAACCCGACCTGACGTAGAGGCATCTCCACGACCCCCACTGTGCCCCGGACCGACACGTCCGGGGCACAGGCCCGTTCCGGGTAGTCGCTCGCCGTTCTACGGACGGTGGGCGGCGGGGTCGAGTGGAGTGCCGACCGGATGTGCCTGCTGCGAACCGTCGGCGACGCGATAGCTCGTCCCGTGCCGTGCCGCACCGCGCGGGTCGGTGGGATCGTCGACGTAGAACCAGTCCATCTGCACCCCAGCCTTGCTCACCTCGAAGACGCCGTACCCGTGAGAGTCGAGTTCGACGTATCGGACGTGCCGGTTGAAGGCCTTGAACGCCTCCTCCGCGGCCACCGTCGCGGTGCGCGGGGGCACCTTCAGCATGTCGTCGATGTTCGGCGACGTCACCGACGGCACCACGAACTCGGTGCCGACCGTGCCGGCGGCAGGATAGTTCGCGGCGTCCACCGGCAGGTCGCAGGCCCACGACGTGTGGATGTCGCCGGTGAGGAACACCGCGTTGCGGACACCGTTCGTGGTGATCGCGTCGAACAGCCGACGCCGGTCTGCGGAGTAGCCGTCCCACTGGTCGGTGTTGAACGGGATTCCGGCGTCGGGCAGACCGATCATCTCGGTGACGGCTGCGGTGGTGCGGGTGTCGAGCGGCGGAAAGGCACACGGCGCGATCATCACCGGATTGCCGACCAGCTTCCAGCGGGCAGGCGAGGTGACGATTCCGGCCGTGAGCCAGTCCATCTGGGCGCGGCCGGTGATGGTGCGGTCGGGGGCATCGACGTTGCGCCAACCGGCGCCGGCGGACGTCGGCTCGTCACGGTAGGTACGCAGGTCCAGCATGGAGATCTCCGCCAGGACGCCGTACCGGAACCGTCGGTACAGTGTGGCGGTTGCGTTGGACCGCACCGGCATCCACTCGAAGTACGCCTGCGTGGACGCCGACTTGCGGGCACTCCACTCGCCCTCGGTGGCGGGATCGTGATTCTCGGCGCCGCCGTCGTACGAATTGTCGGCGGACTCGTGGTCGTCCCACGTCACGATGAACGGGACCTTCGCGTGCAGGGCCATCAGATCGGGATCGGTCTTGTACTGCGCGTGCCGGATCCGGTAGTCGGCGAGGGACACGATCTCGTGCGCCGGGTCGTGCAGCCGGACCGAACCGTCACGGGCGCCGTACTCGCCGCGGCCGTACTCGTAGATGTAGTCGCCGAGGTGCAGGACGGCGTCGAGGTCGTCCCGCTCGGCGAGCAGTCGGTACGACGCGAAGTATCCGGCCTCCCAGTTGGAGCACGACACCACACCGAAGCGCAGTCGGTCGAGGTCCGCGTCGGTCGCCGGTGCGGTACGCGTCCGCCCCACTGACGACACCTGCCCGACCGCGGTGAAGCGGTAGAAGTATGTGGTGCCCGGCCGCAACCCGGCGACGTCGACCTTCACGGTGTGGTCGCTCGCAGGGACCGCGGTGACGGTTCCGCGGCGCACCACGGCACCGAATCCGGCGTCGGAGGCAACCTCCCAGTCCACCGGAACAGCCTTCCCCGCACCGGAACCGGGCTGCGCATCCACCGACGGCGTGATGCGGGTCCAGATGACGACACCGTCAGGCAGCGGATCACCGGATGCGACACCGTGGACGAAGCCCACCGCCCCACCCGACCCGGCCACCCCCGGCGCCGGGACACCGGCGACCGCGCGTCCCGCCGCCGCGACGGTCAGCCCGGCACCCGCCAGGACCGCCGAGCTACGCAGCAGCCCACGCCGGCTCACCCCGCTCCGTGTGTCGCTGTTGCAGTTCTCCGGCACCCGATTCTCGAACACGACAGGATCACAACGAAATTCGGACGGATGTTCAACTCCGATCGGCGGAATCTCGGAGTGTTCACCCGCTGTTCGCCGTACCGGCCCCGTCAGAACACCTGGTGGGCTCCGGGCCGGTGAACGACGCCGCGCGCGACCAGTTCGATCGCCACCGCGACCGCACACGTCTGCGCGAGGAGCACCCCGACGAGGACGAGGATCTGCACGGCGCCGGCCTGGACCGCGGATCCACTGGCCAGCAGCACACCGACGAACGCTCCGGGCAGCGTCACCAGGCCCACGGTCCGGGTCTGGTCCAGGCCCGGCAGCAGGGCGTCCGACGCCGCCGGACCGAGCACCTCCATCCGCGCGTCCCGCACACTGAATCCCAGGCTCAGCCCGGCTTCGACCTCACCCCACCGCTGGTCGATCGCGTCCAATCCCCGCTTCGCGGCGAGCGCGGTCGCGGTCATCGCGTTCCCGAGCACGATGCCCCCGATCGGCACCAAGGCCACACCCTCGATCGGGACCACCCCGCTGATCAGCATCAGCGGGACCACCACGCCGACACCCGAGGCGAGCGCCACCGCCAACCATGCCGCCGACCGGCCCGCTCTCGCCCGGCGGGCCGCCGTCACCGCGGCGGCCACGAACATCACGACCAGCACCAGCACCGACGACCACAGGTGCGCCAGCGCCGCAGCCAGGATCAGGGAGACGACGGCGAGTTGCAGCGCACCCCGGACCGCGGCCCGCGGGGCCGTCAGCGGATGGCCCAGCCGCGCGAACCGGTAGACCACGGCCGCGGCCGCGACCATGACCATGCACAGTACGACGAGCGCGAGGCCGGGATTCGCCAGCTCGGTACTCACGGTTGTCACCTTCCCACCAAGGCGGCGCTCAGCGGAATGCCGGACGCGTGATCCGGGTCCGACCACTCCACGACCACAGCCCCGCCGCCGCGACGGCGACGGCGACCGCGAGCACCCACCACGGGGCCGCAAGGGCGATATCGCCGACGTCGACCACGTCGAACAGCTGCCCGACTCCGACGGAACCGACCAGGGTCAGCAACCCACCGAGAGTGTTCAGCATCCCGAAATGAGCGCCGAGGAAACGCTCGCCGGCGAGGCGACCGATGGTGTCCCGCATCGGCGGGACCATCAGCATCTGACCGACATGCAGCAGTGCGACCCACACCACCAGACCTGCCAATTGCGCGTGCTCGGAATCCGGCGCAACCATCGACACGACCGCCGGCGCGAGGAACGACGCCGCCATGATCGTCATCCCGCCGACGATCGACGCACGGTGCCCGATCCGGTTCGCCACCGCGACGACGGGCGATTGTCCGAAGATGACGAGCAGCGCGGCACCGGTGAAGAACCAGCCGAGGGCGGCCTGCGACCCGAGGCTGCGTTCGAGCTGCTCGGGGAGCATCAGATACAGCTGGTTGTACGCAGCCAGCTGCGCCCCGCACAGCCCCGCGAACACCAGGAACCCGCGGTTGGTCAGGACTGTCCGCCACACACTGCGCAGACCGGGCGAGTCCGTCGCCGACTCGACGTCCTGCGACGTGGTGACGTCCGCGGGCAGCCACAGGGCGAACGCGATCAGCAGCCCCGTGAAGAGCACGGCCGCCGACGTCGCGGTCCACAGGAACGGCACGGCCAGCAGCAGCGCACCGAGGGCGGGGCCGACGACGGTGCCGAGGCGGCTGCACATCTGCTCGAGCGCGAACAGTTCGGTCCGGAGGATCACGCCGTCACGCTCGAGCCGGTGTCCGTACGCCGCGTTCGCGGCCTCGACGGCCGGCGCGAACAGCGCCGCCGCGAGGCCGACCAGGAGCACACCGACGATCATCTGGGCCAGGTTCGACGCCAACCCCAGCGCGAGGAAGCCGATCACCCGCAACGCGATCCCGAGAAGCACCAGCGGACGGACACCGAACCTGTCGGCGAGGCTTCCCCCGAGGAAGAACATCCCCTGCTGACTGAACGTGCGCAGCCCCAGCACCAGTCCGATCGCCCAACCCGCCAGCCCCAGGTCGTCGGACATATGGACCGCAAGGAACGGAACCACAAGGTAGAAGCCCACATTGAAGAGGACCATCGACACGAGGATCAGACGGACCGGCGCCGGGACCGCACGCGCGACCCGGATCGATCGAGCGAAGGAACTCAGGGGGCGGGCACGCAACACAGGCATGACCCTAGAGGGCCGGTACCGCTACCGCGCCGCCTGCTGCTCGTTGATCATCGCGACGAACTCGTCGAGCACGAACGGGATCGTGAGCGGGTTCGGCATCGAGACGGCGTCGCTGACGATCGGATCCAGGGCGATCAGGCCACCGGACTTCACCACATTCAGATTCGTGAACACCGGAGTCGCTTCCAAGCCGGTACGGAACTTCTCGTAGTTGTCGAACAGCATCAGGTCGGCGTCGAGCAGGTTGTAGTTCTCGGCCGACACCTCGTAGTTGAGCTTGCCGTCGAACCTGTCCTTCAGTGCCGGCGGAGCGTCGAAGCCCAACTGGGTCAACAACTGTGCCCGGGCCGCATCCGGTGCGAACGCACGCAGCTTGCCGTCGTTGCGGGCGACGACGAGCACCGCGGTCTTGCCCCGGAACTGGGGATTCTCGTCACGCGTGCGAGCGATGAGAGCCTGGACGTCGCGCACTTCCTGCTGCGCCTGCGCCGGGAGGCCCACGGCCGCGCCGATCCGGGTGGTGACCTCTTCCCACGGCAGTACCCAGTCGGTCTGGTCCGCGGCATGCAGAACGGTGGGCGCGATCGCGCTGAGCTGCTTGTACGTGTCCTCGTCGATCGCGTTGTTCACGGCGATGATGAGGTCGGGGGCGGCCGTCACGATGGTTTCGATGTCGAACTCGGTGGTGGCGTCGGCCAGGGCCTTCGGGTCGTCACCGTGGACGCTGGGCTCGGCCCACACCCCGATACCGTCGTCCGTGGAGCCGGTCCACACCGGCACCAGCACGGGAGTCAGTCCCAGTGCGAGCAGCACGTCGGCGTCGCCGATGCCGACCGCAGCGATCCGGCGCGGAGCCTGCGTGATGGTGGTCGACCCGTACTTGTGGTCGATCGTCACCGGAAAGGCGCCCGGCTCGGCGTGGTCCGCACCGCCGCCGGCGGCCTCTCCCTGCGAGGCGTCGTTGCTGCTGCAACCCGCCACCGCCAGACCCGCGATCGTCGCGAACGTCATCGACAGCACGGTGCGTCGGCTCAGCACAGGATTCATGTCAGGGACCTTTCAGACTTTGGTTACCCTAACCATAGGCGACGGGTTTACGCCTGCGACAGACACCGCACCGGATACGGCTGCACCGAAGCCACGCGACCGCGCCGGGCCTCGCTACCTTCCACGTCCCGTAGGCGACCACCCCCGTCGCGCATCCGGCACGACGGATGTGAACGATCTGTTGTCAATACTTCATTGACAACAGATCGGACCGGGTGGACGCTCGAAGCATGACCTCCGACGCCTTCACCCCACCCAACCCGAGTCGCGAGCGAGTCCACCGCGAGTACGCCGCGCTGTTCCGCATCGCCGAACGCCACGGAGCGACGCCCGAGCAGCGGGCCCGGCAGTCGCACCCCGAGATCCTCGAGCCCCTCGGCGCCATCCGCGTCGTCGCGGCACTGGCCGGTGGCGTCCACACGCCCGAACCGGGGGAGCCCGAGATCGACGATGCCGACATCACCGCCGCGCTCGGCCTGTTCCCCAAGGCCCGCGCGGAGATGGACCAGTTGGAGGCTCTCTTTCTGGGCATCGCACGCCAACGCGGAATGACCTGGCAGGAAATCGCTTTCGGCCTCGGTCTCGGAAGCACACAGGCCGCACGCCAACGCTACGACCGGTTGGTGAAACGCATCTGACCCGGACACGCCTCGGGGCCGGAGCCGACGATCGGCTCCGGCCCCGGGGCGGAGTGGTTGTAGGTGACGATCTTGCGTACTAGATCACCAGTGCGGCGAACGCGCCCACCGCCGCGATGAGTGCGGCGAAGGCACCGATCGCCTCCGCACCCGCGACGACCTGATCGAAATCGACCGAACCGATGAGCGTACCGATCTCCTCAGAACCCATTTCGTTCCCCTTTGTCCCTGTGAAGCGGGTGCTTCGCCTTGCCGCCGTTCTCGGCGCCACTGCATGTGTAGCCGACCGGACGAGGCGATTCCAAGCGGCGAAAGCCCTGAATCGCAATCCATTACAGAATGGAAACGCCCACGCGCTCAGGCGTAAAAATCACGTCACGTGGCGTTAACACCGAGCGCCCGCACCCGCAGATCGCGGGCCAGATGATCGCGCTGTTCGATCACCAGACGGCGCAGCGCACCGGGCGCGTCCGCGTTGACGTCCAGCCAGGTGTCGACGGGGCCGAGCGCATCGGACGCCGGAAAGAGACCGAGCACGATGCGGCGGGCGATCTCGATGCTCCGCTCGGCCCACACGGCCCGGATCGCGGCGAAATAGGCGTCGTCGTACCGCGCGACGAGGTCACGGCGCTCACCGGCCCGGAAGCCGCCGATGACGGCGTCGAGGTGGTCGTTGGTCAGGGTCGTGTCCTCGAGCGCCGACGCCCACGCCCGAGCCTTGACGTCGGCGTCGGGGCGGGCCGCCAGCGCGCGCAGGCGGGCGGTCCGCCCGGACGCGGTGTCGTCGCGGTCCAGTTCACCGTCCAGATCACCCTGCCCGGCGTGCCCGGTCGCACTCAGCGCGGTCCACAGGGACCACCGCAGATCCGGGTCCAGGGCCAGGCCGTCGGGCGCCGGGCGGACCCCGTCGAGCAGCCCCCGGATGTCCGCCGCCCGCCGGCCGTCGACGACGGCCGCGGATGCGACCGCGCGCGCCCAGGCCAGCTGGGCGCCGGATCCGGATTCCGCGTTGCGCATTGCAGCCCAGCATGATTCGAGCCACAGTTCACGCCAGCCGGCCCGATCCGCGTCCGGCAGGTAGTGCCCGATCGCGAACGCGGCATTCGCGAGGACCGCGGCGAGCAGGGCCATGTTGGTCTCGGCCGGCGCGAACCCGCGCGCCATCGCCAGGTAGCGCCGGGGATCGAGTTCGCCGTCGCGGGTCGCGTTCCACAGCGCCGACCAGACGAGTCCCCGCGCCAACGGATCCACGAGGCGGTCCAGGGAGCGCTCCACCGTCGCGAGGGAACCGGCGTCGAGGCGCACCTTCGCATACGTGAGGTCGCCGTCGTTGAGCAGTCGCAGCGGCGCGGGCGCCAGGTCGAGCGGTGTCCGCTCGGCGACCACATCCAACTCCACGCGATCGCGTCGCACCAGATCGCCGGCATCGTCGAAGTCGTAGAGTCCGACGGCCAGGCGGTGCGGCCGCGGATCGGTCTGCACGATCTCGTACCCGCCGTCCCCGGACTCCAGTGTCAGCGTCGACATCCCGGTGGTCTGCAACCACGCCTGTGCCCACTCCGCGAGGTCCCGGCCCGAGGACGCCGACAACTCCGTCAGCAGGTCGGCCAGCGTCGTGTTGCCGAACGCGTGCTCACGGAAGTACCGACGGGAGCCCTCGAAGAACGCGTCCCGACCCACGTAGGCCACCAACTGCTTGAGGACGCTGGCGCCCTTGGCGTACGTGATGCCGTCGAAGTTCAGCTTCGCGGCCTCGAGATCGACGATGTCGGCCACGATGGGATGGGTGGTGGGCAGTTGGTCCTGCGAGTACGCCCACGCCTTCCGCCGGTTCGCGAACGCAACCCACGCATCGGTCCACTCGGTGGCCTCGACGCTCGCGAGAGCGCCCATGAAGTCGGCGAACGACTCCTTGAGCCACAGGTCGTCCCACCACACCATCGTCACCAGATCGCCGAACCACATGTGCGCCATCTCGTGCAGGATCGTGTTGGCGCGGCCCTCGTACTGTGCGGCCGTGGCGGCACCCCGGAAGACGTAGGCCTCCGTGAACGTGACGCAGCCCGGATTCTCCATCGCCCCCAGGTTGTATTCGGGCACGAACACCTGGTCGTACTTGCCCCACGGATACGGAAAGTCGAAGTGCTCGGCGAAGAAGTCCAGTCCCTGCTTCGTCACCTCGACGATGGTGTCGGCATCCAGATACTGCGCCAGCGACGCGCGGCACAGCACACCGAGCGGAACAGTGAGATCGTCACGTTCCCAGACGGATTCGACGCGATGGTACGGTCCCGCAACGATCGCGGTGATGTAGGTGGAGATGGGCAGCGTGGGAGAGAACTCGACGACCTGACGGGTGTCGTCGAGGCGTCGGTGCGCCGCCGGACGGTTGGACATCACCTCCCAGCCCCCGGGCGCGGTGACCACGAACGTGAACGGCGCCTTCATGTCCGGCTGCTCGAAGCAGGCGAACACCCGGCGCGCATCCGACGGCTCGTACTGCGTGTAGAGATACGTCGCACCGTCGACGGGATCGTCGAACCGGTGCAGCCCCTCCCCCGAGCGGCTGTACGCACCCACCGCGTGGATCACGACGGTGTTCGATGCGCGGAGCCCTCGCAGCGCGATACGGGCGCCGTCGAACTCGGTGTCGACGGCCTCACCGTTGACGGTCACCGAGAGGACCTCGGGACCGAGAAAGTCGAGCCAGGTCTCGGCCGTCCCGGGCGCCACGCAGTCGAACTCGACGGTCGTCGACGTCGCGAAGCCCGGCACGGAACCGTCCGGCGCCCCGGAGACGTCGAGTTCGACACGATAGGAACGGACGGTCACGGCGGCCGAACGCGCGGCGGCCTCGGCACGGGTCAGGTTCGCGGTACTCACACCCCGATCCTGCCAGCCTCGCCATCGAACGGACGCGCACCGGTGTCCGGCCTTCCCCTCTCGTGACCCGACTTCGCCCTACCGTCCCGGGTAGCATCGGGCACTGCCACCCGACATGACGGAGAAGCGCGATGAACGACGTCGTCAGAACCGAGATCGACCCGGAAACCGGTATCGGCACCATCGCCCTGGATCAGCCCGACCAACGAAATCCGCTGTCCATCAGCATGATGCGTCAGGTCACCACCGCACTGCGAGCGATGGCCGACGACGCAACCGTACGGGCGGTCGTGCTGAGCGCGACCGGCCCAGTGTTCTCGGCCGGCCACGACCTGTCCGAGATGCTCGACCGCAGCCTCGAAGGGGAGCGGGAGGTCTTCGAGGTGTGCACCGCGATGATGGACACCGTGCAGGCGATTCCGCAGCCGGTGATCGCCGCGGTGCAGGGGCCGGCGATCGCAGCCGGTTGTCAGTTGGCCGCGTCGTGCGACCTGGTGGTCGCGTCGTCGAACGCGGTATTCGGAACCCCAGGCGTGCGGATCGGGCTGTTCTGCTCCACCCCCATGGTCGCCCTCAGCCGAGCGGTCGGCCGCAAGCGGGCGATGCAGATGCTGCTCACCGGCGAGACGATCGACGCCGGCACCGCCGCCGACTGGGGCCTGGTCAACATCGTGGTCGCCGCCGACGAACTGCAGGCCCGGGCGCGGGATCTGGCCTCGAAGATCGCCGAATCCAGCCCGTTGACCCTCGCGATCGGCAAGCAGGCGTTCTACCGGCAGATCGACCTGCCCCAGGACGAGGCGTACGAACTGATGGCCGAGACTATGGCCACCAACGCGATCACCTGCGACGCGCAGGAAGGGATGAGCGCCTTCCTCGAGAAGCGAAAGCCGACGTGGAAGGGCAAATGAGACGAATTGCCACGGCTTTTCGACACGCGGGTCCCAGTTGACGCGCGCGACAGCGATTCTCGCTCTAGCCTGAAGCGCATCCGGGTTCCGTGAGAGAGAGGCACATCGATGGCATTGCCCACCTTGACCCCCGAACAGCGCGCTGCAGCACTGGAAAAGGCTGCAGCGTCCCGCAAGGCGCGGTCCGCACTGAGAGAAGATCTCAAGGCGGGCAAGCTCACCCTTGTGGAAGTTCTAGACAAGGCGGATACCGACGAACTGGTCGGTAAGACGAAGGTGCTCTACCTGCTCGAATCCCTACCCAAGGTGGGGAAGATCAAGGCCCGTGACATCGCCGAGTCCGTCGGCATCGCCGAGACGCGGCGCGTCTCCGGGCTGGGCGCACGTCAGCGCGCCGACCTTATCGCCAAGCTCAGCTGACACAGCTCTCCGCGTCGGCCCGAACCCCCACGGTGCGGGTCGACGCGGCTGTGACCGGACTCAGCGCGCCAACAGCATTCGCGCAATGGCGGCCTGTTGGTCCGCCAAGCGACATTCGCCGCCCTCGATGTCCCACAGTCCGTTCTGCAGGATTCTGCCGAGCGTCCATGCCCGCGCCCGCTCCCGATCGAGGTCGAGCACGTCGGTCATGAGGTCGAACCGCCACGCGGTCTCCGCCGGGTCGTAGCGGTTGACGAGCGCGGGCAGCAACTCGAAACCCGGGTCGCCGGCGAGCGGTTTCGGGTCGATCACGATCCACGGTTCACGCTCCGACGCGAGCACGTTGTCGTAGTGCAGATCCCAGTGCAGCAACCGGTCCCCGGGTTCGGCGACGACGTCCCGCAGCGCCCCGGCGCAATCGATCAGCAGCCTGCGGTCGTCGTCGGTCGCCAGCCGGGTCACCGCGCCGGGCACATCCTCGAGCATCGCCGCGGCCACGTCCCCGAGGCGGCGCATCCCCCCAGGGGCCGGCCGAGACGTCAGCCGGGACAACAGTTCCGCGATGATCTGCACCGCGGCCCGTGCATCCGTACTCGACAGGTGCCGAGAGAAGTCCAACCGTTCCAGGAGCATCGCGCCTGTCGCGGGATCGTGCTCCAGCAGGCGCACGGCCCCGTCGCCGTTCCACACACGCAGCGCCGCAGGCTCGCCGACACTCTCGTCGTCCACAACCTGCAACTTGAGCACCGATTCGCCGCCGTCCCGGGACCGAACCGGCAGGACCAGCGCCGTCTGCCCGTGCATCGCGGGACCGTCGGGCCGCAGCTCCCAGCGCTCGAGAAGCTCGTCCACCAACTCCGGCAGGGCCGCGACGAACGCCCGTCCGGCCGCTCCGCCGTGCTTGTTCTGCGTCGCGATCAACGCGGCGGGAATCTCGATCATCCCGACGATTCTACGAAGAGCACGAACCGACCGGTCCCGGCCCGAGCTCAGTGCAGGCGGTTCGCCCAGTCCTCCGGTACCCGCTCACGCGGGCCCGGAACCGTCTGGTCGGTCGGATGACTGTGCGGCGGAGCCAGTTCCGGCCCCTCGGCGAGGACCTGCGTCCGGTAGTCCCAGAACCACTCCTCACCGGGCTCGAAGCTCTGGATGATCGGGTGTCCGGACACCGCCGCGTGCGCGCTCGCATGTTGGGCGGGCGAGGAGTCGCAGCAGCCGACGTGTCCACAGGCGGCACATCGGCGCAGGTGGAACCACCAACCGCCCGACGCGTCGCACTCGGCGCAGCCCGGTCCGCTCGGTGTCGCGCCGGGATCGATCTCCGCGGTCTCGCTCATCTGTGGTGCCTCCTCGGACGGCCGGGTGACGGTGTGTGCTCGACGTGGGCACCATTGTTCGCTGGACCCCCACCTCACGTCGAGTGGATCGGGCCTCGGGTTTGCTCGCACGGGACGGGGCGGTCGGGCTACGGTGCAATACAGAGGTGGTTCACCAGTCCCAGCATCGGGAGGACCCATGAACCTCGAACGCCCCACCGGTTCCGCGCCGATTCCCGGCCCCGAACCCGAGCACGTCGACGTCCTCATCGTCGGTGCCGGGCTGTCCGGAATCGGCGTCGCCTGCCGGCTCCGCAGGACGTGTCCGGGACGGACCTTCGCGATCTTCGAGGCCCGGGCCGTCTCCGGAGGCACGTGGGACCTGTTCCGATACCCGGGTGTCCGGTCCGACTCCGACGTCCAGACCTACGGATACGACTTCAAGCCGTGGAAGGGCCGCCAGGCGCTCGCACCCGCGGCCGACATCCTCGGCTACATCCGCGACACCGCCCTCGAGTACGACGTCGAATCCCGTATCCGGTACCACCACAAGGTGATCCGTGCCGACTGGTCGTCGGCGGACGCCCGCTGGACGGTGACCGCCCGGCACGGCGACACCGACGAGACCGTGACGGTCACGACCGACTGGTTGTTCTGCGCGAGTGGCTACTACAACTACGACAAGGGCTACACACCGCAGTTTCCCGGCGCCGAGCGCTTCGGCGGCCGGATCGTGCATCCCCAGGCGTGGCCCGAGGACCTCGACTACACCGGCAAGCGGGTGGTGGTGATCGGCTCCGGCGCCACCGCGGTGACGCTGATCCCGGCGATGGCCGATGCCACCGAGCACGTCACCATGCTGCAGCGCTCACCGTCCTACGTTCTCCCGCTGCCCGCGACGGACCCGCTCTCGGACCTGTTCCGTCGGGTGCTCGGAGACCAGCGCGGCTACCGACTGGCCCGCAAGAAGAACACCATGCTGAACTTCCTGGTGTACCGGCTGGCTCGACGCTTCCCCAAACAGGCGCGGGCGGTCATCCGCCGGCTCAACATCCGTCTCCTACCGTCCGGTTTCGATGTCGACACCCACTTCAACCCCGCCTACGACCCGTGGATCCAGCGACTGTGCATCGTCCCGGGCGGCGACCTGTTCAAGACGATCTCCAGGGGCAAGGCATCGGTGGTCACCGACAGGATCGAGACATTCGACGAGGACGGCATCCTGCTGACGTCCGGGAAGCACATCGATGCGGACATCATCATCACCGCAACCGGACTCGACCTGCTCTTCATCGGCGGCATCGAACTCCGCATCGACGGCGACCCGATCGACGTCACGAAGCGGCTCACGTTCAAGGGCACGATGCTCTCCGACGTCCCGAACTTCTCGTTCGCCTTCGGCTACCTCAACGGGCCGTGGACGCTCAAGGTCGATCTGATCTCGGACCACCTGTGTCGGGTACTGGACGAGATGGATCGGCGAGACGCCCCCATCGTCTTCGCGCACAAGGCCGGATCGGGCACCGAGACCGCGCCGCAGTTCGACTTCACGTCCGGATACCTCCAACGAGGTTTGGATCGGCTCCCCCAGACCGGCACCGAGGAACCCTGGAACCTACCGATGGACTACTACAAGGACGTCGTCGCATTGCGGGACGCCCCGGTCGACGACGGCACCCTGACGTTCGCGAGGCGGATCGAGCCGACGCCGGCCCGGCCGGACGACGATCTCGTCAGCCCCGACTGACCCGCCCGCTCAGTTGCTACTGCTACTGCTGCTGGTGTTCGACGGCATCCGCGCCTGAAGCCAGTCCACCAGGTCTGTGGCGCTGCGGGTCTGCATCCACACCCGCCCCGGCCCGGTGAACTCGGTGACGATGCCCTCGCCACCGAGAATCATCGACTTCCACCCGCCCGCCTTGCGGATGCGGTACTGGACCGTCTCGTCGAAGGCGACGACGTGGCCGGAATCGAGCGTCATCGTCTCGCCCGCCGCGAGGGTCACCGACCGGATGGCACCGTAGCTGGACAGCAGGATCTCGCCGTTTCCACTGCACCGCAACAGAACCAACCCGGCACCGCTGAAGAATCCCTTGCTGCCACCCCACTTGGAGTCGACGTCGACGGTCGCGTCGGATGCCAGCCAGCAACCGGACTGGACGAGCAGCGCCGTCCCCTCGTCGATGGTGGTTTCGACCAGATCGCCCGGGAGCGCGCCGGCGACGCCCACCACACCTCCGCTCTCGCTGCCGAAGTCGTTGACGAAGAAGCTCGAGCCGCCCAGCGAACGACGAAGGCCCTTCAGGAAGCCGCCGCGCGTCGAGGTGGTGATGGAAATGTCCCCTCGCATCATCGCCATCGCTCCGGCCTCGACGCGGACCGATCCCCCGGCGGGGACACTGATTTCGGCGAATGCGAACGCGGGTCCGCAACTGATCTCGGTCTTCATGACGTCCCTCTCGACGGGTGTGAAGCTCGCATTCCGGGCAGTGCCGTCACAGTACCGGGATCCGACGGCCCGACACCGGATTCGACACGGGGCGGCGCATCCGGCGCGGTACCGTCGAACGTGTGCACCGCCTGAAGGAATTCGCCCTCCTGGCGGTCACCCTGAGCGCGCTGATCGCAGGTGTGACCGCCTGGCTGCTCGGCGCCGACGGCATCGCCGACGCCTGCTGGATCGCCGGGACGGTCGTAGCGATCGCACCCGCCGTCTGGTGGGTGATCCAGGCGCTCCGGCGGGGGCGGATGGGTGTGGACCTGCTCGCGGTGCTGTCCCTGGTCGGCACGCTGGCCGTCGGCGAGTACCTTGCCGGGGCGCTGATCGGCGTCATGCTGGCCACGGGGCAGGCCCTCGACGCCGCCGCCGAACGCCGCGCCACGAAGGATCTGCGTTCACTGCTCGAGCACGCGCCCCGCACCGCCCGCCGCCGGAGCGGCGACACCGTCGCGGTGGTTCCACTCGAGGATGTCGGTGCGGGTGATGCGCTGGTGTTGGGCCCGGGCGAGGTGGTGCCGGTGGACGGCTGGATCACCTCCGCGTCGGCGGTGCTCGACGAGTCGGTCCTGACCGGCGAACCGCTGACCGTGCACCGGCGGCGAGGTGAGGCCGTGCGGAGCGGAATCGTCAACGCCGGATCGGCTTTCGAGATGCAGGCGCGGACCACTGCCGAGCAGAGCACCTACGCCGGAATCGTCCGGCTCGCCCGCGACGCCGCCGCCGAGAGCGCCCCCGTCGTGCGGGTGGCCGACCGCGTCGCCGCCTGGTTCCTACCGCTCGCGCTCGCAATCGCCGGTGCCGCATGGCTGTTCAGCGGCTCGGCCACCCGCGCCGTCGCGGTGCTGGTGGTCGCGACACCGTGCCCACTGCTGCTGGCCGCACCCGTCGCGATCGTCTCGGGACTGTCCCGGGCGTCCCGCCGGGGAGTCGTGATCCGCAGCGGCGGCGCCCTCGAAAACCTCGGACATGCAACCACATTGGTGTTGGACAAGACGGGGACCCTGACCACCGGTCGCCCCACCGGCACCGACGTGCTCACCGCGCCCGGAGGCGACTCCGCGGATGTCCTGCGACTGGCCGCGTCCGCCGACCAACTGTCGCCGCACGTGCTGGCCGCCGCCATCGTGCAGGAAGCGAGGATGCGCGGGCTCACGCTGACGTTGCCCACCGACGTGACGGAGGAGGCCGGGACCGGGGTGAGCGCGACCGTCGACGGACGCCGCGTCACCGTCGGCACCCTCACACTGCCCGACGACGCCCCGGCGTGGGCCCGGGCCGCCCACAGTCGCGCCGTGCTCGACGGCGCCGCGGTCGCGTGGGTCACCGTCGACGGCGAGCTCGCGGGCGCCATCCTGCTGGTGGATCCCGTGCGACGGGACGCGTCCCGCACCCTGCGGCGCCTCCGCTCGGCCGGACTGAACCGGCTCGTCATGCTCACCGGAGACCGGCGCGAACCCGCGGAGGAGATCGGCTCGGTCCTGGGCCTGGACGCCGTGCACGCCGAGCAGACCCCCGCCGACAAGGTGGCCGGGGTCCGGGCGGAGCGGGAGTCGGCGGTCACCGTCATGGTCGGCGACGGCGTCAACGACGCCCCGGCGCTCGCGGCCGCCACCGTCGGTGTCGCGATGGGTGCGCGGGGGTCGACGGCGACGTCGGAGGCCGCGGACGTCGTGCTTACCACCGATCGACTCGACCACCTGGCCGACGCGATGGCCATCGCCCGTCGCTCCCGACGTATCGCCGTGCAGAGCGCGACCGTGGGGATGGGACTGTCGTTGGTGGCCATGGGATTCGCGGCGTTCGGGTTCCTTCCGCCGGCGGCCGGCGCGCTGCTGCAGGAGGGCATCGACGTGGCGGTGATCCTCAACGCGCTGCGCGCGCTGCGTGGTGACCGGAACCAGGACATCCCCCTGCCCGACGACACCGAGGCGATGCTGCACCGGTTCTCGGGCGAACACGACGAACTGCGTGACCAACTGGCCATCCTGCGGGACACGGCGCAACTGCTCGTCGACGGAGATCTCGCGGCCGCGCACCCCGCCCTGCGGCGCGTGGACACCTTCCTGTTCGACACGCTCCTGCCGCACGAACAGGCGGAGGACCGCGAACTGTACCCGGCACTCGCCACCCCGCTGGGCACCGCGGAGGCGACCGCGACGATGAGCCGCATGCACGCCGAGATCGACCGGCTCGCGCGACGCCTGCGCACCCACCTCACCAGCGCCGACGCGTCCGGCGGGATCGATCCCGATCAGGTCGACGACCTCCTCGCCTGCCTGTACGGTCTGCACGCACTGCTCCGGCTGCACTTCGTGCAGGAGGAGGAGAACTACTTCACCCTCGCGCCCGACTCGGAGTCCGCCGCCCCCGACACCCCGGACCACTGAACGATGCCCCGCCGACCGCGGAGCCGGTTCCGGGGCAGTCCCCGTCGGGGGCCCACCCGCCACGGGGCAAATCCCCCTACGCCGTCGCACGAACCGGCACTACCGTTCGAGTTGTCGCTCGGCTGGCCCGGGCGGTGACCGTGGTCCCCCGGACCCCCGACCTGGTGGGCCACGGCCGGGCGGTGGCGTCGGATCCATCCCGACGCCGCCGTCCGGGCCCGAATCCGGGTCGATCACCGTCACGAACGCCACCGTCACGCATCACGGATCACGCGGTTCCGAAAAAAGTCTTTCACTCAGTGAAAGCCCCGCCGTGGTCCGCATCGACGCCCGGCACCGTGGAGGGCATCCATGTGCTGTGACTGCGAGGAGCGACCGTGACGAGTCTGTTGAACAAGCCGGTGTGGGAATCCCGAATCTTCACCGGCGATTGGGTCGCCGGCGGCGGCGAGGACCGTGTCGTGGTCGAACCCGCGACCGGCAAGCAACTCACCACCGTCGGAACCGCCACCCCCGACGACGTCGCGGCGGCCGCCACCGGCGCCGCTGCCGCACAGAAGGCGTGGGCCGCGCGTCCCTACACCGAACGCGCGGCCGTTCTCCGTCGAGCCGGGCAACTGTTCGAGCAGTACGCCGACGAGATCGGTGAGTGGATCGTCCGCGAGGGCGGCAGCATCCGTGCGAAGGCCGAGACCGAGACGCACACCGCGGCCGAGGAGTGCTACAACGCGGCGGCCCTCGCGGCACACCCCGTCGGCGAGGTGCTGCGCTCCGAGCAGCCGCGACTGAGCTTCTCCCGCCGCGTCCCGGTGGGCACCGTCGGCGTCATCGCCCCGTTCAACTTCCCGCTCATCCTGTCGATCCGTGCCGTCGCGCCGGCGCTCGCGCTGGGCAACGCGGTGATCGTCAAGCCGGACCCGCGCACCGCGATCTGCGGCGGCGTCGTCCTGGCCCGGATCTTCGAGGAGGCCGGGCTCCCGGCCGGCGTCCTCAGCGTGCTGCCCGGCGGCGCGGACGCCGGCGAGGCCGTGGTGGTCCACCCCAGCGTGCGCGTCATCGCGTTCACCGGCTCGACGCGGGCCGGCCGCGCGGTCGGCGAACTCGCGGGCCGCCACCTCAAGCGCGCCCATCTGGAACTCGGCGGCAACAACGCCCTCATCGTCATGGACGACGTGGACCTGGAGAAGGCCGTCTCGGTGGGCGCGTTCGGCTCGTACATGCACCAGGGACAGATCTGCATGGCCACGGGCCGCCAGCTGGTGCACGAGAGCATCGTCGGCGACTACACCGCGCTGCTCGCCGAACACGCCGAGCGGCTGCCGGTCGGGGATCCGTTCACCGACCAGGTGGCGATGGGGCCGATCATCGATGCGCGGCAAAGGGATCAGATCCACGCACTGGTGTCGGACAGCATCGCCGCCGGTGCCCGACTGGCCGCCGGCGGAACCTACGAGGACCTCTTCTACCGTCCGACGGTCCTCGCCGACACCCCGCTGACGGCACCCGCCTTCGTCGACGAGGTCTTCGGACCCGTTGCCCCCGTCACCTCCTTCGCGTCCGTCGAGGAGGCCGTGCAGATCGCGAACAACTCGGAATACGCACTGTCCCTGGGAATCCTGACCGGTGATGCGATGAAGGGCCTCGAGATCGCCCAGCAGATCCCGACCGGCCTGGTCCACATCAACGATCAGACGGTCGGTGACGAGGCCGTCGTCCCGTTCGGCGGACTCGGCGCCTCCGGCAACGGTGGGCGTGTCGGCGGGATCGGCGCCAACCTCGACGCGTTCACCGAGACGCAGTGGGTGACCGCGCAGAGCGCCCTGCCGATCTACCCCTTCTGATCCGCCTGAACCACCTGAACCACCTGAACCACGCAGCAACCCCAGGAGCACAACATGGTCCACACAGCTCGTGCCGCCGTCGTCGACGGCATCGGTGAGCCCTTCACGATCGCCGACGTCACCCTCGATACGCCCCGGGCCGACGAGGTCCTGGTCCGGATCGTCGCAGCCGGGGTCTGCGGCACCGACCTGGGCGTCCAGGCCGGCCACATCCCCTTCCCACTGCCCGGCGTGCTGGGGCACGAGGGTGCCGGCATCGTCGAAGAGGTCGGCAGCGCGGTCACCAGCGTGAAGCCGGGAGACAAGGTGCTGCTGTCGTTCACCAGCTGCGGCGAATGCCGCAACTGCCGCACCGCGCACCCCGCCTACTGCCAGGAGTTCCTGCCGCGCAACCTCATCGGTGGACGGCGCGCCGACGGCAGCACCACCGTCCGGCGCGGCGACCAGGAGATCAGCGGGCACTTCTTCGCCCAATCCTCCTTCGCCACATATGCGTTGGCGGACGAGCGCGGCGTCACCAAGGTGTCCGACTCGGCGGACCTGGGACTGCTGGCCCCGCTGGGCTGCGGAATCCAGACCGGCGCAGGCGCCGTCCTCAACATCCTCACCCCGGAACCCGGCTCCACCCTCGCCGTCTTCGGGGTGGGCGCGGTGGGCATGGCCGCCGTCATGGCCGCAGCCCTCACCGGCGCCGAGCGGATCGTCGCCGTCGACATCGTGCCGTCACGGCTCGACCTGGCCCAGGCGCTGGGGGCGACGGACGTGATCAACTCGCAGGAGGTGGATGCGGCCGCCGAACTCGACCGGATCAGCGCCGGACTGGGCATCGACTACGCCATCGAAGCCACCGGCAACGTCCGGGTGCTCGAGACCGCGATCAACTGCCTGGCACCGCTGGGAACCGTGGCGGCCATCGGCGCCCCTGCCGCCGGCGCGTCGGTGCCCGTCGACGTCAACTACCTGCTGAACGGCCGCCGTTTCATCGGCGTCACCGAGGGCGATTCGGTGCCGCAGGTGTTTCTCCCCGCCCTGGTGAAGCTGATCGAGCAGGGCCGCTTCCCGTTGGAGAAACTCGTCGAGTACTACCGGTTCGAGGACATCAACGACGCCGCGCAGGGCATCAAGGACGGCAGCGTACTCAAGCCGGTGCTGCTGTTCGGCTGAGCGTGTGACGGGCGTGTCTGCCCGGGAATACGAGGGCCCCTCGAGAGGATGACCTCGGGGCGGACGGCAGTGGGTCGCGGCCGGGCACGCGGAGGACGGAATATGCGACGCATCGTCGGACGATTCATCGGCTGGTCGGCGGCCCTGATCGCGCTGGCCGTCGCGATCGTGCTGGGGTCCGCGGGATGGGTCGCCGCCACCGCCGCCGGACACATGTACGACGTCCGGGACGCGCCGGACGCCCCCGTCGTGATCGTGCTCGGCTCCCAGGTCCGGGACGGGAAGCCGATGAAGTTCCTCGCCGGAAGACTCGATGCCGCAGTGCAACTGGTCGCGGACGGCCGGGCCCGCGCGGTGCTGGTGTCCGGCGACGCGAACGGCCGATCCGGCAACGAGATCGCGGCGATGACCGAGTATCTCGTGGCCGCCGGCGTCGATCCCGAACGGATCGTGGGCGACGACTACGGCCTCGACACGTACGACACCTGCGCGCGGGCGGTGCAGACGTACGGGGTGACGAAGGCACTCGTCGTCAGCCAGGGTCTGCACGTGTCCCGCGCGGTGGCACTGTGCCGCGACGCCGGAATCGACGTCGACGGTGTGGACGCGGAATGCGAATGCAACCGGCTCGCCGTCGCGCGGAACTATGCACGCGAATGGCTGGCCCGCCCCAAGGCGGTGCTCGATCTGCTGTCCGGGCGGGAGCCCGCCGTCGTGTCGCCGCCGGACGGTTCACTGACCACCGCCGCAAGTCACTGAACCACCCGGACGGCCGCACCGCCCGATGAGCGGTGCGGCCATCGCCCTACCTCGCGGGAGCGGGCGCCGGGGTGGTCGTCGTCGGCTTGGCCGTCGTCGTGGTGGTGGTGCTCGGTGTCGTGACCGCAGCCGTCTCCGTCGGAGCGAGTGACGGTGCCGGCGGCGTCGTGGCGACCGTGGGTGCGGACGTCACGGCCGGCGTCGTGGCGGGAACCGCGGTGCCCGTGGCAGCCGGGGCCGCGGACTCGGCGGGAGCCGTCGACGCCGTCGGGGACGCGGTCGGAGTCTGCGGCACAACCGAACCCGTCGGCTCGGCCGACGACTCCGTGCTGCCGGCCACCAACTCGGTCAGCGCCTCGGACAGTTCGGTCTCGGTCGGCTTCGCGGCCGGATCGACCGGCTTTCCTTGCTGCGCCTGCTTGGCCAGATACGTCAGCCACGCGGCGGCGTACTCGGCGGACGTCAGCGGCTTCCCGTTCGCGGTGTCGGCGTCGCGCCAGTAGTCGAAGTGGTGTCCGATGTCCGGTCCGAGGGTCGTCTGGTACGGATCACTCAGGATCACCGGGATGGTGTTCTGGTTCGTCACGATCAGTCCGACGATCTCCTTGAACACCTTCTGCGGCAGGTACGCCAGCGGCGACATCTCGTCGGTGGAGATCGAACTCACGTCCTTCACCGGCAGCGTCGTCTCACCCGGGACGTAGTCGGGATCGGAGACCTTCAGCAGCACATCCAGGAAGGTCTCGTCGCTCTGCATCCAGTCGGGCTGCGACCGGACGGCGAGGAAGGCGTCGTATCCGATGCGGCCCAGGACAACTGCGATGTCCTGGCCGGTGGCCGGGGTGAGACCCTCACCTTCGAGCCGGTCGACGTCGATCTGCCGGCCCACGTTGACGACCAGCTGCAGCAGCGAGATGTTCTGGGGTGCAGCACAAGTGAAGTCACCGTCGGAGCAGAAGGACGCGACCTTTCCGCCCAGCGCACCGAAGTCGTCGCCGCCGGTGTTCGGGAGGATGCCCTGGCCGGGCACCGGCGTCTTGCCGTTCTGGTACTTCGTGTCGAAGTTGTCCGGATTGCCGAACGGGTCGGTCGCGCCGGGGAACGGACCCGACGCCCCCGCACGCCCGGCGTCGGCGAAGATGACGACGCCCACGACATTGTCCGGATCGACAATCGGGTACCCCTGCGCGGCCTCGGGATCCTGGTGCCCGATGTTCATCGCGACACGGCGAGCGACATCGGCGCCCTCGCTGTATCCGACGATCGAGAACTTGGTGTCCGGGCACGACAGGCGGATGGCCTTCATCACCGATTCGGTGTTCGCGACACCCGTCGCGACGGCGTCGTCGTAGCTGGCCATGTTCGCGGGGTAGGCAATGTACAGCGCGGCGTACGCATCGGGGCCCACGATGCCGTTCGGGGCGTTGATGACCTGATCGATCCGTCCGCTGCTGTAGTCGTCCGACAGGGCCGCGGGCAGCGCGTTCCCGTTCTCGTCGACCAACATCTTCGTGGTGCCCGCCACCGGGGTGTCGCTGCGGCCGGCGATCGAGACGGTCACCATCTCACGGCACTCCGTCGTCGACGCCGTGAGCTGGGTGTCCACCGTGCTGGGCGGCGGGGACGACAACGCCCACCCGACGGCGACGACGACCGCCACACCCAACGCTGCCGGCGTCGTCACCCGCACCGCCAACCGATGTCGCGCGAAGAATCCGCGAATTGTCATGTCCACTCCCCAATCCCGACCTTGCGAGGACGCATAGAGGTCGACCCCCCGAACAGCGCGTCACGTCATCACAAACGTCGGCATCCGCACCGGTGGCGTTACATCGCCCGGCCGCCGACACGCGGGCCATCCGGTCAACGGGAGTGGACCTACTGCGATTCGGCCGCTTGACTACCTTTGTCTCGATCGTCTCTGCAACGAGCCGAGGCGACGTCCGGGGAGGGACACAGCCATGGCAGACACAACCGAGGAACCGAGTACCGATCGAGTGTTCCCGGGAGGGCGCCCGACGACGGTCGTCCTCGCGCTTCTCGCTACCGCAGCGGCTGTGCTGCTGTTCACCCTGGTCGACCCGTGGTCACCGCGTGTCGGCATGTTGGTCGGCGGCGCCGACCTGGACGTCTACCGTGACGGCGCCCGGCACGTCATGGAGGACCTGCCGCTCTACACCGAACCGGTGATCCACGGTCTGCTCTACACGTACACGCCGTTCTCGACGCTGATGTTCCTCCCGTTCGGACTGCTGCCCGGCGGGATCGACAAGTACCTGTGGATGGGATTCAACCTGGTCCTGCTGGTGGCGATCGTCGCGCTGTGCTGGCGGATGCTCGGGTACCTCGTCTCCCGCCGCGTCGTGGTGGTCTCGGTGCTGCTGGCGGTGGCGTGCACGTTCCTCGAACCGGTCCGCACCACCCTGTTCTACGGGCAGATCAACCTGGTCCTGATGGCACTGGTGCTGTGGGACGTCTCCCGCGCCGACGGCAGCAGGATCAAGGGCGTCGGCGTCGGCATCGCCGCCGGGATCAAACTGACACCGGCCTACTTCGTCCTTTACTACCTGGTGCTGCGGAAGTGGCGGGCCGCCGCCGTCGCGGCGGCCGCCTTCGTCGCGACCATCGTCGGCAGTTGGCTGGTGCTTCCGCAGGATTCCCGGCAGTACTGGACCGAGACGTTCTTCGACTCCACCCGCATCGCGGACGACTCCCACCCCGCGAACCAGTCGTTGCGCGGGGCGCTCACCCGACTGGCCGGGGAGCCCGTGCCCACATGGGTGTGGCTGCTGGTCGCGGCCGCCGTCGTCGCCGTCAGCATGTGGGTGGTGGTCCGGCTCCACCGCGGCGGGGAGCGTCTCCTCGCCGTCACCGTCGCCGGGCTCACCGCCGCCGTCGTCTCCCCGTTCACCTGGAGCCACCACTGGGTGTGGTTCGTGCCGCTCGCGGTCTACCTCGTCCACCGCGCCCTGACGAACACCTGGTGGTGGGCGGGCGTGGTCGCACTGTTCGGCATCGCCGGATCCTGGGCCTACCGGTTCCCCGACGACACCATCGTCGTCGGGCTGTACCTGTTCCCGCCCCACTGGGTCGCGTGGGACATCGTCGTGAACATGTACGTGCTGCTGTACACGGCAGTCCTGATCGGTGCGGGCGTCGTCGCGTTCCGCGCCGGCACCCCGACCCCACCGCACCGCACACTTCCCGACGACGTGGCGCCGGACATCGAAGCCACCCCGGCCGACCCCGATCGGGTCTTCTAGGCTCGCGGCCGCCCCTCAGCCGTCGGGAAGCGCAGCAGCCCTGTCCAGCAGTACCTTCCGCTCGCGCTCGTTGCCGGTCAACTCGGCGGCCGCCTCGAACTCGTTGCGGGCCTCCCGGTTCCGTCCGAGCCGGGCGAGGAGTTCACCACGAGTCGCGGGTAGCAGCCGATAGCCCGCGAGGCGACCACCGTCGACGAGGCCGTCGACGATCCGCAGTGCGGCGTCGGGTCCCGAAGCCATCGCGACCGCCGCCGCGCGGTTGAGATCGACCACCGGTGACGGCGCCAGCCGGCCCAGAGCCTCGTAGAGGAGAACGATCCGGTCCCAGTCGGTTTCGTCGACGGACGGCGCGACCGCATGGCACTCCGCGATCGCCGCCTGCAACGCGTAGGCGCCGCGACCGCGGCCGATCGCGTCGGCCCTGGCGAGCGCGGCACGTCCCCGGGTGATGGCGCCGCGGTCCCACCGAAGACGATCCTGGTCGGCGAGCAGCACCGGGTCACCGTTCGCGTCGAGCCGCGCCGGGAACCGGGCGGCCGTCAACTCCATGAGCGCCACCAGGCCGTGCACGTCCGGTTCCTCCGGCAGGAGTTCGGCGAGAACACGTCCGAGCCGGACGGCCTCGCGGCTGAGCTCCGGACGCATCCACTCATCTCCAGCGCTGGACGCGTGCCCCTCGTTGAACACGAGATACAGCACGCCGAGGACCGCGCCCAGTCGCTCACCGAACTCGGACCGCGGCGGCACCTCGAACGGCACCTTCGCGGCGGCGAGGGTCTTCTTCGCACGTACGATCCGCTGCTGCACAGCGGCGGTCGACGCGAGGAACGCGCGCGCGATCTCCTCGCTCGACAGCCCGCCGACGACCTTGAGGGTCAAGGCGACCTGAGCCTCCCGCGACAGCACCGGATGGCACGACACGAACACCAGCCGGAGCACGTCGTCGTCGATCCGGTCCGGATCCCACGGCAGCTCGTCCGACGCGGCAGCCGCCTCCGCGGTCTCGAGGTCGCGTGCAATGGCGGCAACGCGCTGGTCGTAGCGTTCCTGCCGACGCCAGCCGTCGATCGCCTTGCGTTTCGCGACGGCGGTGAGCCACGCCCCCGGGTTCGCCGGGACACCGCTCTGCGGCCACTGCGCGATCGCATCGACGAGCGCCTCCTGAGCGAGATCCTCCGCCAGTCCGAAATCGCCCACAGTTCGGATGAGCGTGGCGACGATGCGGGCCGACTCGATGCGCCACACGGCCGCGACGGAGCGCCGCACGGACTCGATCGGGTCCGGCCGGTGCTCCGTCGGCATTGGCGGCATTGGCGGCATGCGGCTACGCGTTGCGGTTCTCGAGCTCCTCGCGCCAGCCCTCTTCCTTCTGGATCCACTCGTTGTCCTGCGGGAAGTCCTCAGGTCCGGTCACCCGGCGCACCTCGATCTTCGCGCCCGGACCCAGCGGCACCCGCTTGGCCCACTCCGCAGCCTCCTCCTTGGACGCGACCTCGAGGATCCAGAATCCGTTGAACAGCTCCTTGGTCTCCCCGTACGGCCCGTCGGTGACGAGCGGGGTGTCGCCGGAGAAGTCCACGACGAACCCCTCCTCCGCGTCGGACAGCCCCTCGCCCGCCAACAGCACGCCCGCCTTCATCAGCGCCTCGTTGAACTTGCCCATCTGCTCGATGACCTGCTCGAACGGGACGTCCTTGTAAGCCTCGACGGCCTCGTCGGTGGCGCGCATGATCAGCATGTACTTCATCTGTTCGCTCCTTCGTCGGGGGTCGCGATTCGACCCTCTCATCCAGGACGTCGAACGGGAAGACGCCGGATCGACACAGCCCGAGAATTTGTTCTTCGGCGGCCGGGCCGACGAGCGAAACCGCGAAGGGCCTCGCGAGCCGCCACACGGTCGCGGACTCACATCACGGCGGGCACGGCCGATCGACTCGCGCGGCGCAGCGCGGTGAGGTACTCCCCCTCGATCGTCTCGACGATTGTGCTCACCGGTTCGATTGCTCGGATGGGCGCAAGTCCCTGTCCGGCCGCCCAGACGTCCTTCCACCGCTTCATCGATTCCGCACCGGCGGTGTAGTTCTTGTCCCCGCTCGGAGGCGTGAGATTCTCGGGATCGAGCCCGCAAGCCACGAGGCTGGGCTTGAGCCAGGAGGCCGGGGTGCCGGTGATCGCGGAACTGACCAGCAGATCGTCTACCCCGTGATCGACGACCATCTGCTTGTACCCGTCCACCGCCATGGATTCCGACGCCGCCAGGAACCGGGTACCCATGTAGACCAGGTCGGCGCCGGCGGTGACCGCACCTGCGACACCGTGGCCGTCACTGATGCCGCCACCGATGATGATCATCCCGTCGAAGAACTCACGCACGGCAGAGGTGAACGCGAAGGGCGACAGGTGGCCCGTGTGTCCGCCGGCGCCCGCAGACACACATGCCATGCCGTCCACACCCGCGTCCGCTGCCTTGTGCGCAAGACGTAGGTTGACGACGTCGGCGATCACCGTGCCGCCGTATCCCTTGACGATGTCCATCACGGGCTTCGGGGACCCGAGGGCCGTAATGACGATCTGCGGCTTGTATTCGGCGATGAGACGCAGGTCGTCCGTGAGCCGGGCGTTACTGCTGTGCGTGATCACGTTCGCCGCCCACGGGGCGACCGGGCGGGAGCCGGCAGCCTCGGCCGCACGTAGGTGATCCGTGATCGATCCCATCCAGGTGTCGAGATCCGCTGCGGTACGGCAGTTCTGCGTCGGGAAGGAGCCGACGATACCTGCGGTGCAGGCGGCCGTGACGAGTTCCGGGCCGGAGACCAGGAACATCGGTGCCGCGACGACGGGCAACCGCAGGGCGGTCGGAAATGAGGCGGTCATGGAGTCCTCTTTCGGGATGTATCGGTGTAAGTGTGTGTGGGAGTTCACGACGAGGCTCGAACGAGACCGTCGAGCAACTCGGCTGCAGCAGCCCGATCGACCTTCCCCAGCGCCGTCAACGGAAGACGGTCGACGCGATGCGCAGCCTTGGGGCGCTTGTAGTCGGGCAACCGCGTGCGACTCTCCGCCAGCACGACGGCGTCGGCGACGCCTGTGTCCGCAGCCGAGGTGTACGCGGCGACGATACGTTGCCCCCATACCTCGTCGGGCAGTCCGACGACGACGACATCGTCGACACCGGGGATTGCAGAGATCGCCTCCTCCACCTCACGTGGATAGACGTTGTAACCGCCGGTGATGATCATGTCCTTGCTGCGACCGGTCAGGTGGATGTAGCCGTCGGGGTCCCGGTAGCCGAGGTCACCCGAGAACAAGTGGCCGTCCACGTGACTCTTACCCAGATCTGTTCGCGTACAAGCATTGTGATAGCCAGGGCTGACCGCGGGACCGGTGATCACGAGTTCGCCGATCTCCCCCTCGGGAACGGCCTCACCGAGAGCACGGAAACCGAAGGCCGCCTCCGGACAGACGCGCCCGACCGAGCCGAGCAGGTCGGCCTTCTCGAGCACACCACGGCGGTGGTCCGCCACGGTCAGCACGGTCAGAGGCGGGATCGCCTCGACCATTCCGTAGTACTGCACGAGGTTGGGCGTGATGCGGTGGTACGCCTGCCGGACATGCTCGACCGGCATCGGTGCACCCGCATACGCGAGCATGCGCATTCGCCGCATCACCGACAGTCGGGCGTCGTCGAAGTCGAGCAGTCGCGCGATGACCGTGGGCACCAGTGCCGTGTGGGTCACGGCGTGCGCCTCGACGGCGTCGACGAGACCCGCCGGGCCGATGTGTTCCAGCAGCACCTGCCGCCCGCCCGCCTCGAGAAAGGGCAGTACGAACAGGCCGCTGGTGTGAATGACTGGCCCGGCGTGCAGGAACACCGGCGGCTCGGCGCCGTCGAGAGTACCTGCGAGCACGTGGTCCCGCATCGCGCTCAGCGAGGCCAGCCGGTTCGCATGGGTTCGCTGGGCACCCTTCGGGACTCCCGTGGTACCGGACGAATAGTGCAGCGCGCACAGCGAATCCGGGTCGGGTGTGGGAATTTCGGCGCCCCGCACGGTACCGGCCGCCAACTCGTCCACCGACGGACCGGTCGACGATGCCCCGCCGACGGCGACCACGGTCGGCATGCTGGTCGCAGTGGCGAACTCGGCTGCACCCGCGAGCCGTAGATCGACGATCAGTGCCGCCGGTTCACAGTCCTGAACGACACGCTCCCAGTCCATCCTGCCCACGCGCGGATTGAGCGAGACCCGAACGAATCCGCCGATCGCGAGCCCGAGATCGACCTCGACCGCAGCGGTGGAATTGCCGAGCAGGACCACGACGCGACTCCCGGCCGCGACGCCGAGATCGCGCAGGCCACCGGCCAGCGCATGCACCCGATCGGACAGTTCCGTGAACGTTCGAGTCCCGCAGCTGTCCTCGAGTGCGATCGCCGACCCGTATCGATCTGCCGCGGTGCGAACCACGTCGGCTATCGACATGAGACTCCCTCCATTCGCTACAGTTATTGAAGTAGACAACGGCGGGCGGATTTCCGCAAGGGACCGCACCCCGACGCACAGGAGGAGCCCATGACCCGACGCCCGTCCCCACCCGAGGGCCACATCCCGTGGGTGATCGACGCGGTCCGGACCCCGTTCGGCGCGGCCCGGGGAGCTCTCTCACACGTCCGGGCGGACGACCTGGCCGCGATTCCGATCGCCGACCTGGTCGGTAGGCATCCCACGCTCGATCCCGGCCGAATCGACGACGTCGTATGGGGAAATGCCAACGGTGCGGGCGAGGACAACCGCAACGTGGCCCGGATGGCGTTGCTGCTCGCGGGGCTTCCGCACACGATTCCGGGTGTGTCGGTCAACCGGCTGTGCGGCTCCGGCGCCGAAGCGGTGCTGTCCGCGGCCAGGCGCGTCGCCGTGGGTGACGCCGAGATCGCGATCGCCGGCGGCTCGGAGAGCATGAGCCGCGCCCCGTACGTGCTTCCGCCGGTGGACACCGCGTTTCCCCGGGCGATGGAGCTGCTTCCCACCACCGTCGGGTGGCGCATGGCGAATCCCAGATTCCCCGCAGCCTGGGTCGAGACGCTCGGCAGGTCGGCAGAGTTGGTAGCGCAGCAGCTGGGCGTCGGCCGGGCCGAGCAGGACGAATGGGCACTCCGGTCCCATGAACTGGCGGGCCGGGCGTGGGCGGACGGCATCCACGACGGCTTCGTCGTGCCGCACCCGGACCTCGACCGCGACGAACCGATCCGCGAGACCGACATCGCGACACTGTCCGCGCTGCGGCCGGCCTTTTCCGGTGGTGGCAGTGTCACCGCAGGGAACTCGTCCCCGATCAGCGACGGGGCAGTCGCGGCGTTGGTGGGCACCGGGGCCGTCGCCGACGAACTCGGTGTCGAGCCGCTCGGCCGGGTACTGACCTCGGCGGTCGTCGGCACGGAGCCTGACCAGTTCGCGCTGGCACCCGTCGCGGCGATCACGAAGGCCCTCGACCGCGCGGGTCTCGGACTCGCAGATGTTCGAGTCCTCGAACTCAACGAGGCGTTCGCCGCGGTAGTCCTGTCCTGCCTGCGTGAACTTCCCGGGATCCCGATGGATCGGGTCAATCCCTTCGGCGGCGCCATCGCACTGGGTCACCCTCTCGGAGCATCAGCCGCCCGGATGGTGATCGACTGCCTGCGTCATCTCCGCCGACTCGGCGGGGGAATCGGGGTCGCGGCCGCATGCATCGGCGTGGGCCAGGGCATCGCTATTGTGTTGGAGGCCTGACAAGCGATCCGCAGTATGTGATCGTCGCGGGCAGTGGCGGAAGGTGAGCGACATGGCCGAATCCGAGGCCACTACAGCTCAGAGCCCCGTCGCCCAAACCATCGATCTGCTCGGCGACCGGCTGACCCTTGCCATCCTGCGCGAGTCCTTCGTCGATCACGTGCGCCGCTTCAGCCAGTGGATCGACCGCACAGGCGCCCCACCAGCCATGCTGACGGCACGACTGAACGCGCTGGTGGAGGCCGGCTTGATGGAACGCCGGCCACAGCAGCACGGTGGTGACCGCCACGACTATCTCCTGACCGAACTCGGCATCGCGACGTGGGAGATTCTGGCCAGCGTCTGGGCCTGGCAGCGCGAGTGGTCCCCGGAGGGGCTCCTTCAACCCGAGTTGGTGCACCTCGACTGCGGCCACCGGGGACCACCGGCGATGATGTGCCGGCATTGCGACTGCGTCGTCGGCCCACGCGACACGCAACTCGAACTGGACCCCGAATCGCTGGTCCTCGCGGCACGGAGCGGGCGGCGGCGATCGACCCGCAACGCCCCGTCGGTGAACCGGGTCGATCTGCAGTTCACCGAGGTCATGGAGGCTATCGGCGACCGGTGGAGCGCCCTCGTCACCGGCCTGGCGCTGTCCGGGATACGACGGTTCGGCGAGTTCCAGTCCATCCTGAAGATCTCACCTACGACCCTCACCGAGCGACTGGTTCGGCTGTCCGAGGTGCAGATACTCACCCGGAGCGACGACGGCGGCGGTCGCGACTACGTACTGACCCCGCGCGGCCGAGGCCTGTTCCCGATCTTCGCGTTCATGTTGTCGTGGACACAGGTCGCGCATCCCGACGCGCTCCCGCTCGGCCCGAAGCTCCGCCACCGCGGTTGTGACTCCTGGCTGCTTCCGGCGCTGCGCTGCCGCGGGTGCGAGGCCCGACTGGAACGCACGTCCGTGCACTTCGAACCCTTCCCGTTCGGCGCTCAGCTCCCGCGCTAGACGCCACCCTCTCGTCGAGCGATACGGCCCTCCCGACCGTTGACAATTCACTCTGTGTCCTGGTTCACTTCAATAACAGTAGTCATTTCGTCGAAGCAGGCGGTTGCCCTCGCCTGAACGCTCCACCCGATGACTGACTGATCTCGCGCAAAACTGTTGATACAGGAACGAGTGCCCATGTTCTTCGAAACCCACCTCGCACTGCTGCAGGCCGCGACCGAGGCCAACCGAACCCGCAGCGCGTGGACCGGATATGCGCCCATCACCCCGCCCGACGCAGCACAGTCCGACGCTCTCCTTGGCGCCTATGACGGTGCCACCCTGACGCTTTCGTCTCCCACCGACTCCGTGATCACCGCAGATGAGGTCTCGCCGTTCACCGGGAAGGCGCTCAACGTCAGCTACAGCGCGCCGTCCGTGGACGAGGCGCTCGTGGGCGCGGCCGCCGCCGCGACCGCCCTCCGCGACGCCGGGGTCGAGCTGAGGGTCGGCGTGTGCCTCGAAGCACTGCATCGAATTCACCTCCGCGGCCAAGAGTTCGCAGCCGTCACCTCCCACACCACCGGGCAGAGCCTCAACATGGCCTGCAGCGGCAGCGGCACCAACGCGCTCGATCGCGGGTTGGAGGCGGTGGCGATGGCCTGGTCCGCCATGACTCGGGTCCCCGAACACGTCACGTGGCAGCAAAGATTCGGGAAATCCGACGTGACCCTGCGGAAGCGATACCGCACTCGTCCGCTCGGCACCGCACTCGTCGTCGCCTGCGCCTCGTTCCCTGCCTGGAACGCCTACCCGGCGATCCTCGCCAACCTCGCGACGGGAAATCCGGTTCTCGTCAAGCCACACCCCCGCTCGGTGCTGGCGACTGCGCTGGCGGTCGGCATCATGCGCGAGGTGCTGACCGAGGCACAACTGCCGGCCGACGCCGTTCAGCTCGTCGTCGACACCGTGGACGTCCCGATCGCAGGACAACTGGCCACCAGCCCCGAAGTACGCATCGTCGACTTCACCGGCAGCCCCAAGTTCGGGTCGTGGCTGGAACGAAACGTCCCGAACACCTTGGTGTTCACCGAAACCGCGGGTGTCAACACCGTCATCCTCGACTCCGTCTCCGATCTATCGGCCGCGATGCGCACACTCGCCGGAGGTCTCGCTCTCTTCAGCGGCCAGATGTGCACGACACCGCAGAACATCTACATCCCGGATGCGGGTGTGCGCACTGACGAGGGAGTGATCGCCCGAGACGATGTCATCGAGGCCCTCCTCGCGGCCATCGACGATCTCGCCGACGCGCCTCGCCGCGCCGGGGCGGTCTGCGGCGCACTGCAGTCCGATACGACCCTGCAATCGATCACGGCACTCGCCGACAACGCCGAGGCGAGCGGCACCCTGCTCCGCAGGCCGATTTCGTACAACCATCCGGACTACCCCCAGGCCCGATCGGTGACCCCGCTCGTCATCCGGGTCGATCCGCGGCAGGACGCGACACTTCCCGACGGCGAACAGTTCGGTCCGGTCGCGTTCCTGATCGATTGCGCCGACACCGCCTCGGCAGTGGAGCACGCGACCGCGAGTGTCCGCCGCCACGGTGCGATCAGCTCCTACCTCTACTGCACCGACGACGCCGTCGTCGACGCGGTGGCCGACGCCTACGCCGATGCCGGAGCCTCCCTGTCGGCGAATTTGGTGTCCTCGATGCCCATGCAGTTCGCGGCCGCCTACAGCGACTATCACGTCACCGGCCTCAACCCCGCCGGCAACGCGACCCTCACCGACGAATCCTTCATCTCCGGGCGATTCCGCATCGTCCAGGACCGTCGCCAGATCGAAGGGCAGTGACCATGTCCCAGTTCGCATCCGGCGTCTACGTCTACGACGCGGTCCGCACCCCGAAGGGCCGCGTCCGGCGACAGGGCGGCACGCTAGCCGACGTACCCCCGCACGAACTTCTCGCGCAGTTGCTCTCGGCGCTGCAGGAACGCGGACTCTCCGCCGACGCGGTCGACGACGTCGTCGTCGGCACCAGCACGGCCGTCGGCGAACAGGGTGGCAACGTCGCCCGCGCCGGCGTGCTCTGGGCGGGCTGGCCGGACCGGGTCGGGGCCGGGGTCGTCTCGCGACTGTGCTGCTCCGGCCTGGACGCGATCGAGTCCGCCGCGGCCAAGGTCGCTTCCGGCATCGCCGACGTGGTCGTCGCCGGTGGCGTCGAGTCGATGTCGCGGGTACCGATGCTCTCGGACCGACCGGCCTTCGCCGTCGACGACGAGCTCGGCGACCGCACGGGCTACGTCACCATCGGGGTGTCCGCGGATCTCACTGCGGCCGAATACGGGCTGACGCGAACGGATCTCGACACCTATGCGGTGACCTCACATCAGCGTGCCGCTGCGGCCCCACCGTCCGGGTCGGTGATCCCGGTCCGATCGGGTGCCACCACGATCCTCGCGTCGGACGAGGGGGCGCGGCCGGGCGTCACCGTCGAGTCACTCGCCGAACTCGCCCCCCTCTTCGGGGAGGATCCGTCGTGGAGCAGGGTGGCGACACGTCTGCCCGCGGTCGGGCGTCCGGATGGCGGGCTGCACACCGCCGCCACCGCCCCGCAGATGGCGGACGGTGCCGCGCTGGCGGTGTTCGGATCCTCCGTCGTACGCGATCGGCTCGGTCGCGAGCCGATCGCGGAGGTGGTGGGCGTCGCGCAGGCGGCTGTGCGCTCGCCCCTGCTGACGGCATCCGTCGTCGCGGCGCGGCGTGCCCTTGCGAACGCGGGCATCACCGCCGCGCAACTCGACGTGATCGAGGCGAACGAGTCCTTCGCCGCGTCCGCCCTGGTGATGACCCGGGAACTGGGACTCGATCCGAACAAGGTCAATCCACTCGGCGGGTCACTCGCCACCGGCCACCCGCTGGGCGCCAGCGGTGGCGCCCTCCTCGTCAACGCCCTCGATCAACTCGCCCGCGTCGACGGCGAGTACGCCCTGGTGACCATCCCGGCCGCGCTCGGGCTCGGCGCCGCCGTCGTCGTCCGCAGACTCCGCTGATCCCCCTTCCAGACCACTGCACGAAAGGACGCCATGACCGCCATCTCGGAAGGCAACGTCGCCAACCGTTTACGCCCGTGCCATCCCGACAGTCGTGTCGCCGACTACCTCGAAAATCGTTGGTGGTCGCCGCGCACCGTACTTGACCTCCTGGACGAGCAGATCCGGAGCCGCGGCGACGCCCCGGCAGTGACCGATCCGACCAACCTGCCCGCGCTGTGCGGAATCGAACCGGAGACACTGACCTGGCAGGAACTCGGTGCACGCGTGGACGACCTCGCCGCCAAGCTGCACGAGTCCGGTATCGGTCCCGGCGATGTCGTCGCCGTGCTGATGCCCAACTCCGTCGCCCTGACGGCGACCTACTTCGCCCTGTGGCGTCTCGGAGCGATCGCGGCACCGATGCCGGCCTCGTACCGACGATTCGAACTGACCCGGATCGTCGAATCCGCCTCGGCCGTAGCTGTTGTCACCGTCAACAGCTTCGGCGACCGGACGCCGTCCGACGAGGCACTCGGCCTGATCGGCGAGGCGCCCTCGCTGCGCACCGTGTTCACCTTCGGGCCCCCGGCGACAAATCGCGGCCGGCCCCTGGACGCGGCCCCCGCCACCGACGAATCGCTCGATGCCGTGCGGCGCGCGTACACGGCCCTGCCCCGGTCGGTGAACGACTGCATCACGATCTGCTGGACCAGTGGGACCGAGGCTGCACCCAAGGGCGTACCCCGTTGTCACGGTGACTGGATCGCGATCGGGCAGGCTGTTCAGGACGGTCTGGAGACCGACCCGGAGTCCGTCATGCTCAATCCGTTCCCGATGGTCAACATGGCCGGGTTCGCGACCTCGCTGCTGCCGTGGCTGCTCGGCGGCGGTCACGTGGTCCACCACCACCCACTGGACCTGGCGGTCTATCTCGATCAACTCCAGCGCTACCGCGTCACCCACACGAGCATGCCGCCCGCGATTCTCACGATGCTGTTGCAGCGCGAGGATCTTCGGGCCGCACACGACCTGTCCGCGCTCCGACGGGTGGGGTCGGGCGGCGCCCCGCTACCCCCCGGCGTGGTGCGTGACTGGCAGTACTCGCTCGGTGTCGAGGTGCTCAACTTCTTCGGTTCGAACGAGGGTGTGTGCCTGCTCGGCGCCCCGTCGGACACACCCGACCCGTTGATCCGTGCCGAATACCTGCCGAACTACGGCTCACCGGCGAAGTCGTGGGCCACCGAGGTGGCAGCGCGCACGTCGGCACGCCTCGTCGATCTGGCGACGGGCGAAGAGGTCACGACGGTCGGCGGACGCGGCGAACTCCGCCTGAAGGGACCGACGATCTTCGCCGGCTACCTCGAGGGAACCGCCCCGACGAGCCCGTTCGATGAGGACGGATACCTCTGCAGCGGAGACATATTCGAGCTTTGTGGCGACAACGGCGAGTACCTCAGGTTCGTCGACCGGAGCAAGGAGATCATCATCCGCGGCGGGATGAACATCGCTCCGGCCGAGATCGAGGGGATTCTCATCGACCACCCCGCGGTCGCCGATGTGGCCATCGTCGGGTATCCCGACGACATTCTCGGTGAGAAGTGCTGTGCGGTCGTGGTGCCCAATGCCGGAGACGACGTCACACTCGAGGATCTCGTCGAGTTCCTGAGGGCCAAGGACGTCGCGTCGTTCAAGCTGCCGGAGCGGCTCGTGACGGTCGAACTACTCCCCCGGAACCCGGTCGGAAAGCTGCAGCGTCGCGACATTCGCGGCGAGGTCGCGAAGGTCGGCTGACCATGGGATCGCCACATGTCGACAGCGCACCGGCCGGCACGCCACGGGAGACGCCGACCGGGTCCGCGGGACCCATCGCGGACAAGATGACCGCGATGCTCGAAGGGCGTTTTCCCGGCCTGGTCGGCATGCGAATCCTCGACGCATCGGCTACGGCGGCCACGGGCGAACTGACCGTTCGCGAAGAGTTGCTGGCGCCGAACGGCTACCTGCACGCGGCCACCGTCGTAGCCCTGGCCGACACGGTGTGCGGTGTCGGCGCACGGTTGGCGCTGCCCGCCGAGGCATCCGGATTCACCACACTCGAACTCAAGACCAACTACCTCGGCACCGCGCGGTCCGGGACGGTCACCGTGGTGGCGGCACTCGTCCACCTCGGACGGCGCACCCAGGTGTGGGACGCCACGGTCCGTGACGACACCGGGCGGGCGATCGCCCTCTTCCGCTGCACTCAGATGGTGCTGTACCAAACAGCACCGCAACAGCATTCATCGAAACGATCCGATCTCGACACCACCGAAGCGGAGTAGCCATGACTACCACCCAGCCCGGTGCCGACGGCGGCCTCGTCGCCGTCGCGCGCCCGGTCGACACCACCGACGACAACCCGTACACCCTCGGAGTGTTCGCGCCGATCGCCGACGAACTGACCCTGGACGACCTCACCGTCATCGGTGAGATCCCCAAGGATCTCAACGGCGTGTATCTCCGTAACGGCCCGAACCGCCAGTTCGAGGCTCCGGGCCGCTACCACATGTTCGACGGTGACGGCATGATCCATGCGGCCCACTTCGAGAACGGGAAGGTGCGCTACACCAACCGGTACGTCCGGACCAAGGCCTTCCAGGAGGAGTCCGAGGCCGGCCGCGCCCTGTGGACCGGACTCATGGAAAACCCGAAGGACAATCCGTGGGGCAACGGCCACGGCCTGGGAATCAAGGATTCCGGGAACACCGACGTCATCTACCATCGCGGTGAGATCCTCGCGACCTGGTACCTGTGCGGCACGCCGTACAGCATCGACCCGTTGTCACTGGAAACGCTGGGCGCGCAGGACTTCCTGGGTACCTTCGCCGGTGACATGATGGCCCACCCGAAGGTCGACGAGGCCACCGGCGAACTGATCTGGTTCGACTACGGCCCCGACCAGGACTACCTGGGCTACGGCATCATCGGCGCCGACGGCACGCAGACGCACCGCACGCAGATCGACCTGCCGGGTCCCCGACTCCCGCACGACATCGGGATCACCGAGAACTACTCCATCCTGATGGACCTGCCGCTGGTGCAGGACCACGACGCACGCCGGGCCGGCAAGTACCGGATCTTCTACGACCAGGAGCTCCCCGCTCGGTTCGCCGTCGTCCCCCGCCACGGCAACGGCAGCGACGTGCGGTGGTTCGAGGTGAAGCCCTGCTACATCTACCACGTCGTCAACTCGTGGGAAGAGGGCGACGAGATCGTCATGGACGTGTGCCGGGTCAAGAACCCCCAGCACCAGACGACGTTCGCCTCGCCGCTGTCGAACATGCTCGCGTACATGCGACTCGACGCACAGCTCTACCGGTACCGCCTCAACCTGCGCACCGGGGCGGCCGTCGAGTCCGCGCTCGACGACGCCAACATCGAGTTCCCGAGCGTGGATTCGCGGATCATGGGTCGCTCGCACCGGTACTCGTACAACATGAGCCTCGCCAACGAGCCGACACTGCTCTTCGACGGCATCGTGCGGTTCGACTCGCAGACCGGCGCCAAGGAGGAGCACAAGTTCGGTTCCGGGCGTTGGGGTTCGGAGGCACCGTTCGCACCCCGCGACGGATCGACGGGCGAGACCGACGGCTACCTGGTGTGCTTCGTCAACGACGAAGCCGAGGACAAGGGCGAGATCAACATCTTCGACGCCGCGGATGTCGCCGCCGGACCCGTCGCCCGGGTCCTGCTGCCGCGCCGGGTGCCGTCCGGTTTCCACGCCACGTGGGTGCGCGCCGAGCAGCTGGCCGCGGCCGGCGCGTAGCGAGAGTGTGCCCTCGGCCCGCGCCGGACGGGCCGAGGGCGCTACCCCTGCCAGACGACCACAAGGAGAAACACATGACCAATCCCGTCTACGTGCTGGGAGGCGCCCAGACCGACTTCGCCCGGAACTGGTCGAAGGAGGGGCTCGGCCTGGTCGACATGTTCGCCGAGACCGTGCCCGCAGCGTTGGCGGACGCGCGCGTCGACGACCTCGACGTCGGTGTCGTGCACGTGAGCAACCTGGCGGGAGAACTCTTCGCCGGACAGGCCCAACTCGGTGGCATGGTGGTTGCGGCTGTACCGGGACTCGACGGGCTACCGAGCACGCGACACGAGGCGGCGTGCGCCTCCGGTAGCACTGCGGTGCTCGCCGCATGCGCGGATATCGAATCCGGTCGATACGACGTGGCACTGGTGGTCGGTGTCGAGCTGATGCGCAACGTGTCCGCCCAGACGGCCGCGGAGTACCTGGGTACCGCAGCATGGGCCGGGCGGGAGGCGCTGGGGGTGAAGTATCCGTGGCCCGCGCTCTTCGCCGACATCGCGCGGGAGTACGACCGGCGCTACGGCCTCGATCATGCGCATCTCGGGCGTTTCGCAGAGATTGCATTCGGCAACGGATCCCGCAACAGTCTTGCGCAGACACGGGATTGGGAGTTCCCGGCCGGCTCCTTCGACGTGAACGACGAAGTGAACCCCATCGTGGAGGGGATGCTGCGCAAGACCGACTGTGGACGTATCACCGACGGTGCCGCGGCCGTAGTGCTGGCGGGGCCGAACTTTGCACAGGCATGGGCACAGCGGACGGGAGCCGATCTCGACGGAGAAGCGACCATTGCAGGGTTCGGCCACCGCACCGCGACCCTGCTGCTCGCGGACAAGATCGCCCAGAGCGCCGACCAGGACTACCTCTTCCCACACCTACGCGGAGCCGTCGAAGACGCCTACCGACGCGCCGGGATAGCGGGCGTATCCGACCTGGACGTCGCCGAGATCCACGACTGCTTCACCATCAACGGTCTGGTCACCCTCGAGCACATCGGACTGGCAGACCCGGGCAAGGGCGGCGAGGCGGTGATGGACGGCTCCATCGAACGCGGCGGACGACTACCGGTGAACCCCAGCGGCGGACTGCTGTCCCACGGGCACCCGGTCGGCGCCACCGGGATCCGGATGGTGCTCGACGCCGCACGGCAAGTCACCGGCCGAGCAGGAGACCATCAGGTCGACGACGCCCGACGCGCCCTCACCGTGAACATCGGTGGATCCTTCACGACGGCGGTGTCCACAGTCGTCATCCGAGGCACCCGGTGACCACCGTCAGGGCGACGTACATGTAGCTGAAGGGTCCCTTCGTGCGCTGTCAGCGCACGAAGGGACCCTTCAGCTGATGCTGGCGACGATCCTGAGAAGCGAGGACGGGGTCGCCGAACTTCGAATTGTCCGTACGCCGCAGTCAGGCGCCGACGTACTCGGCGAGGTGCCGGCCGGTGAGGGTGGATCGGTCGGCGACGAGGTCGGCGGGGGTGCCCTCGAAGACGATCCGGCCGCCATCATGCCCCGCGGCCGGCCCCATATCGATGATCCAGTCGGCGTGCGCCATCACCGCCTGGTGGTGCTCGATGACGATCACCGACTTGCCGGCGTCGACGAGACGATCCAGCAGGCCGAGCAGGTTCTCGACGTCGGCGAGGTGCAGTCCGGTGGTGGGCTCGTCGAGGATGTAGACGTCGCCCTTCTCCCCCATGTGGGTGGCGAGCTTGAGGCGCTGTCGCTCACCGCCGGACAGCGTGGTGAGCGGCTGCCCGATCTTGATGTATCCGAGACCGACGTCGGCGAGCCGCGCCAGGATCTTGTGGGCGGCAGGCAGTTTCGCGTCACCAGCCGAGAAGAACTCCTCCGCCTGGGCCACCGACATCCCGAGGACCTCGCTGATGTCCTTGCCGCCGAACGTGTAGTCGAGCACCTCGGCCTGGAACCGCTTGCCCTCGCAGACCTCGCAGGGGGTGGAGACGCCGGCCATCATCGCCAGGTCGGAGTAGACGACACCGGCACCGTTGCAGTTGGGGCACGCGCCCTCGGAGTTGGCGCTGAACAATCCGGGTTTGACGCCGTTGGCCTTCGCGAACGCCTTGCGGATCGGCTCGAGCAGACCGGTGTAGGTGGCGGGGTTGCTGCGCCGCGACCCCTTGATCGCACCCTGGTCGATCGCCACCACGCCGTCACGCTTGGAGACCGATCCGTGGATGAGGGAACTCTTGCCGGATCCGGCGACGCCGGTCACCACCACGAGCACACCGAGCGGGATGTCGACATCGACATCCTGCAGGTTGTGGGTGTCGGCGCCACGGATCTCGAGGGCACCCGACGACGTCCGTACGGCCGGTTTCACCGACGCCCGATCGTCGAGGTGCCGGCCGGTGAGTGTGCCGCTCGAGCGCAGTTCCTCGACGGTGCCCTCGAAGACGATCTCGCCGCCCTCGGTGCCGGCGCGCGGACCGAGATCGACGACGTGGTCGGCGATCGCGATCGCCTCCGGCTTGTGCTCGACGACCAGCACGGTGTTGCCCTTGTCGCGCAGTTGCAGCAGCAGGTCGTTCATCCGCACGATGTCGTGCGGGTGCAGGCCGATGGTGGGCTCGTCGAAGACGTACGTGACATCGGTGAGAGATGACCCAAGATGACGGATCAGCTTGGTGCGCTGCGCTTCTCCACCCGAGAGCGTGCCCGACGGGCGGTCGAGGCCGAGGTAGCCGAGACCGATCTCGACGAATGAGTCGAGCGTCTCCCCCAGCGACTTCAGCAGCGGCGCGACCGACGGTTCGTCCAACCCGCGCACCCACTCGGCGAGATCGCTGATCTGCATCGCGCAGACGTCGGCGATGCTGAGCCCGTCGATCTTCGACGACCGCGCCTCGGCGCTCAGTCGCGTGCCCTCGCAGTCGGGGCACGTCTGGAACGTGATCGCGCGGTCCACGAAGGCCCGGATATGCGGCTGCATCGCCTCCCGATCCTTGGACAGGAACGACTTCTGGATCTTCGGGATCAGGCCCTCGTACGTGACGTTGACGCCCTCGACCTTGACCTTGGTCGGCTCCCTGTAGAGCAGGTCGTCCAACTGCTTCTTGGTGAACTTCGCGATCGGCTTGTCGGGGTCGAAGAAGCCGCAGCCACGGAAGATGCGGCCGTACCAACCGTCCATGCTGTAGCCGGGGATCGTCAGCGCACCCTCGTTGAGGGACTTGTCGGCGTCGTACAGCGCGGTCAGGTCGAAATCGGAGACCTTGCCGCGGCCCTCGCAACGCATGCACATGCCGCCGGTGACGCTGAAGGCGCGGCGCTCCTTGACGGTCCGTCCGGCCTTCTCGACGGTGATCGCCCCGGCGCCGCTGACGGAGGCGACGTTGAACGAAAAGGCCTGCTGCGAACCGATGTGCGGCTTCCCGAGCCGGCTGAACAGGATGCGCAGCATCGCATTCGCGTCCGTCGCGGTACCGACGGTCGAGCGCGGGTTGGCGCCCATCCGCTCCTGGTCGACGATGATCGCCGTCGTCAGCCCGTCGAGCACGTCGACGTCCGGCCGCGCCAACGTCGGCATGAACCCCTGCACGAACGCGCTGTACGTCTCGTTGATCATCCGCTGTGACTCGGCGGCGATCGTGGAGAACACCAGCGAACTCTTCCCGGAGCCGGAGACGCCGGTGAACACCGTGAGCCGCCGCTTCGGCAACTCGACGCTGACGTCCTTGAGGTTGTTCTCGCGCGCGCCGTGCACGCGGATCAGATCGTGGCGGTCGGCGGCGTGCAGCTCGGTCGACTGCTGGTCCGTCGTCGTGGCCGTGGTCATCGTTGCTCCCTCTGCGTCGGGTCGGGCCGCCGTTGCGGCACGTCAGTTCGTCTCGTTGATGCGGAGCAGAAGTCCATGCCAGTCACGCTAAGTGCGGTGCGCGGGTCGGCGCTTCTCGATTCCTGACCGGTCGGGTGACGCACGACGACATCTCCTCCGCCGGCCGGGCCCGGTCCCGGTACACGCTCGGCGAGACAACGGACCTCGGTGACGCTGAGGTCGCCGCGGCGCAGCAGCGCGAGGTCACGCAGCCGCTGCGCTGCGTCGGGTCTGCTGGTCACCTGCGCGATCGTTCCCCGTCCGACCGGAGTTGTCCACCGTGGCCGGGGTCGAACGGCTCGCGGATCCACGGATGTCGGGCCCCGATGTCACATACGGGCCGTGGCCGGTGTCTTCATGCCGAGGGCAATCGAGCGCAAGGAGGAAGTCATGACAACCCGGATCCCGAAAGCACAGCTGACCGGCGTCTACGGCGCGATGATCAAGCGGATGTCCCGCCGGATGCTCGGCGATGTCGCCGAACCGGTCGAGGTGACGTGGCACAACCGGAAGGTGCTGAACTTCAGCTTCACCGTCGGTCGGAAGACACAGAAATGGGACAAGTGTGACGAGAATCTGAAGTCGTTCGCGCACATGGCGGTGGCGAGCCTCGTCGGCTGCAGCTTCTGCCTGGACTTCGGCTACTTCCACGCCCACAACGAGGGACTCGACCTGACCAAGGCCCGCGAGGTGCCGCGCTGGCGCGAATCCGACGTCTTCACCCCGCTCGAGCGGGACGTCATGGAGTACGCCGAGGCGATGACCGTGACCCCGCCGACGGTGACCGACGAGATGTCGGCGCGGCTGCTCGAGCAGCTCGGTGCGCCCGCGCTGGTGGAACTGACCGCGTTCGTCGCGGTGGCGAATCTGATGACCCGGACCAACACCGCGTTCGGCATCGAATCGCAGGGCTTCTCGACCGCGTGTGGCCTGGCACCGCTCGCCGTACGCTCGACGACATGACCGACGACCCGTTCGTCACCCACCGCAGCCTGCTCTTCACCGTCGCCTACGAGATGCTCGGCTCCGCGGCCGACGCCGAGGACGTGGTGCAGGAGACGTGGCTGCGGTGGGCCGAGGTCGACCGGGCCGACGTACACGACCCGCGGGCCTATCTGGTCCGGATCGTCACCCGGCAGGCGTTGAACCGGCTCCGCACGGTGACGCGGCGCCGGGAGGACTACGTCGGCGAATGGCTACCCGAACCACTGCTCACCACCCCCGACGTGGCCGACGACGTCGAGTTGGCCGAGAACGTCTCCATCGCGATGCTCACCGTGCTGGAGACTCTTGGACCCGTCGAACGAGCGGTGTTCGTGCTGCACGAGGTGTTCGAGACGCCGTACCCGGAGATCGCCGAGGTGGTGGGCAAGACCCAGGCCGCGGTCCGGCAGATCGAGCACCGCGCCCGCGAACACGTCGCCGCGCGGCGCCCGCGGATGCAGGTCGACCGCGACCAACAGCAGGCGGCGGTCGACCGATTCCTGACCGCCGTCTCCACCGGCGACGTCCAGGGACTGATGGAGGTCCTCGCCCCCGACGTGGTGGTGATCGCCGACGGCGGCGGCATCGCGACGGCCGCCCGGAGGCCGATACTCGGGGCCCGGCGAGTGGCGGCGTTCCTGGCCCGCGCCGCGAAGATCCCGGACTTCACGACCACACCGACGTACTACAACGGCATGCCGGGCCTTCGGATCGATGTCGGCGGCGAGGCGACCGCCGTGAGTATCGCCGTCGAGGACGGCCGGATCACCCGGGTCTATGCAATCCGCAACCCGCACAAGCTGGAACGGCTCGACCAGACGTCGGAACTGCGGCGGTGAGCGGCGGCCGCGTCGCACCGCACGACGGTTCAGGCGCGGTCGGGCACCGGAGAGGGAATCCTGTCGGCGCGGTAGGAGTCACCGCTCCGGGTGGGGCGCCAGAGACGCCAGTGCTTCGCGGACAGCCGGAACGGGAGATGGTCCTGCACATGACGAGCACCGGGGGACAGTCGTTCGTCGGCAGGGAAGTTGAGCCACAAGGACATCGAGGATTCTGCCGTGCCGAGGGTTGCCCGTAGACCCGAGGCGCCGAGAAGCCGGCCGTACCCGTCCACGACGAAGCGACCGAACGCGTCGGGGGTGATGTCGGGGTAGGCGGCGCTGCCAGCCGGATCGACGAGACGCACCTGCGCGCTGCAGGTCAGTGCAGCCAGTGAATGCCCGTGGGTCGTGACCGCGCCGGGACCGGTGGTGACGAGAACAGCGACCGCGCGGTCCACGGCCGCCGGTGGCACGTTCCACTCCGTGTGGGTTCGTGCACGGTGACGGGGCCCGCCGAAACACTCGGTGGCCACCGCCACCAACTGCTCGGTCGACGCGGGCGGCCCGCCGGCCGCGATCCGGAACGACCACGACACCGACGACACCGGTTCCGCGCAGGTCTCGAGAAAGCCCTGCACACGCCGAAATGCCTGGTCGGGGCGCTTGGTGCGGAGCGAGTGCGCGCCGCCCGCCGACGCCGGCAACCCGTCGTAGGTCACCACCTGTGGCGATGTCGTGACCGGTGTCCGCGTCATCCGCTCATGGTAGGGGCGCGGGCGACGAGCGCGCCGTGCGGTCTGGGACCGAGGGTCGTCCGGGTATGTGTCTCGATCACCTCGAAGCCGGCCGCGACCAACTCCCGACCGAGTTCGGCCACCGGCCACCGATAGGCAGTGGTGGCGGCATGGTCGAAGGCCTCGACGGCGACTCCTTCGAAGAAGCCCACCAACAGTCCGCCGCCCGGCCGAATCACCCGCGCGAACTCGGCGAGCGGAACCCGGATGTCCTGCGGATCATGGTGAATGAGCGAATACCAGGACAGCACACCGCCCAGGGAGTCCGTCGCGGCGTCCAGAGCCTCGAAGCTGCCGACGTCGAACGAGAGGCCCGGATACTGCGTGCGGGCCCGTTCGACAAACTCCGGAACCAGATCGATCCCGCGCACATCCAGCCCGAGCTCGGCGAGGAAATCCGTCCACTGCCCCGGACCGCAGCCCGCGTCGAGCACGGGACCGGTCAGGGTGTCGGCCCAGCTGCACACCAGTGCCCGATCGGACGGGTGTGCCGACGTCACGGAGCCGAATAGGTCCGTGTACTCCCGAGATTTGGCCGAGTACGACTCGCGGACGATGTCGCGTCGCCGGGCGCTCGTGATCTCCATGCCGTCGATGATCGCTCAGTCCTCGCCGTACTTCTCCCAGAAGCGTGCACGCAACCGATACCGGATCCCCTCGTCCAAGTCGTACTTCTGCATCACGTCGGACGCGTCGAGCAGAAGTGCCCGGTCGATGTCGCGGGGGATCGACGGCCTCGCACGCTGAAGTTCCAGCTTGGCGTCCGACGTCGCACTCTCCTGGAACGACGCGATGACCCGCATCACGACCTCGTCGACCAGCCGATCCTGCTCGTGGTGTTCGTCGTCGCCGTACCCCGCAAGCCCGCGTCCCGGGGACCCCGTCGAGACGCTGTAGGCGAGCACGCTCGTCGGGCGCGGGGCCGCCGGACCATGCGGCATGGACGCCAGGTCGAGCGGAGTCCGGACGCTCGGCCGCGGTCGCGGTCCCGGGACCGCCGCCGGAGTCGGGGGCGCAGTCGTCGGCGCCGGTGCGGCCGTCTCGGGCACCGGCTGACGATCGACCTTCATCACCGCGGCATCGATGGCCGCGCCGTCGATACTGTCGAGTTCGTCGGCGGCCCGGATCAGGTGCCGGCTCACCCCGTGCGGCTTGCCGCCGACGGTGGGCACTGCGAGCACCACCACCTGAACCCCGTGCACCTGAGCATCTTCCACCGCTTCGGCTAGATCGTCGTCGCCCGAGACGAGGAAGAACACGTCGGATGCCCCGTTGCGGGCGTGCGCCACGAGGTCCAGCCCGATCCGGAGATCCACACCCTTCTGCTCGCCGTTCACACCGAACCGTCCGAGCCGCAGTTTGACCTTCGAGAGCTCGCCGATGCGCTCCTGCTGCGCATCCGGGACGCCGTTGCGGGCCGAGTCGTACCAGTGGACCCGCAACACGGGCAGTCCCGACCGGGCTTCGGCGACGTCCACCAGTGAGTTGATCATCGTGGAGTAGTCGACATGGATCCCTGCCCGCAGTGAGGTACCGGTGACGCGAGTCGCGGCGGAGGCAAGCAGATACCCGGCATCTACGTAGAGGGAGCAAGTCGACCGCATGCGCACACTATGACACGCACGACCGTCACCTACGGCGAACTTCCCGACCTTCACGATCTACCGACCGAGCCCAGCGAGCCCAGCAAGCCGCGGCGGCGGACCACAGGACCGCGAATCCGATTCCTTCACTGCCGGATTGCCGAATCACCACTCGCACGGGAACCGGCCACCGCCAGCGGGATTCCCACGCGTGTCAGGCCTTCCCGGTGGTACCCCGCTGCGCCGCCTCCACCAGTTCCCGGAGAATCGCCAGTTCCGCTTCGAGTGCCGACCGACCCCGCTTGGTGATCGACACCCATGTCCGCGCCCTCCCTGCGGACCCCTTCTTGTCGATCGCGACGAGTCGCGCGTCGGACAGCACCGTGAGGTGACGCGAAAGGTTACCGGCGGTGAGTCCGAGGGCCTGACGGATGAAGACGAAATCGACGGAGTCGGCTTCCGCGAGAACGGCGAGAATCCCCAGCCGGTTTCGTTGGTGCACAACATCATCGAGCCCATTGGTGGGATGTGACATCACCGCGCCCGATCCCGCACCGCCACGAACACTGCACCGATCGACAGAATCAGGGCCGGCAACGCCAGGTTGAGCAGCAGACTGTACCGGTAGTCGAAGTCGACACCCTGCGCCAGGATCGTGTTCTCCAGGTTGTACAGGTTCGCCACCAGGCTTCCCGCCAGTGCGAGAGCCCCGACAACGCCGACCGTGAGGTCCCGGTCCAGCACACCCCACACGAGAACCCCCACCGCAATCGCCAACAGTGGGGTGAGTCCGCGGATCGTGAGGTTTCCGAGCAGGAGCGGCGACTGCGGTGCGGCCACCAGCGCTGCCACCAGCGCGCCGAACAAGACCGACCCGCAGACGGTGACGTGCGACGCCCGTACCCGGACCCCGGAACGCACCCCCCGCCGGACCACGTAGGTGGCAATCAGGCCGTAGACCACGGGAAGCGCGACCAGCCAGTAGATCGCGGCCGCGGTAGGATGTTGCAGCTGCCCGAGACCCGAAAGTCTTTCCAACGGTGTGGAAGCCGATTGCCACTCGCCGAACGGACGCTGGATGTACAGCGGCATTGCGGCTACGACCACCACAGCCAAACCGGCCAGTGGAACCCATCTGCGTGGTCGAGCCGCCCGCGCTCGGCGTCGAGCAGCCACGACCACCGCCAGTAACTCGTTCGACCTGTCAGCCGAGGCGTCCATGGCGATCCCCCCATACCTTGTCGTTTGTGATGCAAACCCCCAATGCAGGTTTGCATCGCAAACCATGGAAGTCAATGGCGACGGGACGCTAAGGCGCCTGCTACGACACTGGACGGAACCGGTCCGTCCGGCTTCTGACGACAGCCTTTGCAGCACAACACGACCCGGACCTCCTCATCTCCTGGCTCGCCTCGGACGACGGCGAGTCGGTCGTGGGCCGCCGCCCCGGTCACCGGCCTCAACTCTCGTGGTGCACGGTGACGGTGCCGTTCCGATCCCACACGGCGACGAGCAGCTGATCGGTGGGTTTGTCAGCGCCGATCGCGAAGTCGAGTGCGAGGACACGGTCCGCCGCCGCAGGACTGACCGCGATGCCGACGAGGACCAGGTGGTCGAGGAAGACCTCGTCGGTGACAGCCGCTCGGGTCTGCACCCCGAACAAGTCGCACACCATCTCTTCCGGAATCTCCTCGAGATGGAACTCGCGAAACGACGAAGTTGTCGACCGGGGATCGGTCATCTCGTTAGCGAAAGCGGCGCGAGCCGCAGCGACCAGAGTCCGCACGTCACCGAGAGCAGCTTCCGCCGTGTCGAGTTCGCCTTGGTTCAGGCTCCCATCGCCGTGAATCCAGTACCAGGCGCCCGTCCCGACTCCGTCAATGCCGGCGGGCAGCACGGCACCGGCCACCGGATCGCCGCCGAAATCGAGGCGCCCCGCGAACCTGCTGGTCAGTTGAGTCATGGTCCGATCGTGTCATCCAGGGCGCGCCCTGGGCCTTTCGCGGCTCCCGGTTCCCCTACACTGCGCTGGTTATGAATCGGCAGGACGACAAATGATGACTTGCTATGAGGACGTCGAGAACTCCGTTCGCCAGTGCGCAACCCGCGCCACGGCCGAGGCGCGAGTCGCGTTCGGGGTCGCGGTCACGCGGGAGTTCCTCGCTGCCAACAGCGTGGAAGCGGCAGCGGCAGTGGAGCTGACGCAGTCCGGAGCACGCGCCGTCAGCGCGGCCGCCGACGGGGTGGGTGCGGCGTCGGCCGGGCAGCTTCGGGCATGGATCGTGGAGATCGACGAAGGCGATCTGTCCGACGGCGACATGGATCCTGATCTCCTGCGCGCCATCATCGCGCTGGAGACGTGGGTCGCCTATCTGGAGCAGGGATCGGCGGAGCAGATCGCCGCACTCGGCATCGCGCTGCTCGAGCAGGCGGACTTCGAGGCCGGTGGGGCACCGTTGGATGACTTCCTCGCCCCGACGGAGACACGTCAGGCGTTCGAGCGCATTCGCGGCGCCCTGACCGAGCCGACGATGCGCGGAAGCGAACCGCAAGTCAGTCGAGGAGCACGATCGGACAAGGACCGCAGATGAGTGACTGGGCCCGACTCTTCCACGCGTACGCGGTGGCAACGGACACGCCGGCACATCTGGCGGCGCTGGTCGGCGCCGACGAGACGGCCTTCTCGACGGCGATGGAGCATCTGTACAGCGCGGTGCTGCATCAGGGCACCATCTACCCGGCAACGGTACCCGCCGTTGCCGCTGCCGCGCAGGCTGTCTCGTTCTGGAGTGGCGATGCGGATCCGAGGACCGCATCGGTGCGTCTGCCTGCGCTGGTGGATTTCCTCGAGGCCGCGGGCGAAAGCCTGACCCTGGCCGGGGAGTTGTTCGAGGACGGGGTCGTACCGCCGTCCGCGGAGGAGGAACGCGAGTTCTTCGAGGCGCTGGCATCCGACGACGAAGAAGAATCGGCGGAGGCGTGGGAGTCGCCTGTGGCCGGTGTGCTCATGGCCCTCGCCGTCCCGGCGCTGCGGGAGCAGACGGACCCGGTCCTGGAGGCGTTGCTTCGGTTCATGCGATCGGGGGTCGACGCCCACAAGGCCGGTGCGGTGGGCGCGCTGGCGCGGTGGAACAGCACCGCGACATCTCCGTATCAGCGGCGGGTCGCCGCGGCGCTGTCCGTCTTCGCGGACAGCGCGACGGAGCGTGACGACCGCGCCGCAACGGTTCTCGCTCTCGGCATCGTCGGAGCCGATGTCAGCGGCTGGCTCACCGACGCAGATCCTGCGATCCGGGCATGTGCCGCCCTGCATCTGCCGTCGTCCGGACAGGCGGCCGAGGAACTCGTCCGTGCGCTGACTCGGCCGCAGGAGGCCGACGAGTGGTTCGAGCGCAAGCCGAGCAGCTTTCCCATGCACGTCCGGTTCACCCTGCTGCACTCGCTCCTGCAACGCGATACGCCCTTCGCCGCAATCGTGCCGGCAGCCGTTGCGATAGTGCAGCTTTCGACGCCGTATACGGCCGACAACGACTGGGGACCGTTGCTTCGTGCCGCCTTCCCGGAGGTCGAATTCGTTCCGGGCGAGTACCCGCCCGCACCGGCGGACATCGATGCGCCGCAGCGACAGTTCCTCACGGCTCTGGTGGAGAACGAGAAGCTGTGGGGAACGAACATCGGCAACGCAGGTCTGGCACTCATGCGCGTCGGCCTGCCGTACGACCGAGACGCAATCACGCTGCTGCTCAACGACAAGGCCGTGGACGAGTGACGCCGGCCGAGACCACCGCCTCGGCGTCGATCGGGGCACCGAGGCCTTCGGCGACCTCACGCACGCCACCAACCTGTTTCGGATGACTCGACCGTCGGAGGTGTCTCAGCCGATCTCGTCCCGACGTAGATACGCCAGCACGGCCAGCACCCGACGATTCGTGTCGTCGGTCGGCGGCAGCACCAGTTTGTTGAAGATGTTGCCGACATGCTTACCCACAGCCGATTCGGTGATGAACAACTGCGCGGCGATCGCCGCATTCGAATGTCCCTCCGCGATCGAGGCGAGCACCTCGCGTTCTCGTGGCGACAACTGCGCCAACGGATCCCGCCGGCGCCGAAACAACTGCTGTATGACCATCGGGTCGATGACGGTGCCGCCGGCAACCACTTGACGCAGAGTGGAGACGAACTCCTCGACATCGACGATGCGATCCTTCAGCAGATACCCGACCCGCCCACCCTCCGCACCCATGAGTTCGTCGGCGTAGCTCAATTCGACATACTGGCTCAGCGCAACCACGGCAAGCCCCGGATAGGTTCGTCGCAGCGCCACCGCTGCGCGCAATCCCTCGTCGGTGAAACCTGGCGGCATCCGCACGTCGGTCACAACCAGGTCCGGACGGTGCTCGGCGACAGCAGATTCCAGTTCCACGGCATCGGGGACCGCGGCCACGACCTCGAACCCGAATCGTTCGAGCATCGCGGCGAGGCTTTCGCGCAGCAGTGCACCATCCTCGGCGAGGACCACTCGCACGGCAGTCAGTTCTCGATCCACGGCAACTCCACACGGACGACGGTGGGCCCGCCAGGCGGGCTGGACAGGAGCATTCTGCCGTCGACCGCCGCGACCCGGTCGGCCAGACCTGTCAGACCGCTCCCGCGTTCCGGATCCGCACCGCCGCAGCCGTCGTCCACGACCTCGACGACCAGCAGGTCCCCGGCTCGTCGGACAGCCACGTCGACGGCCGTCGCATCTGCATGCTTGGCGACGTTGTTGAGCGCCTCGACCACCACGAAGTACGCGGCGACCTCGACGTCCGGGGCGGGGCGGGATGGCAGGTCCGCGGTGACGCCGACCGGGGCCACGAAGTCCTCGGTCAGCGCCCGCAACGCGTCGGGCAGGCCGCGGTCGGTGAGGACCCTGGGGTGGATTCCCCGGATGAGTTGCCGCAGTTCCGCCATCAGTTCCTTGGCCTGATCATGCGCCTGCGACACGCTTTTCGCGGCTGCAGAATCCGGTGGGAGGTCAAGTTTGGCCATACCCAAATGCAAGGTGAGGTTGACGAGCAGCGACTGCGCGCCGTCGTGCAGGTCCCGCTCGATCCTGCGCCGCTCCGCCTCGAAAGAATCGACCAGCCGGGCCCGGGAGCGGGACACCTCCACAAGTCGTGCGCGAAGCGCGTCCGGGTCGTCGCCGCACAACAACGACCGGGCGAACGCACCGTGCAGTCCCGCGACCAGAGCACTCACGTACGGGATCGCCGGGAGCAGGAGCAGACCTGCGATCGAGTACGGAACGGCCTGGTCGACCGACGTGATCTGGCTGAAGCCGAGCGCCACTGCCTCGCCGCCGTCACCCACCACCAGGGGACTCACCACCATCACCACGATGAGCCCGACGATCACCGCACCCGAGATCCACAAGGCGGGCACCACGGTGAGCAGCAGGAACGTGTAGCCGAGTTCCCGCCATGTCGCGGCCTCGGTGTAGCGGGTGCGCACCCACGCCCACAGGCCCGCTGCCGGAGGGTCACGGTGAGCCGAGGGCGCCCGGTCGCGGCTCACCAGGCGCAGGCGCGTGCGTTCCAGGGCTGCCAGCGGTATCGCCACCAACGGGCCGAGCCCGAACACCAGCACTGCGCCGAGGACGCCGAGGAACAGCACTCTGCCGAGCGGTTGCGGATACATGCCGCCGTCGGCCCATACGGCCAGCACGAGCCACGGGACGCAGAACGCTGCGAAGGGCAACGCCACCACACACACCACCGGGACGGTGGTCAGCACATACGCCAGCGACCGCCACGGCCATCCGGTCAGCAGGAAGCGCCGCCGTGTGATCGCGGTGAGCACCGTGGTCGGTTCATCGGAGGACACCGAGTGAGCCTATCGACGCGGCCAGGGCTTCAGGATGAGGCGGAATGCAGCCGAAAGGTGGTGCTGGCACCACCTTCGATCCGCCACGTGGACCCAGTGCCCGCACCACCGGTCGAGTGGTCAGCTGAAGTCATGCAACTGGAGCTGACCAACGTCACCAAAACCTATCGGGGTAAACAGGCCGTCGCCGACGTCAGCCTACGGATCGGGCCCGGGGTTCTCGGCCTCCTCGGCCCCAACGGAGCCGGCAAGTCGTCGCTGATGCGCATTCTCGCCACGATCACCCGCCCGACCACCGGTACGGTCATGTGGAACGGTACCGACATCGTCGCCCGGTCGGAGCCGCTCCGACGCGTCCTCGGCTACCTCCCGCAGGATTTCGGCGTCTACCCGAATCTCAGTGCCGGGGAGTTTCTTCGGTATCTCGCCGCCGTCAAAGGTCTGACTGCGCGGTCAGCCAGGGAGCGTGTCGACGAACTGCTCGAACTCGTCAACCTGACGGACACGGGATCGCGGCGGGTGGGTACGTTCTCCGGCGGAATGCGCCAGCGTGTCGGTATCGCGCAGGCACTCCTGGGCAACCCCGAGCTTCTCATCGTCGACGAACCGACGGTCGGACTGGATCCCGAGGAACGCATGCGGTTCCGCAACCTGCTCGGGGAGCTGGCGAACGACCGGATCGTCATCCTGTCCACTCACGTCGTGTCGGACATCGAAGCGATCGCCGACGACATCGCGATCCTCACCGCCGGCGAACTACGTCGGCGTGGCACCCCCGAGGAGCTTCTCCGTTCCGCGGAGGGTCTGGTGTGGGAGGCGATGGTGCCCGTCGATCTGGTGGCCGAGATCCGGCAACGAGCGACGATAACCCGCACGGTCCGAACAGCACAGGGCGTGCGTGTCCGTGCGGTCGCCCATACACCTCCGATGCCGGGGGCTCGTCCTGTCGAACCCGATCTCGAAGACGCGTACGTCAACGCGGTTCACAGCCCGATGGCGCCGGCCGGGGTGACCCGATGACCGGCACCGTCGCTGCCGTCGCGACGGCAGACTTCCGGGATCGTTCGCGGCGTCCCGCGTTCCTGGTGACGGTGCTCGGCGCTGTCGCACTCGGCTATGTGGCCGTCCCGCCTGTCTCTGCGACGTACGCGATGGTCAAGGTCGGATCGTTCCGGGGACTGTACGACAGCGCGTACATCGGCATGTTGCTCGCCATGATCGGCAGCCTGTGGTTGCCGCTGTTCGGGTTCTACGTCGTCCGCAGCAGCATCGCGCGCGACATTTCCACCGGCGTAGGCGAAATGCTGTCGGCCTCCCCGTTGCGCACGCCGATGTATCTGCTGGGCAAGTATCTGAGCAACCTGACGGTGCTCGCGGCGATGGCCGCCGCACTCGCCCTGATCGCACCCGTGATGCAGCTCCTCCGCGGGGAATCCACGAGCCTCGACATGACGGGACTCTGGCTTCCGCTCGTGGTGTTCTGCCTTCCTGTCCTGACCGTGGCCGCAGCGGCCGCCGTCGTCTTCGAAACGGTCCCGTTCTTGCGGGGTGGTGCGGGAAACATACTGTGGTTCTTCGTGTATCCGTCGATGTTCCTCGCCGGGATTCCACTGGTCTACGGATCGGCTACCGCAAGTTTCCAGGCCGACCTGGCGGCGCAGCACCCCGGCATGGATGACGAGATCTCGATCGGACTCACCGCGGAACCGGGTGCGCTCGGGCGGTTCACGTGGTCCGGGATGGACATCGACGCGACTCTCGTCGCGGCGAGTGCGGGGCTGATCGCGGCCTCGACGCTCGTCGCCATCCTTCCCGCCCTCTGGTTCGGCCGGTTCGATCCCTCACGGCAGCAACGCTCTCCCGCGACCACGTCTGCCGTACCCGCAACCGAGGCACCCGCTGCACCGGCGTTCTCACAGGATCCGCGAACACTGCCGTCGGCCGAGCGTGGACAGGCGTTCCCGGGTTTGCTGCTCGGCGAGGTGCGCATCCATCTCGGAAGCGTGTCGCGGTGGTGGTGGCTCACACTCGCAATCGTGACGACCGCAGCCCTGGTCGTTCCCGCTGATCGCGTCGGCACCGCACTGCTCTTCGCGTGGTTGTTGCCGGTGCTGTTGTGGTCCCGTCTCGGGACACTCACCTACGAACAAGGCGTCGCTCCCCTTGTAGAGTGCGGTATCTCGTCTCGCATCAGGCTCGCCGCCGAGTGGGGTGCAGGCGTGCTCATCGCGGTCATCGCAGGTGTCGGCCCGCTGGTGCAGATGCTCCTCGCAGCGGACGCGACCGGAGTCGCCGCCTGGGTTGCGGGTGCGACGGCGATTCCTGCCCTTGCGCTGCTGATCGGGTCGATCGGCCGGGGCGCACGCGTGTTCCAGGCTGTCTACCTGGTGATCTGGTACGCCGTGCTCAACGGGGTCGCAGCGGTCGACGTCATCGGCGCGCTCCGCACCGATGGGTCGCTCAACGGCCCGTCCCCACTGTTGTCCCTCGTCGTCAGCGCCGTGCTGATCGCCGCCACCGTACTCGTTCAGGAGATTCGCCATGCCCGTCGTTGAAACCGCACGCCGGAAGATCCGCCTCGCCGTCGGTGTTGCGGCACTGGCACTCTCGTCCGTGACACTCGCCGGCTGCACTACCGATTCGACGAGTCACGAACAGCGGAAGGACCGCTACGGCGGCGCCCCGTCCGTCACAATCGATTTCGATGATGCGGGTGCAAAACAGATCGGTGTCACCACCGCGGCCCTGAGCGCCCGGGTGATCGGCTCCGACCGCGACGACATCGAGATCCGGCGCTCCTTCGAGTTCACCGACGGCGACAAGCCCGAGGAACGCATCGCCAGCGACGGGTCCGATCTGATGATCAGCGCGAGTTGCCCCGACAGATTCGCCGTCGGCAGCCCCACCTGCATCGCCCGCTACGAGATCGCCGTCCCCTACGGGACTGCCGTCCAAGGAAATTCGATATCCGGCGAACTGACGGTGACCGATACCCGTGCCGCCGTCGATCTCAATTCCCGCCACGGTGACGTTACGCTGGTCGCGGGCCCGGGCGGATACGCGGTGGACGCCGCGTCGGCGACGGGGACAAGTACCATCGAGGTACCGCAAGATCCCGCGGGGATCCCGGTGCGCCTACGGTCCGGAGATGGCGCCGTCTCCGCAACGACGGCCCCTCGCTGAGACGAGTTCCATTGCGCGCCTCGAGCAACTCAGCAACCTCGAACCGGCGTCCGTAGGGCACCTTCGCCGCCTGCGCGACGTAGGCGCGGCCTGAGCGTCGCGCTTCGCTTGTCTTCGCTGCGAATCGACACCTGTTTCGCGATCCCCATCGTCACCCCTGCGCGACCGCACGCGACACCATCACGGACGCCGACGCGATCGCGGAGCCGTCGGCCGGCGTAGGTCGTGTGGCCGACCGACGCGCTGGTCACCATGCCGCCGGTCGAGGCGCAGGACCGTCGAGCGCGGGGAAGTGGGGGGCGACCTCCTCGATGAGCTGTTGCACCACCTCCGCGGCGGGACGGGCGCCGTGCTGGACGCCGAGTGCCATGTGGTTGACTCCGACTCCGCGATATCGGTCGATAATGTCGACCAGCGCTTCCGATCCTGTCCGCAGGACGAACCCGCCACGTAGTGGCGTCGGTGGTGTCCGCGGGTCCTCCGCGAGGTCGATCCACTCGTTCGTCGCGACCGGTTTGAACACACCGTCGGGAATGAGGCCCCGCCACGCGGCCAGCTTCCGGCCGAGTTCGTCCGCACCTGCCGTCTCGTACGTCTTCCCGGGGTAGACGAGCCACCCGTCACCGTTCGCGGCGATCCACTCCGGATCCTGTTGCGACGATCCCGTGACGAGCAGGGGAATCCGCATGCCGACCGGTTTCGGCAACAGATCAACGCCACCATCGAACGTCCCCAGCCGGCCGACGATTCGCGGTGCGGTGTGCTCGGTGAGCGTTCGAAACCACTCGACGACCTCGCGGTAGCGCTCTCCTCGCGTCGCACGGTCGAGCCCGTAGGCGGGGAACTCCGACGCGCGGTCACCCGACGCCGCCCCCAGCACCAGCCGTCCCCCCGAGAGTTGGTCGACCGAGGTCGCCATCTTGGCGAGGTCGATCGGGTGCCGTAGGGAGAAGACGGCACTTCCCGCTGCCAACGACAGTCTCCGCGTCCGCGACGCAAGCCATGCCAGGTAGGTCCACGGATCGAACACCTGCCCCACGTCACCGAACCCAGGATCCGCCAACGGCACATCGCGAACCCACAGCCCCGCGAAGTCCGAGGCATCGACCCGCTCGATGATCTCGCCCTGTCCCTGCATCGCCGTCATCTCACCCCGATACGGCCACAGCGGCAGGAACAATCCCACGGTCAGCGCATCCTGGGCGAACATTCGCGCGTACCCAGGATGTCCCGCGAAGGACGGCTGACCTGTCCGGGCACCCTGCTCCAGACCCACGCGTTCGTCCACGACACCTCCACTAGATCGATCGTTCTAGTGGACCGTAACAGATCTCTAGAACGCTCGTTCTAGCGGCGCGGTAGTCTGTCGATATGGCGACCGACGACAGCAAACCGAGCCGAGTGGAGGATCCCGCGGTCGGCACGCGCACCCGACTCGTGAGCGCGACCGCGGCACTGCTTCAACGTCAGGGCTACGAGGCGACGAGCATCAAACGGATCACGGCGGAAGCAGGGGCGACCTACGGGTCGCTCTATCACTTCTTCCCCGCGGGGAAGGAAGAACTGGCCGCCGAGGCACTCCGCCACGGCGCCGACGATTTCGCCGACCTGCTGCGCCGCGGCCTCGACAGCGCACCCCACCCCGCCGACGCCGTCGCCGAGTGCGCCCACCGTCTTGCGGACACCCTCCTCGAATCCGATTGGACGGATGGCTGTCCCGTCGCCGCAACGGCACTGGAGATAATCGGCCGGTCACCGCTCATCCAACAGGCCTCCGACGAAGCACTCCGCAGCTGGCAGAAACTCATCGCCGACAAGCTCGTACATGCCGGACTCGCAGTCGAAGCGGCAGACGACCTCGCCTGCACCGTCCTGTCCACTCTCGAGGGGGCCGAACTTCTCGCCCGCGTCTCAGGCGACGATGCACCGCTGCGCGCCGCAGCACGACATCTGCACATCCTGGTCCACGCAGTCCTACAAGGCGACACATAGTCTCGGTCGAAGTCCGTGGGCGGTGCGCGGGAGTGACGCCAGCTTCCGCGCAACGTCCCCAGAAAGCACACGCCGACAACGGATCTCCAGTCGACGTGGTCTGATCAACCCGTCCGGGCCCGCGCCGCGCCAGGAGTCCGCGACGGGACGTTTCGAGTCCCACCGTAAATCCCGCACCATGCACCAATCGGGTGGGCGATCCGGACATCACGGCGTTGTCGGATGAGTCGGATGCGGTGTCGGATGGTCAGCGATGGCGACCTGCGCGCTGACTGTCAGCCGTTCTCGTCGCAGGGTCACCACAACCGCGTTGCCGCGGTGACGGATCCGGTCGACCGCGAGCAGCCCTGCTACCCGCGTTACCAGAACCGCCAGAAATGCACCCACAGGCGGATTCGTCAGCTAGCTGAGGCTACCGCCACACGGAGGAGGGCCAGGAGGAGGAGGAGAAGACGCGCCTACCCCCGTGCCATATCCACGAAGCGCGACAGGTGCAGCTGGTGGGCAACGGTGATGGTCGCGGTCGGACCGCCACGGTGCTTGCCGAGGATGATGTCGGCCTCGCCGCCACGCGGGTCGTCGCGCTCGAAGGCGTCGGGACGGTGCAGCAGCATCACCATGTCGGCGTCCTGCTCGAGCGATCCGGACTCACGAAGGTCGGAAACCTGCGGACGCTTGTCGGTTCGCTGTTCGGGACCACGGTTGAGCTGACAGATCGCGACGACGGGCAGCTCCAGTTCCTTCGCGAGCAGCTTCAGGCTTCGCGAGAACTCGGAGACCTCCTGCTGGCGGGACTCGACCTTCTTGCCCGACGACATCAGCTGCAGGTAGTCGATGACAATCAGCTTGATGTCGTGCTTCTGCTTGAGCCGGCGCGCCTTGGCCCGGATCTCCATCATCGTCAGGTTGGGGGAGTCGTCGATGTACAGCGGGGCCTCGCTGATCTCGCTCATCCGCCGTGCCAACCGCGTCCAGTCGTCGTCGGTCATCTTGCCCGAACGCATGTCCGAGAGCTTGATCTTCGCCTCCGCCGACAGCAGACGCATCACGATCTCGGTCTTGCTCATCTCCAGAGAGAAGATGACGCTGGGCATGCCGTGCTTGATCGAGCACGACCGCATGAAATCCATGCCGATCGTGGAATTGTGTGTCGGCACCATTGACCGGCCGGCCAGGTACAGGTGGTCTGGGTTGTCGACCTCGACGCACCGCACCGGAACCGAATCGATCCTTCGGACGTCGACGATGTAACGCGAGCTGGACCGTGCCGTGCTGTGACTGGCGCGACGCTCCTTGTGCAGCAAGGCCTTCCGGGGCAGGCCGAACACTTCGTCGTCCGTGGCGAAGGTCAACGTGAATGCGGTCGAGGACGCCTCGGTCCGCCCGTTCACCCGCTTGGTGCTCAGCTGGCAGCGGTAGCCGAGGCTGACGATCAACTCCTCGACGTCACGCACCAACCGTTCGCTGGTCACGCTGAACTGCACCGACCCGCCGTTCGTGACGGTGCCGTCGGTGTCGAGCAGTCCGGCGAGCACGGCCCGCCGCTGCGTCTCCGAAGCACGCAGGTACTGCACCGGAATGTGCTTGTCGCCCAACACTCCGAGGGTGCGCAGCCGTGCCTGCACGGTCCCGACCTCGTTACGGCAGGACTGGCACATCCGCAGCCCGATCGACTTCCCGCCGCAGCGCGAGCAGGTGGGAGCCGGGACCGGCTCGGACACGAAACGTGCCTTGCCGCCACAAGACTGGCCGCACGTGCGGACCTCCGAGGTGAACGGCACAAAACTCTTGCCGCACACCACGCAATCGCGGGGCTCGACGGGATCTTCGGGCTGCAGCTTGAGGCTGTAGCGCATCTTCGCCGACGTCGACGGCACGGCAACCAGGCCCTCCGCCTCGATCAACATGATGATCTCGGGGTCGGCCGTCGTGAACTGTGCGGCGGCGGACGTGCCGTCGCCCAGCCAGGCGCCGAGCGTGTACGGCGGGATGAGCAGATCCTGCGCCGGCAGTTGGAGCGGCTCGGTATTCGTCACCGAGTGGTTGATCCGACGATCGGCCGTCTGGCAGTGCAGCGTCTCGGCGATCTGCGCGGTTGTACGAACCTCCGCGAAGGTCCGCTGATTCTTGTACCGGTTGTACCCGGTGGCCGCCTGCTGCGCCGACCGCCGGGACGCCCTCGTCTCCGTCAGCCACTGGTGCTGCTCGTCGGCGACCAGGATGGTGCCGTCGGAGAATTCCACCTCGTAGCAGGGGCGGTCGGTCATCACGTCGGTCGCGGCGACGACTGTGGTCGGCTTGCCGTGCGCGTCGATCAGCTGGTCGCCGACCGCCACCTCACCCATCGTCGTCCAGCCGGTGGGCGTCGCGAGGGGAGTGTCGAGGGCGAGAGCCTTGCCCACGCCAGGTCGGGCCGCGACGATGATCATCTGCCCCGGGTGCAGGCCGTTGGTGACCTCGTCGAGTTCGGCGAAGCCGGTGGGCACACCGAGGGACAGGCCGCCGCGGCTGGCGATGGAGTCGATCTCGTCCATCGTGGGCTGCAGCAACTCCTCGAGCGGCATGAAGTCCTCGGTGGTGCGACGCTCGGTGACCTCGAAGATCTCCGCCTGCGCGCGGTCCACCACCTCGGCGACGTCCTGGCCGTCGGAGCCCGCGTAGCCGTACTGCACGATGCGGGTGCCGGCGTCGACCAGGCGGCGCAGCACCGACTTCTCGGCCACGATCTCCGCGTAGAAGGCGGCGTTGGCCGCGGTGGGCACCGTCTGGGTGAGCGTCACCAGGTAGGGGGCGCCACCGATGCGGCGCAGCTCGCCACGACGATCCAGTTCCGCGGAAACGGTCACCGGGTCGGCCGGCTCGCCGCGGCTGTACAGATCGAGGATCGCGTCGTACACCGACTGGTGCGCGGGACGGTAGAAGTCGCCCGGCCGCAGGACCTCGAGGACGTCGGCGATCGCATCCTTGCTCAGCAGCATGCCGCCGAGCACCGACTGCTCCGCGACCATGTCCTGCGGAGGCTGCCGACCGAACTCCTCGCTCGGCTCCTCCGGGGGTCCCGGGTACTCGGAATGACCACGATCATCTACAACCGCCAACGCGACCGCCTTCCCCACACGAGGCCACCGATGTCACCCGAACGACTCGCCGGACGGCATCTTGCACACTCTTTGTACCCGCATCCTCCGACAATCCGATGCCACCCCGCGGGTGGCTCGAGAAGACGCGCTCGGGACGACGGTAGGGGCCGCAAGTGCCCCACATCAAACCGAGCTGTGGACAAGTCTGTGGATGAATTGGGGACGCGGAACCCTCGAGTGTTAACCGGCTGGGGAAAACTGGGGACAACCTGGGGATCGATGAATATCACATTCGACAATCCGCAGGTAGGAGGGTGTTTTTCTTTTCACAACCCTGTTGATGAAAGGAAGTTCGGCGTGTCGCCTAGGTTGACAAGTCGGGCGTGTTCGGTAAACGACCACCCAACAGCGGCATGTGGCAGGTCACAGCTTTGGCACCGAGTAGCGAATCTATCCACAGCCCGTCCCCAGCCGACGCGAAGGGCCCCGCGGACCGAGTCTGAGCTGGTCCGCGGGGCCCTTCGGGAGAACGGGTCGACTACGCGCCGACGACGTTCAGGTGGAACTTGGCAGCAACCTCGGGGTGCAGGTTGACCACGATCTGGTGCTTGCCGGTGCTCTTGATGTGAGCCTTCGGCAGCTCCAGGCTGCGCTTGTCGACGACCGGGCCGCCGGCAGCCTTGATGGCGCCTGCAACGTCGGCCGCGGTGACGGAACCGAACAGCTTGCCCGAGTCACCGGCGGTCTTCACCGACAGCGACACACCCTCGAGAGCCTCGATGGCAGCCTTGAGCTCCTTGGCGTGGTCGAGACCACGGACCGCGCGCGCTTCCTGCGCACGACGGATGCCCTCGACCTGCTTCTGGGCGCCACGGGTGGCAACGATCGCCAGGCCGCGGGGGAGCAGGTAGTTACGGCCGTAGCCGTCCTTGACCTCAACGGTGTCGCCGGGCGCACCGAGGTTGTCCACGTCAGCAGTGAGAATCAGCTTCATGTCGTCCCTCCCTTTCCTTAGCGAGCCGTCGAGACGTAAGGCAGCAGCGCCACCTCACGCGAGTTCTTCACGGCAACGGCCACGTCGCGCTGGTGCTGGACGCAGTTGCCGGTGACACGGCGGGCGCGGATCTTGCCGCGGTCGCTGACGTACTTACGCAGCAGCGTCGTGTCCTTGTAGTCGATCTGCGTGTTCTTTTCCTTGCAGAACGTGCAGACCTTCTTCTTCATAACCTTGTCGCGCAGCGGCGGCTTCGGCATGTCTTTCTCCGTTTTCTGGATGTTCCGATCGGGTACGGATCAGAACGGCGGTTCGTCGTCTCCACCGCGGGGACCCCCGAAGGAGCCCGCCTGCGGCGCACTGCCCCACGGATCTTCTCCGCCCGGGCTGTTGTTGTAGTTGGACGCCGGACGTCCGCCGCCGGACCCGCCGGAGGAGCCACCGAAGCCGCCCCCGCCGCCGCCACCACGGTTGGCCTTGTTGACCTTGGCCGTGGCGTACTTCAGCGAGGGGCCGATCTCGTCGACCTCGAGCTCTACGACAGTGCGCTTCTCACCTTCACGAGTCTCGTAGGAGCGCTGCTTGAGCCGGCCGCTCACGATCACTCGCGAGCCGCGGGTCAAGCTCTCCGCCACGTTCTCCGCTGCCTCGCGCCAGATGTTGCAGCGCAAGAACAGGGCCTCGCCGTCTTTCCATTCATTGGTCTGACGGTCGAAGGTGCGGGGCGTGGACGCGACGGTGAAGTTCGCGACCGCGGCACCCGCGGGGGTGAAACGAAGCTCGGGATCAGCCGTCAGGTTTCCGATGACGGTGATTACGGTGTCGCCTGCCATGTGGTTCCTCCTGCTGTTGTGGCGTTCCTGTTGGTCCAGAGCCTAGGCGTCGATACCGACGAATTCCCGGGCCCGGATCAGACGGGAATCACTTGCCGTGGCGCAGGACCTTCGTGCGAAGCACCGACTCGTTCAGACCCAGCTGACGGTCGAGCTCCTTGACGGTGGCCGGCTCGGCGGTGATGTCGATGACCGCGTAGATGCCTTCGGCGTTCTTGGCGATCTCGAACGCGAGACGGCGCTTGCCCCAGACATCGACCTTGTCGACACTGCCGCCGTCCTTACGGACGACATTGAGGAACGTATCCAGCGACGGGGCGACGGTGCGCTCGTCCAGGCTGGGGTCGAGGATGACCATCAATTCGTAATGACGCATAAGACCTCATCACCTCCTATGGACTGTGAAACGGCCACGGACTGTCCGTGGCAGGAGGGTCGTTGCGTCAGCAACCTTTGCAGGGTACACGAGTACCGTTTGACCTGCGAAATTGACCCCGGAGTCGGTTCCCGGCCGGCCCTCGCCGATCCCACGGGTCCGCATGATCGCCCTACGCTGGATTCCATGCGGGCGGCGGCGAACATCCGGGCCGGAACGACGGTCACCGTCCTCACCGCCTGCCTGCTGACGCTGATGTTCGGCTACCTGGACAAGGCCCGCTGCATCGGGCCACCGTTCGGCGCCGACGGCCGCAGCCTGATCTTCGACAGGATCAAGGACCGCGACGTCTGCTACTCCGACATCCAACTCCTGTGGCTGGGCCGCGGCATCGACCAGCACCTGTTCCCGTACGCCGGTGGCATCACCCCGGACGGCACCCTCACCGGCAGCACCGTCGAGTACCCGGTGCTCAGTGGACTGCTGATGTGGATCGGCGGGATCGGCGCCCACACCGACGCCGCGTTCCTGCAGCATTCGGCGTTGCTGCTGGCCCCGTTCGGGCTGCTCACCGCGTGGCTGCTCGGACGGCTCGCGGGGCGTGCCGCGCTGCTGTGGGCGGCCGGTCCACCGCTGCTGCTGTACGCGTTCCACAACTGGGAACTGCCCGTCGTCGCCACGTCGGTCGGGGCGATCGCGGTGATGGCGTCGCAGCGGTGGTCGCTGCGCACCCGCGCGGTGCTCGCCGCCGTCCTGCTCGGGGTCGGGTTCTGCCTCAAGCTCTATCCGGGGCTGTTCGTGGTGCCGCTGGCGCTGTACGTCCTGACCGCGGGCCGGGACCGGAACCGTCTCGACGTCCGGGGTGCCGCCGCGGTCGTCGGGGCAGCGGCGGCGACGGTGATCGCGATCAATGTGCCGTTCGCGCTGGCCAACTACGAGGGGTGGCGCGCCTCGTTCACGTTCCAGCAGCTGCGCACGGCCGACCTGACCAGCAACAGCATCTGGTTCTGGGGCCTGCGACCGCTGATGGGTGTCGACCGGCACGGCTCCGACACCTACGACCACATCGTCGGCGTCGTGTCGCCCCTCGCGCTGTGTGCCGGGCTCGCCCTCGCGGTGTGGCTGGGCTGGAAGCATTTCGAACGCCACGGCAGCTATCCGTGGATCGGCGTGAGCGCCGCCATGCTGTGTGCGTTCCTGCTGCTGCACAAGGTGCACTCGCCGCAGTACACGCTGTGGCTGCTCCCGTTCCTGGTGCTGCTGCGGGTGCCGTGGTCACTGGTCGCGGCCTTCCTGGTCGCCGACCTGACACTGGGCATCGGGGTGTTCCGCTGGTTCGACGCCCTTGCCACCCGGTCCGACAGCACCGTCACCGAATTCGTCGTCAACGTCGGCGTGTGGGGGCAGGCCGGCCTGCTCGTCGTGTTGTTCTTCGTCTTCGTCGGCGCCCCACTGCGACGGACGGACACCGGCGACCCCGATCCGGTGAGGCCACCGGCCCCGGTCTCGACCGGGGGTGTCCGCTCCTGAGCGCGTTGCGGGACGGACTGACCACCATCGGCGAATGGTGACCGCTCCGTAGCGGCCTGCCGCGTTGTAGCGTCTCGAACGTATGGAATCCGCACCGATGCACCCGCAGTCCCGCGTCGCCGCGCCGGCAGCGGTGGCGGCGGCCGCGGTCGCCGCGTGCGGGTTCGTGCTCTGGGCCGATCCGACGTCACCGGGCGGCGTCATCCCGGTGTGCCCGACGAAGTCCCTGCTGGGCATCGACTGCCCGCTCTGCGGCGGAACCCGCATGCTGTACGCGCTGCTCCACCTCGACGTCGCGGGCGCGCTGCGGTACAACGCGGTGGGCGTGGTCGCCGTGGTCCTGCTGATCGTCGCATTCGGCGTGTGGACCTGGGGCCGGCTACGGGGCCGTCGGGTGCTGCAGGCGCGGTATCTCCGACAGGTGCCGGCGATCGTGCTCGCGGTGGCCGCACTCTGGTTCGTGGTGAGGAACCTTCCGATCCCACCGTTCACCGGCCTGCGACTCTGAACCGGACATCCTCCGTTCGAACGGCCCCCGGATCCGGTCCGGCACCGGTAATCTCATCCGTTCCACGCGTGTCCGGCAGCTCGAGATCGTAGTGAAGAAACCCATTCGGTGACCGAATCACTCTCTCCACCAACGGAAACATCCGCAGCCTCCTGAGCAGGGAAGAACGCCCGGGACGACCGACCCGACGGAGACAGTCCATGACTCGTGACGATCCGTGGAACACCCAACCGCCCGTGGACGGGTACCCCCGGTACGGCGGCCACCCGCCGCAGTTCCAGCAGGCACCTCCGCCGTTCCAGCAGGCACCGCCGCCGTTTCAGCAGGCACCGCCGCCGCCCCCGAACTATCTGCCCCCGGCGGGGTTCGGGCCACCGGACCCTCCGCGACGACGCGGCCCGATCCTGCTCGTGAGCGCGCTCGTCCTCGTCGTCGCCCTCGCCGCCGGTGGCGCGTTCTGGTACCTGACGTCGAAGGACGACTCGAACAGCACGGTGGCGGCTGACAGCCTGCTGCGCTACACCTTCCCCACCGCACCGCAGGCGGCATGGAGCGTCACACCCGGCGATGTCGGCGGACGGCCGGGGGACGCCTTCTACACCCCCGAGGGGGCCATGGGGATGGGGAATTCGCCCGGCTACTTCGATGCGGGCGGGACGCTGGTCACGATGATGGGGGGCGTTTCACCGGACGTCGAATTCACCCTGATCGGACTCGATTCGTCCTCGGGGGAACCGCGGTGGAGCAGGGAGGCGGCCACCACGACGTGCCTGATGACCGTCGTGGACAACGCGATGCCCTGCATCGTCCGGTCGGACGGCACGGCGAACACCGTCGAATTCGTCGACGTCGACTCGGGCGCGACCCGCAACTCGTTCGCTCCGGATTTCGTGGTGTCCGATGCGGCAACCGACGGATCGACGATCTTCCTCGCGGGATACACGGACTCGGCGCAGTTCTACACGAGCGGGACCGTCGACGACCCGACCGGCAACTGGTCGTCGGGCCCACTCGAACCCGACCTGTGCCCGGGTGGCGCCGACGGCGCGCTCTTCCGCTACGCGCAGGGAAATCTGTTCCACACCAGCGGAATCAGTTCCTGGGTCGTCGACGCGGCGACGGGGACACTCGCGAGCTCGGGGGCCTTCCGCAGCAGCCTGCCGATGGGTGACGGCTACGCGCAGCAGAGTTGCATGGAGTTCCAGGGATCGCGCCGCTCGGCGTCTCCGACGGTGACCGTCGTCGACGGTTCCGGCGACACCCTGTTCGAGAAGGACGGCTCCTTCCGCACACCGTCCCCGACCGTCACGGCGCGTACTCGGGTCCCCCTGTTCATCGGCGACAGCGCCTACGAGCCGGACACCGGTGACCTCATGTGGGAGTCGAGTGCGCTTTCCCCCGAAGGAGACTGGGCGAGCCTGTCAGTGGTGGGCGATGTGGTTCTCACCGTCGCGGACGGATCGATGACGGCGGTGGATCTCGACGACGGGACGACCCGCTGGACGGTTCCGATCGGAGACGGCCTGCAGTTCGGACCGACCGACGGTGAGCGGATTCTCGTCGCCGACGACTCCGGTGTCGACGCCTACGACCTCGTCGACGGCGCCCGGGCGTGGTCGATTCCCGCGTCGACGTCCCGGATCGACACGGCCGGTGACCTGTTCGCGGTGACCGACGGGACGTCGATCACCGCGTACGCGCCCACCGGCGGGCCCGCGACGATCCCCGGATCGGATCCCTCCACATCCGGAAGTGACTCCGCGGCAAGCGGATCCGGAGGAGGGGAGCTGGTCACCAAGTGCGGTAGCCGGCCCCGGCTGGAACCGGTGTCGTTCCGCACGGACGCGGGCGGGCTGGTCGTCGAGATGCGGGTGCGGGCCACCTGCCCCGGCGGCGACATCCTGTCGACGGACGCTCTGCGAGTGACGATCTCGGACAACGGTGTTCCGGTGGCCTCGTCCACGTTCGACTTCTCGGACGAGCCGTTGGTGTTGCCGTCGGGCCGAACCGGCGGAGCGGACTACGCCGCGGCACAGCTGCGGTATCCGCTGGGCTCGTTCTGGCGGCTACCGAACTCGCTGGGCGACGGCAAGGGCGGCGTCGGGGACACCGTGGTGGACTGCGAGGACGAGGGGTCCTCGACCGGGCCCACCTCGGCACCGGTGCCGTCGGGCACGTCGTCGCCGCCCGCGTTCGACTCCAAGGCGTCCGCCGTCTCGCGGGTCGACACCGAGTCCGCGAGCCGCGACGCGCTGCGTGAGCAGGCCGACGCCGACGCGCCGTTCGTGCGGTCGGACCTCGCCGACCGCTGGGTTCCGCTGCTCAGTTCCAAGCAACCGGGGCTGGTCGCCGACGGGATCACCTGGAACAACGCCGAGATCCTTCGGGAGCACCTGGACCTGCGGTTGCGTTTCCCGGAGGTGCGCCTGATGTGGAGCGGCGACTGGAGCACCTTCACCGAACGGGACTGGTGGGTGACGGCGGCCGGGGTCACGTTCCCGACGCCGGAGGGTGCCAACGGGTGGTGCGACAGCAAGGGTTTCGACGCCGACCACTGCTTCGCGAAGCTGATCAGCACCACGCACTCGGTGGACGGGAGCACGCTCTACCGGAAGTAGGCACTCACTCGGCGCGCACCGGGACCCGGGGGCGCAACCACGTCGGCAACCACTTCGGTGGGGCGTCCTCCGCCTGGTCGAGGACGCCGCCGACGGGGTCGTCGACGAAACCGAACCGCACCAGGTCCTCCGACGGCCGGTAGATCTGACGCAGGACCAGCGCGCAGAGCACCAGTACGGCGATGTCACGCAGCACCACGGTCCCGGTGAACCACTGCTCGGGCAGGCCCTTGTTGGACACGCCGAGGTAGTACATCATCCGCGGCACCCAGACGAGCGCGTCGATCGTCATCCACGCCAGCAGGATCCGACGATGGGGGAGGGCGAGGACCGCGAGCGGTACCAGCCACAGCGAGTACTGCGGACTCCACACCTTGTTGGTGAGCAGGAACCCGGCGACCAGCAGGAAGCACAGTTGCGCCACTCGGGGGCGACGCGACGCGGTCAACGCCACCCAGGCCACACCGGCGCAGACCGCGACGAACGCCAGCAGCGACACCGCGTTCAGCACGCTGGGCGCCTCACCGGCGGCGAGGGGGCCGTCGAACCCGGTCCACCCGGTGAACGAGGCGATCACGTTGTAGATGGAGTCGGGGTCGGCGCCGCGCTCGGAGTTGAGCCGGAAGAACTCCGCCCACCCACGCGGAAACAACACCGCGATGGGCAGATTCACCACGAGCCAGGCGCCGGCCGCCGCCGCGGTCGCCTGCCACCACGGGCGCATCCGTCCCGCGCGCAGGCACAGCACCAGCAGCACACCGAGCAGGAACAGCGGATAGAGCTTGGCGGCGCCACCGAGACCCAGGAGGACGCCGGCGAGCACCGGACGTTTTCGCGACCAGGCGAGCAGACCGGTGGCCGCGAAGGCCGTCGCCAGCAGATCGAAGTTGGTGAAGGCGTGCACGATCACCAGCGGTGAGCACGCGACGAGCGCCGCATCCCACACGCGGCGGCCGGCCAACAGTGCACTGGCCCATACCGTCACCAGCCACGCCACGGCCAGCCCGAACGCCACCACGTTGAAGTAGATCGCGACCTGCAGACCACCCGGCAGCCACGGCGTCGCATCCCAGGCCTTCGCGACCACCATCGACGCGTACTGGTACAGCCCGGACAGCACCGGGTACTCCATGTAGCGACGCTGCACGGAGCCGTCCGCGGCCGGTTCCTCCCACCACTTCTTGTAGGGGAAGGCGCCCTCGTCGAGATGCTCGGCGCCGTACAGCGGAACGGTGTCGGAGTAACACATCGCCACGTACTGACGGCTACCGCTCCAGTCCAGTCCCAGCGCGCCGTCGGCACCGACCGGTCCCTGCTGGATGCAGCCGGCCTTGGTGAACCAGCCGAGGCTCAGGAACACCACGGCCAGCAGCAGGATCACCCGCATCGGGGTGAAGAAGCGGGTCCGCCCGATCAGCGCGTGCCGGCCGACCGGGCCACCGATCGTCGACGACAGTTGTGCCGTCAGCGGATCGGTGTGCCCCGGCACGTCCCGCCAGTCCGCGGAGCGCCGATCCGCCGCGAGCGGCGCCGGCGACACCAGCTCGACGCCGGTGTCGGTCTCGGTGCTGCCCGGTGCGTTGTCGGCCACCCCGCGAGGCTACCGGGAAACGGCTACCCGACGGGGACCGGCTGCGGGACCGGTCGCTGTTGTCCCTCCGGGTCCGTCCCGCCCGGCGACTCCTGCTCCGACGTCGAATCCTCCGTCGACGGCGAGGTGGTCGTGTCGGTGGGCCTGCCCGGCTTGATGCCCGGGATCGGGATCGTCACGCCCGGCAGGATCTCCACATTGCTCGTGGTGATCTCGGGCAGCAGCGGAGTCGTCGTCGTGGTCGTGGTCGGGGGAACGGTGGTCGTCTTCGGCGGCGCGGGCGCCGTGAACTGCGGGATGCCCGCCTGGCCGCCGACGGGTGCCGGCGTGGGGAACTTCTCGACACTGGTGCCCTCGAGGGCGCCGTCCATCGTGGCCTTCCAGATGTCCGACGGCAGACCCGATCCGTAGATCATTCCGCCGTAGCTGTTCTTGATCGGCAGGCCCTGTTCGGTGCCGACCCACACCGCCGTCGACAGCGACGGGGTGTATCCGACCATCCACGCGTCCTTGTTGGCGCCGGTGTCGCCGAGCTGTGCGGTACCGGTCTTGGACGCCGACGGACGGCCACCGGACAGCCCGTGTCCGCGCGAGTACGCGGCGATCGGGGTCATCGCGGCGGTGGTGTTGTCCGCGACCGCGGCGTCGATGACCTCCTGGCCGGTCGGCGTGCCGCGGTCGAGCAGCACGGTGCCGTCGGACGTGACGACCTTCTGCACGAAGAACGGCTCGTGGAAGACACCGGACGCCGCGAGCGTCGCGTATGCGGACGCCATGTCGAGGGGCCGGGACTGGTACTGGCCCAGCACGATGCCGTTGTTGGGGCCGACGCCGCCGGGCTCGGTGAGCGAGGGGCCCACACCCGGGATGTCCTCGGGGATGCCCGCCTTGTGGGCGATGTCCGCGATGTCCTGCGGGCCGTTCTCCAGCGTCAGCATCTGCCGGTAGAAGCTGGTGTTGAGCGAACGCTTGAGGGCCTCGGCGATGGTGCACGTGCCGCAGGACTCGCCCTCGACGTTGCCGATCGAGATGCCGTTGACGGTGAGCGGGCCGCTGTCGTACATCTGCGACAGCGGAATGCCCTGATCCAGGGCGGCCGCCAGGCCGAATACCTTGAACGACGAACCGGTCTGGAGTCCGGCCTGCGCGAAGTCGTAGCCGCTGCCGTCGTCGCCACCGTAGTAGGCGCGCACGGCACCCGAACGCGGGTCGACGGACACGACCGCGGTCCGCAGCTCGGACGGCTCACCTTCCATGTACGTCTCGACGGCGTCGATCGCGGCCGCCTGTGCCTGCGGATCGATCGTCGAGGTGATCTGCAGGCCCTCGGTGTTGAGGTCCTGTTCGCTGATGCCGGCCGCCGACAGCTCCTTCAGCACCTGCTGCTTGATCAGGCCCTCCGGCCCGTTGCCGCCGGAGCCGTTGTCGACCTCGGCGAGAGGAATGACCTGCGGGAACTGGGTGGCGGCACGGTCGGCGGCGCTGAGGGTGCCGCTGTCCACCATGCCGTCGAGGACGTAGTTCCAACGTGACTGGGCACCGGTGGGATTGGTCTCGGGATCCAGCAGTGACGGCAGCTGGATGGCCGCGGCGAGCACGCCGCCCTCGGCCACCGTCAACTGTTCGACAGGCTTGCCGAAGTACGCCTCGGACGCCGCCGCGATGCCGTACGCACCGCGACCGAAGTAGATGGTGTTCAGGTACGCCGCGAGGATGTCGTCCTTGGACCACTCGCGGGCCATCTTCGAGGAGATGACCAGTTCCTTCATCTTTCGGGTGAGCGAGCGCTCCGACCCCACGAGAGCGTTCTTCACGTACTGCTGCGTGATGGTCGAGCCACCGCCGGCGCTGTCCTTGCCGAGCACGTTGTCACGGGCCGCGCGCGCGAACCCGGTCACCGAGAAACCGGGGTTGGTGTAGAAGTCCCGGTCCTCGGCCGAGAGCACCGCGTTCCGCACGTGCTCCGGAATCTGGTCGATCGTGACCTCGGTGCGGTTGCCCTCCGGTGGCACGACGCGGGCGATCTCCGTCGTCCCGTCCGACGCGAGGATCGTCGCGACCTGGTTGGTCTTCATGTCGCCGGGCCGCGGCACGTCCTGGACGATGTACGCGACCATGAACGTCAGCATCGGCACGATCAGTCCGACCGCGATCGCGGCGTACGCGACGCGGCGGGCGATCTTCCACTTACTGGACTTGGTCTTCTTCGGCCCCTTCGGCGGCTGACCTCCCGATCCGCCACCGGACTTGCGTGCGGTCGGCGGCGGGCCGGCCGGCGGACGTCCACCGGGACCGCGACCCCCACCCTGTGCCGGACGTGGTCCACCCTGCGGCGGTCGCTGGCCGCCCTGCGGCGGTCGCTGGCCACCCTGCGGCGGTCGACCGCCCTGCTGCGGCTGGCGCGGAGCCGGGCGACCACCCTGCGGCGGGCCCGGGTTGCGGCGCGGCGCAGGGCCCCCGGGGCCGCTCACGGGACGGCCGGGCTGCTGCCCGGCCGGTCGTCCACTCTGCTGCGGGCCGTTCGGACGCCGCGGTCCAGTAGGTCGACCCTGCGGGTTGTTGGGGGAACTCACGTACGAATCTCCAGTAATCGGGTGACTGGGGGCAGTCCTCGGTTGCGTCGGTCGGTGGGCACAGCTGTCGGCTTTCCTACGCTGTCTGTTCTCTACTACTCGCTGGCGGTGCGGCGGCGCGGCGAGGACGTCCGTCTCGGCCGCTTGGGTGCCGGTACCGCACCGAGAACGTAGGACTGGACCAAGTGGTTCCAGCTGCACGTGCGGCACACCTCGACCACATGGACCGAGAACTCCTCCTCGGTCGCGGCCAGCCGGACCAGTTCTTCGGGTGTCCGCGCCGAGCCCGACACCGGACCCAGCTTGTCGCCGAACACCCAAGATACGAGGGTCAGCTCTTCCTTACGACAGATCGGGCACATCACCTCGCTGCTTCGGCCGTGGAACTTGGCCGCACGCAGCAGATAGGGGCTCGCATCGCAGACTTCGGTCACGCCGGTCCGCCCCGAGTAGACCTCGGAGAGCAGGGACCGGCGCTGCAGCGCGTAGTCCACGACCTGCCGCTGTATCCGCACGGTGACCAGAGTACGTGCGTCCACCGACGGCAGGGTGGGGCGGAGTGACCGCACGTGGGGACGACCACAAGGCCTTGACAGGCTACGGACGCAAGGACAGGGGTGAGCGGCGTTCTGGCCGTCGGTTTCGACGGAGAGCTCCGCAGGGTTCGCAGCGCCGATCAGTAGAACCCGCAGACGCCCGCGCACAACAACCCGACCGGTTTCCTATTATCTCGGACGTGGCCGCCAGGTTCTCCACCAAAACCCGCGCCCGGGACATCGACCGGGCGCAGACGTGTGCACTCCTCGACGCCGGCTACAGCGACGGGCAGCTCGATCCGACCGAGTATCAGTCGCGCACCGCGCGCGCGATGAAGGCCAAGACGCTCGCCGAATTGGACTCACTCGTCTCGGATCTGCAGATTCCCGTGCATCTCGTCGAAGCGGTGCAGGCACCGCAGCCGGCGCCGCGCAGGCGTGTTCCGGGTCGCGCCGTCGCGGCGGTCGTCGTCGCGGTCCTCGCGGTCTGCGGAACCGTCGTCTACGTGTCTCGGGTAGACGCGGCACAGGAGGTGGCCGTCGCAGCCGAACCGGCGCCGGCGCCGCGCCCCGTGGCTGAACCTCAGCCGATTGTGATCGAGTCGCACGACCCCCTCTCTCCCGACGGGATCCGCGAGTTCGTGCGTCAACTCGGGGTGAAGTTCGGCGATCTGCGGGTCGACCAGGTGACCTTCTACGCGACGTACGTGTTCCTCACCCGGATGCTGCCGGACCAACCGCATCGCGAACAGGACTGGAGCTTTCAAGGTGGGTTCGAGCCGACGAGTGCCCCGGATTCGCGCACCCCGGACACCGCCACGGTCGACCTCGCGCTCCTCGACGTCGACCGCCTCACCGAGGTGATCACGGACGGACCGCGCCGTGTCGGACTCCTGTCGGCCGAGGTGTCGCACATCTTCGTGCGCCCGGATCGAACGGCCGACGAACCGCTGATCTCCGTCCTGTTCGAGGATTCCGAGAAGCAAACGGGATCGGTGGATACCCGCCTCGACGGCACGATCGTCGACGTCTTTCCGGCCGGAGGGCGGTGACCGTGTCACCCACGCCGGGTACTCGCTGGGTCGTCGGGCTGTCGACGGCCGTCGTCGCGGCGTGCGGATTCGTCGTCGTGGCCACCTCGACCCGCGACCACTACGAACCCGTATCGCCCAGGGCGGGCACCGACTTGATCACCGCGGCGGGACTCGGACGGATGCTCGACGACATCGACCTGCAGTTGGGCAGCTCGGAGGTCGACAGCATGACGATCCATCCCGACTACGCGTCGATCTCGCGATCGGTGCCCGGTGTACCCGGCAGCGAGCAGTCGTTTCGCTACGAGGACGGACAGCTCACCGACACCGGAAGGTCGCCGGGCCGCACCGCCGGTGTGCCCGTCGACCTGGCGGTTCTGCGTGCGAACGTTCCCCGGCTCATCGGGCTCGTCTACGGCGCCGACCGCACTCTCGGCGTCGACAACCCGACCAGCGCCTATCTGATCGTGGATCGCGACGACGACACCGGGGCTGTCGTGGGCATCTACCTGTCGAACGAGGACACCGGCACGGACGGCTTCATGACGGTCGGTTTCGACGGCGAGGTGCGCTCCGTCCACCGGGCCGACCGGTAAGTATCCGACCGGAGCACTCCGGTCGACGGTGTACCCGAATATATCGGTGCGATATAGTTGGCAATCGCATCTATCGGTTATGTTCGGGACACTCAGGGGGTGTGATCTTGCTCGAGCTTGCAATTCTCGGGCTGCTCCTCGAGTCACCCATGCACGGATACGAGCTGCGCAAGCGGCTGACCGGCCTGCTCGGCGCGTTCCGCGCCTTCTCCTACGGCTCGCTCTACCCGACCCTTCGGCGCATGCAGGCCGACGGGTTGATCGTCGAGGACGTCGGCGCAGAAGGCACCGTCAAGCGCCGGGCGCGTCGCGTGTACGAGCTCACCCCCGCCGGTCGGAAGCGTTTCTCCGAACTGGTGGCGGACACGGGGCCCCAGAACTACACCGACGACGGGTTCGGCGTGCACCTTGCCTTCTTCAGCCGCACCCCCGCCGAGGCGCGGATGCGAATCCTGGAAGGCAGGCGACGTCAGGTCGAGGAGCGCCGCGAAGGCCTCCGAGACGCCGTCGGGCGGGCCACCGGGTCACTCGACCGCTACACCCGCCAGCTCCACCAGCTCGGTCTCGAGTCGAGCGAACGGGAAGTGCGGTGGCTGAACGAGTTGATCGCCGCCGAACAATCATCAACAGCACCCAAGAAAAACGAAGGAGAACCCGACCATGGGTGAGAACAGCACCGCGGTGCGCGTAGCCATTGTGGGCGTGGGTAACTGTGCCTCGTCCCTGGTCCAGGGCGTGCAGTACTACAAGGACGCCGACGAGAGCTCGACCGTCCCCGGCCTGATGCACGTCAAGTTCGGCCAGTACCACGTGCGCGACGTCCAGTTCGTCGCCGCCTTCGACGTCGACGCCAAGAAGGTCGGGTTCGACCTGTCCGAGGCGATCAACGCCAGCGAGAACAACACCATCAAGATCGCCGACGTCCCGCCGCTGGACGTTCCCGTGCAGCGTGGCCCGACGCTCGACGGCATCGGCAAGTACTACGCGCAGACCATCGAGGTCTCCGACGCCGAGCCCGTCGACGTCGTGCAGGCACTGAAGGACGCCAAGGTCGACGTCCTGGTGTCGTACCTTCCGGTCGGCTCGGAAGAGGCCGACAAGTTCTACGCACAGTGCTGCATCGATGCCGATGTCGCGTTCGTCAACGCGCTGCCTGTCTTCATCGCCTCCGACCCGGTGTGGGCCGAGAAGTTCCGCGCGGCCGGTGTCCCGATCGTCGGTGACGACATCAAGAGCCAGGTCGGCGCGACCATCACCCACCGCGTGATGGCGAAGCTGTTCGAGGACCGCGGCGTGGTGCTCGACCGCACGTACCAGCTGAACGTCGGCGGCAACATGGACTTCAAGAACATGCTCGAGCGTGAGCGTCTGGAGTCGAAGAAGGTCTCCAAGACGCAGGCCGTCACCTCGAACCTCGAGGGCCCGCTGGCCGGCAAGGTCCACGACCGCAATGTCCACATCGGCCCGTCGGACTATGTCGAGTGGCTCGACGACCGCAAGTGGGCGTACGTCCGCCTCGAGGGTCGCGCCTTCGGTGACGCGCCGCTGAACCTGGAGTACAAGCTCGAGGTGTGGGACTCCCCGAACTCGGCCGGCATCATCATCGACGCCGTCCGCGCCGCGAAGATCGCCAAGGACCGCGGCCTCGGTGGCCCGATCCTGCCGGCTTCGGCGTACCTGATGAAGTCCCCGCCGGTCCAGATGGCCGACGACAAGGCTCGCGCCGAGCTCGAGGCCTTCATCATCGAGGCCTGAGTCTCCGCGTAAACCCCCTGTGGCGGTGAGTGAGTCTGCGGACTCACTCACCGCCACAGGTGTTTTCGCCTACCGGACCGGTGCCGTCACCAGGTGGGGCTGACGCCGTTGCTCCGCAGCCAGGCCTGCGGATCGACCTGCCGGCCGCTGGGATCCCAGACCTCGAAGTGCAGGTGCGGACCCGACGACTGTCCACGGTTGCCGACCGTCGCGATCTGCTGGCCCGCGGCGACGCGTTGGCCGACGCTCACCAGGTAGGTGTCGACGTGGCCGTACACCGTGATCGTGCCGTCGTTGTGCTGCACACGGACCCACTGCCCGAAACCGGAGGCGGCGCCGGCGGAGATCACGGATCCGGACGCTGCCGAGTAGATCGGTGTACCGATGCTCGCGCCGATGTCGATGCCGTCGTGGTGGCTGCCGCCACGCGGGCCGTAGCTGGACGTCAGGGTTCCGGAAACCGGCTGCACCACGGCGGAGCTCGAGCCCACACTGTGGACGAATCCGGTGGTCTGGGCCGCCGGGGCAGCTGACGCGGTGGCGGCGCCGAGCTGCGCCCCTCCGACGAGGAGGGTTCCGGCGAGGGCGACGATTGCCGCCGTCGTGCGGGATCGCCGGCGAACGCCGGACTTCGAAGAATTGGTGTTGCGAACGAAACGATGCGCTGACTGGTGGTGTTGGGCCACGGGTGTTACCTCATTTGTGTCCTATCGAGTGGCCCGGGGAAGCGGTGCTCTCATCCAGACCCGTCACAAAAGGGTAACGAAACTATATCGATCCGTCGAGTGTTATCGGATCTTTATCTTTCATGGTTATAAACCGACCGGTTTCGCAAAACGTGCAGGTCGGGGCGGTGACAGCCCCCGATGAGCACTACGCCATCCTCGACACCAGGGACAACGGCAGCACCTTCATGGCCATCGACACCGGCAGCCACGGCCGGCGCGGGACGTAGGCCTTGTTCGGTTCCTTCTCGATCGCCGCGGCCAGCGCACGGCAACCGGTCTCGGTGTCGACGATGAACGGCACCTTCTTCACCTTCTCGTTGATCTCCGAGCGGATGAACCCGGGGAAGATGGTGGAGACGTCGATGCCGGTCTTCGCCAGATCTGCTCGCATGCCCTCACCGAGCGCCGCGACCCCCGCCTTCGACGCCGCGTACGTGGTGAGGTTGCGCGGCATGCCCCGCATCGCGCTCACCGACGAGATCAGCACCACGTGGCCGGCATTCCGCGGCCGGAACAGCTCGAGTGCCGCCTCGCTCTGCGCGAGGGCACCCAGGAAATTGGTCTGCGCCGTCGCCGCGTTGGCACGAAAGTAGCCGGTGCCCAACGGTTGTCCCTTGCCGAGTCCGGCGTTGACGATCACCCGGTCCAGGCCGCCGAGTTCCTCGTCGAACTCCCGGAACACGCTGAACACCTCGTCGTGGACGTCCACGTCGAGCTTGCGGATCGCGACCGTGATCTGCGGGTGTGCGGCGAGCAGTTCGTCGCGCAACTCGTCGAGCCGCTCGGTGCGCCGGGCCGCGAGCGCGAGATTACGCCCGCGCGCGGCGAATTCGCGGGCCATGCCGCGGCCGAGGCCCGAGCTGGCGCCCGTGATGAGAATGTTCCTGCGCGTCGTGCGGCTCACTGGTTGCCCTCCGTGTCGATCAGTTCGTTGCAGCGGGTGTCCAGATATCCCACGGCAATCCAGAAATGCTCGAACGCCGGGTTGGTGGTCTGCCCGTGGTGGAAGCGGTAGTAGATCTGCTGCGCGATCACGGCCAGCCGGAACAATCCGAACACCTCGTAGAAGCGCCAGTTGTCGATCGGCAGACCCGTTCGCTCGCCGTAGTATTCGACGATCTCGCGGCGGGTGAGCATGCCCGGCAGATCCGACGGCTGCCGCTTGGTGGCCTGCATCATCGGATGGTCGTCGGCCTGCACCCAGTACGCCAGGCTCGACCCGAGATCCATGAGCGGGTCGCCGATCGTGGCGAGTTCCCAGTCGAGGACCGCACGCGGCCGCAGGTCGTCGCCGAGCACGACGTTGTCGAGCCGGAAGTCGCCGTGGATGACGCGCGCGGCGACGTCCGCGGGCTGATTGGCGTCGAGCCACTTCGTGACCCGGCCGAAGTCGGGGACGTTGTCGGTGCGGGCCGCCGCGTAGCGCTTGGTCCATCCCGCGACCTGCCGGGCGACGTAGCCTGCGCCGCGGCCGAATTCGTCGAGGCCCGAGCTTGCGGGATCGACCCCGTGCAGTTCGATCAGCAGGTCGATCACCCGCAGGCACAGCTCCCGGGTGTTCTCCGGAGTGAGCCCGAGTTCGGCCGGGGGAGCGGACCGCAGGATGGTGCCCTCGACGCGTTCCATGACGTAGAAGTCGCTGCCGAGCACCGACGGATCGGTGCACAGCCCCACCATGGCCGGCACGTGCGGATACACCGGTGCGAGCAGCGACTGGATGCGGTACTCGCGGGCCATGTCGTGCCCCGACGACGGCTTGGCCCCGGCCGGTGGGCGCCGCAGCACCAGGTCGCGGTCCGGGTAGCGCAGCAGATACGTCAGGTTCGACGCACCGCCGGCGAACTGGCGCACCTCGGGCCTGCCGCTCTCGGGCACACCGTTCGCTCGGAGCCACCCCGCCACCGCGTCGACGTCGAACGCGTCCTCGTCGCGGACGGTGCGCGCGTTGTCGGGAAGCTCCGACGGACTGGCCGTCACTGATACTTGCCCAACTCGAAGCGGGCCACGAGGCCCTGGTGCACCTCGTCGGGGCCGTCGGCCAGCCGCAGGGCACGCGCGGCCGTCCATGCGCCGGCGAGCGGGAAGTCGTCGGACAGTCCACCGCCGCCGTGGATCTGGATCGCGAAGTCGATCACCTGCTGCGCCACCCGGGGTGCGGCGACCTTGATCTCCGACACCGCGGACCGGGCGCCCGCGATGCCCTGGGTGTCGAGCAGCCAGGCGGTGTGGAGCACGAGCAGTCGTAGCTGGTTGATCGCGATGCGGGCGTCGGCGACGCGTTCGCGGTTGCCACCCAGGTTGAGCAGCGGCTTGCCGAACGCGACGCGCTCGGTGCCGCGGCGGATCGCGAGCTCGAGCGCAGCCTCGGCGAGACCCACCAGGCGCATGCAGTGGTGCACCCGGCCCGGGCCGAGTCGGCCCTGCGCGATCTCGAACCCGCGTCCGGGACCGGCGATGATCGCGTCCAACGGCAGTCGCACGTTCGTGAACGACACCTCGCCGTGGCCGCCCGGCTCGTCGTAGAACCCCATCGTCGACAGCATCCGCTCGACCTTCACCCCCGGGGTGTCGATCGGCACCAGCACCATCGAATGACGTTGGTACCGGTGCGCTTCCGGGTCGCTGAGGCCCATGAAGATGAGTACCTTGCAGTCCGGGCTGCCGATGCCGGTACTCCACCACTTGCGGCCGTCGAGCACCACCTCGTCGCCGTCGACGACGGCGGTGGCGGCCATGTTGGTGGCGTCGGACGACGCGACGTCCGGCTCGGTCATGCAGAAGGCGGATCGAATCTCACCGTCCAGCAACGGCTTCAGCCAACGCTCCTTCTGGGCGGGGCTGCCGTAGTGGTAGAGCACCTCCATGTTGCCGGTGTCCGGGGCATCGCAGTTGAAGACCGCGGAGACGAACTGCGAGCGGCCCATCTCCTCGGCGAGCGGCGCGTACTCGACATTGGTCAGACCGGCGCCCAGTTCGGCGTCGGGCAGGAAGAGGTTCCACAGCCCCAGCGCGCGGGCCTTCGCCTGCAGGGCACGGAACTCGTCGGACACCTGCCACCTCGCGGTGCCCGGGACGTCGGCGCGCTGCGCGAGGGGCGCCACCCGCTCCGCGCGAAGTCGCGCCTCGACGGGCGCGACCTCGGTCGCGATGAACGTCCGCAGACGATCGAGGTACTCCCTCGACCGTGCGCTCGGTGCGAAATCCATGCCAGCCTCCGTGCCGTCGACCAACTGAGCATTGCTCAGTCAACCTAGCCGTAGGCGGAGGAACGCAGGCGGCAACTCGTCGAAGGATCTGTTGCTAGCGCACCACCAGATCGGTGTCGGTGGCACTGAGGCTGATCGGCGCGATCCGCTTACCCCGCATCCAGTCCCGCACGAAGGCGTCCAATGCGGGATCCGCGGCGCGGGCGTCGAACGCGGACTGCGGGATCTCGATCGCACCGACCAGGTGCCGCGGCTGCGCGTCCAGTCCGGCGCCGCGAGGCGCGAAGCGGAGCCCGTCCGCGGTGTGCACGATGACCGGGAGGGTCTTGCCGTCCGGGGAGGTCACCCGGGCCTGGCGGGTGGTCGCGACCGGATCGAAGTGGTCGATCGAGATCCGGTAGCCGGACGGACCGGCGTGCAGGCCCACCTGGTCGAGCAGGCGCGGGTCCAGGATCGAGTACGGCAGCACGCTGTCCACCAGCACCTGACCGTCCACCCAGGCGTCACGGGAGGGCAGCGTGGTGGACAGATTCCACGGCGCCGGCGGCGCCAGCGTGTCCGCGGACCGGTCCCGCTGCGAGTTCTCGATCGGGGTACCGGGCAGGTCGGCCCCGGTCGCGGTGAACTCCCACGTCGGCGCGTTCAGATGCTTGTGCCAGAAGCCGGAGGTACCGCCCGACCGCCCGGCCACCCGCAGTTCCCGGGCGTCGGGCCCGACACCGGTGGAGCGCACGGTGATCGCCGAGGTGATCTCGCCGGGGATCTTGGGCTGGTGCCGCCACTCCTGTGCGGGCAACTGAATCGCGGCGTATCCCTTGAACCACGACTCGAACGCCGAGTTGGGCGCCGTCGGCTTCCCGGTCTGGTCGTCCCAGCTGTAGCGGAAGAAGATCGAATCCGAGCCCGAGCCGTCGAAATCGAAGTTGCGCGTGTACATGTCGCCGTACTTGTTCATCACGAACGTCGTCGACGCCGAGGACGACAGCGCGACGGACTTGAACCGGCCGCCGACCGGTCCACCGATCTCGTAGCTGTCGTCGTTCGGCAGCCAGGGGTCGGCGTACGTGATGCGACTGCCGTCGCCGGTGAGGGACGGCACCATCGTCATCTTCGCGAGCCCGTAGTAGTGCAGACGGCCCGCGGCATCGGCGTACGTCTGGTTGTCCCACGGCGACGCGACGCTCAGCGCCCACTGCCCGGATTCCCCGCCGAGCAGACGCTTCCCGCCGCCGGTCCAGATCGGGGCACCGAACGCCGACGTCCAGTTCCACGTCAACGGCGTTTGTGACGCGTTGTCCATGGTGTAGATCCAGCCGTCGGCGTCGATTGCGGCCAACTCGTCGTCGTCGGCGGAGATGCCGACGAGGCGATTACGCAGGCACTCCGGCAGCGGGGCGTACCGCCACTCCTCCGGGTTCGATCCGGTCCAGACCCGCGGACGGGTCAGCAGCGCGCCGTCCACCAGGGAGAAGTCCCAGAACTTGTTGAACTGTGTTGTCTGCGTGCGCAACTCGACCGACAACGGCGCATGGTTGCCGGTGAACACCGGCAGCGTCTCGAGCCCTGCCCGCCAACCCGCCGAGGGCAGCCCCGGCGGCAACTGCGCGGTGCCGAACGGCACGCACGACGCGGGTCCGGACGGCGCCGCGGCTGCCGTCGGCGCCGCGGACAGCAGCCCGGTCATCACCGCCACGCACACGAGGGGTGCGGTGAGGCGAAACGGGAGTCGCTTGCGGCAGAGGGCAGGATCGGTCACACCCCCCGTATCCCACAATCCGGACCAGTCGTTACATTTCGGACAAAAGTGTGACGCGGACCATGCGGCGGGTCGGCTACCGCACGACGAGATCGGTGTCGGTGGCACTCAGCGTGATCGGCGCAATCTGCTTGCCGCGCATCCACTCCCGGACGAAGGCGTCCAGCGCGGGGTCCGCGGACCGCGCCTCGAACGCGGACTGCGGGATCTCGATCGCGCCGACCAGATGCCGCGGCTGCTCGTCGAGCCCCGGTCCGCGCGCCTCGAAGCGCAGGCCGTCGGCGGTGTGCAGCAGCACCGGCATCACGGCACCGTCAGGCGCCGTCACCGTGGCCTCGCGGGTGGTCGCGGCAGGATCGAAGTGCGACACCGCAATCCGGTACCCGGACGGGTCCGCCTGCCCGCCGACGGCGTCGAGCAGGCGCGGATCGACCACCGAGTACGGCAGTCCGACATCGATGAGGAACTGCCCGTCGACGAGAGTGTCGCGGGAGGGCAGGGAGGCCGACAGGTTCCACGGCGCGGGCGGGGCGAGCGTCTCCGACGAGCGGTCGAACGGTGAGTTCTCCAGCGGCACACCGGGAAGTTCCGCACCCGTCGCGGTGAACTGCCACGCGTCCGCGTTCAGATCCTTGTGCCAGAAACCGGATTCACCGTCCTGCCGCCCCGCGACCCGCAGTTCGCGGGCGTCGGATCCGACGCCGGTGGAGTGCACGCTGATCGCCGACGTGATCTCGCCGGGAATCTTGGGCTGGCGCGCCCAGTCCTGCGCCGGCAACTGGATCGCCGCGGTACTGCGGTCCAGCATCCCGGCGAGCATGTTCGGCGCGGTGGCCCTGTCGGACTGGTCGTCCCAGCTGTAGCGGAAGAACACCGAGTCCGAACCGGACGAGTCGAAGTCGAAGTGACGGGTGAACATGTCGCCGTACTCGTTCACCACGAACGTCGTCGACCCGGCCGACGACAGCGCGATCGACTGGAAGCGGCCGCCGAGCGGGCCGCCGATCTCGTAGCTCTGGTCGTTGGGCAGCCACGGGTCCGCATAGGTGATCCGGCTGCCGTCACCGGTGAGGGCGGGCACCATCGTCATCTTCGCGAGCCCGACATGCTGCACGCGACCCGCGGCGTCGATGTAGGTCTGGTTGTCCCACGGCGACGAGACGCTGAGCGCCCACGTGCCCGGTGCGCTGCCGGGTAGGCGCTGACCCGACCCGGTCCACAGCGGCGCACCGAAGGCCGACGTCCAGTTCCAGAACAGCGGCGACTGGGAGGCGTTGTCCATCGTGTAGATCCACCCGGCGTCGTCGACGGCGATCAACTCGTCGTCGTCCACCGAGATTCCGACCAGGCTGTCCCGCAGGCACTCGGGCAGCGGCGCATACCGCCACGGCTCGGCGTCGGATCCGCCTCGCGGTCGCGCCAGCAGGGCGGAGTCGACCAGCGCGAAGTCCCAGAACCGATTGAACTGCGTCGTCTGTGTGCGCAGTTCGACCGAGGACGGCGCGTTGTCCCCGACGAACTCCGGCAGACGCTCGAATCCGATGTCGCCGCCCTGGGACGGAACTCCGGGCGGCAACTGGGCCGTGCCGAACGGCACGCACGCCGCGGGACGCGTGGTCTCCGCGGCGGCCACCGGCACCCCAGCCAGCAGTCCGGCCACGACCGCGGCACCGGCCAGTGGCGCGCGGAGACGGAAGATGGGCGAGGTCCGGGTGAGTGCAGTCACGACATCGAGTAGACCCGGAACAGCTTGAATCTTCAATCACAGATGGGACACGTCGGCGCACGATCGACGACTGCACCACGAATGCGCCCCGCCTTGACCTGCGTCACTCCCGACGGCCGGTCCCCGGCTCAGCCCGGCAACGTGATCCTGACGCCGGGCAGGATCTCGATGACGCGGGGACCCGGGGGCGGCGGTAGCTGCGGGGCGGGCGCCGGTTCGGGTGCCGGAGCAGGCGCGGCGGCCGCGCTCTGATCGGACGACGCGCCCGACCCCGCACCGGTGAACGCCGGGACACCGGCCTGACCACCGATCGGATCCGGCCAGGGGAACTTCTCGACAGCGGTGCCGTCGAGCGCGCCGTCCATCGTCCCCTTCCAGATGTCCGACGGCAGACCCGAGCCGTATACGGAGCCACCCCAGGTGTTCTCGATGGCCTTCGCGTCGGCCGTCCCGACCCACACCGCGGTGGACAGCTGCGGGGTGTACCCGACCATCCAGGCATCCTTGTTCCGACCCGTGTCACCGAGCTGCGCGGTGCCCGTCTTCGACGCCGACGGACGCCCACCGGCGAGTCCGTGACCGCGCGAGTACGCCGCGATCGGCAGCATCGCCTGCGTGACGTTGTCCGCGACCGCGGCATCGAACCGGCGCTCGCCCTCGGGCGCGGGCCGGTCCAGCAGCACGACGCCGTCCGCCGTCACGACCTTCTGCACGAAGTACGGCTGGTGGTAGATGCCCGACGCCGCCAGCGTCGCGTATGCGGACGCCATGTCGAGGGGCCGGGACAGGTACTGGCCCAGCACGATGCCGTTCTCCGGCGACCCACCCTCCTGGGTGAGCGTCGGGTACTGCCACCCGGGCACCGTCTCCGGGATGCCGGCGGCGTGCGCCGCATCCGCGATCTTCTGCGCACCGTCGTCCATCCCCAGGGTGAGACGGTAGAAGCTGGTGTTGAGGGACCGCTTGAGCGCCTCGGCGATGGTGCACTTGCCGCAGGACTCGCCCTCGACGTTGGTGATGGTCACGCCGTAGATGCTGAGCGGGCCGCTGTCGTACATCTGCGACAGCGGAATGCCCTGGTCCAGGGCGGCAACCAGGCCGAACACCTTGAACGACGAACCGGTCTGGAGTCCGGCCTGCGCGAAGTCGAAGCCCTTGCCGTCGTCGCCGCCGTAGTAGGCACGTACCGCACCCGAACGCGGGTCGACCGACACCACGGCGGTGCGGAGGTTCTCGGGTTCACCGTCGAGGGTCTCGGCGACCGAATCCAGGGCGGCCTGCTGCGCCTGGGGATCGATCGTCGTGGTGATCTGCAGTCCCTCGGTGTTCAGATCCTGCTCGCTGATTCCGGATTCGGCGAGCTCACGCAGCACCTGCGCGCGGATGAGGCCTTCCGGCCCCGGTGCCGCACCCGCATCCACGAGCGGTGCCGTCGGGAGCGCGTCCGGGAACTGCATCGACTCGCGGTCGACGGAGGACAGTTCCGACATCGTGACCATGCCGTCGAGCACGTAGTCCCAACGCGCCTTCAGCGCATCCGGATTGGTGACGGGATCGAGGCTCGACGGGCTCTGGATCACCGAGGCCAGCACGGCCCCCTCGGCCACCGTCAGCTCACCGAGCGGCTTACCGAAGTACGCCTCGGACGCCGCCGCGATGCCGTACGCACCGCGACCGAAGTAGATGGTGTTCAGGTACGCCGCGAGGATGTCGTCCTTGGACCACTCGCGGGCCATCTTCGAGGAGATGACCAGTTCCTTCATCTTTCGGGTGAGCGAGCGCTCCGACCCCACCAACGTGTTCTTCACGTACTGCTGCGTGATGGTCGAGCCACCGCCGGCGCTGTCCTTGCCGAGCACGTTGTCGCGGGCCGCGCGCGCGAAGCCGGTCACCGAGAAACCGGGGTTGGTGTAGAAGTTCCGGTCCTCGGCCGAGAGCACCGCGTTCCGCACGTGCTCCGGAATCTGGTCGATCGTGACCTCGGTGCGGTTGCCCTCCGGCGGCACGACGCGGGCGATCTCCGTCGTCCCGTCCGACGCCAGGATCGTCGACACCTGATTGGTCCTCATGTCACCCGGTCGCGGCACATCCGCGTCCTTGTAGGCGACGCCGAAGGCGATCAGCGGGGTGGCGATCATCGCGACGAGCACGCACAACGTCACATACAGGGCGATCCGACGGCCACGCCGGCGTCGCTTGGGTCGCCGAGCCTTCCCGGCGGGTGGGCCCGATTCAGGACTACCCGCGGCTTCCGTATTTGTTGAATTCACAATCGAACTTCCGTCTCAATCAGTACACTCGCCCGAATTTTCGCACTGCACAGTGTCATCGAGCCGCATTTGCCGCGACACGCAGCAACTCCCGCAAACCTCTCGAACAGGTTGACATCGGACCGGAAGCCGTGCAACCTCTATTTCACTATTGTTGTAGTGAAATGGAGATTCGATGGTGGAGTTCCACATCAACCGTCGATCCGGGATCCCCGCGTACGTCCAGCTGGTGCTCCAGGTGAAGCAGGCCCTCCGACTGGGCGATCTGAAACCGGGCGACCGGCTTCCCACTGCGAAGGAGGTGGTCGCCGCCGTGACCATCAACCCCAACACCGTGCTCAAGGCCTACCGGGAACTCGAGAACGACGGACTCGTCGAGGCCCGGCCCGGGCTCGGCACATTCGTGACCCAGTCGCTGCTCAAACCCGGCATGGCGGAACGCCAGGCACTGCAGGCCGAACTGGCTACATGGGCGCGCGCCGCCGCGACGGCCGGGCTCGAACGATCGGACCTCGAGGCACTGGTGACAGCGGCATTGGACGGCGAATTCGGTGAGGACACAGGAGAGTTCACATGAGCGAGGAAGCGTGCGCGCTGACGGTGCGCGACGTTCACAAGAAGTTCCGCAGCACGGAGGCACTCCGGGGCTGCTCGTTCGACGTCGAGCGCGGCAGTATCACCGCGCTCGTCGGCGCCAACGGGGCCGGCAAGTCCACCCTGATGTCCATCGCCGTCGGACTGCTCGAGCCCGACTCCGGAGACGTGACGGTTCTGGGGCATCGACCCGGCCGGAACGGGATCGTTCCCGGTCTCGCCTACGTCGCGCAGCACAAACCGCTGTACCGGGGCTTCACGGTCGCCGACATCCTCCTGTTCGGTGAGAAGTCGAACACCCAGTGGGACAACGACTATGCGACCCGTCTCGTGGCCGAAGCGCAGATCCCCCTGTCGGCGCGGGTGAAGACACTGACGCCCGGGCACCGCACCCGCGTCGCGCTGGCCCTGGCCCTGGGCCGCCGACCCGACGTACTGCTGCTCGACGAACCGCTGGCCGAACTCGACCCCCTTGCACGACGATCCGTCGTCCGCACCCTCATGGAGGATGCCGCCGAACGCGGCACCACCGTCGTGCTGTCGTCGCACGTCCTGTCGGAGGTCGCCGAGATCGCCGACCAACTGGTGATCCTCGGCTCCGGACGCACCCGGCTGACCGGGGCACTCGACGACCTCCTCACCGAGCACTACCTGCTGACCGGCGCGACGGACCCCACCGGCGTCATCGGCACCGGCCGGATCGTCGAATCACGGCTGCGCACCCACCTCGTGCGCGGCACCCGCCCCACCCTCGGCGCCGGCTGGCGCGTCGAACCCGCGGACCTCGACGACGTCGTCCTCGCCTACCTGACCACCGACGACGAGGAGGCAGCATGATCTGGGCTACGTGGAGGCAGCATCGGACGACGATCCTCGCCACCGTCGGCGGGATCCTCCTGCTCGCGGCCGTCGCGGCGGTCTGCGGCCTCGAGGTTCGGAACGCGACCAGCCCGGAGCCGTTCGGCAGCTTCTTCGGCTGCGCGCCCGGCGGCGGTGCCGCGGAGTGCTGGGCCGAGTCGACACTGACATTGATCACCCTCGTCACCGTCGTTCTGCCCGTCCTGCTCGGCGTACTGGTCGGCGTCACCGTCTTCTCCCGGGACATCGAGCACGGCACCCACGTCCTGGGGTTCTCCCAGTCGGTGAGCCGCGCCCGGTGGTACTGGACGCGGGTCCTGGTCGTGTTCGTGCCGGCGGTCCTCGCCATGGTCGTCCTCGGGTCCGTGCTCGAGTGGACCCGCGACGTGGCCGTCGGACCGGACTATGCCTTCGTCTCGTACAGCTGGGTCGGGTACTCGCATCTGACCTTCCCCCTGTTCCAGTCGACCGGTTTGATCGCGGGCGCCTACACGTTGCTCGCGCTGATCCTCGGAAGCCTCCTCGGCATGCTGCTCCGGAACACGCTCGGCGCCATGACCGTGACCCTGGTCGCGATGACGGCACTGCTGGTGGGATTCCAGGTCGAGGCCCGGCCGCAGTACGCGACGCCGGTGGTCGAGACTCGCCCGCTCGACAACCTCGGCCACCCCTCCTATTCGACGCCGGACATCGAGTCCGGAGGACCCGTGTGGATACTGAGCGCCGGCTACGTCGATGCGGCGGGCCGCAGCATCGACCTGGACCACGCCGTGTGCAACGAGGCCGCAGCCGGGAACGACTGGGGGCAACGCCCCGACGAGACCCTCGCCGCGTACGAGGCTCGCCAGGACTCCATCGCCGCCGATCAGGACCGCGTGTTCACCGAATGCCGGCGCGTCCAGGGCGTCGACCGTTTCGAGATGCGCTACCACCCCGACACCCTGTTTCGTCGCTTCCAGCTGACGGAAGCGGCTCTGGCCCTGGCGCTCTCGGCCCTGTTGCTGATTCCGTCGATGTGGGTGCTGCGCCGACTGCGTCCGTGACTCGCGTGCGCGTCGCCGGTTCGCCCTAACCCGGCAGCGGGATGGTGACACCCGGGAGGATCTGGATTCCCGGCGGCGGCGCGGGAGCCGGCGCCGGGGGAGGGGGAGCCGGAGCAGGCGCAGGCGCCTGCGGAACGGGGGCCGGGGCCTGTTGCTGCTGCAACTGTTGTTGCGGTGCAGGAGAATTCCACTGCTGTTGCGGCTCACTCTGCTGCACGGGCGCCTGCGGGGCGGTCTGAGCGGGAGGCGTCCACGCGGGCGCCTCCTGCTGCGTCTGCGCCGACCGCTGCCGCGTCGGGGCGGATTCGGTGTACTGCTGCTCGGCGGTGGTGGACGACCCGGCCGGTGCGTTCCCCTGCTGCCCACCGGACTGCGGTGCCTGCTGGGCCGACTGGAACTGTTCGTTCGTCGTCCCGGCGAGCGCACCGTCCATCGTCTCCTTCCAGATGTCCGACGGCAGCCCGGCCCCGTACACGGCACCACCCCCACTCGTCTCGATGGGTTTGCTGTCCGCCGTCCCCACCCAGACCGCCGTCGACAGCGACGGCGTGAACCCCACCATCCACGCGTCCTTGTTCGAACCGGTCTCACCCAACTGCGCGGTTCCGGTCTTGGCGGCCGACGCACGCCCGCCCGCCAGACCGTGGTTCCGCGAGTACGCCGCGATCGGCACCATCGCCTGGGTGACGGTGTCCGCGATGGGCGGATCGATCCGCTGCTCGCCGTCGGACGGGGGACGGTCCAGCAGCACCTGGCCGTCGGCATCGACCACCTTCTGCACGAAGTACGGTTCGTGGAACCGGCCCGACGCCGCGAGCGTCGCGTACGCGGACGCCATGTCGATCGGCCGGGTCTGATACTGGCCCAGCACGATTCCCGTCTCGGGTGGGCCGCCGAACTGCGTCAGCGTCTCGTGGTCGATACCGGGGACCTGCCGGGGGATACCGGCGGCGTGTGCGGCGTCGGCGATCTTCTGCGCCCCGTTCTCCATCGACAGCGTCAGCCGGTAGTAGCTGGTGTTGAGCGACCGCTTGAGAGCCTCGGCCAGACTGCACGTCCCGCACGTCTCGCCCTCGACGTTCTTGATCGTGAGGTCACCGACGGTGAGCGGCGCACTGCTGAACTGCGCCGTGAGCGGCACCTTGTCCTCGAGCGCCGCGAGCGCGCCGAACACCTTGAACGACGAGCCCGTCTGCAACCCGGCCTGCGCGAAGTCGAAGCCGGCGCCCTCCTCGCCGCCGTAGTAGGCCCGCACCGCCCCCGACCGCGGATCGATCGACACCACCGCCGCCCGGAGTTGGTCGGGCTGCCGGTCCAGCGCACGGTTCACCGCGTCCACCGCCGCCTGCTGCGCCTTCGCGTCGATCGTCGTGGTGATCTGCAGCCCGCCGGTATCGATGTCGCGTTGGCTGATCCCGGCGGCCGCGAGCTCGCGCGCCACCTGCGTCCGGATCAGGCCCTCCGGTCCGGGCGCGACATCGCCCGCGGCGAGCGACGCCACCGGCAGGACCTCCGGGAACTGGGTGCTCGCGCGCTCGGCGGCAGCGAGCACCCCCATGTCGACCATGCCGTCGAGGACGTAGTTCCACCGCGCCTGCAGACCGTCGAGGCCGGTGGAGGGGTCGAGCGCGGACGGACTCTGGATCACCGAGGCCAGCACCGCACCCTCCGCGAGCGTCAACTGCTCCACCGGTTTGCCGAAGAATGCGTGGGACGCCTCCGCGATGCCGTACGCGTTGCGTCCGAAGTAGATGGTGTTGAGATACGCGCCGAGGATCTCGTCCTTGGACCACTGCCGGGCCATCTTCGCCGACACCACCAGTTCGCGGGCCTTCCGGATCACGTTCCGATCGGTGCCGACCAGCGCATTCTTGACGTACTGCTGCGTGATCGTCGAGCCGCCGCCGGCGCTCTCACGGCCCAGCAGGTTGTCCCGGCCCGCCCGCAGGAACCCCGAGATCGAGTAGCCGGGATTGGAGTAGAAGTCGCGGTCCTCCGCCGACAGCACCGCGTTGCGGACATAGCCGGGTACCGCGTCGAGCGGCACCTCGGTCCGGTTGCCCTCGGGCGGCACGACCTTCGCGACGACACTGGTGCCGTCGGACGCGAGGATCGTGGCCACCTGTTTGGTACGCATCTGCCCCGGACTCGGCACATCCGCCAACACATACGCCACGCCGAACAGGACGATCGGGATGATCACGACGGCCGCGAGGAGCCGCACGATCGTGCGTCCGCGGGATCGTGGCCTGCGTTCTGGCTGCTCTGGTTTCTCGGGTTTCGTGCTGCTCGTGGAATTCACGCGCACAACTTCCGGTCCGCAATCGGCGATCCGGCCAGACCCCCAACCGGGGTCGGTCGAATCCGGTCGTCCTCCGATGGTCGCATCTCACGGCGCGGACGGCACGCGAACGTCGATCCGGCGAGGACATACCCGGCACTTCCCGCGTTTCGCGCACTTGTCGCGAGAAGTCGGCCCCGGAACGCGCGACAAGTGCGCAAAACGCGGGGTCAGGTTCGGCGATGCAGCACGATCACGCCCCCGAGCAGCACGACACAGACGAGGAGTATCAGCGACGCCGTCACCGACGGCTCGCCGCGGACGATCGGGACGACCGCGGCGAGGAACGCCATGAACGTGAAGAAGCCGAGGATGCCGATGAGCATCTCCAGCGGCTGGCGGCCCCGCGGCGGCCTAGCCATGTCGGGCGGTCATGTCAGCTCTTCACGCCGCCCGCGGTGAGACCGGAGACGATGCGACGCTGGAACAGCAGCACCATGATCACCAGTGGGATCGTGACGAGCGTGCCGGCCGCCATGATCGCCGCATACGGCTGCTCCCACGAGTTGGCGCCGGCGAACCGGGCGATCGCGACGGTGACCGGTTCGGTCTTCTCCGTCGACAGCAGGCTCGCGAGCATGAACTCGTTCCACGTCGCGATGAACGCGAGGATCGCCGTCGTGAACAGTGCCGGCGCGGCCAACGGCAGGATCACCAGCCGGAACGCCTGGAACCGGGAGGCGCCGTCGATCCGGGCGGCCTCCTCGAGCTCCCACGGCAGATCCGACAGGAACGACGTGAGCGTGTAGATCGTCAGCGGCAGCACGAACGAGATGTTCGGGATGATCAACGCCTGGTACTGGCCGATCCAGCCGAAGTCGCCGAACAGCTGGAACAGCGGCGTCATCAGCGCGACGGTCGGGAACATCGACGCGCCGAGGATGATGCCGGTGACGATGTACTTGCCGCGGAACTCGATCCGGGCGAGCGCGTACGACGCGAACACACCCAGCAGCAGGCCGACGGCCGTCGTCACCACGCCGATTACGAGGCTGTTGACGATCGCGCCGAGGAAGTCGTTGCCCTTGTCCGTGGACAGCGCGGCACGGAAGTTGTCGAGCGTGAGGTACGTGGGCCACGGTGTGGTGTCGAAGGTGTGGTCGACCTGCCGGAACGCGGTGACGACCATCCAGTAGAACGGCGCCAGACCCCAGATCAGGATGATCGCGACACCCAGGTAGGTGCGGGCCGTCTTGCCGCGGTCGGTGCGCCGGCGCGGCTTGGTGACAGCCGTCGAGGTCTCGGCTTCGGGTGGGGGAGCGACGGCGGTGGCGACCGTCGTGGGCACCGACGCGGTGGATTCCACCGAGTCCTCGTCGAGGTCCTCGGGCTTGCTGTGGCGTCCCATCAACGATCCGCCCCCTTCCGCTGCTCGTCCTGGGTGCGCACCGCATTGGCGCCGAGGAACTTCACCATCACGAACGCGACGGCGAAGATCAGCAGGAAGATCAATGTCGACAGCGCCGACGCGCTCTGGAAGTTGCCCTGCCGGATGTCGGCCATCACCAGGATCGACAGCGTCGTGTTGGGCGTGGCGCCGGACGTGCCGGACAGGATCGCGGGCAGGTCGTACATGCGCAGCACGTCGAGGGTGCGGAACAGCACCGCGACCATGAGCGCGGGCTTGACCAGCGGCAACGTGATCCTGGTGAACCGCTGCCAGGCGCTGGCGCCGTCGACCTTGGCCGCCTCGTACACGTCGTTCGGGATCATCTGCAGGCCCGCGAGGATGAGCAGCGCCATGAACGGCGTCGTCTTCCACACGTCGGCGATGATGACCGCGAATCGCGACGCCCACGGGTCGGTGGTCCACGCGATGGAGGTGCCGAGCAGCTTATTCGCGATGCCGTTCTCGGCGAAGATGAAGAACCACAGCTTCGCGGTGACCGCCGTGGGGATGGCCCACGGGATCAACACGCTCGCGCGCAGCAGGGACCGACCCCAGAAGGTCTTGCCCATGACCGTCGCCATCCACAGACCGAGGAGTACCTCGATCGCGACCGTGACGACGGCGAAGAAGATCGTGACACCGGCCGCGGACCAGAAGTCGTGGGCCAGGGTGCCGGGCGGGCAGGTTCCCGCGCCGCCACCGCAGTCCTGCACGAGCCACTGCAGGTAGTGCTTGAACCCGGCGAACCCGCCCTCGGTGAAGCGGCCGGTGTCCGGGTCGATGCCCTTGTTCGCCTGAAAGGACAGGTAGACCGCACGGAGCACCGGATACACGATGACGACGGCCAGGATCACCATGGTGGGGGCGATCAGCCAGATCGGCCGGAAATCGCGCTTCTTACGCGGAGCGACCATCGGTGGTTCGTCATCGTGACCCGTGCGCGGCGTCCCGGGCCCGTGCCCGGAAGCGCGACCGCCGTGGTCGGGATCGTCGATCCCGACCACGGCGCGGGCCTCGTCTGCTCGCCTCAGCCCAGCAGAGTCAGCCATCGTGCGTTACCTGATCTCTCGTGTTCGAACGGCAGTGATTACTTGGCCGCGTTCTTGATTGCCGCGGTCATGTCGGTCGCGGCCTGGTCGACCGTCACCTTGCCGTTGAGGGCAGCACTCGCGTTGTCCTGGATGGCCTTGGAGATCGCGGTGTAGTACGGCGTGACCGGGCGCGGCTTGGCGTTCTCGAGCGCAGCCTTGAGTGCCGGCAGGTACGGGTACTTGGCGATCAGGGCCGGGTCGTCGTAGACCGACTTCAGGACCGGCGGGAACGATGCGTCCGCGAACGACATCTGGTTGTCCTCGTTCTGGACGAACGCGATGAAGTCGCGTGCGGTCGCCTTGTTCTTGGAGAAGACGTTGATGCCGTTGTTGTAGCCGCCCAGCGTCGACGCACCGGCACCGGTCGGGCCGACGATCGGAGCAACGGCGACGTTGCCCTTGACCTTCGAACCGTCCTTCTCCGCGTTGTCCCACATGTACGGCCAGTTGTAGGCGTACATCGCCTCGCCGCCGACGAACGCGAGGTTGGTCTCCTCCTCGGTGAAGCCGGTGGAGCGCTTCGCGATCTGCCCGCCCTGGTAGGCGTCGACCATGGCCTGCATGCCGGCCTTGGCCTCGGGCGAATCGACCTCGGGGGTGCTGCCGTCGGCGCCGACGACCGAGCCGCCCCACGAGTTGATGAACTGCGTGGTGTTGACCGTCAGGCCCTCGTACTGCTTGAGCTGGGTGACCAGGCAGTCCGGAACGGTCTTGGCCTGCTCGGTCGCGCAGCTCTCGGTGAGCGCCTTCCAGTCCGCGGGGGCGGCGGGGGTGAGGTCGGTGCGGTAGTACAGCAGCTGCGCGTTGGTGTTCTGCGGTGCCGCGTACAGCGTGCCGCGGTAGGTCGCGGACTCGACCGTGGCCGGCAGCAGCGGCGCGGTGTCGATGGCGAGGCCACCCTCGAGCGGCTGCAGCCAGCCGTTCGCGGCGAACCCGGCGGTCCACACCAGGTCGAGGGCCATCACGTCGTAGTCGGCGTTGCCGGCCTGCAGCGACTGCTCCAGCTTGTTGCGCTGGTCATCGGCCTCGCCGGGCAGTTCCTTGAGGGAGACCTTCTCGTCCGGATTGGCCGCATTCCACTTGTCGATCACCGGCTGCAGCTTGTCGGTGTCGTTCTTGCCCATCGCGAACGAGATCGCGCCGCGGCCGTCGAGGTTCTGCGTGACGGCGTCGTCGGGGCTGGCGTTGCCGCCACCGTTGTCGCTCGAGCACCCGGCGAGGGCGAGCAGCGCGACGGCCGAGGCCGCCACCGCAACACGCGAACGCGTCTTGAAAGAACGCATGGTCCACCTTTCAGATAGACGTCTCCGGCCCTCCACGGACGTGAACTCCGCCGGACCGAGGCATATGTCGCCGCTTACTCTGGCACGGACCGGGGGAAATTTCGGTCATTACCCCCGGACTGGATCGGTCAGGATCACCCGAGCCGGCGGCCGTCGGTGACCGAGAACAGATGCACCTCGGACGGGTCGACGTGCAGGTTCACCCGTTCGCCGCGGGCCGGAGGGTTCCGCCAGTCGGTGCGGGCGACCAACTGGTGCTCGCCGGGGCCGCCGAGGCCGGTGCGCCCGTAGACGAAGGCGTCGGAACCGAGTTCCTCGACGACGTCGACGTCCATGACGATGCCCTCGCCGCTCGGTCCCGGCTCGAGATGTTCCGGGCGGATGCCGAGCACGACCTGGCCCTCGGGGATCTCGGCGATGGTTTCACGGGAAACCGGGATCACCGTGTCGCCCAGTTGCACGCCGCCGTCGGTGAGCGGCAGCGTCAGCATGTTCATCGACGGCGAGCCCATGAACCCGGCGACGAACTGGTTGACGGGGCGGCTGTAGAGCTCACGCGGCGGCGCGCACTGCTGCAGGACGCCGTCCTTGAGCACCGCGACCCGGTCGCCCATCGTCATGGCCTCCACCTGATCGTGCGTGACGTAGACGGTGGTGGTGCCGAGCCGGCGCTGCAACTGCGCGATCTGGGTGCGGGTCTGCACACGCAGCTTGGCGTCGAGGTTCGACAGCGGCTCGTCCATGAGGAACACCTGGGGGCTGCGGACGATCGCGCGGCCCATCGCGACGCGCTGCCGCTGGCCGCCGGACAGCGCCTTGGGCTTGCGGTCGAGGTACGGCTCGAGGTCGAGCATTTTCGCGGCTTCCTGCACGCGGCGTTTGATCTCGTCCTTGGGTGTCTTCGCGAGCTTGAGCGCGAAGCCCATGTTCTCGGCGACGGACATGTGCGGGTACAGCGCGTAGTTCTGGAAGACCATCGCGATGTCGCGTTCCTTGGGCTCCTGGCCGGTGACGTCACGGTCGCCGATGAGGATGCGGCCGTCGTACACCTCCTCGAGCCCTGCGAGCATGCGCAGCGATGTGGACTTGCCGCAGCCCGACGGGCCGACGAGGACGAGGAACTCGCCGTCCTCGATGTGCAGATCCAGCTTGTCGACCGCGGGGGTCGTCGCGCCCGGGAACAGGCACGTGGTCTTGTCGAATGTCACCGAAGCCATGGTGGAACGGTCCCTTCACCGGCAGGAACGTGCCGGACGATCCGAGTCAGGGTGCACGGTTGTGCGGGCCACAGCATAGGCGTCCGAAGTGCCCGGAACCATCAAGCGGGCACGGGGCGCAGCCTGACGAAGTGGATGTGCCGGCCGGCCTCACGGAAGTCGTCCGCGCTGCCGTCGACCTCGAAGCCCATGCTCTTGCACAACCGGACGCCGATCCTCGGGTGCAGGCTGCCGTAGTGCGCCATCAGGTCGCCGCCCTCCTCGGTGCCCAGGAAGTCGGCGTCGACGACGGATTCGCGACGACCCACCCGCACCCGGGCCCGGGGATGCGCCGTCAGGTTCCGGTACCAGTCCGACGCCGTCCCGAAGCCGGCCGCGACGACCCAGCCGTCGGAGGTGTCGTCGTGGTCGACGACCTCGAGCACCACCTGCCGGGGCTTGCCGCTGCGACGGCCGACGTGTTCGAGGAGCAAGAAGCGGTGTCCGAGCAGGCCGCCGAGGTGCCATCGGTACAGCTGGATCGGCATCCTCAGGAACCGGCGCTTGAAGCCGGTCGGCGGGCTCGGACGCTGGATGATCCGCATACGTCCAGTGTGCGCCGACAACTCCGTGCAGCAGACCAGCCGTGGGGATAACGTGAGATGCGAGTCCCCGCGCGAAGGAGTTCCGCATGACCCGTCCCGTGCGTATCGGCATCCAGTTGCAGCCGCAGCACGCCCCCGAGTACGGCATGATCCGCGACGCCGTGTTGCGCGCCGAGGAGGCCGGCGCCGACGTCGTCTTCAACTGGGATCACTTCTATCCCCTGTACGGGGATCAGGAGGGTGCCCACTTCGAGTGCTGGACGATGCTCGGGGCGTGGGCGGAGCAGACCGAGCGGGTCGAGATCGGCGCGCTGGTCAGCTGCGCCGGTTACCGCAATCCGGACCTGCTGGCCGACATGGCCCGCACCGTCGACCACATCAGCGGTGGGCGGCTGATCCTCGGGATCGGTGCCGGCTGGTTCGAGAAGGACTACGACGCCTACGGATACGACTTCGGCACTCCCGGTTCCCGGATCAAGCTGCTGGGGGAGTACCTGCCCCGCATCACGTCCCGCCTCGGCAAGCTCAATCCGGCTCCCACACGGGACATTCCGCTCATGATCGGCGGCAGCGGCGAGAAGAAGACCCTGCGGCTCGTCGCCGAGTACGCCGACATCTGGCACGGTTTCGGCGACCGGGACGAGTTCGTCCGCAAGTCCGCGATCCTCGGCGAGCACTGCGGTGACGTGCAGCGCAACCCGCACGAGATCGAACGTTCGACCTGGTGGCACGGGGCGGATCAGGCCGCAGCCTACGTCGACGCAGGTGTCACGCTGTTCACGGTCAACGCGAGCGGCCCCGACTACGACCTCACCGCACTCCGCGAGGCGGTCGCCTGGCGCGACGAACACACCCCACCGCAGCTGTCCGGGCTCGCGTAGACCGGAAATCCCATGACCGCCGCCGCCACCTCCCGATCCCGGGTGGTGGCGGTGCTGCTGGTACTGCTGCTGCCGGTGCTGACGCTGGTGGCATGCGGATCCGGCGACAACGCGGCGAACGATCTGTGCTCCCCGCCCGGCGTCGACAGCGCGTCGGCGCTGCCCGGCAACCTCGACACCGCCGCGGCGGCGGCCGCGGAGGACCGGTACACGACGCCGGACACGCTGCCGCTCAGCGGCATCGACACGTCGAAGTTGAATCTCGTCAAGCCCGGGACGCTCACCGTCGGCACCCTGTCGGACGCGCCCCCGAGCATCTGCGTGAACTCGCACAACGTCTTCACCGGTTTCGACAACGAACTGCTCCGGGCGGTCGCGGAGAAACTGGGACTGCAGGTGGAGTTCATCGGGACCGACTTCGCGGGACTGCTCGCGCAGGTGGCGGGCCACCGGTTCGACGTCGGATCGTCGTCGATCACCACCACCGATGCCCGCCGCGACCTGGTCGGGTTCACCAACGGCTACGACTTCGGCTACTTCGCCCTGGTGGTGCCGAACGGGAGTGCCGTCAAAGGCTTCTCGGACCTGACGTCGTCGGTGCGGATCGGCGTCGTGCAGGGCACCGTGCAGGACGACTACGTCGTGAACACCCTCGGCCTGGACCCGGTGAAGTTCCCGGACTACAACACCGCCTATGCGAACCTCAAGACCGGCCAGATCGACGCGTGGGTGGCGCCGTCGCAGCAGGCGCAGGGGGCGATCGCACCGGGCGATCCGGCATCGATCGTGCAGAACACGTTCAGCCTCAACAACTATGTGGGCTGGGCGGTGGCCAAGGATCGTCAACCGCTGATCGACGCGCTCAACTCGGGCCTCGACGCGGTGATCGCGGACGGGACCTGGTCCCGGCTGTACTCGGACTGGGTGCCACGAGAACTCCCCGCCGGCTGGAAGCCGGGCAGCAAAGCAGCGCCCGAACCACAGTTGCCGGACTTCGCGGCCATCGCTGCGGCGCAGGAACCATCCGAACCGTCCACCACACAGCCGAAGTCGACGCTGCAGCAACTCGGCGACACGTTCTTCGACTGGGAGTTGTACAAGCGCGCCTTCCCCGACCTGCTGCGCACCGGACTGCCGAACACGCTGATCCTGGCGCTGTCGTCGGGCATCGTCGGCACGGTGATCGGCATGCTGCTCGCGGTCGCGGGCATCTCCCGCACCCGGTGGCTGCGCTGGCCTGCCCGCGTCTACACCGACATCTTCCGCGGCCTGCCCGCGGTGGTGATCATCCTGCTGGTCGGCCTGGGCGTCGGGCCGGTCGTGAAGGGATTGACCGGCAGCAACCCGTACTGGCTGGGCGCAGCGGCGCTGTCGCTGCTGGCCGCCGCCTACATCGGCGAGATCTTCCGCTCCGGTATCCAGAGCGTCGAACCCGGGCAGATGGAAGCGGCTCGTGCCCTGGGGTTCTCGTACCGGCGGTCGATGGTGCTGGTGGTGATCCCGCAGGGGGTGCGGCGGGTGCTGCCGGCACTGATGAACCAGTTCATCTCGCTCATCAAGGACTCGTCGCTGATCTACTTCCTGGGTCTGCTGGTGACGCAGCGGGAACTGTTCGCCGTGGGCCGTGACCTCAACGCCCAGACCGGGAACCTGTCGCCGCTGGTCGCGGCCGGGCTGTTCTACCTGGCGCTCACGATTCCGCTCACCCACCTGGTCAACTACATCGACCGGCGTCTGCGCACCGGCCGGGCCGACACCTCCGGCACACTCGACGACCTCGAGCAGGCGATCGTCGTGGAGAGGGGCTGACGCATGACCGATTCCGTCTCCCTCACCGGTACCGGGCTGCATCTCGCGTTCGGTACGAACCGGGTGCTGCGCGGGGTGGATCTGCACGTCGACGCCGGCAAGACCGTCACCGTGATCGGGCCGTCGGGATCGGGTAAGTCGACGCTGCTGCGGGTCCTCAATCGGCTGCACGAACCGAATGCGGGCGACGTCCTGCTCGACGGCCGTTCGGTCCTGGCCGACAATCCGGATCACCTGCGTCAGCGGATCGGGATGGTGTTCCAGCACTTCAACCTGTTCCCGCACAAGACGGTCGCCGACAACATCGCACTCGGGCCACGGAAGTTGAAGAAGCTGTCCAAGGATGCGGCGCGCGCACTCGCGCTGGAACAGCTCGAACTGGTGGGCCTGACCGCCAAGGCCGATTCGCGCCCGGGCAACCTGTCCGGCGGCCAGCAGCAGCGCGTCGCGATCGCCCGGGCACTCGCGATGAAACCGCAGGTGATGTTCTTCGACGAGGCCACCTCGGCGCTCGATCCGGAACTGGTCAAGGGTGTGCTGGCGCTCATGGCGGACCTGTCGACCACCGGCATGACGATGGTGGTGGTGACGCACGAGATGGGCTTCGCCCGGTCGGTGTCGGACACGGTGATGTTCATGGACCGGGGTGTCGTCGTCGAAACGGGCGGACCCGAGCAAATGTTCGACAGGCCCGAAACTCCACGACTCCAGGCCTTCCTGTCGGAAGTTCTCTAGAGTGTGGCGCGGATGGGTCCCATGTGCCGTGGATCGCCGGGAGAGCCGCTCGATCCATCCCGCGGCCACGCCTTGACGAAGCGAGGCAGCTCTGAGAACGACACCGAGATTGAGATGGTTGCTGGTAGCCGTGCTGTCGGTGGTGACGATGGCGAGCTGCGGAGCGGGTCTGTCCCCACAGGCGCCGGGCCGGGTCGAGGCTGCCGCGGACGGCCTGTACCTCGATGGTGAGAAGTGGTGGCCGGCCGGCTTCAACGCCTACCAGCTCTCTACCGACTGGGCGATCAACCGCGGTTGTGGCGGGATGGTGGATCTGCCCGACTTCTTCGAATCCCTTCCGCCGCATTCGCTCACGCGGTTCAACGCCTTCCAGGAACTCGCGATCAACAAGTTCACCGGCGAACTGGACTTCTCCGCCATGGATGCGGTCTTCGCCGAGGCGGAGCGCACCGATCAGATGATCATTCCGGTGCTGTCCGCGCAGGACGGCGCGTGCGAGAGCGAGCAGTTCAAGGACCGGTCGTGGTACGTGGGCGGCTGGAAGACCGACGACGACAACGGTATTCGGCTCACCTTCCAGGACTGGGTGCAGACAGCGGTGAACCGCTGGAAGGACTCCCCGTCCGTCGCGGCGTGGGAACTGGTCGGCGAACCGGATCCCGGTGAGTGCGTGAACGGGAACTGCGACTGGTGGGTGCGCACGTGTCCGCCGGATGCCGCCCAGGTGCTGCGCGACTTCATGGAGGAGGCCGGCGGCGAGATCAAGGCGATCGCGCCGAAGCACCTGGTCACCGCGGGCCTGATCGGCGGCGGCCAGTGCGGCACCGGCGGCGCCGACTACCAGTACGTGAGCGAGTCGGACAACGTCGACTTCGTCCAGTACCACGACTACGGCGCCGACGGCGTCCCGCTGCCGGGGGACCAGTGGAACGGCCTCGCCCGACGGATCGAACAGGCGGAGGCGGCCGGAAAGCCGTTGCTGGTCGCGGAGATCGGCGAGAACGCCGGGTCGTGCAGGACACTGCAGGATCGGGCCTCGAGCATCGGGCAGAAGATCACCGGACAGCGTGCGGCCGGCACCGCGGGCGCTCTGCTGTGGGCGTTCGTCCCGGATCCGCGGGCGAACGAATGCACGATGGACATCGGCGTCGACGATCCACTGTTCCCGCTCATGGCGGGCTTCAACACCGTCGGCTGAGTCCCTTGCGTTTTGCGCACTTGTCGCGCCGGCGGAGGCCGGAATTCCGCGACAAGTGCGCAAAACGCGGGTCAGGGGGTGGGGGCCTCGGCGACCCGCAGCTGCCGGCCAACAGGGGAGTGCG